>NZ_JBVHXR010000021.1:0-37138 GCF_055569295.1 Streptomyces sp. NPDC029292
CCCCCCCCCCCCCCCCCCCCCCCCCCCCCCCCCCCCCCCCCCCCCCCCCCCCCCCCCCCCCCCCCCCCCCCCCCCCCCCCCCCCCCCCCCCCCCGGCCGCACGTTCCCGGCAGGCGCGGCGAGGTGTTCCGCACCGACGCGGAGCGCATCCTCAAGGCCGTCGACGAAGCCGTGGCCAGGGTCGGGCGCTTCGCGGCAGGGGCGGAAGGGGTGCTGCGGATCGGGCTGACGGGATCCGCCTCGATGTCGGAGTCCTGCGCCCGCCGGTACGGCAGGAGGGCATCGCCCACGCACCATCGCCACCGAACCCTTGGTCGCGGCCGTCCCCGAGGAGCACCGGCTCGGCGGGGTCGACTCCGCATGCGTCGAGCAGCTGCGGCACGACATCTCGCCGCCGACACGTGCTGACTTCGTCCGTCATGGGCGCGACGTGAGGATGCTGAGCGCGTTGGCGCAGACGACGGCCGTGATCGCGGCCCACTCGAGCCCGCCCGGTCGCTGCCCCAGGACGATCCACCCGACCACGGCGGCGAGGACGGGGTTGACGCTCATGAAGAGACCGAAGGTCTGGGCGGGCACCCGGCGCAGGGTGAGCAGATCAGCCAGATACGGGACGGCGGAGGAGAGCACGCCGGCGGCGACTGCGTACGCCATGGCTTCCGCGGTCGGCGGATGCCGGACGACGATGACGAGTCCGATCGGCAGGAAGAGCAGCGCGGAGAGTCCGGCGGCGGCCGCCGATCCCTGCGCTCCCGGGATGCGTCGGCCGACCGTGCGGTTGAGCAGGATGTACGACGCCCAGCAGACCGCGGCCAGGAGCCCCAGGGCCATCCCGACATAGTCGGCGGAGGGCTTCGGGCGCATCAGGGTGACGACGCCGGCCGCGGCGATCAGCGCACAGCCCGCGTCCACGCGGCGACGGGAGGCGGCCAGCGCGATGCTGAGCGGGCCCAGGAACTCCAGGGTCACCGCGAGCCCGAGGCCGATGCGGTCGATCGCGCTGTACAACGACAGGTTCATCGTGCCGAAGACCAGGGCCAGCAGCAGCACCGGCCACCACTGCCGCCAGGTGAAGGTCCGTAGCCGGGGCCGGCCGACGGCCATCAGGGCGATCGCGGCGACGTACTGGCGTACCGCGACGACACCGACAGGTCCGAGGGTGGGGAAGGCGAGGGAACCGACCGCGGCACCGGTCTGGTTGGACAGTCCGCTGCCGAACATCGTGGCCACGGCCAGGCGTTTTCCGCCGGGATGCGGAGCGGAGGACACCGGGGCGGTCCGGCGCGCGGGTGCTGCTGCGGATGCGGGCGCTGCGTGCATGCTCCGATCCTGCGACGAGCCATCTCTTGCGCAAAATGCATCAACCCATCCATCTATACGCTTGAGTCATGGATGTGGAGCTGCGCCAGTTGCGCTGTCTGGTCGCGATCGTCGACGAGGGCACCTTCACCGACGCCGCCATCGCGCTCGGTGTCTCCCAGGCGGCCGTGTCCCGCACCCTGGCCTCACTCGAACGCGCCCTCGGGGTACGGCTGTTGCGGCGGACCTCCCGCGAGGTGACTCCGACGGCGACCGGGCTGCGCGTGGTGGCGCATGCCCGGCGGGTGCTCGGCGAGGTGGACGAGCTGGTCCGGGAGGCCGCGTCAGGACATGTCTCGCTGCGGATCGGCTACGCCTGGTCGGCGCTCGGCCGCCACACGCTGGCCTTCCAGCGCCGCTGGGCCGACACCCACCCCGGGACGGATCTGCGGCTCGTCCGGGTCAACTCCCCCTCCGCCGGACTGGCGGAGGGGGCCTGCGACCTCGCCGTCGTACGCAGACCACTGGACGACCGGCGTTTCCACTCGGCGATCGTGGGGCTTGAACGGCGACTGTGCGCCATGGCCTCCGACGACGCCCTGGCCAAACGCCGCTCGATCCGACTGGCCGACATCGGCGGGCGCACCCTGCTCGTCGACCGCAGGACCGGCACGACCACGACGGAGCTGTGGCCACCCGACTCCCGCCCGGCGACCAAGGAAACACACGATGTCGACGACTGGCTCACCGCGATCTCCACGGGCCGTTGCGTGGGCATGACGGCCGAGTCGACCGCGCACCAGTACCCGCGCCCAGGCATCGTCTACCGGCCGGTGCGCGACGCCGAGCCGATCGCGGTGCGGCTCGGCTGGTGGCGGGACGACCCGCATCCAGCCACCCAGGCGGCGATCGAACTCCTCACGGAGCTCTACCGCAAGGGGTGACCCGACGACCGGCCGCTCACTTCGGCGCGGTGGTCCCGCGGCGCCGTGTCATCCCATCTGATCCTGGGCCGACAGGTGCTCCACCGTCACCCCGGTCTCGGTGAACGTACGCGTCACCGTCCCGGAGGTGTACACCCACAGGATGCGCAGCGGGCGGTCGCCGATGTTCCTGAACAGATGGGGGATGGGCGACGGCACGTAGGTGGTGTCGAACTGCTCCAGCTTCGTCACCTCACCGTCGACCACGACCTCCGCCTCGCCCTCGAGGATCGTCACGTGCTCGTCGCAGTTGTGCGAGTGCATCGGTGCCCCGGAACCGACCGGATACACACTCATCCCGCTGGTGATCCGGTTCTCCCCGCCCGCCGACGTCGTGGTGATCAGCGGCGTCGTCACGACGGAGCCGCCTCGGTCGAGCAGGGGCACGGACGCGGTCTTGATGATGGTGGGCATCCTGGGGTTCCTTTCCACTTCACGGTGTTGCGTCGATCGACGTTAGGTCGCCTCCCCGCGAATGGGTGCCCTCTGGCGTGCAGCTTTACCTTGCACTCCGAGATGGGTGAGCTTCGCGCCACCGGCTGTACCGTCGGCTGGCATCGCACGGCTCCCAGTACGTGCCTGAAACACGCCGGAAAGAAAAGGCAGGTATCGGCCACATGAGGCTCCCCGTTCTCACCGATGAGGAAATGGATCCGCGCCAGCAGGAGTTGGCCGCTCGCATCGCCGGCCGGCGCGGCGCCGTCCGCGGCCCGTTCCGGGTCTGGCTGCACAGCCCGGAGATGTGCGAGCGTGCCGAGTCCCTCGGTGCCTTCGCCCGCTTCGACTGCAGCCTTCCCAAGCACCTGCGCGAGCTCACGCTGCTGATGGCCGCCAGGAACTGGGACGCGCAGTACTCGTGGAACGCCCACGTGCACCAGGCGATCGAGGCGGGCATCCCGGAGGCCGCCGTCAAGGCCGTCGCCGAGAAGCGCGAGGCGGTCTTCGACGACGCGGCGGACCAGGCCTTCTACCAGTTCTGCCGCGAGGTCCTCGAGCAGCACTTCGTCTCCGACGAGACCTTCGCCCGCGCGCTCGAGCACTTCGGCTCCAAGGGCCTGGTCGACACCATCGGCGCCCTGGGCAACTTCACGATGCTCGGGATGTGCCTGAACACCTTCCAGGTGGACCTTCAGGCCGACCGCGAGCCCCCCTTCCCGGACATCCGCGGCTACGAGCGCGTCGTCCCCGACGGCGACGGCTCCCGGCCGTGACAGCCGCTACGGACCGGAGCGCGCAGGGAGGCACCGCTGTGACAGCAAGGACACCGGACACGGCCGACAGCGGTGCCGGTACGACGCCCGAGGCCGTGGTTCGCGTACGAGGCATCACCAAGAGCTTCGGCGGAGCGGCCGCGCTCAAGGGCGTGGACCTCGACCTCTACCCCGGCGAAGTCCACGCGCTGATGGGCATGAACGGAGCCGGCAAGTCGACGCTGGTGCAGGTCCTCTCGGGGGTTCACCAGCCCGACGGCGGCACCATCGGGGTCAACGGAGACGCGCACTCCGGGCTGACCGTCCGCAAGGCCCGGCGACTCGGCATCGCGTCGGTCCCCCAGCGCCGTGAGCTGGCGATGGGGCTGACCGTGGCCGAGAACGTCATGCTGGGCGATCTGCCCACCCGGCTCAGCACCGTGCACTGGAAGGCGGTCAAGTCCGAGGCGAAGAAGGCGCTGTCCGGCCTCGGCATCGACATCGACGTGGAGCGGACCGCGGGCTCGCTCAGCGTCGCCGAGCAGACGATGGTCGAGGTGGCGCGGGAGGTCCGCCGTGGCGGCCGGATCCTGATCCTGGACGAGCCGACCGCCTGCCTGAGCGCGGAGGCGGCCAACCAGATCAGGTCCCTGGTGCGAACCCTCCGCGACGACGGCGTGGCCGTCGTCTACATCTCGCACTACATCGACGAGGTCATGGCCGTCGCGGACCGTCTCACCGTCCTGCGGGACGGAGCCGTGGTGCGCAGCGCGACCGCCGGCGACTTCGACCCGGCCGGGCTCGTCCGCAGCATGGTCGGCCGGGACGTGGTCTCCCAGCGCGCCGAACGCCCCGCCCCGAAGGACGAGATCGGGCTGGCGGTACGCGGCCTGAACGACGGCCGGGCGCTGCGGGACTTCACCGTCGAGGTGCGCAAGGGCGAGATCGTCGCGGTGCTCGGACCGGCCGGGGACGCGCAGTCGCGCCTCTTCGACCTGCTCTCCGGCCGCCGCCGTCCCGACTCCGGCGAACTCCAGATCGACGGCGCCGCCGTGCCCCTCGGCCGGATCCACGCCTCGCTCGGCAGCGGCCTGCGCTGCGTCACCGGAGACCGCCGGGCCCTGGGCCTGGTCCCGGAGCTGTCCCTGGACGAGAACCTGATGCTGGCCGACGACCGCTTCGCGCGGCGCCGCGTCCACCGGGTCGCGGCGCTCGCCCGCCGTGCGGCGCCGCTGCGCAGGAGCTACGGCGTGGTCTCCCTCGCCGGAAACCCGCCGGTGAGCGCGCTGTCCGGAGGCAATCAGCAGAAGGTCCTGCTGGCCAAGTGGCTGCAGACCGAGCCGGTCGCCTGCTTCCTCGAGGACCCCACCAATGGTGTGGACGTCGCGGCCATGGCCGAGATCCACACCCTTGTCGACGACCTCGCCTCGCGCGGCGTGGCCGTGCTGCTCGCCTCCTCCTCCGCCGAGGAGGCCATGCGCCTGGCCGACCGGGTCGTCGTCGTCAGCGCCGGCCGCACGGTCGCCGAACGCGACACCACCGACATCACCCACGACGAGCTCGTCGCCATCGCTCTCGGAGGTCAACCGCAGTGAGCGTCAAGACACTTCCCGATGCCCCGGAGGTCTCCGACCCGCCCGAGGCCGGCCGGTCCCGGTTCACGTTCGGCGCCCTGCGGCGTGCGCCGCACACCGGACTGATAGCGGTCCTGTTCATCGTGGTGATCGCCACCGCGCTGCAGACCGACTCGTTCACCACCACGACGAACATCATCAACATCCTGCGCCAGGTGAGCGTCACCGCCGTGATCGCGGGCGGCCTCACGCTGCTCATGACCGCGGGCGGCATGGACTTCTCCATGGGCAGCAACGTCTCCGTCACCACCGCCGTCGGGGCGCAGTTGCTGTCTCATGGCCACTCCACCGCGTTCACGGTCATCGCCTCGGTGCTGCTGGCCACGGTCATCGGGCTGGTCAACGGGCTGGTCGTGACGTTCACCAACGTGGCACCGTTCGTCGTGACCCTGGCGACGGCCACCCTGCTGGACGGCATCGCGCTGCTTGTCCTCAACGGCCTCAGCGTCTCCATCGGCACCAGGATGTTCGCGCTGGGCAATGACAAGGTCCTCGGGGTGCCGTACCTGCTGATCGTGGCGATCCTTGTGCTGGTGGCGATCGCCCTGGTCATGCGGTTCACCGTGTTCGGCCGTGACGCCTTCGCCATCGGGGGCAACGAGCACGTCGCCCGCCTCAGCGGCATCAACGTCACCGCGCGCAAACTCACGCTGTACGGCGTCACGGGCGCCCTCTCCGGCCTCGCGGGGATCATGCTGCTGTCCCGGCTGGGCTCCAGCAGCCCCGGTGGCACCGGCGGCCTCACCCTGCAGCTCACGGCCGTCGCGGCGGTGGTGATCGGCGGCACCTCGCTCGCCGGCGGCCAGGGCACCGTCGTAGGGACCGCGCTCGGGGTCCTGTTGCTCGGAGTTGTGGCCAACGCCCTCAACCTCGTCCAGGTCTCCAGCTACTACCAGCAGGTCGCCGTGGGCGGCGTACTCCTCATCGCGGCGATTGCCAACGAGTTCAACAAAGCCCGCTCCGCACGGCACTGACTTCCCCTGCCCACAGCCCGTCATGAAAGGCCTTTGACCATGAGACTTTCCGCGCGCTCCCGCCACACGCTGTTCGCCGCGGTCGCCGGCACCACCCTGGTGCTGAGCGGTTGCAGTAACAGCGACAGCGGGTCCAGCGACGTTTCCCTCGGGTTCGTCAACGGTGGTGACACCGAATTCCACACCTGTCTGCAGAAAGCCGTAGAGCAGACGGCGAAGTCGGAGGGAGCCAAGGTCTACACGGCCAACTCCCACCAGAATTCCGGGACCGAGCTGTCCAACATCGAGGACATGACCTCCCGCAACGTGAGCGCGCTCATCGTGCAGACCGTCAACGTCGACGCGCTCAAGGGCGACATAGCCAAGGCCAAGGCCGCGAACATACCCATCTACCTGACGTCCGTGGCCACCAGCGACGTGAACGACATCCTCGGTGCGGCCGTCGTCGACCTCCCCAAGGTCGGCGCCCTGGACGCCGGCTGGATCGAGAAGGACGCGGGCGGTAAGAGCGCGCAGGTCGGTGTCATCGCGGGTGCCCCCGGCGCCGCCTCCGACCTGCTCGTGGGCGGTTTCACCAAGGCCCTGCCCAGCAATGCCAAGGTGGTCGCGAATCAGCCCGGCATGTTCAACGCAGCCAAGGCGCAGGATGTCGCCGAGAACATGATCCAGGCACACCCCGACCTGGACTACGCCTTCGTCGCCAATGAGGAGATGGCCTTCGCCGCGCGCAAGGCGTTCGACGCGGCCGGCGCCAAGGACGTCAAGATCGTGACCGCCAACGGTACCGACGAGGGCCTGGCCGCCGTCAAGGACGGCCGTCTCTCCGCCACCGTGGCCAACTCGGCGATGACGATCGGCCAGACGGCGGTCAAGAACGCGGTCGGCCTTCTTGACAAGAAGAAGGTTGACAAGATTGCCAACATTCCTCTTCTCTTGGTCACCAAGGACAACCTGAGCAAGGCCCCCCAGTACTGCCCCAAGTAACCAAGCCCGCGCCGGAAGCGGAGCCTGCTTCACGGCGTCCTGAGCCGCCCGTCCACCGCGTCGCCGGAGTGTCCCGATAGAGCCGCTATGGGGACACTCCGGCGCGGCACGACCGCACGCCCGAACCGCCGTCAGACCCATCCGTCGGGTCCGTCCGGCGACCGCACCACCCGCACATCCGCACGACCGGCACCGCCGCCGGGGCTCACCCCTGGCAGTCGTGGGCCTCCGGAGGAAACATGGATCGCTTGCTCCTCATGCACAGCTTCGTCACCGTCGCACAGTCGGGCAGCTTCAGCGGAGCAGCCAAGAAGCTGGGCTCTTCGGGCTCGCTGGTGTCCCGGCACGTCGCCGAGTTGGAACGGCAGGTGGGTGTCCGTCTGGTCAACCGCACCGCGCGTTCGGTGAGCCTCACCGAACCGGGTCAGCGGTACGCCGAATTCGCCGCGCGCATACTCGAGGAAATCGAGGCGGAGGACGCCGGCATCTCGCACCTCCACGACCGGGCCGAGGGCTCGCTCAGTATCATCTGTCCCAAGTGGATAGGAAGTCTGGACCTCGGAGACGCGATCGCCGCCTTTTCCGCGGCTCAGCCGAAAATCCAGGTCCGCTTCGAGCTCGGTGGCATGTCCGACCGCACCTACGATTTCCTGGACAGCGGATTCGACGTCGCCTTCCACACGCGGGACCTGCGGGACTCCAGTGTCCGGCTCAAGAAGATCGCCTCGCTGCCCTTCGTGCTCTGCGCCTCGAAGGACTACGTGGACCGGCAGGGGCCCCTCACCGAGCCCAACGGCCTGGCGCACCACGACTGCCTCGTGCACGTGAACGACCCTGTCTGGCGCATCGGTCACGGGCACACCTCCACCCTGCACAAGATCCGTAACGTGGCGTTCTCGTCGAACTCCTACATCGCTCTGCAGAAGGCGGCCGTGCACGGCCGCGGCATCGCCCTGCTGCCACAGCGGTCGGCCTACGACGACCTCATGTCCGGCGCCCTGCGCGTCCTGCTGCCCGAGATCACGGTGCCGGACCGCCCGCTCTACGCGATCTACGGTCCAGGCCAGGCCACCCCGAGGAAAATCACCGTATTCCTCGACTTTCTCACTCAGTGGTTCTCGAACAATCCCATTCCGGCGATCAACCGCTGACCTGACCCTGTCCGGTCGCGGCACGGGCCAAACGACCGGGAACGCAAGAAACGATTGCAATGCCTGCGTGACCAGAGTGTTGAGGCCGCCAAAGCCGCAAATCTACGATCGCTGGGAACCGGTGACCGTACCAGCACCGCAGGCGTGATCTGCGACGAAGCGAGGAATCCATGGGAATTCAGAGAATCGAATCGGTCACCTACGGCATCGACGACCTCGACGAATGCGCCCGGTTCTTCGACGACTTCGGACTGTTCCTGGTGGAGAAGACCGACGAGTACGCGGTGTTCGAGACGCTCACCGGGCAGACCCTCCACCTGGACACCGACCCCGGCCCGCTCCTGCCGCCGCCGCTGGAAGCCGGTCCCACCCTGCGCGAGATGGTGTGGGGCGTCGACACCCCGCAGGAGCTGGAGCGGCTGGTGGCGGCCGTCGGCCGTGACCGTGCGGTCCGGGAGGACGCCGCAGGCGTGTTCCACACCGTGGACGAGACCGGTTTCGGGGTCGGCCTGACCCTGGCCCGGCCGAAGCCCGCGCCCGTGACCCCCCGGCCCGCCAACGCGCTGGGGAGCGTCGAGCGCTGGAACACCGCCTTGGAGGCGATCACCCGGGTGCACCCCCTGCGCATGTGCCATGTGGCCCTCAACATCCCCAAGCCGGGGCGGGAGGAGGCCGTCGCGTTCTACGTGGAGCGCCTCGGCTTCCGTCCGACCGACGTGGTCGAGCCCATGGGCGTCTTCATGCAGGCGGCGGGCGACCAGGACCAGCACACCATGCTGCTGTGCCACCGCCCCGACAAGGCCGGCGTCAACCACATCGCGTACGAGGTCCCCGGCTTCGACGAAGTGATCGAGGGCGGCAACTACATGATCGACCACGGCTGGCGCGAGGCGCGCCGGCTCGGCCGCCACACCGTCGGCTCGAACGTCTTCCGGTTCGTGCACGCGCCCTGCGGCGGGCGGGTCGAATACGCCGCCGACATGGACCGGGTCGACGACACCTACGAGACCCGGGTCCACGAGACCACCCCGCCCCACCACATCTGGGCGCTGCGCACCAACCGCGACCAGCAGGACGCCACCGCCTCCTGACCCACCTTCCCCGGCCTTCGGCCGGGGGACCCATGTCGCTCAACTCGCCAGCCTGAGAGGGCACCCACTCATGAGCACCGACCACGGCTACCCCGCCGTCCGCATGTACATCGCGGGCGAGTGGTGTCAGGGCGGTACCGGACGTACCGCCCCGATCGTGAACCCGGCCACCGAGAAGGTGATCGGAGAAGTACCCCTCGCCACCACCGCCGACCTCGACCGCGCCCTCGACGCCGCCGCCGAGGGCTTCCGGATATGGCGCGACACGCCCATCGCGAAGCGCACCGCCGTCCTGCACGCCGCCGCCGACCTGATCAGCGAGCGCGCCGCCGAGATCGGCCGCGTCATGACCCTGGAGCAGGGCAAGCCGCTCGCGGAGTCGACCGGCGAGGCCCGCCGCACCGCCGACACCCTGCGCTGGCACGCCGACGACGCCCGCCGCGCGTACGGCCGCATCATCCCCTCGGCCCCCGGCACCGTGCTGACCGTACGGCGTGAGCCCCTCGGCCCCGTCGCCGCCTTCGTCCCGTGGAACTTCCCGGTGGGCGGGCCCAACCGGAAGATCTCCTCGGCGCTGTCGGCCGCCTGCTCCATCGTCATCAAGGGCTCGGAGGAGACCCCCGCGACCGCAGCCGCCCTGGTCCAGTGCTACGCGGACGCCGGCCTGCCGGCCGGGGTCCTCAACCTCGTCTTCGGCGAGCCCGCCGAGGTCTCCGCGCACCTGATCGCCTCTCCGATCACGCGTCTGATCGCCTTCACCGGCTCGGTGCCCGTGGGCAAGCTGCTCGCCGCCGAGGCCGGCAAGGTCATGAAGCCCTCCCTGATGGAGCTGGGCGGGCACGCCCCGGTGATCGTGTGCGCGGACGCCGACCCGGCGACCGCCGCCCGCAAGGCCGCGCAGGCCAAGTTCGCCAACGCCGGCCAGGTCTGTACCTCGCCGAGCCGCTTCCTGGTGCACGAGAGCCTGATCGAGGAGTTCACCGCCGAGTTCGTGAAGGCCGCCGAGGCGGTCGTCGTCGGCGACGGCCTGGCCGAGGGCACCACCATGGGCCCGCTCGCCAACGAGCGCCGGCTCCAGACGATGGTCCGCCTGACCGCCGACGCCGTGGACCGGGGCGCCAAGGTGCTCACCGGTGGTGAACGGCCGGACCGCCCCGGGTACTTCTTCGCGCCGACCGTCCTGACCGACGTACCGGCGGACGCGGAGCTGATGTCCGAGGAGCCGTTCGGACCGCTCGCGCCGATCGTGCCCTTCACGGACCTGGACGAGGCACTGGCGACCGCGAACGGTCTGCCGTACGGCCTCGCCGCCTACGGCTTCACGCAGAACGCCGCCACCGCCGAGCGCCTCGCCGACGAGCTGGAGGCCGGCATCCTCTCCCTCAACCACTGCGGCGGCTCCGTCAGCGAGGCCCCCTCCGGCGGCGTCAAGGAGAGCGGCTACGGCAGGGAGGGCGGGCCCGAGGCCCTGGACGCCTACCTGATCACCAAGCGCGTCTCCCACCTGCTGGCGGGCTGAGGCACCATGCGATACACCCGTGTCTCGGTCGGCGGACGAGCGGTGTGGGGCCGCGTGGGGGAGGAGGACATCGAGCTGCTGTCCGAGTCCCCGATGGAGGGCGACCTCACCGTCATCGGCACGGTGCCGCGCGCCACCGCGACCTGGCTGCCCGTCGTCGTCCCGCCCGTGTTCTACGCGGTCGGCATGAACTACCGGCGGCACATCGAGCACGCCGCCAAGCTCGGCAACGCCGCCGCCGTGATCCCGACGAGCCCGGAAGTGGGCTACCGGGCCAACAACGCGCTCACCGGCCACCGCTCGCCCATCGTCAAACCGGACGGTGTCGAGGGCCGGTTCGAGGCCGAGCCCGAACTCGTCGCCGTCATCGGCCGCACCCTGCGGCACGCCACCCACGAGGAAGCACGCAAGTCCGTCTTCGGGTGGACGATCGGCAATGACGTCAGCGCCCGCACCTGGCAGCACCAGGACCGCACCTTCTGGCGCAGCAAGAACAGCGACACGTTCAAACCGATGGGGCCCTGGATCGAGACCGACGTGGACGCCCTGGCGCAGACGACCACGCTGCGCGTCAACGGTGAGGTCCGCGCGTCGTTCCCGACCGGCGACATGGTCTTCGATCCCTTCGACTACATCGTCGAGATCACCAAGCACATCACCATGCACCCCGGCGATGTCCTGTGGATGGGTGCGGAGGCCACCTGCCAGATCGAGGCGGGCGACACCGTGGACATCGAGATCAGCGGCATCGGCGTGCTCTCCAACCCCGTACATCCCGAAGGGAATCACGCATGAGCAGCGCACCTCGCTACATCCACCACGTCAACTTCCCCACCACCGACTCCGACCGGACCGCCGAGTGGTACGCGAAGGTCTTCGGGATGAAGCGGATCATGCCCAAGTCCAACACCCGCGTGGTGCTGATGACCCGCGGCAACTTCGACCTGCACTTCACCCCGGTCGAGGAGATGGAGCGCATGGCTCCGTACCACTTCGCCGTCGAGGTCGACGACTGGGACGAGTTCCTCGCTCACCTCAAGGCGCTGGGTATCCGCCACACCCGCCCGATCGAACGCCCCGAGAACCAGTCCAAGTTCTGCTACATCCACGACCCCGACCACACCATGATCGAGCTGGTCTGGCACGGCAAGCGCCCCAACTGACCGCGCACCGCAAGGATTTCACTTCCCAGTACCACTAGGAGTTCACCCCCATGCCCATCGCCGACTCCGACGGCACCTCCATCTACTACGAGCGCCACGGCAGCGGTCCGGCGATCCTGTTCGTGCACGGCAGCGGCGGTCATCACGCCGCCTGGTGGCAGCAAGTGGCCGCGCTGCGCGAGGAGTTCACGGTCGTCACCGTGGACCTGCGCGGCTTCGGCAAGTCCGACTCGTCGATGCCCGAGTTCGACGGCCAGGACTTCCCTGGCGACCTGATCGCAGTCCTCGACCAGGAGGACCTGACCGACGTCATGCTCGTCGGTCAGTCCATAGGCTCCGTCGCCGCACTGCGCGCCGCCCTGCTGCGGCCCGAGCGCGTGTCCTCGGTCGCCCTCGGCCACTCCCTGGGCGGCATCAGCCACCCGGAGCTGAAGGAGCTGGCCGCCGCCGACCGCGCCGAGGCCGTCAAGCTCCCCGTCATCGACCGCCTGCTCACCAAGCGGTTCCAGCAGGAGCGGGCGGACCTCACGTTCCTGTTCCAGCAGATGGGCACCTTCAACGTCGCGAAGATGCAGGACCTGCGCAACCTCGATACCAACGGCCCGACCCTTCAGGAGATCCAGGACTCGGGCGTCAAGGTCGCCTTCCTGGCCGGTGAGAAGGACGCGGTGCTCAGCCTGAAGACCGTGACCCGCGCCCACGAGCTGCTGCCCGGCTCGCACCTGGAGATCGTCCCGGACGCCCCGCACTCCATGTACTGGGAGACGCCGGAGAAGTACAACGCGGCCGTCGCCCGCCTGCGCCGCACCCTCACTGCAGAGAAGGAAGCAGCATGAGCAGCCTCACCCTCGACGCCGCCGAAGAGATCGTCGACGCCGCGCTGAAGCGCGCCCAGTCGCTCGGGAAGGCGGTGAGCGTCGCCGTGGTGGACGCCGGCGGCTTCGTGATCAGCGTCCGCCGCTCGGACGGGGCGCGACCGCTCACTCCGGACATCGCCCGCGCGAAGGCGTACACCGCGGCCGTGATGCAGCGGCCCGGCAAGATGCTGAAGAAGTGGCAGGAGAGCCAGCCGGTCTTCTTCTCCCAGCTCTCCCAGCTGCCCGGCGCCGCCCTGCCGATCATGGCCACCGAAGGCAGCATGACGATCAAGAAGGGCGGCGAGATCATCGGCGGCCTCGGCATCGCCGGTGGTACCGCGGACGAGGACCAGCAGGTCGCCGACGAGGTCCTCGAATCGCTCGGCTACGAGCTGGAGTTCGCCGCCTGGGGCGTCGCGGGCAAGCCGGCCGGGAACACCGAGAAGGGGGCCTGAACCATGGCGGATACGTTCAACTACCGCATCGACCACCACGGCAGCCTGGTCCGCCCGGCCGAGCTCTTCGCCGCGCGCGAGAAGGCGGCCCGGGGCGAGATCGACGCCGACGCCCTGCTGGCGGCGGAACTCGAGGCGGTCAAGGAGGTGGTGACCTTCCAGCGCAAGATCCGCTCCACGGTCGTCACCGACGGGGACCTTCCCCGTGAGGACTTCCGCAGTGCCGTCTTCGACGCCGTCTCCGGCTTCCGGCGTACGGACGAGGAAGTGGACGGCCTGCCGCGCTGGGTGGCGGAGTCCCTGCCGAAGGCCAACGGCCCGCTGCTGGCGGACTGGGCCGGCCGGATCGCCGAGTTGACGGTGATCGCCCCCAAGGCCTCGCTGCCCTCCCCGGCCTACCTGGCCGCCACCACCTTCGACCCCGAGCTGGTGGGCTCCGGCGGTCCGGCCTCGGCGCGCGAACTCGGCGAGGCCCTGGCGGAGATCATCCGCGCGGAGATCGAGCTGCTGGTCTCCCGGGGCGTCCGGCTGATCCAGCTGAACAACCCGCTGCTCCTCGGCCACGTCGCAGCCGAGCCGGCCGCGCCCGGCGCGCTCTCCTTCGACGACGCGCTGGCCGTGGAGGCCTTGGCGGTACGACTGGACGAGCGCCCCGAGGGCGTCCGGATCGGCGTCTCTCCCGGCTGGGTGGCCCCCGCCGTGGTGGACCGGGCCAGGGCCGAGCGCCTGTACGGCGAGGTTCCGGCGGACCGGTGGATCCTGCCGTACGACCAGGGCACCGAGGCCGAGCTCGACCTGGTCAAGGCCCTCCCGGAGGACCGGGACGCGTGCCTGGGCGTGGTGGATGCGACCGTGCCCGAACTCGAGGACATCGACACGGTGCTGGCCCGCATCGACGCCGCCGCCGAGGTCAAGGACCTTGAGGACATGGCCATTTCGCCGTCCCGCGGCTTCGCCGACTCGGCGGCCCGTCCGCTGCTGAGCACCGAGGAGCAGCGCCGCAAGCTGGTCCTGGTGGAGACCCTCGCCCGGTACTGCTGGGGCAACGAGTTCTGACCCATGGCCAACGAGGGGCCGGGAAGCGCGAACGCGCTTCCCGGCGTGGTCTCAGAGCACCTCGGCGAAGGTCACCTTGCGGTTGGTCAGCAGCGGCCACACCGTCTCCACGATCAGTTCGTCGAAGTGGTCGGCGGCCTTGTGCGCGTCGAAGCCGGCGCGGTCGGCGTACACCTCGTACAGCACGAAACTGCCCGGCCGGTCCGCCTCGGCATGCACCTCGTACGCCAGGTTCGCCGGCTCGGCGCGGGTGTGCTCGCGCACCTTCAGCAACGCGGCGCGCACCGTGGCCTCGTCGGCGGGCTCGCAGTAGTAGTGGGCGATGACGGCGTAGGCCATGTGACTTTCTCCTTACGTCCCCTGGGCGGGGTCTCGGCTCCCGGCGGCATCGCACATGCCGTCCGGCCTGCCGATTCCAGCACGGATCAGCCGCCCGCCGACCCGCGCGCGGCGCAAGCAATGACTGCCCCCGCGGGACTGGTGGCACCGCCCCGACATGGTGTGTTGTCGCATCCGGCCCAGTACGGCCGCTCCCTGTGCAGACCGCGGAACCCGCACCGCGGCGGACGAAGGAAGTGATCTTCATGCGAACCCTGGAAACCCTCTCCGGTGGAGAGTGGGTGGCGACCGGAGAGTGGATCGACGTCCACGATCCCTCGGACCTGCGCACCCCCGTCGCCCGCGTCCCCGCACTGAGCGCCGCCGACGTCACCCGCGCCTACGACCACGCCGAGCAGGGCTTCGCCCTCTGGAAGCGCACCAGTCCCTTCGAGCGTGCCCGGATCATGACCGAGGCGGCCCGGCTGCTGCGCGAGCGCGTCGGTGAGATCGCCGAGGACCTGGCCACCGAGATGGGCAAGACCCGCGCCGAGGCGACGGGCGAGACGATCAAGGCCGCCGACTTCCTGGAGTACTACGCGGGCATCGCCCGCCAGGGCTACGGGACGCTGCTGCACGACGTCCGCCCGGACACCCGCACCAGCCACCAGCGCGAGCCGATCGGCGTCGTCCTCGCGATCACCCCGTGGAACGACCCGCTGATCACCCCGGCCCGCAAGCTGGCTCCGTGCCTCGCGGCGGGCAACGCCGCGATCCTCAAGCCGGCCACCGACACCCCGCAGGCCGCCCTGCACTTCGCCCGCGCCCTGCACGACGCGGGCCTGCCCGCCGGTGTCCTCAACGTGGTCACGGGCCGCGGCTCGCAGATCTCCGAGGCGCTGATCGCCGACCCGCGCCTCGCCGCGCTCACCTTCACCGGCAGCAATGAGGTCGGCGAGGGCCTGCGTGCCCAGCTCGCCAACAGCAACGTCCGCTTCCAGGGTGAGCTCGGCGGCAAGAACGCCACCGTCGTCCTTGCCGACGCCGACCTGACCGCGGCCGCCAAGGCCGTCGCCGCGGCCGGTTTCGCCCAGGCCGGGCAGCGCTGCACCGCCACCAGCCGAGTCATCGTCGAGCGGTCCGTGTACGAGGAGTTCACGCGGCTGCTGCTCGCCGAGGCCGCCGCGCTGCGCGTCGGCCCGGGTCTTGCCGAGGGCACCACGATGGGGCCGCTGGTGAGCGCCCGTCAGCGCGACAGCGTCCTGTCCGACGTCGAGCGCGCCGTCAAGCAGGGCGCGACGGTCCTCACCGGCGGCGACCAGCCGAAGGACGAGGCGCTGAGCCACGGCTGCTACGTCAATGCCACCGTGCTCGGCGACGTGACCCCGGAGCTGGACATCTGGCGCGAGGAGGTGTTCGGACCCGTCGTCGCCCTGCTCCCGGTGGACTCCTTCGAGGAGGCGGTCGAGGCGGTCAACGACTCGGTCTTCGGCCTCGCCGCCGCCGTGTTCACCCAGAACCTGGGCGCCGCCTACCGGTTCGTCGACGAGGCCGAGTGCGGCCAGATCGCGGTGAACACCACCACCTCAGGCTGGGACGTCCACCACCCCTTCGGCGGATTCCGCGACTCCGGTTCGCCGTTCAAGGAGCAGGGCGAGGAGGCCCTGCGCTTCTACACCCGCGTCAAGACCGTCGCCATCCACTTCGGTGCCTGACGACCGGCCCTTGGACAAGGGCCTCAGCAAGGAAAGGAGGATGCCGATGGCTGACGAGACGATCGGTATCGTCGGCGCCGGTATCGTGGGTCTGGCCACGGGCCGTGAGATCGTCCTGCGCCGCCCCGGCACCCGAGTTGTGGTGCTGGAGAAGGAGCAGGCGGTCGCCGTCCACCAGACCGGGCACAACTCGGGCGTGGTGCACGCCGGGATCTACTACACGCCCGGCAGCCTCAAGGCCCGCCTGTGCACCAAGGGCATGGCGCTGATCCGCGAGTACTGCCAGGACCGGCAGCTGCCGTACGACGAGTGCGGCAAGCTGGTCGTCGCAGTCACCGACGCGGAAGTGCCGCGCATGGAGGCGCTGTACGCCAAGTCCCTGGAGAACAAGGTGCCCGGCGTACGCAGGGTCTCCGCGGGCGAGATCCGCGAGATCGAGCCGCATGCCGTGGGCAGGGCGGCCATCCACTCCCCGCGCACCGCCATCACCGACTACACCGCCATCGCCCAGTCCTTCGCCAAGGACATCGAGGAGTCCGGCGGCGAGGTGCGGCTCGGCTTCCCGGTCACCCGCGTCACCCGGCTCACCGGCGGCGGCATCGAGGTCGCGTCCGGCGCCGAGACCCTCAAGGTGGACCGCCTCGTGCTCTGCGCGGGGCTGCAGAGCGACCGTGTCGCCCAGCTCGCCGACGACGGCGACGAGCCGCGGATCGTCCCGTTCCGCGGCGAGTACATGACGGTGTCCCAGGAGAAGGCGCACATGGTGCGCGGGCTCATCTACCCCGTACCCGACCCGCGGTACCCCTTCCTCGGCGTGCACTTCACGCGCCGGGTGGGCGGGGACGTGGAGGTCGGCCCCAACGCGGTCCTGGCCTTCTCCCGCGAGGGATACCGCCTCTCCGACATCGATCTGCGCGAGCTCAGCCGCATCGCCGCCTTCCCGGGCATGTGGCGGATGGCGAAGGAACACTGGCGCACCGGCATCAAGGAGATGCGCGGCTCGCTCTCGGTGCGGGCCTACATGAAGGATGCCAAGGCGTACGTGCCCGGCATCGACGCCTCGGACGTGGTACGCGGCGGAGCCGGCGTACGCGCCCAGGCGCTCGGCAGGGACGGCTCGCTCGTGGACGACTTCGCCATCCACCAAGTCGGTGGGGTCACGGCCGTCCGCAACGCGCCCTCGCCGGCGGCGACCTCCTCCATGGCGATCGCTGAGCACATCGTCGACACCGTGTTCGGCGACGTTTCCGCAATCTGAAAATGCCCTGCGTACAGCGGGCTTTCGCGCAACAACTGCTTGCATCCCCAGGTCTCTGCAAAGGCCTCTCGTCCGCCTAGCGTTCCATCCGCACCACCCCACCACCCCCCTTTCGAGAAACGGTAGAAGAGACATGTTCGTTGTCGACACCCAGATCCACATCTGGAAGGAAGAGACCCCGGACCGCCCCTGGGTCCCGGGCGCACGGGAGCGCATCCGCCTCAACGGCCACCGCGAGGAAGCCTTCTCCTACGAGGAGGCCCTCGAGCTGATGGACGAGGCCGGCATCAACCGGGCGCTGATCCTGCCCCCGTCCTGGGAGGGCAACCGCATCGACTACGCCCTGGAGGCGTGCGAGGCGCACCCGGACCGCTTCGGCATCATGGCCCGCGTCCCGCAGGACAACGAGGTCGAGGGCACCGCGATGCTGAAGGACTTCGCGCAGAACCCGCACATCAAGGGCACCCGGCTGACCTTCCACCGCCCGCAGGACCGCAACTGGATGATCGACGGCACCAACGACTGGTACTGGCCGATCGCCGAGGAGCTCGCCGTCCCGACCATGGTGCACGCGCCGATCTGGAAGCGTGAGCTCGGCCAGATCGCCGCCAAGCACCCCGGCCTGAAGATCATCATCGACCACATGGGCATCATGGCCCGCTGCGTCGACGACGCGATCGGCTACTGGGTCGCGGAGACCGCCGACCTGGCCAAGCACCCCAACATCTACGTCAAGGTCTCGGCCCTCCCCGGCTACTCGACGCAGCCCTTCCCGAACAAGAACATCGAGCAGTACGTGCGCGAGATGGTCGACAAGATGGGCCCGGAGCGCTGCTTCTACGGCACCGACATCACCCGCCTGCTCGGCCACGGCATCACCTACACCGACACCGTCGAGCAGTTCACCAAGCACTACGACTTCACTCCCGAAGAGCTTGAGTGGATCATGGGCCGCGGCATCAGCGAGGTCCTCGACTGGCCGATCGAGGGCTGAGGAACCACCTGAGATGACGGACACCAAGAACACGTCAGGCACCGACGGCGGTGACGCCGTCGTCTCCGCCTTCAACGCCGTCGGCGCCGACTACATCTTCTGCTCATCGGGGTCCGAATGGGCCCCGGTGTGGGAGTCCCTCGCCCGGCACCACCGTGACGAGCTCCCCTGCCCGCGTTACCTCGACCTGACGCACGAGACCGTCGCCGTCGGCATGGCCACCGGCTACGGACTCGTCAAGCGCCGGCCGCAGGGCGTGCTCCTGCACGCGGCCCCCGGCCTGTTGCAGGGCTCGATGGCGGTCCACGGCGCGCTCCTGGCGGGCGTCCCGATGGTGGTCACCTCCTCGGAGTCGACCACCTACGGCGACGGGCCGGGCCAGGACCCGGGCGGCCAGTGGTACCGCAACCTGTCGATCGTGGGCGGCCCGCACCAGATCGCTCAGCCGTTCACCAAGTGGTCCAACGAGGCCGCCAGCGTCCACACGCTGCCCACGATGATCACGCGGGCGGCGGAACTGGCCTGGCGGGCCCCCGCGGGCCCCGCGTACCTCAACATCCCGCTGGAGATCCTCCTCGAGGAGTGGGACGGCCGAGAGGCCAAGCCCATCGTGGAGCCGGGTTCCACGCACAGCTCGCCCGAAGAGGTCGACCCCGTCGCCCAGATGATCCGCGAGGCCGCCAACCCCGTGATCGTCACCGAGACGGCCGGCCGCGAGGCGGGCGGTTTCGAGGCCCTCGTCGCTTTCGCCGAGGCCTGGAACATCCCGGTCGTCGAGCCCGACTCGGCGGTGTGCGGCAACTTCCCGCGCACCCACCCGCTGCACGCCGGCAGTGACATCGGGCCGTGGATGGACGAGGCGGACCTGATCCTCCTCGTCAACTGCCGGGCGCCCTTCTACCCGCCTTCGCGCCGCCCGTCGAAGGCACAGATCGTCGTCATCGACGAGGTGCCGCAGCGCCCGCACGTCGTCTACCAAGTCCTGTTCGCGGACAAGTACTTGGAAGGCAACGTCGCCAACACCCTGCGCCAGCTCGCCAAGCGCGCCAAGGATCTCGACGTGGCCGCCGTCACCGCGCGGCGCGCGGCGCAGGAGGAGCGGCACGCCGGCGAGCAGGCCGCGATCACCGCGGCCGAGGCGAAGGCGGCGCAGGCCGAGGGCATCGACCCGGTGCTCGTCGCCGCGACGCTGCGACGGCTGCTCGAGGGGCAGGACGCGATCGTCGTCGATGAGACCATCACGCACAGCCGCGTCGTCAAGCGCCATGTGCAGACCTCCGACCCCGACTCGTACTTCTACGTGCAGGGCGGGCTCGGCCAGGGCATCGCGGTCGCACTCGGCGTCAAACTCGCCGCCGAACAGCGGCCCGTGGTGCTCACGATCGGCGACGGGGCGTTCGCGTACAACCCGGTCATCCAGTCGTACGACGCCGCCAAGGCGTACGAACTGCCGCTGCTGATCGTGGTCTTCAACAACCGCGTCTACAAGTCGATGAACCTCAACCACCGCAGGTTCTACCCCGAGGGCGCGGCGGCCGACACCGGCGAGTGGCTCGGCACCGATCTGCACCGGCTGCCGCGGCTCGCGGCGTTCGCCGAGCCGTTCGGGATGCACACCGAGACGGTCGACGCACCCGACGCCCTCACCCCCGCCTTGGAGCGCGCGCTCAAGGCCGTGGCGGAGGGCACCACCGCCGTCGTCGACGTCCTCGTCACCCGCTGACCCAGGAGGCACCCGCCACCATGACCGAAACCCCAACCCCCAAGCCGGGCAAGGTCCTTGTCCCCGCCGAGGATCTGCGCGCCTTCGGTGCCGCCCTCCTCGAGAAGGGCGGCCTCAGCCCCGAGC
This sequence comes from Streptomyces sp. NPDC029292, assembly GCF_055569295.1. Taxonomy (NCBI): domain Bacteria; kingdom Bacillati; phylum Actinomycetota; class Actinomycetes; order Kitasatosporales; family Streptomycetaceae; genus Streptomyces; species Streptomyces sp. NPDC029292. The sequence continues at coordinate 20,491 of NZ_JBVHXR010000021.1, forward strand.
ACGCCCGCACCACCGCCGAGGTGTTCGTCTGGGCCGCGCTGCGCGGCGTCGACTCCCACGGCACCGCGCGCATCCCCGCCTATCTGGAGCTGCTCGCCAAGGGCGTGGCCAACGCCACGCCCGAGATCAAGGTCGAGTCCGGCGCGTCGGCCGTCGCGGTCCTGGACGCCGACCGCGCGCCCGGTCCGGTGGCCCTCACCGCGGCCGCCGAGGAGGCGGTGACCCGGGCCAGGACGAGTGGGGTGGCCGCCGTGGGGGTGCGCCGTACCGTCCACACCGGCGCCATCGGCTACTACGTGTCGAAGATCGCTGAGCAGGGCCTGGTCGGCATCGGCTTCGTCGCCGGGATGCCCAACATGGGCTACACCGGCGTCAAGGGCGCCGCCGTGGCCACCAGCCCGCTCGCCATCGCCGTGCCGGCCGAGAGCCACGCGCCGCTCCTGCTCGACATGGCCACCGCCACCATCGCCCTGGGCAAGATCCGCCAGGCCAAGGCGAGCGGCACCCCGCTGCCCGAGGGCGCCGCCGCCACCGCGGACGGCACCCCCACCACCGACCCGGAGAAGGCGGTCATGCCGCTGCCGCTGGGCGGCGCCAAGGGGTCGGGCATGTCGCTCGCCTTCGAGCTGCTCACCAGCGTGCTCGTCGGAGCGCCGATCTTCGCCGCCTTCCACTCGGACGACCCCCAGGGCCGCAAGCACCGCCAGAACGCCCTGCTGATCGCGATCGACCCGGCGGCCTTCGGCGACGCGGACGCCTTCACCGCGTCCGTCGACGCCACCCTGAGCACCCTCAAGGGGTTGCCGGCGGCGGACGACGCTGCGGGCGTGTTCTACCCCGGCGAGCGCAGCGCCGCCGTGGCCGTGGAGCGTGCCGAGAAGGGGGTGCCCGTGGCGCCGAAGGTCTGGCGCGAACTGACGGAGAGCGCGGGCAAGTTGGGCGTCACCCCGCCCGACGCCCGATAGCGGGCCTGCAGAGCTCCACGAAGGGGGATGGAGGGACAGGTGGCCTGGGGCGTGAGCTGTGCGGAGCCCGCCCCGGCCGCCACGTCCACCGTGACGCGCCCGGCCGTCACGTCCGCCGCGCCACGTTCAACGCGATGCGCCCGACCGCTCAACCGGCGTCGGGCGCCCCGTCGTTGACGGCCCGCCGCACATGCCGGGCGATCAGGGCGTAGACCTCCCGTGCCTTGACCTCGTCATTGACGTCGTACCCGTGATCGGCCTGGGGCACGTCGTAGTGCTCGACCAGCGCGCCAGCCTTCCGAAGGCGCCCGGCGTAGCGCTCGCCCTCCGCCTTGAGGAGGTCGAACTCCGCCGTGACCACCAGGGCCGGGGCGATGCCCTTGAGGTCCGCGGTGTCCGACGGATGGGCGGGCGACACCAGCCGGTCGGCGCGCTCACCCGGGTCCGGCACGTACGAGGTGTCGAAGACCTCCGCCATCCAGGGGCGCAGCTTCGGCTTGGCGATGGCGGCCCGCTTGTCCTTGGCGTGGGTCGCCAGGTCCAGCGGTGGATAGTGAAGGACTTGGAGCGCGATCGAAGGCCCGCCCTCCTCGAGAGCCTGACGCGCCACGGCCGCGGCGAGACCGCCTCCGGCGCTCTGCCCGCCCACGGAGAGCCGGCTGCCGTCCCAACCGTGCTCGGCGCCGTGCTCGGCGATCCACCGGACCACCTCGAAGGCCTGCCGGGGCGGGGCGGGAAACGGGTGTTGCGGAGCGAGCACGTAGTCCACGTTGATCACGGCCACACCCGCCTCCGCCGCGAGGCAACGGCAGAACGGATCGTCCATCTCCGTCAGCGGCATGACGTAGCCGCCGCCGTGGAAGTTGACGTGGACCGGCACGGGCACGTCCTGGACCGCGGGCATGTACACCACGACCCGGGCCGGAGCCACCGAGGTGGGGACCGTCAACTCGTGTGCGGTGCGCGGGAACTCGGGGAAGCGGCCGAGTGAAGAAGCCTCGGAGCCACGACCGCCGGCGCGCCGGTTCGCCAGCAGGACAAGACGCTGCATCGACTTGGCGGCGAAGGAGGCCACGGTCGGCCGGGCGAGGAGAGACATACGGTTCCGTTCGTCGAGCCGTGTCGCCAATCGACAGGATTCCTGGCGATTGGTGGGTGATGCTAGCACGGGTTCTCGCAACTTCTCAGGTGCTTGCCAGGGGCGCCTTACGCACCCCCTACGGGGTCAACAATATTGTTGGCAATCCCAATTGAGTTGCGAAAATCGCCTTCGCAACCATCGAAGCCAGGGAGGCCACCGACTGTGAACCGACGGGCGTTCTTGAACCGGTCCCTGACCGTCGCCGCGGCGGCAGCGCTCACGAGCAGCGGAGCGATCGCGTATGCGTCGGAGGAGAAGTCCTCCGCACTCGCGCTGAAGGGACCTGTCCGGATCAACACCGGCCTGGTGTCCGGAGTGGCCGCCGCACTGCCCTCGGTCACGGTGTTCAAGGGGATACCCTTCGCGGCGACCACGGCCGGTGAGAACCGCTGGCGGCCCCCGCAGGCGGCGAAGTCCTGGACGGGCGTGCGCACGGCGGACACGTTCGGGGACGCCTGTCCGCAGCAGATGATGGGCACCACCTCCGTGTCGATGAGCGAGGACTGCCTCAACCTGAACGTCTGGACGGGTGCCGCGCACGCAGGCGAGAAGCGCCCGGTCCTCGTCTGGATCTACGGCGGCCGGTTCGTCGGCGGTTACGGCTCGGACCCCTCCTTCGACGGTGCCGGTCTGGCCGAAAAGGGCCTGGTCGTGGTGACGTTCAACTACCGCACCGGCGTGTTCGGTTTCCTGTCCACGCCCGAACTCAGCGAGGAATCCGGGCACAACGCTTCCGGGAACTACGGTCTGCTCGACCAGATCGCGGCCCTGCGCTGGGTGCGGCGGAACATCGCCGCGTTCGGCGGCGACCCGAACCGGGTGACGATCGCCGGTCAGTCGGCCGGCGGCGCCTCCGTGATGGACCTGCTCTACTCGCCGCTCGCGAAGGGCCTGTTCCACGGCGCCATCTCCGAGAGCGCCGGCGTACGCGACCCGGGCGACCCGGAGATCGCCGCGCTGGCCGCCTCGTACCGGACCCTGGACACCGCCGAGATCCAGGGCACCGCGTACGCCACGAAGCTCGGTGTGTCGACCCTGACGGAGCTGCGCGCCCTGGCGGCGGACAAGCTGATGGCGGATCAGAACGGCAGCGACACGACGGTCAGTGCCCCCGTCAGCGGCAACCCGCCGCTGTTCCGGCCGGTCCTCGACGGCTGGGTGAAGCCCTGGACGTATGAGCAGGCCCTCGCCGGCGGGCACGTCCACGACGTGCCGGTCATGGGCGGGAACAACAAGGACGAGAACGGCGCCTCGCCCAACCCGACCGTCAAGCTCGCCGACTTCCGGAGCACCGCGGAGAAGGAATACGGCACCCTGGCGGACGAGTTCCTGAAGCTCTACCCCGCCACGACCGACGCCGAGGCGGGTCAGGCGCGCAACGCCTCCGCGCGCGAGGGCGCACGGGTCTCCGCCGACCTGTGGGCCGAGAAGTGGGCGAAGACGGCCAAGAGCCCTGTGTTCACGTACTACTGGAACCACACGCCGCCCGGCTCCACGCGAGGGGCGTACCACGGCTCGGAGATCAACTACGTCTTCGACAACCTGTACGCCACGGACCTGGCGTGGACCGACGCGGACCGGACGATCGCGGACACGCTGTCCGACTACGTGGTGAACTTCGTGACTCACGGCGACCCCAACGGCAAGGGACTCACCCGCTGGCCCGCCGCGAACCGTCGCTTCGCGACCACGATGGAACTCGGCGACACGTTCGGCGCGATCGCCCTGGCGGACGACGCCAAGGTGGAGTTCTACGAGCGGTTCTTCGCGACCCAGAAGACCTGGTGACGCGTCAGGTCCCGTCAGTCCGCTGGGGCGCTCTTCTCCGGAGCGCCCCAGGGGCCTGCCTGTGTCGTCCGGGTGCGTATGCACATGCATCCGGTTCGGTCGAAGTCCGGTCCGCTCAGCGGCCGATGCGGACGCGGGTGACCTGGTCCTCGCCCACCGGTCCGGCGCCCGACTTGTCGACCACGTACGCGGTGCCGTCGGCCGCCTCCACATGGTGGGGACCGGCGCCGGTGGCCACCGTCTCCACGACCGCTCCCTCGCCCGGGTCGACGACCGAGACGGTGGCGGCCGTACGGTTGACCACCAGAACACTGCCCGGCCGCGGGTCGGCGGCGACGGACAGGGCGCCCGCGCCGGTCGGCACGGTCTGGGTGACGGCGCCCTTGCGCAGATCGACCACCGACAGGGCGCCGGCGGTCTGGTCGCCGTTGAGGTCGGCGGCGTAGACCGTACCGGTCCGCTCGTCGACGGCGAGCCCCGTCGGGCCGGAGCCCTCGACCGTGACGCGCGGCCGCGGGTGCCCCGGGGCCAGGCGCCGGTCAGCCGTGCCGCATGTCGTCCGGGTCAGTCGGAGGCGAGCCCGGGAAACCTTGCGAGGTGTCCTGGCGCGTGTCCTCGGGACCGACCGGCGCCCCTTCACCGGTCATCCGGGACTGCGGTGTCTCCCTGATCGGGGCGTCGCCGGCGGACGGGCCGGTGTCGGTGCCGGCGGGGGTGATCCGGCCGCGCCAGCCGCCGCTCTCCTGCCCGCGCTCTTCGATGAAGCCTTTGAACCGCCTCAGGTCACCCTTCACCTGCCGGTCGAGCACACCGAGCATGTCACCCGCCTTCTCTGTCAGGCCATGGGGTTCGAACTTCATGGCCACGCTGATGCGGGTATGCGCGTCGTCGAGCCTCTGGAACGTGACGACGCCCATCTGCTCGGCCTCGCCGCCCACAGTGCGCCAGGAGATCCGCTCGTCGGGCAGCTGGTCGACGATCTCGGTGTCAAACTCGCGCCGGGCACCAGCAACCTTAGTCGTCCAGTGGCAGTGCTCGTCGTCAATCTGACGGACCTCCTCGACGCCGTCCATGAAGCGCGGGAACTCCTCGAACTGCGTCCACTGGTTGTATACGAGGCGCAGCGGGACATCGACGTCGATGGATTCCTTCACGGTGCTCACGGCATCCTCCTTGCGTCCGAACAGTCAGGATATTTCGGGTCAAAGTGCGCGTTCCCCGGCTAGTGGTCCCTAATCCCGGCGGCCGGCGAAGGCCCGCACGGCACCAACACCCGGAGACGGCAGGTCCCCGCTCTACTTGCCGAGTTTCTGCTTGAGCTGGGCCTTGTTCATGGACGAGCGCCCTTCGATGTTGCGGCGCTTGGCCTCCTCGTACAGCTGGTCATAGGTGGGGCCTTGAGAGCCGCTGTGCGAGCGTTGACCGCCCCGCTGGGACGATGACTTGTCCTGCGTGGACGTCCTGCTCGCGGTCTTCGACTCGCCGGTTCGGGCCCGTTCCTTGTTGACCGTGCGGGAGGCGATCTCCTCGGCCCGCTTCGTGCTCTCGCCGCGCTGCTCGGCACTTTCCTTGATGTGTTCGTACTGACGTTCCCGCTTGGGGCTCGACCCGCGAGGCATGCTCACTCCCTCAATGGCTGTTGGGGCGCCTTGCTCACCCTGTGCGGCGCCGGGGCGGAGCCGCAAACGCACGTACTGCGTCCGGGCCGCCTGCATCACCTGTGCAGCTGTCGAGTACCCCGCCGAAGCGTCTCGACGACTCGGTTCACCTGTCGATACCGATGGAGCCGTGACTGACGGCTCTCCGTGGCGGCAACCGCGAAGTCGAACATCGTCGGACGGGAGGCGAAGCCAACTGGCTGCGGTCCAGCGGCGGCCTCTCTCGCAGGCCTGTGCCGAGAGTCGACTCGGAGTCCGGCGGAATGCCCCGGGCACGCGGGCCCAGGGCATCCATAGCCGCCTCGTCGACTGCCGCTCAGTCGCGGGTGCGGCAGTTGCCTGTCCAGTGCGGCGCCCTGGCGGCTGTGGGCCAGGGCCTTGCGGAGCAATTCCGCGTCGCCTGTATCCCGTTCACGCTCCGCTAGCGCCCTGCCGCTACTCCCTGGAACAGTACGTCGCCGGCGACCGTTGGGCCGGCAACGGACACCGCCTTCGACGAGTACGAGAGGACGGCATCCGCGGTGCTCCGGGTCCAGATGCGAGTCACGGGCTCCTGTGCCGACAGTGCACGTCTTGAGGAAGAGTCACGGCGCGGGGCTGCTGCTGGGAGAGGACTCGGTGGTCGCCCAAGAGCCGGGTGCCTCTTCGAACGCGCCGCAACCGCTGTTCCGCGCCCACCGCGCAGCGACCGACGCCAGACGAGTCGAACTGCCTGCCGTGGCGCGCAACAGACGGAGGCGGTCGGGCAGCTGTCCCGACCGCCTCGAGTCGGCTCACGCAGCCAAGCCGCAGGTGGTGCCGACCGACGAAATGTTCGGCCTCGGCGTTCGCTCGGCTCGGTGCGTCCCGTCGGGTGTGTCGCCGGAGCGAGCAGTCCTACCGGCCGGTCCTCTTCACGCGGTCCGTCGCCTTTTCCGCGGTCTCCTGCGCCTTACCGACGATCTGCTCACCACGGCCCTCGACCTGCATGCCCTCGTCCTGTATGGCCTTGCCAGTGGTCTCTTTCATCTTTCCTTTGACCTGCTTGGCCTTCGCCTTCGCCTTGCTCATGACCCGTTGCCCTCCAATGAGGCTCGAATTGGTGCTTAAAACCATGCGCTGGGCATGACGTCTCCGCAACCGGTGCGCAAGGCGGTCCCGCAGCCGTGTCCGCGGAATGCGGCAGCACCAAGAAATGCCAGGACGAAACAGATCAAGGGGGCGAGATGAGGGAGACCCTCGGCAAAGTCCTGGGCGACAAATCCATGCAGTGGTCAGGCCGTGGCGAACAGCTTCGCGGCAAGGCCCAGGAGACAGGGCGGAAGCGTTCTCGCCTGGCGAGATGGATGGATGGCTGTGATCAGCCTGGTTTGGTGAGGTAGTGCCGGTCCCGGGACGCATGGCGCGACCCCTGATGATCAAGGTGTCTGAAGCCGTCGATCACGCAGGGGCCGCGTCCGCATGTCAGTTTCCACGGTCGAGGTCCTCGCCTGTCACCGTGACCGCTTCGCGGACGCGTACGCCGTCGAAGCCGAGCAGCTGCCGGACCTGGCCAAGGCGGACGGGGCTCATGGCCCTGGCACATTGCGCCAGGCGCAGCCTCGTGGCGAACAGCCGAACCACGAACACACCCGAGGCGATCACCGCCAGGAGCACGCCCATCATCGCAAAGGTCTTCAAGGCGGTGACGGTTCGCGGGGCCGGGTGCCCACGGCGCTCATGCCGTGGCGGATCGGGCGGCGATACGGGTCACCGTGACCGCGACGGTGACCGGCTCCGCGACGCCGTGGGTGGCGAGGTGGGAGGTGACGGCGGTCCGTACACGGTCGTGGACGTTCCTGGCGGTGTCCAGGGCTCGGTGGCCCTCGGCCATGACGCAGCGCACCTCGATGCGCCATCCCGAACCGTCCGGCGCCCGGTCGGCGCGGATGCCCGCCTCGGGCGGCGTGCGGTGCGACGCGGTATCCGTCCGGGTGGGCGTGGCGGCTGCCGCGAGGCGGTGGGCGAGGCGGGGTTGCAGGCCGGCCACGCCGGGAACCGCGAGGGTTGCCTCGGCCGCGACGCCGAGGAGCGTGGCCGTACCGGTGGCGGTCATCACGTGCCACCGCCTGTGGGGTGGCCGGGGCTCAGGGGTGGCCACGGCTCCAGTACGTCGACCACGGTGATGTCGACGGCCGTCACGGCCAGACCCAGGTCCTGTCCGGCCGAGCGGAGGACGGATTGGCGTACCTGATGGACCCGGTCGGGCAGCGGGCGGTCGAGGGCAGCGGCCAGGGCCATGGTCACCCGCACGTCGGTGCCCTCGCCCGCGGGTACGAACTGGCAGTTCGCGGCCCTTACACCGGGGACCTGATCCACGGCCTGCCGCAGTACCTTTGCGGCAGCGCTCTCGGCGATCCGCAGGTCCCGGTCCGGGTCGGCCAGGGGCAGCAGCCGTCCGAGCCGGATCTCTGCCCTGACGACGTTCATGACACGGTCGGCGAGTGCCTGCAGGCCGGGAGGGTCTTCCGCACGAAGCGCCTGGGTGGCCGCGTTCACCGTGGCCAGTCCCTCGACGGCCTCGCGGCAGTGAGGACAGGACACCGTGTGCGGATCTGCGGCCGGCGCGGCGTCCTGCGCCTGTTCCCAGACCCGGCTGAGCAGGCGGCCGCAGGGCAGTACCTCATCACCCGCGAACGGGGGCACGTCGGCGGCGGTTGGGCTGGTGCGGGGCCCGTCGGCTCGGGGCTGTTCGGAAGGCCGGGCATGCGGGTCGTCTAGCGCCATGGGCCCATCGCCTCCTGCAGGGATCGGCGTGCTCTGAACAGTCTGCCGCGCACCGTCTGCTCACTGGTCCGTGTCACGTGGGCGATCTCGTTGTAGGGCAGGCCCTGCAGTTCCCGCAGGATCCAGCAGATCCGCTGCCCGGCGTCCAGCTCGGCGAGCGCGCGGGACAGGGCCGCGGTGGCCGCGTCCTGCTCGGCGGACCGGGCGGGCTGGCTCCTCGCGTCGCCCGTCGCGGGTTCGGCGACGGTATCCAGGGGGAGGGGCGGCGGTCGGCGCCGCCGTCGCATGGTCAGGCAGCGGTTGACGGTGATCCGGTACATCCAGGTGCGGAACTCCGCAGTGTGACGGTACTCCGGTAGACGCCGCCAGGCGCTGACGAAGGCGTCCTGAACGGCCTCTTCGGCGTCCTGGGGGTTGCCGAGCATGCCACGGGCCAGAGCCAGGAGGGACCGGTTGTGCCGCTGGACGAGAATGGCGAAAGAGTCTTCGTCTCCCTCGGCCGCCCGCACGGCCAGCAGTTCGTCCGGCAGGTCGCAACCCAGCCGTGGGGAAGCAGGACGTTGAATCATGGCGCTCTCGCAGGGGGCTCGGGAAGAGCATGCGCCCACGCCCATGTGATGCACATCACACGTTACGTCTGTGAGAGGTACGCCGCCCCGGGTGTCCAACCTCTCGAGGGGCACCAGGCAGGTGTCACACCGACCCATCGAGGCGACCGCCATGACGGACAACACCACCAGCGTCGGCGGGGGCAGCCGGCCCGACACAGGCGTGAGCGCGCTGAAGGGCCGTACCGGGGCCGGGGCTCCGGCCGAGACACGGGGGAAGACCACCATCGCGGACGGCGTGGTGGCCAAGATCGCGGGCATGGCCGCACGCGAGGTACCGGGCATCCACAGCCTGGGAGCGGGGATGGCCCGCGCCTTCGGCGCCATGCGGGAACGCGTCCCCGGCGGAGGCGGAGGCGTCACGCGCGGGGTGAAGGTCGAGGTCGGCGAGCGCCAGGCCGCAGTGGACTTGGACGTCGTAGTCGAGTACGGCGTCTCCATCGTCGACGTCGCCGGCGGCGTACGCACCAACGTGATCAGCGCCGTGGAGCGGATGACGGGGCTGGAGGTCGTCGAGGTGAACATCGCCGTCGACGACGTCCACCTGCCCGACGAGGAGGAAGAGGCCGGACCGGACGAGGGCCGCGTGAGGTGATCGACCGCCGTGACCACGGCCATGCCCTGGGCATGAGCGGGTGATCACACGGACGATTTCGCGAGACGGGTGAGTGCATGATGAACGCAGCGACGACGGGCCTCGCGGCCGGCATGGCCCTGGGCTTCGCCGGTTACTTCGGCGGCTTCTGGGCATTCCTGCTGGTTCTGGTTCTGGGTGCGGCGGGGCTGATCGTCGGCCTCGTCGTGCAGGGCGACCTCGACCTCCGTACGCGGAGGCAGCGGTGAGTGCCCGGCCCGGTTCCCAACCCCCTGGCGAAGGGCCCGGCCCACCGGGGCGATCCGCCGACCTGCCGCCTCCGGCCGAGAGAGGCGCCACCGTCATCCCTGACAGGGTGGTCGCCCGTATCGCCGCCAAGGCCGCACGCACGGCCCAGTCCCGGCGTGCCGCCATACCGCCCGACCGGAGCGGACCGGTGGCACCCAGCGCCTCCGCCGTCGTCCGTACCGGATCGGTGCGCCTGCACCTGGCCATGGACCTGCCCTACCCCACCGACATCCCCCACGTCTGCGAGCGGATCCAGCACGACGTCGCCGAACGGGTGGCTCAGCTGACCGGCTTGGAGGTGGGAGAGGTCACCCTCACCGTCCGGCGGCTGGTGACCGCCGCCGGCGCGAACCGGGGACGGGTCCGGTGAGCCGCCCGGCAGCCCGGGGCGCCGGGCACGCCGCCCAGGAAGGAGGACCGGAATGACACCCGACCCGGACCCTCCCGCACGCAGCTCCGCGCCATCCGCGCGCCGCGCCACAGTGCCGCTGACAAAGGAGCCCGGGGAGCCGAGGGAGCCCGGTCCACCCGCACACGACGCGCCCCTTCCGCCGGACCCGGTAGCGGGCGAGCACGACAGACGGCACCGGACCCACCGCCCGTGGTCCGCGCGCCGCCTTCCGGCCGCGCTGGTCGCCTCGGTGATTCTCGCGGCGGCGGGCGCGGCGCTGTTCGACGTCGTCGCCGTACGGGCGGGACGCCCTGCGGCAGCCTGGCGACGGCACCTGGCCGACGAACTGGCCACCCGCCCCGTGGACGACGTATGGGTGCTCACGGGGGCCGCGGTGGCCGCCGCCGTCGGCGTCTGGTTGATCGTCCTGGCCCTCACCCCCGGCCTACGCCACTGGCTGCCCCTGCGCTCCCTGGCGCCCGGGCTGCGGGCCTCCCTGGACCGCGACGGCGCCGCCGACCTGCTGCGCGACGCCGCCATGCGGGTCCCGGGAGTCAGCACGGCTCGCATCCGGGTGCGCCGCCAGCGCGTCAAGGCCCGCGCGGATGTCCGCTTCCGCGACCCCCGGCAGGTGAAGGACGACCTCATCGCCGTCCTCGACGAGGAGCGCGACCGGCTCGTCCTCGCCCGCCCTCCCCGCATCGTCGTACGGGTGCGGCGACGCACCAGCTGACCGACAACCCTCAGCACCGGAGCCCACACCATGACGCCGCGAACCGTACTCAATCGCAGTCTGCTGGCCCTCGCTGGACTGGTACTGCTCGGCGGCGGTCTGCTGATCCTCTTCGCCGGGCTCGACATCTACCGGCGACACGATCTGGTCCCGCCCGTCGGCTGGCCCCTGACCACCCCGGACGACGTCCTGCTCGGCTCCGCCGACCGGGCCCGCTGGAGCAGCCAGGGCTGGTGGTGGTGGCCCGCGGTCATTGCCGCCCTCGCCCTCGTCGCCCTGCTCGCCCTGTGGTGGCTGCTCGCCCAACTGCGACGACGCCGCCCCGGAGCGCTGCCCGTCGGCGGCACACCCCCGCAGGAAGGCGTCGAACTGCGCGACCGCGCGCTCAGCGACGCGATCACCGCCGAAGCCGGTGCCCTGCCGGGGGTTGAGCATGCGACCGTATGCATCACTGGCCGGCCTGCCCACCCCCGCACCCGCGTCACGCTTGCTCTCACCCCCCAGGGTGCACCCGGCGCCGCCCTCGACGCCCTGTGTGAAGGCCCGCTCCGTACCGCTCGTCGGTCCACCGGCTCCCCCCACACGCACACCGAGGTCCGCCTACAAGTCGCCCACCACAAACCGCACCGCGCGCAGTAAGGCAGGAGACCGACCATTCCCCGGTCCAGCCCCCTGCCGGTCTTCCATAGTTCACCGTGGAACCGGCCCCCGACAGAGCAGCGTCGACCCCTCGCCCGAAGATTATGGGGATGGCACCGTCCGGCTGTCACCGGGTGTCTGCGGGGAGCCGCGGCAAGTACGTGGCGAAGTTGTCACCCCTCCCCGACGACCTGACGGTCCCCACGGGCCAGACGGTGGTCGGGGCCACGCAGGGCCTCTCGGGTACATCCGTTTGACCGGCACCGCCGAACTCGGAGCGGGAAAGCACCGCGTAGCCAAGGGCAGGAAGCACCAGGCGGAACGTGCGCCCGGCACCGGCTCCTGTGTCGAGTTCGAGTCGACCGCGGGCCCTGGGCGATCGCCTCTCCTCCGGCGGCAGTCCGGGCCCTTGGTCGACGACCGCGAGCACGCAGATCGGCGTGCCCTCGGTCAGGGGTGGGGAGGCGCTGGTGCGGCAGATCCTGCGTGAGTCGGACGTGGCGCGAGAGCTGAGAGCCGGCCGCCGCGCCGCGCCGACGAGGTCGCGGAGGCCGCCGCACGCGCCTTCCGGCTGCTGCCCGCCGCCCCACGCGACCTGGACCCGTCGGCCGGCAAGGGCTCCCGTTCGCCGGCTCGGCGGATCAGCTCCGACCGCGACACCGTCGAACGGGACCTCATCAGGCTCGTCCGCACTCTCGTGGAACTGCTGCGCCAGCTCATGGAACGACAGGCCCTGCACCGCGTCGACCAGGGAGACCTCACCGACGAACAGGAAGAACGCCTGGGAGCGACACTCATGCTGCTCCACGACCGCATAAGCGACCTGTGCGCCCAGTACGGACTGACGATGGAGGACCTCAACCTCGACCTCGGGCCGCTGGGCACATTGCTGCCGCCCTCCGACTGAACCCCCGGCGACCGAGTTGGGATCTCTCCCCGCCGTACCGTCGCCGATGAGGGGTACTCGTATCGCCGTGTCCGACTCCGCGCGTGAAGGAATCTGTCGAGGTCGATTTCCATTCATGGAGGGCGTTGAGGAAGTGACACAGCTCGACGAATCCCATAACCACTGGACCGACAAGATTGGCGGCGTGCGACGGAAGTTCGACACCGAGATCGTGGACCAGCTCCCGGACGAGAGGATCGCCTGGCGCACAATCAGTGGCGACGCCCAGCAGACGGGCATGGTCCACTTCCAGAGCCTGGCCAACACAAACCCCGGTCGGTGACCGCGCGATGGCGTGGTCACCGACCAGCACACATGTACCGTTCACTCAGATGCGCCCCGACGGATCACTCATAGCGGGACTTCGAGCTAGGTGAGCAGGGCTCCTCGCCTTCGGCGGCTGGCCGGCATCGCCCCATGGGCACCTGCGCCGCTTCCAGCAGGAGAGCGAGTGCCCTCGGCCCAGCCACGGAGAAGAGCGGCCATGTGCGACGTTCTGGATCACGGGTACCCCGTACACATGGATTTCTGGTCGAAAGAACCGCCATTGCCGCCGAGCCGGGGCAGAATCTCGACGGCGATTACTGAGTACTTGAGAAGTACAGGGCCGCCTCCCGACGACAGGGCGATTGCAGACGCATCCCCCTTCGGCGACGATTGGCAACTCGGCCTGTATCTCTGTTACGAGCTGCACTACCGGGGTTTCGCTGACGTGAACGCCGCCCGTGAATGGGATCCCGACCTGCTCAGGGCCCGGGCAGCCCTGGAGCGCCCCTTCCTCAAGGCCCTGCGCCACCAGGCGACACGGCATGAGCGCGCCGCCGAGGCGCTGGACGAACTGCTCGTCGAGCCCATAGACGGCACCGGGGTCACCCGCTACCTCCAAGACGACGGGGAGCTGTGGCACCTACGCGAATACGCCGCACAGCGGTCGCTGTACCACCTCAAGGAGGCCGATCCGCACGCCTGGGTACTGCCCCGCCTGTGGGGCCGGGCGAAGGCCGGCATGGCAGCCGTGGAGTTCGACGAGTTCGGCGGCGGCCGGGCGGATCGCGTGCACGCGCGGCTGTTCGCCGACCTCATGGCCGACCTCGGCCTGGACACCACCTACGGGCGCTATCTCGACTCGGCTGGCGCCGAGGCACTCGCCGTCGTGAACCTGATGTCCCTCTTCGGACTGCATCGCGCCCTGAGAGGCGCACTGGTAGGTCACTTCGCCACCGTCGAGATCACCTCGTCGCCCGGTTCACGGCGGCTCGCTCAGGCCATGCGGCGCACCGGCGCGGGACCGGCCGCCGAGCACTTCTACGACGAGCACGTCGAAGCCGACGCCGTACATGAGCAGGTCGTGCGCCGGGAAGTCGTCGCGGGCCTCCTCGAAGAAGAACCCCACCTGGACGGCGACGTCGCGTTCGGCGTGGACGCCACCAACTACGTCGAGGACCGCCTTGCCGAGCGACTCCTCGGCGCGTGGCAGGCAGGCGAGTCATCGCTGCGTACGCCCGTCTGACCAGCCGGCCTGGCCCCGAACAGGTTCTCCAAGGCCCCCGAGAACCGGAGATGAGACCCCATGACTTCCCTTGCTCTTCCCGGTGTCTACGCCCCACAAGACGACACCGATCTGCTCGTGCAATCCCTGCGTCAGGAACCCCTACGCCCGCAGGCTCATGTCCTCGACATCGGCACGGGTACAGGAGCTGTCGCTTTGGCCGCCGCACGGCTGGGCGCGAAGGTCACAGCCGTCGACATATCCTGGCGGGCGGTTCTCAACGCCAAGGTCAACGCGGCGTTGGCGCGACTTCCGCTGCGCGTCATGCGCGGCAACCTGCTGGCTCCGGTGTCAGGCCGATCTTTCGATCTCGTCCTGTCCAACCCGCCGTATGTACCCTCACCCGACGCCGGCTGCCCCCGCCACGGCGCGGCCCGGTCCTGGGACGCCGGCTATGACGGCCGTCTTCTTCTGGACCGCATATGCCGGGACGCACCCGCACTCCTCCGGCCCGGCGGAGTTCTACTCCTCGTCCAGTCCGCCCTGAGCGGCGCGGAAGAGACGCTGAGACTGTTGCGGGCGGCAGGCCTGGACGCAGACGTCGTGGAACACCGCTGCATCGCGTTCGGGCCCATCCTTCGCTCCCGAAGCAGCTGGCTGCAAAGCCGCGGCCTGCTGGAAGGCGATGACGAGAAGGAAGAGCTGGTGATCATCCGTGCTGAACGACTCCACTGAACGACGCCGCCGCATCACAGCTCAGCGCGCAGGGCCCCTGCTCGTTGAAGGCCCGGTCGAAGTCACTCTGGACGACGGCACCACCGTGCTGTCCGACCGATTCTGCGTAGCCCTGTGCACCTGCCGCCGCAGCCGAACCTACCCGTGGTGCGACACCAGCCATCGCAGGCCCGGCAGGCCGAGCCAAATGGACAGTCCGGGGCCCGAGGCAACATCGGAACTCAATCCTTGATCCGCGCTGACGCTCACCCCTCCGCCGGCCGGGGCAAGCCCGGCACCGCAAATCGCCGCCAGTGCTTCGTCACAAACGCTTAGGGAACTCGACCCCCATGAACACGTACGCAGCCGATCAGAACGCGTGCTGGATCGAGGCGGCGCCTCCCGGGAACCTGGCCGTAGCGTGGCGGTACTGGAAGTCGGCCGGAACGCCGCAGGGGTCACCGGCCATACGACCGCCAAACTCAGTGCAGGCGGCTGACCAGGTCCGGCACACGCAGAAGACGGCCCGGCGTCCGTGTTCAGCACGAAACTCCGGGCTACTGCGCTCGCCAAAGGCCTCAGCCGCTGCCCCGACCAGCCCATCACTGTCGCCTCGCCCGCTAGACCCCCGCGCCACGCTGCGCGGCAGTCCCGGTGCCGTCGCCAACGCGTCGGCACCCGGCGCCGTACTCGCGGTCGAAGCGACTGGCCGCCGCGGCCGAGCCGGTCACCCGATGCAGTCACAACCCACTCGCAGGCCAACTACAGGCTTCGGCAGACGACTTGGTCGAGGAGCACGTCGAGCACTGCCGGATGCACGGCTCCTCATGGACGGACATCGGCTCCGCCGCGGGCGTAACCCGACAGGCGGTCCAGCAACGCTCGTACGCCTCCACAAGCGCTACAGCCCCGGGACGATGACCGGCGACCTCCGCCAGGCGATGGTCCATGGGAAGCAGGCAGCGGTGCAGCACCGCAACAACTACATCGGCACCGAGCACCTATTGGGGGGTCTCACCACGGAAGACAACAGCGCCACCCGCCTCCTGCGGACCGCCGGCGTCTCCCCCGAGACAGTCCGCCGGTCCGTCGGGACCCGGCTCAGCACGGGCGCCTCCCAAGCAGCCGCCCGGATCGTCTGGACTCCCTATTCCGGCAAGGCCATCGCCATCGCGGAGGCACGGTCCGAGCCGAACGGCTCCTACCGCATCGACTGCGACGACCTGCTCTTCGGCCTTGCCCAGGTCGGCCACGGAGGGCCGCCACAGTCCTGACCGGCGACGGCTTCGACCTGGCAGCCCTCGGCGCCACGTCTGCGGACGCTCGCTCAACAAAGCACGGGTGACCACATCTTTCGATCGGAGAGCGCGCGGCTCACCCACCCGGACTTGAGTGAGACACATCGGCGGATCCCGTCTCGCTCAAGTCCGGGCACCGTTCGCCGGTGGGAGGATCACCCGGTGCAGCCCGTCGAAGCTCTGCTGGGCACCTGGTTGGCCCGGAATGATGACCCGAGCTGAGGCGTACGCGTGTCAGTAGCGGCGCACCACCGCCACCGGCCCGTTCTCCTGCTCCGCGGTCAGTGCCAGTCGGCGCTCGGGCTTCTCTCCAGACGGCGCCGCAGGGCCGTGTAAAGGCCATTCCGGCCCTTCCCCTCGCGCCGACCTCCTGGAAAGACCCATATCGGCCTCGCGCCTGGACCAGCCCGCCTCGGCGAACGCCGCTCCCGTGTGAACGACAGAGCGGTGGGGCGCGGATGTGCCTACTCTGGAAGAGGCAACAGCGAAATCGGAGGACACCATGATCGTCCTCGGCGTCGTTCTGCTCGTCATCGGCCTCGTCGTCGGAATCAGCATTCTGTCGACCATCGGTGTGGTCCTCGTCGTCATCGGAGCCGTCCTGTGGATTGTGGGCGCCCTCGGCCACGGCGTCGGCGGACGCAAGCACT
>NZ_JBVHXR010000021.1:37237-136728 GCF_055569295.1 Streptomyces sp. NPDC029292
TACTGGTAGCAACCACATCGGCACAGGGAGAGCTCCGCAATCCGCGGAGCTCACACAGCCTGTACCCAGTGCAGGAGAGGCAGGCAGGCCAGGCCCGCCCTCGGCCACGGCGTCGGCGGACGCAAGCACTACTGGTAGCAACCACATCGGCACAGGGAGAGCTCCGCAATCCGCGGAGCTCACACAGCCTGTACCCAGTGCAGGAGAGGCAGGCAGGCCAGGCCATGGCTAAGCAGCCGAAGTCATCCCAGCCCCCGCACGGTGAGGGCCCCGGCCAGCACAAGGGCACCCACCAGCACGGCTGGTCTCCGGACGTCGACGAGACCCGCCAACAGGACAACCCGAGCGCCCACCGCTCGTTCCACCCCGACCAGCACGCTCCCGAAAAGGGCCCCGGGCGCAAGGTCTCCCAAGAGGAGGCCGGGGATCCGCTCGGCAGGCCCGTGAAGAGTACGAGCCACCGCGGAGAAGAACAGAGCAAGGCCCGCAGTGACGAGAAGGGCATGCACGACGCCGGCCCCAAGGGCCGCTCCCAGCGTCCCAGCGGAACCAAGGACGCATCCGCCTCCACCGGCGTCGACCCTCAGGGCCCGCCCGGCAGCCGCAGGGCCCGCTGACCTTCGCGCCCAGTCTCGTCGCGTCGAGGACGCCATCCCCGACACCTCCCCTGGAGCTGGAGCCCGGTACGGCCCTGCTCCTCCGCACCGGCGGGCTGACCTAGGCCCGCATGCCAGGCGGTCCAATGCTGGGTGAGCAGGGGTTCTCCGCCTTCCTCGTCGCACGCACCGTCCTGGCCACCTGGACAGCCCTGGTCGCCGGCATCGTCATCCTCATCGGCGATCCGCCGTACGGCACCGGCGACGGCGTCGCCGTCTCCGTGACCAGTCACCAAGCGGCAGCCCGCGACCACCCCGGTGGCGCCACTGCCATCACCCGTGACAAGCAAGTTGGAGGGCACCGAGAACGACGCGATCGTGCGGGACCTCCGGCTGCCGCGCACCCTCCTCGGGGTCGCCGTCGGCGCGTACCCGGTATGGGCCTGCTCGGCGCGCAGCCAGGACACCGCCTGCGCCAGAACATCATCGCGACGCGGGTGGACGAAGCGCGTGCGGCCGAATGCCCGGTTCAGCAGCGCGACATCCTCGCCCCGAAGCTCGGGATGGACCACCCCGAGCTTGTCGACCACCTCGTCCAGGGTTCCCCACATGAGCTTCGCCCCGAATACGCCGTTCTCGGTCCGGCCGGTGGCGAGAGCCGCTCTGACGTATTCCGCGTAGTCGAATCCGCCCTGAGAAGTACGCGGAATCCGCCACCACTCGGCCCACAGCGACTCGTCGGGTGCACGGAAGTACGCCTGTGGCCGACCGGCGACTCCAGCAATCCAAGGAGTAGCGAACTGCCCGTGCGAGGAGTGGCGCAGATGAAGTACGAGTCGACATGTTCCGCGGCGTCCATCCACATCGTCACGCCACCAGGGAAGGCCACCACGATCACGACACGCAACCCCATCACGGGCTGACTCACTGGAAGTCGCACCCGGGGTTGGCCGCGTCCTCGGAGAAGGGTGCGCCGTGCGGCAGCACGTAGAGCACGTCCAGCACCAAGGGGACCGTGCCGAGATTGCGGCCTATGTGCACATGATCGGGACCGGCCGGCTCGGTCAGGGTGTTCCCGGCCCGGTAGACACCGTCGGCCGTGCACGTCGAGTCGAAGTGACTCAGCGTGCCTTCCTTGACGAGGGCGTACAGCGTTCCGTCGTGGTAGTGCCAGCCGGTGCTCTGGCCGGCCGGGACGGTGATCTCCCGAAGTATGTAGTCCTTGCCGTCGACGGTGGTCTGCGCGATGACCTTGCCGCTGACTCCCGGGCCGGGAGGAGTCGCGTGGGCGGTGCCGGTGACGAGGGCGAGGCAGACGGCCGCGGTTCCTGCCAGCCCGGTACGGAGCACGGTGCGCATACGGTAAGTCCCATCAGCAGTCGACGAGTTGGCGTTCCGCTGTGGAGTGTGTCGTACCAGCGCGCGGGATTCAGGGGCTTCGTCACATCGACGTCGTCGGCATTCACAGGGTGAACGTCGCTCCCTTGCCCGGTCCCGGCGACGACGCGGCGACGTCTCCGCCGTGGGCGCGGGCGATATCCCGGGCGATGGTCAGGCCGCTGCCGCTGCCGCTGCCGCTGCCGCTGCCGTCGGCGGGAGCGGGCCGGCCCGGATGCTCGAGCCGTTCGAAGCGGCTGAAGATCCGGTTCAGGTCGTTCTCGCCGATGCCGACACCGTCGGCGGTTCCGGGCCGGCAGCAGACCGCCGGCGGGCGGCGCGGCCGGCGAGACGCCCGCGGCGTTGCGGTGCAGCAGTCCGCTCAGGGGCGGGGCGCGGCCGGCCGGGTCAGTGGGGAAGGCGGCGCAGAGCGCGAGTCCGGCACAGCCCGCCCCCAGCGCCGCCGACGCGACGGCTCCGACGGGCAGGCGGCTGCGGAGCAGACCGGCGAGCACGGCCGCCGACCCTGCCGCGGCGGATCCGACGCAGGCCGTGAAGAGTGCCGCGGCACCGTCGTGCAGCGCGTAGTCGCTGAGCGTCTGCCCGACCGGATCGACGTGCTCGGCCCACCCACGGGAAGCATCGCGGCCAGGGCGACCGACCCGGTGCGGGCGGTGCGGGCGGTGTGCGCGGCCGACGTCAGCAGCCGCGGATCACGGCGGCCGGCGGCGGCCCGCGAGAAGAGGGATGCGTGCATGCCGGCAAGGCAACGGGCACCGGACAAGGCGCGTACCACTCACCGCGTGACGCTTGCATGAAGCAGGACGGTGAGTGAGCCGGTGGCCGGAAAGCGTGACGCTGGTGCCGCCGCAGCCGTCCTGGAGGTGGCACCCGCTGCAGGGGGTGGTCGGCAGGCGCAGCGCGCAGTGGATCTGCGGAAGGTCCTGATGCGAACTGACGGGAGGGGACAGGGGGATGGACGGACGGACGCGGCTCTCACCGAGCCGCCACAACCGTGTGATGCTTGTGGCCGATCATGGCTGCCGTGGCGGTTGACCGAAGCGCCGCCGAAGCATGTCGCCAACATAGAGAACAAAATTGTTGACAATCTTGTTGGACTAGATTTACGTTCGACAGGCACTCACTCAGGGAGGGCGCAATGCAGAAAGAAGCCCGTCCAGGCACCGGCGAGCAGGCCAAGCAGCATGCACTGGTGCAGCTGCGGCAGGCGATTCTGCGCGGAGAGATGGCACCGGCCCAGCGGCTGGTGGAGAACGAACTCGCCGAGCAGTTCGGTGTCACTCGGGCCAGCGTCCGGGCGGCGCTGATCGAGCTGGAGTCGGAGGGACTGGTCGAGCGCATCCGCAACCGCGGATCGCGGGTGCGGGTGGTGACGGTCGAGGAAGCGGTGGCCATCACCGAATGCCGCATGGCCCTCGAAGGACTCTGCGCGGCCAAGGCGGCCGTCGCGGCCAGCGATGAACAGCTGACCGAGCTGACGGACTTGGGCGCCGCGATGTCCAAGGCGGTCGCCGACGGCGAGCCGGTGACCTACTCCGAGCTCAACCATGAAGTGCACGCCCGGATCAGGGAGTTCTCCGGCCAGCAGGTGGCCGTGGAGCTCCTGGAGCGGCTGAACGCCCAACTGGTTCGCCACCGGTTCCAGTTGGCACTCAGGCCGGGACGTGCCCAGCACTCCCTGAGTGAACACCTGGCCATGATCGAAGCGATCGTGGCCAGGGACCCGCAGGCGGCCGAAGCGGCCGTCCGCGCCCACCTCGGCAGTGTGATCGACGCGCTGCGCGACTGACGGTCCGGGGCGGGCGCACACCTGTCCAAAGGAGATTTCTGCAATGACGCACGGCAACGCGCCCGCCACCCCACGATCGACGCTCGTCGTCACCGCGCACGCCGGGGACTTCGTGTGGCGCGCCGGGGGAGCCATCGCCCTCGCCGCCTCCCGGGGGGAGAAGGTCACCATCGCGTGTCTGACCTTCGGTGAGCGCGGCGAGTCCGCCAAGGCGTGGCGCGAGGGCAAGAAGCTCGAGGAGATCAAGGCGATACGCCGTGAGGAGGCCGAGAAGGCCGCCGCCACCCTCGGCGCCGAGGTCCGCTTCTTCGACGCCGGCGACTACCCCTTGATCGCCACCCCCGAGCTGACCGACCAGCTGGTTGCCGTGTACCGCGAGACCCAGCC
Organism: Streptomyces sp. NPDC029292; assembly: GCF_055569295.1. Classification (NCBI taxonomy): domain Bacteria; kingdom Bacillati; phylum Actinomycetota; class Actinomycetes; order Kitasatosporales; family Streptomycetaceae; genus Streptomyces; species Streptomyces sp. NPDC029292. The sequence goes on from NZ_JBVHXR010000021.1 coordinate 41,408, forward strand.
CGACGTGGTGCTCACCCACCCGATCGAGGACCCGTACAACGGTGACCACCCGGCCGCCAACCGGATGGCGCTGGAGGCCCGCGTCCTCGCCCAGGCCATCGGTTACCCCGGCCCGGGCGAGATCATCGGCGCCCCGCCGGTCTTCTACTTCGAGCCGCACCAGCCCGAGATGAGCGGCTTCAAGCCCGAGGTCCTCCTCGACATCACCGAGGTGTGGGAGACCAAGCGCAAGGCGATGGAGTGCCTCGGCGCCCAGCAGCACCTGTGGGACTACTACACCGACCTCGCCGTCCGCCGCGGCGTCCAGCTCAAGCGCAACGCGGGGCCGAACCTGGGCCTGGCCCACAAGACCATGGCCGAGGCGTACATGCGTCCGTACCCGCAGATCGCGAAGGAACTGGCATGAGCGGCGTGATCGTCACCAACCCGCCGAAGGCGGACGCGAAGGACGTCGAGGCGCTCGCCGGGTTCGGCGTCGCCACCGTCCACGAGGCGATGGGCCGCACCGGCCTGCTCGGCACGCACCTGCGCCCGATCCAGCAGGACACCCGGGTCGCGGGCACCGCGGTCACGGTGCTCTCCTGGCCCGGCGACAACCTCATGATCCACGCCGCCGTCGAGCAGTGCGGCGAGGGCGACATCCTGGTCGTCACCACCACCTCGCCCTCCACCGACGGCATGTTCGGCGAGCTGTTCGCCACCGCGCTCCAGCGACGCGGTGTCCGCGGCCTGATCATCAACGCGGGCATCCGGGACACCACCGAGCTGCGCGAGATGGGCTTCCCGGCCTGGTCCGCGGCGGTCAGCCCGCAGGGCACCGTCAAGGCGACCGGCGGCTCGGTCAACGTGCCGGTGGCGATCGGCGGCCAGGTGATACGGCCCGGCGACGTGATCCTCGCCGACGACGACGGCGTGGTCTGTGTGCCCCGCGAGCGCGCCCGCGAGGCGGCCGAGGCGTCCGAGGCCCGCGAGAACAAGGAGGCCGGTGCCCGCGCCGCCTTCATCGAGGGCCAGCTGGGACTCGACCGGTACGGCCTGCGCGAGACCCTCGTACGACTGGGTGTGACCTACACGTCGTACGACGAATACGTGCGGGACGGAGCGCAGTCATGACGGGGCCCGAGGAGGTGCGCTGCATGCTCATGCGCGGCGGCACTTCCAAGGGCGCGTACTTCCTGGCCGAGGACCTGCCGACCGACGCCGGTGAACGTGACGACCTGCTGCTGCGGGTCATGGGCAGCCCCGACCCGCGCCAGATCGACGGCCTCGGCGGGGCGCACCCCCTGACCAGCAAGGTGGCCGTGGTCTCCGCCTCGGCCGACCCCGAGGTGGATGTCGACTACCTGTTCCTTCAGGTCAGCGTGGACAGGGCCGAGGTCTCCGACCGGCAGAACTGCGGAAACATCCTGGCCGGGATCGGCCCGTTCGCCGTCGAACGCGGACTGGTCGCCCCCGGGGACGGACAGACGTCCGTGCGGATCCGCATGGTCAACAGCGGAGACCTCGCGATCGCGACCTTCCCCACCCGGGGCGGGCGCGTCATCTACGCCGGCTCGGCCGAGATCTCGGGTGTGCCGGGCACCGCCGCACCGGTGGTGATCGAGTTCCCGCAGAGCAGCAGCCCGCTGCTGCCCACCGGCCACGCCCGCGACATCGTCGCCGACACGCCGGTGACCTGCGTGGACAACGGGATGCCGACCGTACTGATCGCCGCGTCCTCCCTGAAGGTCACCGGCTACGAGGCCCCCAAGGACCTTGAGGAGGATCTCGCCCTCGCCGACCGGCTCCGGGAGATCCGACTGGAGGCCGGCAAGCTGATGGGCCTCGGCGACGTCGAAGGCACCACCGTGCCCAAGCTCAGCCTGCTGGCGCCGCCCCGGGACGGCGGCGCCGTCATGACCCGCACCTTCATCCCGGTGCGCTGCCACACCTCGATCGGCGTCCTGGGCGCCGCGAGCGTCGCCGCCGGGCTGCGTGTCGAGGGCGGCGTCGGCCAGGGCGTGGCCCGCCTGCCCGCGCAGGGGGACCGGCTGCGCATCGAGCACCCCACCGGGTTCCTCGACATCGAAGCCGGTGTCGAGTACGGCGCCGTCGGCGCCCTACCGGTGGCCCGACGCACCGCCGTCGTACGTACCGCACGCAAGATCTTCGACGGCACGGTCTTCCCCCGGCCGTCCGGAGCCGCACATCACCTTTAAGGAGGCCCGCATGGCCCCGCCGCTCGGCGACATCGCCCACCTCGGGCATGTCGAACTGCTCACCCCGGACCTTGACGGCAGTCTGAGGTTCTTCACCGAATACCTCGGCCTGACCGTCAACGGCCAGAACGGCGACTCGGTCTATCTGCGGACCTGGGACGACTACGAGCACCACAGCCTGGTGCTCACCGCGCACGAGACCGCCGGCATCCGTCGCACCGCGCTGCGCGCCTCGAGCGAGGAGGCCCTGCAGCGGCGGGTCAAGGAGCTGGAGGCCGCGGGCCATCAGGGCCACTGGGCCGAGGACGAGCCCGGCATCGGCCCGTTGTACGTCACCACCGACCCCGACGGCCACGAGGTGGCCCTGTACTGGGAGTCCGAGTGGTACCAGGCTCCGGACGAGCTGAAGCCGGGGCTGAAGAACCAGCCCCAGGCCAAGCCGGGCCACGGCGTGGCGGTACGCCGCCTGGACCACGTCAACTATCTCGCCGCCGACGTCGCCGCCAACGCCGATTTCCACCAGCACCTCCTCGGCGCCCGCCCGACCGAGCAGATCCAGCTCGATGACGGCAAGATCGCCGCGAAGTGGCTGACGTTCACCAACAAGTCGTACGACGTGGTCTACACCGAGGACTGGACGGGCTCGCGCGGTCGCCTGCACCACATCGCGTTCGCGACCGACACCCGCGAGGACATCCTGCGCGCCGCCGATCTCGCGCTGGACACCGGTGTGTTCATCGAGACCGGTCCGCACAAGCACGCCATCCAGCAGACGTTCTTCCTGTACGTCTACGAGCCGGGCGGCAACCGCATCGAGCTGTGCAACCCGCTCACCCGTCTGGTGCTCGCCCCCGACTGGCCGCTGATCACCTGGACGCCGGCGGAGCGCGCCAAGGGACAGGCCTGGGGTCTGAAGACCATCGAGTCCTTCCACACCCACGGCACACCGCCGGTCAGCTGACCCCCTCTGCCCTGGCGTTCGTCACCAGGGTCCTCAGCGGCTATTTCCAGCCAGTACCAGCGGGCGGGCGGCACAGCGGCAGGTGCCGCCCGCGCCCTTTTCACCTGCTTCTTAGAACGCTGTGGCACCGTCATGAAGGGTGGCCAGATTGTTTCCTAGATTGTTGACAAAAACGTTGACACTCTTGAAACGAATCCTTAGCGTCTAGCGCACAATCGGGTCAACCGCACGAGCCGCGTAGACCCGCCTCACCAATCCCCCTTCCAGGGCCCACGCCTCCTGGACGAGAGGAAACAAAGATGTCCTCCTCCCTCGCCCTGCCCGCTCGCGGCGGCAGAATGGCCGCGCTTGTCGTCGGCCTCTGTTGGCTGGTCGTCCTCTTCGACGGCCTCGACATGTTCATCTACGGGTCCGTGCTCCCGCACATGATGGAGACCAAGGCGCTCGGCATCGACCCCGGCAAGGCCGGCGACGTCGGCTCCTATGCCACCTTCGGCATGCTGATCGGCGCGCTGTCCTCCGGCACCGTGAGCGACTGGGTCGGCCGCAAGAAGACGATCATCGTCTCTACCGTCGTCTTCTCCCTGGCCTCCGCGGTCTGCGCCTCCGCCGCCAGCCTCGGCGTCTTCAGCCTGGGCCGCTTCCTGGCCGGCCTCGGCCTCGGCGGCCTGCTGCCGAGCGCGATCACCATGGTCACCGAGTACGCCCCGCGCGGCCGCCGGGCCCTGATCGTCGGCTCCCTGATGACCGCCCACCAGGCCGGTGGAATCGTCGCGGGCTTCGTGGCCCTGTGGACCGGCGACTGGCGCGTCTCCTTCTGGATCTGCGTGATCCCGCTCTTCATCGGCGTCCCGCTGGCCATCAAGTTCCTGCCCGAGTCGATGGCCTTCCTGCAGGCCAAGGGCCGGGACACGGAAGCCCTGGCGCTCGCCGACCGCTACGGCGTCGAGCTGGCCGCCCGGGACAAGGACCGCCCGGCTGTCTCCGATCGCTGGAGCGCGGTCGCCGCCCTCTTCCGTGGCGGCCTGTGGGTCCAGACCCTCTTCTTCTGGCTGGCCTCCTTCGGCGGCCTCCTGCTCGTCTACGGCGTCTCCCAGTGGCTGCCGTCGCTGATGAAGGCCAACGGCTACAACACCGGGTCCTCGATCGGCTTCGTCATCGTGATCAACCTGGGCGGCATCGTCGGCATGCTGGTCGGCGGCAGGCTCACCGACAAGTTCGGCGGCTCGCGCATCGCCGCGATCTGGTTCGGTGCCACCGCCATCGGCGTCTATGCGCTCAGCATCAAGATGGCACTGCCTCTCACCTACACCGTGGTCTTCCTGACCGGCATGTTCCTCTTCAGCGCCCAGGCGATGATCTACGCCACCGTGGCGCACCGCTCCGAGGACGACAACCGTGCCACCGCGGTCGGCTGGGTCTCGGGCATGGGCCGCTTCGGTGCCGTCTTCGGCCCGTGGCTCGGCGGTCAGCTGCTTGCCACCGGCTCGACCACCGCGGGCTTCACCGCCTTCGCCGCCGCGGGCGTGTTCTCGCTGGTGTTCGTCAGCCTGACCGGCCTGCGCAGCGTCCAGTCGATGGCGCAGAGCAGCGCGCCGCAGCAGCAGCTGACTCCCACCGGCTGACCGACGGGGCGAGGGACACGCGCCTGGGCAGGGCCAATGAGGGCCTTGTCCAGGCGCGTTCGCGCAGGCGGCACGCGGCCCTGGAGATCACCGGTTTCCTCAACGGCGAAACGGTCCAGCACGACCGCACCAAGTCCGTGATCTTCCCGGTCCCGGACCTCATCGTCCGGCTCTCCGCCGTCCTGCCGCTGCTCCCCGGCGACCTGATCTTCACCGGCACACCGGCCGGAGTCGGCAACCGCCGTACCCCGCCCCGCTATCTCACCGGGGGTGATGAACTGGTCAGCCGGATCAACGGAATCGGCGAAACTCCACCAGCGGTTCACGGGCCCCACAGCACTGTAGATCGTATTCCCATTGCCCTGGCCGCCCCAGGATGCTGGAGTGGCCCCATGGATCACGTTGCGGTACTGGCCCTGTTCGACCGGGACATGAGGGAGGGGGCGCGGCCCGACGCCCCAGGCGCCCGGGTCGAGCGCGTCGGCAAGGTGGTGCGCCAGGTCGGCACCGAGCAGGGCTGGAACGGAGTGATCTGGTCGGACCTGGACGAGACGAGCGCCGACGCCGAGATCGGCGACCAGGTCCGGTACTTCGCCGAACTCGGGCGCGAGTTCGAGTGGAAGATGTATGGGCACGACAAGCCGGAAAACCTCGGGCAGCGGCTGCGCGCGGCCGGATTCACCGCCCAGCCCGAGGAGACGCTGATGGTCGCCGAGCTGGGCGATCTGGCACTCGACGCCGAACCGCCGGAGGGCGTGCGGCTGCTTCCCGTCACCGACCGCGCGGGCGTCGACCTCGTGGCCGACGTCCACGAACAGGCTTTCGGTACGGACGGCACACGGCTGCGCGGGCAGCTGCTCGCCCAGCTCACCGGCGACGCGGACACGGTCGTCGCCGTCGTGGCGCTCGCCGGTGACGTACCGGTCAGCGCGGCCCGCATGGAACTCCTGTCCGGCACCCGGTTCGCCGGGCTGTGGGGCGGCGGCACCGTCGAGGGCTGGCGCGGCCGCGGTATCTACCGCGCCCTCGTCGCCCACCGGGCCCGCGTCGCCGCCGACCGCGGCTACCGATACGTCCAGGTCGACGCCTCCAGCCAGAGCCGCCCCATCCTCGCCCGCCTGGGCTTCGAACCACTGACCACGACGACGCCGTACGTGCACACGGGGTGACGCTCGGCGGCCGGGTGGGCGTGCCGCGGGGGATCGCGGGCCGGGCGCCGGGGATCGTGGACCGGGTGGGCCGGGCACAGGGGCCCGATGTCACATCCCGGCCGCCTCGACCCGTCGGGTGGGTATGACGACACACCAGAGCATCCTCCTGGCCGGCGCCAGCGGCGTCCTCGGCAACCACATCACCCGCGCCCTGACCGACGCGGGCCACCAGGTCACCGGCCTCGGCCGGGGCCCGGCCAACGGGCTCCAGGCCGACCTGATGGACCGCGACGCGCTGCTGCGCGCCGTCGACGGGCGGCACTTCGACACGGTCGTCCTCGCCGCCACCGCTCTGCGCAAGGCGCCCCTGCGCCACCACGACATGCACGCGACCAACGCGCTGCGCATCGACGGCACCGCCCACCTCATCGAGGCCGCGCGGGCCACCGGCGCACGGCGGCTCGTCGCCGAGTCGATGGTCTTCGGATACGGATACGGCGACCATGGCGACCACGTCCTCACGGAGGACGACCCCTTCGGTCCGCGCGGCGCCACGGAACAGCTGGAACAGCACATCGCGGCCATGCGGACCAAGGAGCAACTCACCCTCGACGCAGCCGGGTTGGAAGGCATCGCGTTGCGCTTCGGCCTCTTCTACGGCCCCGGCGGCACCGACGCCATCCTGCCCATGCTGCGCAAGCGGCAGCTCCCCGTCGCCGACGACCACGGCCGGGTCCTGCCGTGGATCAACCTCGTCGACGCGGCGAGCGCGGTCGCCGCCGCCGTCGAACACGGCCGCCCCGGTCAGGCGTACAACATCACCGACCGCGCCCCGCAGGGCTTCGCCGCCCATGTCCGGGCCGTTGCCGAGCAGTTCGGCCTGCCGAAGCCGATGACCGTACCGCTGTGGCTGATGAAGCCCCTGTCGTACGCGCACGTGATGATGCAGACGACGATGCGGGTGTCCTCGGCGAAGGCCGAGCGGGAACTGGGCTGGACGCCCGCCTTTCCGTCCGCCCGCGACGGGCTCGCCGCGCTCAAGACGGCCGCCTGAAGCGCGAACTTGGGCCGAACGGAGCGGAGTCGAGGGCCGGTCGGCCCAACGCGGGCAGCGGTGTGGGACGGCATGCTGACGGTGGGGACGCAAGCCGTCCCGGGGGGCTGCCTCCCGCGGCGCTCGACTCTCCCGCGCCGGGCGCCCGGTCGAGGCGGCAGGCTCGCCGACTGCCGAGGGGAGCCGCGGTCGGCGGGCCTGAACGCTCCCGCCTGCCGATCCGTCAGAGATCGAGCTGGTACTCCACCGCCTTGTGCGTCGGCAGATAGCCGAGCGCGTCGTTGATGCCGCGCATGGGCTTGTTGCTGTCGGCGGTGTCGGTGAGCAGGCTGCCGAGTTCCGGATGCCGCTGACGGGCATGACGGATCGCCGCCGCCTTCATCCAGAGCCCCAGGCCGTGGCCACGGTGCTCCGGCAGGACGCCGGTGCCGTAGTGCTGGCCGTCACCCCGGCCGTCGCCCGGCACCACGAGCTCGGAGAAGCCGACGATCGAGCCGTCCGCGCGGTCCACCGCGGCGACCGTGTGCAGCAACTCCCCGCGCTTCGCGATGACTTCGGCCGCCGCCACGACCCGCTCCACGTCCCACACGACGGTCCCGTAGTCGGTTCCCTCCATCGGCATGTCGTCCATGGCCCGCCGCGAGTCGGCGAAGGTCCGCGCCAGCTCGGGCGGCACGGTGCCGTCCCAGTGCGTCAACCCGTAGCCGGGATGCGGACGTTCGGCGATCTCGGTGATCCGCGCGAGATCCACGTCGGCAAGCGGCAGCCTCGCGTACGTCAGAGCCAGCGCCCGGTGGAAGCCGCGCGCCGCCAGGAACAGGTCACCGGGGGAGCCGTCCTCGGCCTGGGCGACGAGCGACCGCCGCCCCTCGCCTCGGGCCGCGGAGACGGCCGCGTCCAGGAGACGGCTTCCCACCCCCTGCCGCCGCTCGGCCGGATGGACGGCGATCTCGAGCTCGGCCAGATGCTCCTGCCCCTCCTTGGTGAACAACCGCAGAAATGCCGAGCCCACGGGAACTCCGTCGGTGCCGGAAGCCAGCCAGACCAGGCGTCGGCTCGACGGTGTGGGCTCGGGATCGGTCAGCGGCGTGATGCGTGGCGGCAAGGTCTCTCCGTGGCGTCGGGCGTGCGGGGGCGAAGCCCGCAGAACCTAGCCGTGCCGGTGCGCGACCTGCAAGAGATTTTGGCGCTGTCCGTCAGTGGCGCACCTTCGCCCGGTCAAGCGCCGCGACGCCCATCGCCGCGAGGCCGATCTGGATGAGCCACTCGATCCAGTCGACGCCCTTGGTGTCGGCCACGCCGAACGCGGCGGCGATCCCGGAGCCGATGAACGCGGCCACGATGCCGACGGCGATCGTCCACAGGATGCCGATGCGCTGGCGTCCCGGGACGACGAGCCTGCCGAGTACGCCGATGATGATGCCGATGAGGATGGCACTGATGATGCCTGAGATCTCCATCTCCGCCCCTCTTTGTCGGTCCCCCGCAGTTAGGTATGTGCCCGCTGGGCGCGAAGGCAGTCCGCCCCGCTTCGCGCGCCCCCGGGATGTGCTCCGGCGCCCTCCTGTTCAGCCGTCGTTTCGCCATGTACCGTTCAATAATCTGTCGCGCGGTAGACGGCCAACTTCCGTTCTACGCGCGCAGACTTGGCGCCCCGCACGCCTCTCCCCACCCCTCACGGAGGTTCGCCGGATGCTCGGATTCAGAAGATCCCGCCACAGACTCACCACGGCACTGGCCGTGTTCGGACTGCTGGTCACGGGCGCCGCCGTCCAGGGGGCCACCGCCTCCCCGGCCGCCGCGGCGACCACGCACCGCATTCTGTTCGACAACGCTCACGCCGAGACGGCGGGCAATGCCGACTGGATCGTCTCCACCAGTCAGCCCGATCCGCTGGGCCAGGACTCCACGCCGTCCGCCGAGACGGACTGGACGGGGGCGCTGTCCTCGTGGGGCGTCGCCCTGCAGAAGACCGGCAGTTACAGCCTCAAGACGTTGCCTTCGGGCTCCAGCCTGACCTACGGCGGTTCGGCCGCGACGGACCTGGCGAACTTCGACACGCTGGTGCTGCCGGAGCCGAACACCCTGTTCACCACGGCCGAGAAGACCGCGATCATGACGTTCGTGAAGAACGGCGGCGGCCTGTTCATGATCTCCGACCACACCGGCGCCGACCGGAACAACGACGGTTATGACGCGGTCGAGATCTTCAACGACCTGATGAGCAACAACAGCGTCGACAGCACCGACCCGTTCGGTTTCTCCGTCGACTCGCTGAGCATCAGCTCCGGCTACCCGGCGGCGATCAGCGACAGTACCGACCCGGTGCTGCACGGCTCCTTCGGCACGGTCACCAAGAGCCTGATCGCCAGCGGGACGACGGCCACCCTCAAGCCGGCCGACAACTCCTCCGTCAAGGGGCTGCTCTACCGCAGCGGTTACTCCGGCAATACCGGCGCGTTCTTCGCCACCAGCACGTTCGGCAGCGGCAAGGTCGCCTTCTGGGGCGACAGTTCGCCGATCGACGACGGCACCGGCCAGTCCGGGAACACGCTGTACGACGGCTGGAACGACACCGGCGCCACGAACGCCGCCCTCGCCCTGAACGCCACCGAGTGGCTCACGGGTGCCGGCAGCAGCGGCGGTGGCGGGGGCGGAGGCACCTGCACGGCCGCCCAGCTCCTGGGCAACAGCGGTTTCGAGTCCGGCTCGAGCACCTGGAGTGCCACCAGTGGAGTCATCACCAACTCCACCGGCGAGTCCGCCCGTACGGGCTCGTACTACGCCTGGCTCGACGGCAACGCCACCGCCACCACGGACACCCTGTCCCAGTCGGTGACCATCCCGTCCGGCTGCGCCGCGACCCTGAGCTTCTACCTGCACATCGACACCGCGGAGACCACGACCACCACGGCGTACGACACGCTCACGGCGCAAGTGCTCAACAGCTCCGGCACGGTCCTGAGCACCCTGGCGACCTACTCGAACCTCAACGCCGCCTCCGGCTACACCCAGCGCAGCTTCAGCCTCGGCAGCTATGCGGGGCAGACGGTGACCGTCAAGTTCACCGGCACCGAGGGAACCAAGCTCCAGACGTCGTTCGTCATCGACGACACGGCGCTGAACGTGAGCTGAGCGAAGGGGCGGGCCCGACCCCGGGCCCGCCCGACCTGCTCTAGGCCGCGGGGATCACCCTCTCCGGCGTGTTCCACCCGGAGACCCGCACCTGTGGCATCGACCCGTGCAGATCCGCCGTCCGGTACGTCACCGTCAGAGTCGTCGACTCGCCCGGCCACAGGCTGACTTGGTTGTCGGACCACTGAACCGGCAGCACGGGCTTGCCCTTTGCGTCCACCAGGTGCACATCGGTGAGGAGTGACGGAGTCCTGCCGGTCCCGGTGTTCCGGACGGCCACCGTCGTCGTGGAGGTGCCGTCCGCACCCGTCCTGGTCGACGCCGAGGCCGAAACCGGCACCTGGGCCATCGAATTGAGCCCCTTGAGGTCCGCGTAGCTCGTCGTCGGCGTGTAGTACCAGTCGGTGTGGGCCCAGTCGATCGTGTCGGGCTTGGTCGAGAGCCAGTAGACGTTGCGGCTGACCTCCTTGCCCTGGGAATCGGTGAGCGTCAGGCGCGCGAGGTACGTCGTCGACCGACCGCTCACCGAGGACGGCACGGTGAGCGCGGTGGCGCGAGCGCCGTCCCCGCCCACGCCGACACCGGTCACCGTCCTGTCGTACTTCTGCGCACCGTCGGTGTTGAAGAGCGTCACCCGGGCCGTGAGTCCGGACGCGGACGCGTGCCGGTTGTTCACCACGACGACCGAGCGGTTGTCGTACGAGTACTGGATGTGCAGCGGCTCATTGGCCTTCTTGGCGCCGAAGTAGGCACCGCCCTGGTCCAGGTAACGGTCCATCAACTGCCAGTGCAACGAGGTCCATCCGCTGTTGAACATCCAGTAGACGACCCCGGTCGAGGGCTTGGAGGAGTCGGTGGCGTTCCGCCCGTACGCCTCGTACTGCGCGCGCACGTTCTCGTACTGGGCGAGCTGCGCCTTGCGTACGTAGTCCGTGAGGCCGGTCGGTGCGCCGTAGCGGCCCGTCAGGGCGTCGTCGTAGATCTTGAGGGTGCCGAAGGTCGACGACGGTGAGCGGTGGTACTGCTTGGCGCTCGGGTTCTTCCACAGGGTGTCGAGCTCGGCGGGGGACATCATGCGGCGCAGGGTGTCGAGCGTGGGGATGTCGGGGCCCGCGCTGGTCTCGGAGTTGAAGCCGGTGGCGCCGCCCTCGCGCTTGGCGTACCAGTAGTTCGGCGGGATCCAGTCGTAGGGCCCGGACATCTTCATGCCCGAACTGCCGGTAATCGGGGATGAGTTGTCCGAGGCGGCCGCGACCACGGGCGTCGACCAGTCCGCGGCCTTCAGGGCGTCGACGTAATTCTTCTCGATCGTGGCGTCCGGTGCGAAGTCGCTGCCGATGAGGAAGGAGATGACGCTGGGGTGGTCCCGCAGGCGTGCGGCCTCGGCGGCCATGGACGCCTTGGCGATCGGATAGTCGGCGGCCGTCCACTTGTCACCGGACTCGCTGCCGTTGACGTTGCCCTCCCACTTGTCGCAGCACTCCCAGCCGGGCAGCGTGAGGACGCCGTACCGGTCGGCGAGGTCGAAGAACTCGTCCGGCTCGATGTGCCCTTCCAGGCGGATGGTGTTGAGGCCCAGGTCGAGCGCGTACTTCAGCCGGTCCTCGACGTACGTCCGGTCCCAGCGCAGGAACTCGTCGGGAGACCAGCCGCCGCCTTTGATGAGCAGCCTGCGGCCGTTGATGCTGTACTGCCGGGCGCCGTCGGAGTTGAGCGGCGCCTTCACGTCGCGGATGCCGAAGTCCTCGTGCGCGGTGTCCGAGGCGGTGCCGGTGACGGAGGCCGTCAGGTCGAGGCTGTACAGGGGCTGCCCGCCCATGCCCGCGGGCCACCACACCTTGGGCGAATTGAGGTGCAGGCCGGGGAAGTCGGCCGGTGCGAAGGTCACCGTCTTCGTCTCGTGCGCGGCGAGCGGGACGGTCCTGGTGAAGGACACCGGTCCGACGGTGCCGGAGACCGTGGCGGTGACGGCGGCGTCCGTCTCGTTGCGCGCCTTCGCCTTGACCGTCAGATCCGCGGAGGCGAGCGACGGGACGTCCAGCTTGGTCACCACGTGCGCGTCGCGCAGCGCGACCGGGCCGCCGCGGCGGACGAGGACGTCGCGGACGATGCCCATGTTCTCGTCGGGCGGCGGCTGGAGCCAGTCGAGCCAGCCCATGGTCAGGTGCTTGTTGGGGGTGTTGGGCTGGATACGGAAGGCGACCGTGTTTTTGCCCGCGCGGACAAGGGAGCTGATGTCCAGCTCGTGGTGTGTGTACGCGCCCGCCACGTCGGCGGCCTTGGCGACCTGCCTACCGTTGACGTAGACGTCGGCCGCCGAGATCACCCCGCTGAAGTCCAGGTAGCTGCGCTCGGAGGTGTCGGCGAGCGTGAAGTCCGAGCGGTACCACCAGGGCACGGCGAAGTCGGCCTTCGGGATCTTCTGCTGGTTGGTCGAGCGGAACGGGTCGGCGTACTTCCCGTTCGCGAGCAGCGCCGCGAGGACCGTGGAGCGGGAGCCCGCCGGGTACCAGCCGCTCGCCGGGTAGCCGGGGCTCGAGACGTCGGCCGCGGGGTCGGTGACCTTGGCGGTCGACTGGATGGCGTACCCGGAGAGTGCCGTGGTGCTGCCCGCCGCGGAGGCCACCTTGGTGACGCGAGCTCGCTGCGGGGTGGCCGACCCGGCTCGATGGGATCCGGCCCACGCGCTCGTGGAAAGGGTGCACAGGAGGCCCAGAGCGACGGCGCCCGTGGCGAAGTGCCGTCTTGAGGCAGGGCGGTGGAACACGGTGGTCTCCTTGGGGGGTGGGGGGAGCATCCGCGCTTCGACACTGCAAGTTAGGAAACTTTACTAACTGGCCCACAAGTTAGGTGGCTGAGTAAGTCATGTCAATCACCGCCGTACCCGCGAGGGCGGGGGAGTGGAGGCGGCACCAGGGCCCGGGAGCGGTCCGCTCTCGGGAAGCCGACCGCTCATCCGGGATCAGTCCGCTCTCAGGAAGCCGACCGCCGCTCGAAGACCACATCTCGCGCTGTCCCCAGCGCCGTCGCCACCGCCCCGAGCAGCACCGCGTCCTCGCCCAGCCGGCTGGGCACGATCTTCGGGCGCAGCGGTGTGAGGGCGCGCAGCGTCTCGCGTATCGGCCGCAGCAGCAGATCGACGCTGTGCCCCACTCCGCCGCCCAGCACCACCAGGTCCGGGTCGAGTACGGCGGCCGCCGCGGCCACCGTGTGCGCGATCCGTTCACCCTCCAGCTCAACAGCCTTGACCGCGGCGGGATTTCCCTGCCGTGCCGCGTCGAAGACGGCCTTCGCGGTCAGCTGCTGCCCGCTCATGCCGAAATGCCGCGCCGCCTCGACGACGGCCACGCCCGACACCGCGTCCTCCAGCGTCTCCGGCTTCTGCTGCCCCGGCCACGGCAGGAACCCGATCTCCCCGGCCCCGCCGTGCGCGCCGGTGAACAGCCGCCCCTCGCTGACGACGCCCATGCCGAGACCGGTGCCGATCATGATGTACGTGAACAGGCGGCTGCCCGCGCCGACTCCGTAGGTGTACTCGCCGAGCGCCGCGAGGTTGGCGTCGTTGTGCACCTCCAGCGGTATGCCGAGCTCGTCGCGCATCCGGTCGAAGAGGCCCGCGCGGCCCCACCCGGGCAGATGCATCGCGTACCTGACCCGGCGCCGCTTCTCGTCGTACACGCCCGGAGTGCCCACCACCGCGTGCGCGACCTCGTGCGCGCCGACGCCGGAGTTGGCGACGACCTGGTGGGCCGTGGAGACCACCAGGTCGGCCATGGCGCCGGAGGTGCGGGCACGGTTGCGCACATCGGCCCGCGCGACCACGGACCCGTCCAGGTCGGCCACCGCCACGCGCAGCCAGCCGCGGCCGATGTCGATGCCGAGCGCGTATCCGGCCGCGGGGTCCGGGGCGTACAGGACGGCCACCCGGCCGCGCTCGGGGGTGTGGGTGCCGACCTCGTGGACCAGTCCCGCCTCCTCCAGTGCCGCGAGCGCGCTGGAGACCGTCGGCTTGGACAGGCCCGTCTCACGGGCGAGCTGGGCGCGTGAGGCGGCGCCGCCGGTGCGCAGCCGGTCGAGGAGCAGCCGCTCATTGGTGCTGCGCAGCCGCCGGCGGTTCCAGGGCTGTTCAGGCTGCGCTATGGCGTCGCTGGCGGGCATCGCACCATTCTCACGCATTCATGACGCCCCCTTGACGCATCTAGTAAGGCTCCTTAACTTTATCGCCCAGTCAGCCTCGCCGGGCGAGCCAAGGGGAGCCCAGCGCCGGCCGGTCACCCGCCGCCCTTGATCCGTCGGCCGCCACTGAGGTCGGCCGTCACTTCGTACCTCTCCCCATGTCTTGCTTCAGGAGGATCCATGTCCGGTAGCCCGCCACCCACCGGCGGTTTCGTCCGTCGTGTCGGCCTGTTCCAGGCCACCGCCATCAACATGAGCCAGATGTGCGGCATCGGCCCGTTCGTGACGATCCCGCTGATGGTCGCCGCGTTCGGCGGCCCGCAGGCGGTCATCGGCTTCATCGCGGGCGCCCTGCTGGCGCTCGCCGACGGGCTGATCTGGGCCGAACTGGGCGCGTCCATGCCCGGCTCCGGCGGCAGTTACGTGTATCTGCGCCAGGCCTTCCAGTACCGCACCGGACGTCTGATGCCGTTCCTTTTCGTGTGGACGGCCATGCTCTTCATCCCGCTGATCATGTCCACCGGCGTGGTCGGCTTCGTCCAGTACCTGGGCTATCTGGCCCCCGACATGGGGAAGACCACCGGCGATCTCGTCGGACTCGGCATCGTCGCCCTGGTGGTCGTCCTCCTCTGGCGCGGCATCGAGCACATCGCGCGGATCACCGCCGTGATGTGGGCGGTCATGATCACCTCGGTCGTCCTGGTGATCGCCGCCGCGGCCACCGACTTCAGCGCGGACCTGGCGTTCACCTACCCGGCGCACGCCTTCGAACTCACCAGCGGCCACTTCTGGATCGGCTTCGCCGCGGGTCTGACCATCGGCATCTACGACTACCTGGGCTACAACACCAGCGCGTACATGGGCGCCGAGATCAAGGACCCGGGCCGCACCCTGCCCCGCTCCATCATCTTCTCGATCCTCGGCATCATGGCGATCTACCTGCTGCTGCAGATCGGCACGCTCGGCGTCATCGACTGGCACCGGATGACCGACCCCGGAGACATCGCTTCGACCTCCGTGGCCTCCGCGGTCCTGGAGAAGACCTGGGGCAAGGGCGCCGCCGACACGGTCACGGTCCTCATCCTCATCACCGCATTCGCCTCGGTCTTCACCGGCCTGCTCGGGGGCTCGCGGGTGCCGTACGACGCGGCGCGCGACCGCGTCTTCTTCCGCCCTTACGCCAAGCTGCACCCCCGGCACCGCTTCCCGATGCTGGGCCTCGCGACCATGGGCGTCATCACGGCGATCGGCTTCCTCATCGGCCGCCACACCGACCTGGCGACCCTCATCCAGCTGCTCACCACGGTCATGGTGATCGTCCAGGCGCTGGCCCAGATCGTCGCCCTCTCGGTGCTGCGCAAACGGCAACCGCACCTGCGCCGCCCGTACAAGATGTGGCTCTACCCGCTGCCGAGCTTCCTCGCCCTCGCGGGCTGGCTCACCATCTACGGATACGCGGACAAGAACTCCCCGGGCCGCCACCCCATCGAATGGTCCCTGGCCTGGCTCGCCCTCGGTTGTATCGCCTTCGTCGTCTGGGCGCGTCTGGAGAAGGTGTGGCCCTTCGGGGCGGAGGAGGTCAGCGAGGAGTACCTGACCGCGCCGACGCCGGACGCGGAGCCCGCGGGGGCGTGACCGAGCGGCGGGACCGGCGTGGCCGGGCCCGCCCACGTCACCCGGCGGGGAGCCAGCCGGTGGCGGCCACGACCTCACGCGCGATGTCGGTCACCGCGCGGTCGTCGGTCGCCACCCGCACGGTGTCCTCCGGCGCTCGCGCGTCCAACAACCGTGCCTTGTAGGCGCTGTTCTTCATCTCCCGCTCCAACTCGGAGCCGATTTCCCGCCGCTTGAGCCGCCGGGCGGTGGTCTCGTCGGTGGCGGTCAGCAGCACGCGTACGATCCGTACGTCCGCTCCCATCGACCGTTCGAAGAGGCCCGCGGACTCGGTCAGCACGCTCACGGTGTTGGTGTAGACGAGACGCCGGTAGCCCAGCTCGGCGTAGTTCCCCCACACCGCTCGGAGGTTCCGCTCGGCGACCCCGGCGCGGTGCGGGTCGCCCTCCGGCGCCGGATGCACGTGCCCCATGAAATCGCCCTCGATGACCGCGTGGGCGATCTGCGCGACCCGCAGCCGTGCCGAAACCTCCCAGCCCACCGTGGACTTGCCGACGCCCGCGCGCCCGCCGATGAGCAGTACCTCCGCGTGATCCATACGCTCAGCGTGCCTGACCTTCCTGGTCTTCCGCGCGGTCGCCCCGGATTTCGTCGGTCTCCAGATGGCGCCAGGTCCGCAGGACGACCTCCCGGCCCTTCGCCGTCCGGATGATGGGCTCGTCGTCCGTGAGAGCGAACCCGGTCGCCTTGGCGACGGCCTTGCTCGCCGTGTTGCCGTCCTCGATGCGCAGCAGGACGCGCCGCGCCCCGATCTGCCGTACCGCGTAGTCCACGAGGAGCCGCACCGCCTTCGAGGCCAGCCCTCGCCTCCGGTGGGCGGCCCCGACCCCGTAGGCGAGTTCGACATCGCCCTCGTCGGCGGCACCGCGGAACAGCATGACTTCGCCCTGCGCCACACCGCCGTCCGTGGTGATGACGAGCTGCACGGCATGCCCCTTCGCCCGCTGCTCGCGAGCTGCGGCGAGGTACCTCCGCGCTGCCTCGGTGTCGAAGGGTGACGGTGCCCCCGTCCACCGGTCGACCTCCGGATCGTCGTACATCGCGACCAGGTCCGGCACGTCGTCGTCGGACCACTCGCGCAGCCGTATCCCGAACCCTTCGAGCCGCAGCGGGGTGGGGACGACGAACGTCGTTCGGCTGCTCATGAGTTGATCCTGCCCCGGGGTGCCGGGGCGGCCAAGTGGCACCTCAACTGATCTCCGCGGGGCTGTCCCCGGGCGCGAGGTACGGGCTCGGGTTCTCGGCGGAGCGCAAGGCCGCGCGGATCTCGTCCGCTGGATCTCCCTGGTGGTACGGCCGCTCCGACGGCTCGATGCCGTCGAGGAACTCCTGGTAGCGGACGGCGTATGTGAGGTGAGCGAGCGGCTCGGCGACGGTGAGGGCGCGCGCCGGGTCGCTGGTGGGGACCTGGGCCTTCCACGCGTCGATCCAGGCGCGTGCGGCCGGCGCGCGGCGCGACTCGGGGAGGAAGTCCTGGACCCGCAGGCCGTCCAGGACCGGGTTGCCCCAATAGGCGTCGGCGAAGTCCACGACCACGGGCGGGCCGCCGTCACTGCGCCAGTTGCCGGGGTGGAAGTCACCGTGCACGACGGTGTCGGGCAGCCCGCACTCGGCGAGGAGATCCCAGCGGTCCGCCAACTCCTTTGCGGCGACCAGCGCTTGAGCGGTCAGGTCCCGCGCGGCCGGCCCGTCGAGCAGCTCGCGCAGCCGGTCGGCGAGGACCGGCGCACGCCAGTCCCGGACGCCAGTGGGGTACGGCTCCTGGACGCCAGTCGGGCACCCCTCCCGGATGGTCGTCGGGTGTCCACCCGGAGTGTTCGCGGGACCCCCGAGTGCCAGCGCCGCCTGTGCCGCGACGAAACGCTCCATGACGGCGGCCACCGTCTCGGACGAGGCCCCCCAGCAGTCCTCGCCAGGGATGTGCTCCATCAGGATGCGGTGCTCGCCGGAGCCGAGGAGCGTCGCGACCAGACCCGGGTCGACCTGCGCGAACGCGGCCACGACCGTGGCCTCGTCGGCCGCGAAGTGCGGTGTCGTCTTGAGCCAGGCCGTGCCTTGGCCGGTGGGCAGACGGAAGAGCCCGGCCAGGTTCCACGTACGGCGTTGCTCGACCGGTCCGGTCACCGGCCGCCCCGCCGAAGTCAGCGTCCCGGCCGCCCAGTCGAGGAGTTCGCGCAGGCCGTCCGCCCGCGCCCACGGCGACCGGAGCTCGTCGTGACCGTTCAACAGGACCTGATCGACGGGGCGTTGGTCCAGCAGTCCGGGCGCCGGATGCTCCAACGCCTCGACGTGGTACGTCACATGGCCGTCCCGTCCGCCCGCACCACCGTCGACGCTCAGCAGCCGCAGGACAAGCACCGGAACGCCGAGCAGCTCCTCCAGCCGACCGGTGACCGGCTCCACCTCGGACCACCAAGGGATGTCCACGGGGAAGGGGCCGACGACACCGAGGAAGTCCTCACCCGAAGTCACCCACGCACTCACAGTTCTACTCACCGCGAAAGTGTGAGCGACCGCAGCCGGTCTCCGCCAACGATTAATCCGACTCTCGGCGCGACGCCTTGCTCCGCGTCGCAGCTCCGCCGGCTCGAGCACGGCGGCTGAGCGCGGGGAGCACCCACCGGCTTCTCGCAGGTCAGGCGCCGATGGAGCCCTGCGGGGCAGGCGTCGACGCGTTGTCCGCCGACGTCGTGGAGCCTCACGTTGACATGCAAGTGATTGCCTGCATAACGTTGAGTGTGCAATCAGAGAGCGACCCCGGAATGGATCAGGTCTTCAAGGCGCTGGCCGACCAGACGCGCAGGCAGCTGCTGGACCGGCTGCACGAGCACAACGGTCAGACGCTGGGCGAGCTGTGCGAGCGCATCGACATGACCCGTCAGTCGGTGACGCAGCACCTGGCCGTTCTGGAGGCCGCCAACCTGGTCAGCACCGTGCGGCGGGGGCGGGAAAAGCTGCACTACCTCAATCCGGTGCCGCTCCACGAGATCCAGGAGCGGTGGATCGACAAGTTCGAGCGCCCGCGGCTGCGCGCGCTCAGCGCCCTGAAGCGACGAGCCGAGGAAACCATGACCGACAAGCCGAACTTCGTGTACGTCATCTACATCCAGAGCACACCCGAGAAGGTCTGGGACGCGCTCACCGACGCCGACCTGACCGCCGCCTACTGGGGCCACCGCAATGTCTCGGACTGGCGGCCGGGCTCACGGTGGGAACACCGGCGCACGGACCGCTCCGGTATCGCCGACGTCATCGGCACCGTCGTGGAGAGTGACCGCCCGACCCGCCTCGTGACCACCTGGGCCGCGCCCGAGGACGAGGGCAAGGAGGACAGGTACTCCCGGGTCACCTACGACATTCAGCCGCACGCCGACATCGTCCGGCTGACGGTGACCCACGAGGACCTGCCTGACGAGACCGCGCTGAGCGACGTCACCTCCGGTTGGTCGGCGGTGCTCTCCAACCTGAAGTCCCTCCTCGAGACCGGCAGCCCGCTGCCGCAGGAGCCGTGGCTGGTGCCGAACCGCTGACAGACACGGGAAGGCCGGTCCGCCGCTGGGCGGACCGGCCGCATGTGTGCTTCCTTCCTCGCTACGCCCGTGGGGTGCTTCTCGTCGCCGTGATCGCGCACAACGCCCCCAGCACCACGGCCAGAACGCCGATGATGATGCTGTTGAGCACGACTCCGGTGTCCGGGCTGGTGCCGACGATCCACGGCGAGATGATCATCCACGTGCCCATCGCGCAGATGGCCCAGCTCAGGCCGTACATCCTCTCCGGCGTTACGGTGAATCCGAGGGCCAGCAGGGATATCGCGATGCCGATGACCAGGTTGTGGGTCACCAGGTCGGGCTGGCTTGTCGTGTAGTGGAGGATCCACGGGGATACGGCGCAGTACAGACCGAGCAGGAACACCGGCCCGTCCACGAGCGCCACATCGCGACCACCGAGCATGCGGTCATACCGAGCCCGCATTTCGGATACATCGGGATGGCTGGTGATGTCACCCCTGGGATGCGAGACGTTGGCCATGACTCGTCTCCTTCGATCTTTTCTCGATCTCGGCGACCCGACCGCGTTTGGTGCGGTATGCGGTAAACGCCGCGTGCATCCATTCTGCGCTTATTTCTTCTTTATGTGTAGGGCGGGCGGGTCCCCGGAGGCCTACGGGGCGATGAGCAGGCGGGCGATGGCGCGGCGGGCCCGCGTGGGGGCCTGCTGGTCGCGGTGGAGCTGGATGGACTGGTTGGCCGCCAGAGCCACGCCGTTGAGCTCGAAGACCAGTTGGTCCACGTCGGTGCGTTCCGGGAGTTCGCGGGTCTCGACCGCGGTGATCAGCTCCGAGGTCACATACGCCGACCAGGCGGCGAGGGCTTCCAGTACCGCGTCGCGGACCGGGCCGGGGCGGCCGTCGAACTCGCTCGCCACCGAGGTGAGGAGGCAGCCCCCGTGGCCCTCGGCCTCGGCCATGTAGTCGATCCACTCGTCGAAGGCGCGCGCCAGCCGCTCGGTGCCGGGCCTGGCGCCCATGGCGCGCGCCGGGACCCGCAGCCGGAACCTCTCGACCGCCGCGTCCAGAACGGCGAGTTGGAGCGCCTCCTTGCTGCCGAAGTGGCCGATCACTCCCGCCTTGCTCATGTCCAGATCGACTGCCAGCCGCCCGATGGTGAGTCCTTCGAGTCCCTCGGCGGTGGCCAGCGCGAGGGCGCTCTCGATGATCCGGTCGCGTGTGGCGGCGGTTTCTGCAACGGACTTGCGCGGGCTCATGTGACCACCTTAACCTGACGACCGTTCGCTAATAGCTTACGAACGTTCGCTATCTATGGCGGGCTTCGTCGCGGCGTCGTGGGGTGTCATGGCGGCATCCACGGGACGCGCGACGGGATTCACCGCGCGAAGGGACTCACCGTGAAGATCCACCATCTGAACTGCGGTTCCATGAGGACGATCGACACCGAGGAGGGGAGCCTGCCCGCGGTCTGCCACTGTCTGCTCGTCGAGACCGACCGCGACGGACTCGTGCTGGTCGAGAGCGGCATCGGTACGGCCGATGTGGCGCGGCCCGAGGAGAGCCTCGGCGCGGAGTTCCTCGGCCGCGCCCAGCCCGTCCTCGACCTCGCGGAGACCGCGCTGCACCAGGTCGCCGAGCTCGGCTTCCGTCCGGAGGACGTCCGGCACATCGTGCTCAGCCACCTCGACCTCGACCACGCGGGAGGCCTCGCCGACTTCCCCTGGGCCAAGGTCCATCTGAACGAGGCCGAACACCGCGCGGCGATGGCGGCCCCCGGCGCCCACTCCGAGGACCGCCTCCGCTACCGCCCGGCCCAGTGGGCGCACCGCCCGCACTGGGTGACGTATCCGGAACCCCAGGGCGACCCCTGGTTCGGATTCGACGCGGTCCGCCCGCTGGCAGGTCTGGGCGCGGAGATCCTGCTCGTTCCCCTCGGCGGCCACACCCGCGGCCACAGCGCGATAGCCGTCGAGGACTCCGGCCGCTGGCTCCTGCACTGCGGCGACGCCTACTACTTCCACCGCGAGATCGACCCCGACCACCCACAGGGCCACCCCGGTATGGACGTCCTCCAGCAGATCACCGAGGTGGACAGGCCGCTGCGGCTCGGCAACCATGCCCGTCTGCGGGAACTCGTGCGCCTGCACGGCGATGAAGTGGACGTCTTCAGCGCACACGACCCCTGGGAACTGGAGCGGTACGCGGGCGGAGGCGGAATTGCGGGAACCGAGTGAGGACCAGCTGCTGGCGCGCTTGCCCGAGAGTGTCTGGGCAACGCCGTACGTCGGCCGGCGCTTTCCCGGCTCGCGGTCCGTGGCCGAGAAGCCGGGCCTGGCCGACGGCGCGAACTGCCAGCTCTTCGCCTACGAAGTGCTCCGGCACTTCGGCCTGGACGTTCCCGCCCGGCGGTCGAGCGACCTGTGGGCCGACACCGAGCACACCGAGAGGGTCCACGCCTCCAGGCCGTTGGACCTGGCCCTCTTCAATGCCACCGGCGACTCCTGGGGCGCCCACGTCGGGGTCGTGGTCGGGGAGGGCCGCATCCTTCACCTCTGCGCCGAGGCGGGCCGCCCGGCTGTCTGGAGTTCGGTGGAGTTCGCCGTACGAGAGCGCTACCGCACCCTGCTGGGCTACAAGCGCCCACGGTCCGGGCAGGAGTGACGGATGGTCAGGTTCGGCGACGGGTACTGACAGCGCCGGAGGCGGTGTATGGGCAGCCGGTCACCCCACCGTCGGTGTCGGTGTCGGTGTCGGTGTCGGTGTCGGCGTCACGGTAGCCGCGGAGTTGTTCGCGGGTGGGGTGAGTACGGCGGTCGGTTCGCCCGGCTGGGGCGGTGGTGGCGTGAGATTCTGGGCGGGCAGTTTCGGACTGGCGGTCTCCTGGAACAGCACCTGATCGAAGTTGACCAGTCCGGTCTTCTCCATCACCGTGATGTGGTCCAGCACGGTGTCGTTGGCCTGGTCGGCCAGTTCACGCACCAGCGTGTTCCTGGTGGTGGCCCGGATCTTCGCGACGACCGAGAAGATCTGCCCGTGGGTCACCCGGAGGATGTTGGCGAGGTCGGTGTCGAACTGCTTGCCGCTGTCTCCGCTCAGTGTCGCCACGAAACCCTGTTGTTGCGGAGACGGCTTGTTGGGCAGGGTGATGCCGAGTTGAGTGGCTACCTTGCGGCAGGTGGCATCCAGCGCGGCATGCCCCTGGACCAGGTGTTGACCGGCGGTCCTGACCGCCGGGGTCGTGCCCTTCTGCAAGGCCAACTGCCCGGAGGGGTACTCCCACAGACCAGCCGCGCGTACCTTGACGACGAAGTCCCGGTCGGCCTCGGTCAGCGGGCCCGACGCGGTGTTGGCGATGACGCGGGTCGGGGAGCCAGCCGTGTTCTGCAGGCCGAGCACAGCCGGGTAGGCGAGCGCGGCGAGAGTCATTGTCAACGCACCCGCAACGAAGAGGGTTCCTGCGTTCCGCGCGATGCGCATTGAGCCTCCTGGTGGGGCGGCAGCCCAGAGCGGGACACTCCGGTGAGCCGCGTGGTGGATCCGGTACGAGTGGATCCGTTGCGGGTGGTTCGGACGTCCACCAGTACGGCCGCGCGGGGGAGGGGAATCTTTACTGCGGGTAAAATCCGTGTGCACGCTCACCCGCCGTTCACTGCCCCGCTCCGCTTCAGGTGCCTCGGGCCAGACTGCCGCCGAGCTCCCCGGCCCTGCGCACAAACGCCTCGTGCAGGTCGTGGGCCGCGCGGGGTACGGAGTCCGCCCTACGGCGCTGCAGCATCAGCAGGACCTGTGTCGTGTCGTCGGCGAGCGGCCGGTAGGTGATCGCGCCGCGCCGCTCCAGGGGGTCGCCGATGACGCTGAAGTCGGGGAGGACCGTGGCGCCCAGGCCCTCGGCGACCATGAGCTTGCCCATTTCGGCGCCGTCGGTGGAGTACGAGAAGGACGGTCCGTGGCCCTCCAGGAGCCGGTGGAGGTAGCGGTGCATGACATAGCCGGAGCGCATCGCGATCAGCGGCTCGTGCTCGTCCAGGAGGTCGGACGCCGACACCGTGTCCAGTGCGGCCAGGGGGCTGTCCGGTCGTACGCACAACACCGGGCGCCCGCGCAGCAGTTCGGTGGTCTCGAAGTCGGCGGGCAGATCGTCGCCGTCCAGATGGTTCACCAGGCCCAGATCGAAACCGCCCTCCGACAGCGCCCGGTGGATCTCCGACTGCTGGGCGCCGACCACCTCCACCTGCGTCGGCGGATGCCTCGCACGGAAGTCCCGGACCGTTGGGATGAGCAACGGCACGGTCGCCGCGTTCACCGTGCCGACGCGGACCATACGGCTGATGCGGTGCTGCTCGCCCGCCGCGCCGCGCAGCCGGTCCACCGCGTCCAGCACGTTGATGATGTGTGGCAGCAGCTCCCGCCCCTCGGCGCTCATCTTCGCCCCGGACCGCTTGCGCTCCAGCAGATCGACGCCGAGCTCCCGCTCCAGGTTCCGCACGGTCTCGCTGAGCGCGGGCTGGGAGAGGTGGAGTTCCTCGGCGGCCCGGCGCAACGAGCCGAGCCGGGTGACCGCCGCGATGTATTCCAGCTGCTCTATTCGCACCGCAGCAGAATGCGGCCGTCGCCGCAGCCGGTTCAAGGGTTTCCCTGTCACGCCTTCGTGAAATTCGCCGGTCCGGGATGCGAGACCGGTCGGCTATTCCTTGACTGCCCGGTCCGGGGGCTGCCACGATCGACGACATGAAGATGCGACTGGACCTCACGCGGCGACGCCACGTCGACCTCGCGCGTGTCTCCAGCTCCTTCTGTTGTCGCGAAGCCTGACGATCCCGCCGGTAGGGTCCCCTTCGCACGAGCCGGTCCGCCCGCGGTGAATTCTTCCCGCACGGCGCGCCTCGATGCATTCCCCTACCTGCCGCACCCATTTCGCCGCCCGCATTCCCTGAGAATTCCCGGGCCTCAATTCGTCATGCCCTCATTCCGCACACCAGGAGTTCTCCGTGTCCGTAACCGAACCCGTCCGCTTCGCCTACTGGGTCCCCAACGTCAGCGGCGGCCTGGTCACCAGCAAGATCGAGCAGCGCACCGACTGGGGTTACGACTACAACCGCGAACTCGCCGTTCTCGCCGAGAACAACGGCTTCGACTACGCGCTCAGCCAGGTCCGCTACATGGCCAGCTACGGCGCCGAGTTCCAGCACGAGTCGACCAGCTTCAGCCTCGCCCTGCTCCTCGCCACCCAGCGTCTGAAGGTCATCGCCGCCGTCCACCCCGGTCTGTGGCACCCGGGCGTCCTCGCCAAACTCGGCGCCACCGCCGACCACTTGTCGGGCGGCCGCTTCGCGGTCAACGTCGTCAGCGGCTGGTTCAAGGGCGAGTTCACCGCCCTCGGCGAGCCCTGGCTGGAGCACGACGAACGCTACCGCCGCTCCGAGGAGTTCATCCGCGCCCTGCGCCAGATCTGGACCGAGGACCACACCGAACTCGCCGGAGACTTCTACCGGTTGCGTGACTTCTCCCTCAAGCCCAAGCCCCTCAACACCCCCGAGCGCCCGCATCCGGAGATCTTCCAGGGCGGCAACTCCACCGCCGCGCGCGCCATGGCGGGCCGTGTCTCCGACTGGTACTTCTCCAACGGCAAGGACTTCGGCGGGGTCGTCGAGCAGATCGCGGATGTTCACAAAGCCGCGACCGAAGCAGGGCGCAAGGCGCCGAAGTTCGGGCTCAACGGCTTCCTGATCGCCCGCGACACCGAGGCCGAGGCCCGCGAGACCCTCCGCGAGATCGTCGCCCAGGCCGACAACGAGGCCGTCGAGGGCTTCGGCGCCGCCGTGAAGCAGGCCGGGCAGTCCACCGCCGACGGCAAGGGCATGTGGCAGGACTCCAGCTTCGAGGACCTCGTCCAGTACAACGACGGCTTCCGTACGGGGCTGATCGGCACTCCGGAGCAGATCGCCGAACGGATCGTCGCCTACAAGCGGCTCGGCGTCGACCTCTTCCTCCTCGGCTTCCTGCACTACCACGAGGAGGTCGAGTACTTCGGCCGGCGGGTGCTGCCCCTCGTACGCGAACTGGAGGCCCAACTGCCCCACGCGGAGCCCGAGTCCGTCCCCGCGCACGCCTGACTCCCACCCCGGCATCCCGCTCACCCGGAACTCCGCTCACGAAAGAGGGCCCATGGCCACCGTTCTGTCCGTCTCAGGCAGCCCCTCCGTCTCCTCCCGCACCGCCAAACTCCTGCGCCACCTGGACACCCGGCTGGCCGCGCAGGGGCACGAGGTGATCCCGCTCGACGTCCGCACCATCCCCGCGGAAGCCCTGCTCGGCGCCGACTTCCAGCACCCCGCCATCGTCGAGGCGACCGAACTCTTCGCCCGCGCCGACGGCGTCGTCATCGGCACCCCCGTCTACAAGGCCGCCTACTCCGGCGTCCTCAAGGCCCTGCTCGACCTGCTCCCGCAGTACGCCCTCACCGGAAAGACCGTGCTGCCGCTGGTCACCGGAGGCAGCACCGCCCATGTCCTCGCCCTCGACTACGCACTGCGCCCGGTGCTCAACTCCATGGGCGCCGCGCACATCGTCCAGGGCTGGTTCACCCTCGACAAGGACATCACCACGGGGGAGGACGGCAGCATCACCGTGGAACCGGGCACGGCCAAGGCGCTGACCCAGGTGGTCGACCAGTTCTCGGCGGCCCTGGGCCGTACCCCGCTGCTGGCGGCGGCGGGCTGACACCATGACCGCCAAAGTGATCGCCGACGACGTCGAGGCCCTGGCCGCCGCGGCCGCGCTCGCCGACGAGTTCCGCGCCGGGGCCTCCGCCCGGGACACCGAACGGAGACTCCCACGCGAGGAGTTGGAGCGGCTGTCCGTCTCCGGACTGCTCGCCGTCACCGTGCCCGCCGAGCACGGCGGGGCGGACGTACGCCAGGAGACCCTCGCGGAGATCTTCCGGCTGCTGGCCTCGGCCGACGCCAGCCTCGCCCAGATTCCGCAGAACCACTTCGTGTACGTGAATGTGATCCGCCGTCAGGGAACCCCGGAACAGCGGGAGTTTTTCTTCGGCGAAGTCCTGGCCGGGCGCCGCTTCGGCAACGCCCAGTCGGAGGCGGGCACCCAGCACGTCCAGGACATCCGCACCCGCCTCGAACCGCAGCCGGACGGCTCGTACGTGCTCACCGGCGTCAAGCACTACTCCACGGGCGCGCTCTTCGCCGACTGGATCCCCGTCCTTTCCCGCGCAGAGGACGACAACCCGCACGTCGCGTATGTCCCACGGGACGCCGACGGAGTGACGGTCGTCGACGACTGGGACGGCATGGGGCAGCGTACGACGGCCAGCGGCACCGTCCGTCTCGACGCCGTCCGCGTCCCGGCGGAGCGTGTCGTCCCGCACCACCTCACCTTCCGGGGACCGCAACTCCACGGTGCGGTCGCGCAGTTGTTGCACGCCGCCATCGACGCCGGGATCGCGGCGGGCGCGCTCGCCGAGGCCGTCGAGTTCGTCCGTACTAAGAGCCGCCCCTGGTTCGAGAGCGGCGTCGACACCGCCGCCGAGGATCCGCTGCTCATCCAGCGCTTCGGTGAACTCGCCATCCAGGTGCGGGCGTCCGAGGCACTGCTCGGTGTCGCGGCCCGCGCGGTCGACGCGGCCCGCGACGACCTGACCGACGACTCGGCGGCCGAGGCGTCCATCGCCGTGGCCGCGGCCAAGGTGCACACCGCCGCCACCGCCGTGGAGGTGGCGGGCGCCCTCTTCGAGGTGTCCGGCACCCGCTCCGCCCTCAACTCCCTCAATCTGCACCGGCATTGGCGCGACGCCCGCACCCACACCCTGCACGACCCGGCCCGCTGGAAGGTCCAGCACATCGGCCGTTACGTACTCAACGGCACCAAGCCCCCTCGGCACGGCCTGCTCTGATCGGAGACCCCACGTGTCCCTCACCTTCCACTGGTTCCTGCCCACCAACGGCGACAGCCGCCATGTCGTCGGCGGCGGCCACGGCACCCCGGCCACCGCCTCCGGACGGGACCGGCCGCCGACGGTCGCCTATCTGAGTCAGATCGCCCGCGCCGCGGAGGACCTGGGCTTCGTCGGCGCGCTCACCCCCACGGGCGCCTGGTGCGAGGACGCCTGGCTGACCACCGCGATGGTCAGCCAGAACACCGAACGGCTCAAGTTCCTGGTCGCCTTCCGGCCCGGCTTCGTCTCACCCACGCTCGCCGCGCAGATGGCCTCCACCTTCCAGCGGCAGACCGGCGGACGGCTGCTGCTCAACGTGGTCACCGGTGGCGAGAGCCACGAGCAGCGTGCCTACGGCGACTTCCTCGACAAGGACGCCCGATACCGCCGTACCGGCGAATTCCTTCAGATCGTCCGGGACTTGTGGGACGGCAAGACCGTGGACCTGTCCGGCGAACACCTCCAGGTCGAGGACGCCAAACTCGCCCGCGTGCCCGACCCGGTCCCCGAGATCTACTTCGGCGGCTCCTCGCCCCTGGCCGGCGAGGTCGCCGCCCGCCACGTCGACGTCTACCTCACCTGGGGCGAACCGCCCGCCCAGGTCGCCGCGAAGATCGCGTGGGTGCGCGGTCTCGCCGAAAGGGAGGGCCGCACCGTCCGGTTCGGGATCCGGCTGCATGTCATCACCCGTGACACCTCCGAGCAGGCCTGGGCCGAGGCGCACAAGCTCCTCGACGGCTTCGACCCGCAGACGGTGAAGTCTGTCCAGACAGGGCTCGCCCGCAGCGAGTCCGAGGGCCAGCAGCGCATGCTCGCCCTGCACGGCGGCAGCCGCGACGGACTGGAGATCCACCCCAATCTGTGGGCCGGTATCGGCCTGGTCCGCGGCGGCGCGGGCACCGCCCTGGTCGGCAGCCACGACGAGGTCGCCGAGCGGATCAAGGAGTACCACGCCCTCGGCATCGACGAGTTCGTGCTCTCCGGCTATCCGCACCTGGAAGAGGCGTACTGGTTCGGCGAGGGCGTCCTGCCCCGGCTGGCCGCGCAGGGCCTGTGGCAGCACCCGTTCGCCCAGCCGGCCGCTCCCTCGGCACAGGTGCCCTTCGCGAGCTAGACCTCGCCACCCCTCGACCGCTCGCACCGCCCTGGCGCCCGGCGCAGGCCGGGCCCACACTGATGACGTCGTGCCCGGAGGCGACGGGGGGCGGGCGGGATGGCGACGACACGCATCGAACGATCCGAGGCCGCGCGGCCGGAGCGACGGCCGGAACTGGACGCGATCCGCACCCTGGTCGTCATCGGCCTGGTCTTCTTCCACGCGGCCCTGGTCTTCGACACCCGCGACGACTACTACGTCAAGAACGCCGAGACCACCGACGCCACCACGGTCATCGCCGGTCTCGGCGTCGTCTGGGCCATGCCGATGCTCTTCCTCGTCGCCGGCCTCGGCTCCTGGCACTCCCTGCGCCGCCGTACCCCCGCCGCCTTCGCCGCGGAACGGCTGCGCAGGCTCGGCGTGCCGCTGGTGTTCGCCACGCTCACGATCATCCCCGTCCCGCAGTGGCTCCGGCTGCGGGCCGCCGACCCCGGATACCACGAGTCGTACCTGCGCTTCTGGCCGCGCTTCTTCGACGTGCGCCCGGACTTGGCCGACTTTCCGTTCGTGCTCCAGGGCCGGTACTTCGAGACCGGGCACCTGTGGTTCGTGGTGCTGCTGCTCCTCTTCTCGCTCCTGCTGGCCCCGCTGGTCGCCCTGTTGCCCCCAGGCCGCGTCCGCCGGATCCGCGACCGGGCCGCCGCCGCGGTGGAACGGCGCCGGGGTGCCGTACTCCTGCCGGCCGTCCCGGTCGCGGTGGTCAGCGCGCTGCTCGGCCTGGAGGAGGGATTCGCCGCGTGGAGCCGCTGGGCGTATCTGCTGTTCTTCCTGTACGGCTTCGTCCTCGCCACCGACGCGCGGTTCCGCGCGGCGATGCGCCGTGATGCGACGGCGGCCGCCGTGCTGGGCCTGGCGTTCTTCTCCGTCGGCCTGCCCGGCTTCATGGCGGCGGACGACCCCTCCACGGACATGACCCCCCTCGCGATCGGCGCGCGCACCCTGTACGGCGCGGCGGGCTGGTGCTGGCTGGTGGCGATCCTCGGCCTCCTGGACCGCCGCCGAGCCCACCTGCCCACAACGCTTGCGACACCCGCAACGCCCGCCACGGTCACGACACCCGCGATGGCTGCCGGAAGCCCGGCACCCGGTCGAGGCAGGCGCCTCTACGCATATCTGGCCGCCGCCGCACTGCCCCTGTACGTCCTCCACCAGCCGATCGTCGTCGCCGTGGCGTACGGCGTGGTCGGCTGGAACGCGCCGATGGGGATCAAGTACGCCGTGATCGTGGCGGCTTCACTCGCGCTGACCGTGGCCGCCTACGACCTCCTGATCCGGCGCACGCGCGTGACCCGCTTCCTCTTCGGGCTGCGCGCATGAGCGACGAGTCACCGGTCCATGTCCGCGAGGGAACCGAGGTGCGCCGCACGCACCTCGGCCGTCTGCCCCTGCACCAGCAGGAACATCCCCTCGCGCGCCAGCCGCTGCGCCGGGCTGCCCAGGTCGATGGACCGCCCGCCACCGGCCACCACAGCCGCGGTCGTCGCCGCGCGCATCAGGTCGTACGCCCGCACCTTGGCCGCCAGCCGCTCCTCGATCCGCTCGTGCGCCACCGGGTGATCGGCCAGCTCGTACGCCTGCCGCCTGACGTCGTCGAGGTGGGCGCGCAGGGCGCGCGCGGTCTCCTTGGCCGCGGGATCGCCGTCCAGCAGATCGAGCGCCGCCGCCGTGACCCCGAAGACGGCCGGTGAGGCATTGGTGTTCTTGGGGCGGTCGGTGGCGGCCCAGGCCTCGTACGGGGTGCGCAGGGCCACCGCCTCGTCGGGCAGCCACAGACCGTCCAGCTCCAGGGAAACCGTCCGGGAGGCGGTGAGCGCGGCGAGCCGCATCGGAGGGGAGGGGCGCAGGCCGGGCTGTTCGCGCGCCTCGGTGAACGCGAACAGTGCCTCGTCCGCGTCCGTCACCCCCGCCAGCAGCATCACGTCGTTGAGCCCCCAGCCCGTGTACCAGGGCACCGTCCCGTCGAAGCGCCAGCCCCCGCGCTCACGGGTGACCCGGACCGGGATGCGCGGATAGGCACGCAGCTGTGCGTACGCCACCCCGGACAGCAGCTCCCCGCTCGCCAGTGGCCCCAACAATCTGTCTCGCACCGGGAGTTCACTCTTGGCCAAGGTCTGCACCGGTGTGTGGTGCTGGGTCTGCACGAACCATGTCGAGCAGCATGCCCCGGCCAGGATCTCCGCGATCTCCCGGGCCACCGCGACGGGCGCCGCCCACCCGCCGTACTCCTCCGGCGCGCTCATCCCGAGCAGCCCCGACCCCTTGATCGCCTCGATGCTGCTCGCGGGCACGCCCTCCTGGTCCACGCGCTCTGCCCGGGGCGCCAGCACCTCGGCCGCGAGACGGCGCGCCCGGGTGACGAGGGGGTGCGGTGCGGTGATCATCGAAAAATCTCCCGGTGTTGTGGTGTCCGGTGTCGATCCGGCCGTCTCCCGTTCGTGTAGGGAGTGAGAAGCGGTACGAGACCGAGGAGGACACGTCATGAAGCACTACCTGTTGAGCGTGATGCAGCCGGTGGGCGAGCCGCCCGCGCCCGAGGTCCTGAAGGAGATCATGCACAACCTCGACGTCTTCAACGCGGAGCTGCGCGAGGCCGGTGCCTGGGTGTTCGCCGGGGGACTGCACGGGCCGGAGACGGCCACCGTGCTGCGAGCCGAGGACGGCGACGTACTGATCACCGACGGTCCGTACACCGAGAGCAAGGAGTACCTGGGCGGGATCTGCCTGATCAAGGCGCCCGACCTCGACGCGGCGCTCGCATGGGGCCGCAAGGCGACGCTGGCGACCACGCTCCCCATCGAGGTGCGGCCCTTCATGGGCGAAGCCGAGGACTGATGACCCCGAACGCCGACATCGAGGCGGTCTTCCGCGCGGAGTACGGCCGCGCGGTGGCCGTCCTCGTCCGCTTCCTCGGTGACATCGACCTCACCGAGGAAGCGGTTCAGGACGCATTCGCCACGGCCGTACGGACATGGCCGGAGGCGGGCGTACCGCCGAGCCCGGCCGGGTGGATCATCACCACCGCCCGCAACCGGGCCATCGACCGGCTGCGCCGCGAGTCCTCGCGCGAGGCCCGGCACGCCGAGGCGGCCCAGCTGTACGCGCAGGACGAACCGGCCGAGGAGGGCCCCGTGCGCGATGACCGGCTCCGCCTGATCTTCACCTGCTGCCACCCGGCGCTTGCCACCCAGGCGCAGGTGGCCCTCACCCTGAGACTCCTCGGCGGTCTGACGACCCGACAGATCGCGCGCGCATTCCTCGTCCCCGAACCCACCATGGCCCAGCGCCTGGTCAGGGCCAAGGCCAAGATCCGCGACGCCCGCATCCCGTACCGCATCCCGCGCGACGCCGACCTCCCGGACCGGGTGAGAGGAGTGCTGGCGGTCGTCTATCTCATCTTCAACGAGGGGTACGGCGGCCGGGCGGACCTCTGCGCCGAGGCCCTCCGCCTCGGCCGTCTCCTGTCCGAGCTCATGCCGGACGAGCCCGAGGCCGTCGGCCTGCTCGCGCTGATGCTCCTCATCGAGGCCCGGCGGCCCGCCCGTACGACGCCCGACGGCGAGCTGGTCCTCCTCTCCGACCAGGACCGCTCCCTGTGGGACCGCGTCCTGATCGCCGAGGGCCAGTCCCTCGTACGCGCCTGCCTGCGCCGTAACCGGCCGGGCCCGTACCAGATCCAGGCCGCGATCAACGCCGTGCACAGCGACGCCCCGACCGCGGCCGCCACCGACTGGAGCCAGATCCTCCAGCTGTACGACCAGCTGGCCGCGCTCACCCCGAGTCCGGTGGTCGCCCTCAACCGGGCCGTCGCCGTGGCCGAGGTCGAGGGGCCTGAGCCGGCGCTGGCCCTCGTCGACGCGCTCGACCTGGACGGCTACCACGCCTTCCACGCCGTACGAGCGGACCTGCTGCGCCGACTCGGCCGTCACACCGAGGCCGTGCGGGCGTACGAAGCGGCCATCGCGCTCACCGAGAACGCGGCGGAGCGCGCGTACCTCGAACGCGGCCGGGCGGCGCTCGTACGAAGCTGAGCCGGCGCGCTCACACGCTGAGCGCCTCCCGCACCGACCGCTCCGCCTCCTGTCCGCCCTCCCCGGAGGACGTGACCCGCCCGGCCTCCAGGACGTAGTAGCGCTGCGCCGCCCGCATCGCGAAGCCGACGTGCTGCTCGACCAGGAGCACACAGAGCCCGCCGCGGGCGGCGAGCGCGAGGATCGTCTCCTCGATCTCGGCCACCACCGAGGGCTGGATGCCCTCGGTGGGCTCGTCGAGGAGCAGGATCCGAGGATCCGTCACCAGGGCTCGGGCGATGGCGAGTTGCTGTCGCTGGCCGCCGGAGAGCAGGCCCGCGCGTCGGCCCGACAGGGCCCGCAGCGCCGGGAACAGGTCCAGCGCCTCGGCGATCGCCTCCTTGCCGCGCCGCCGCCCGTCCGCGACCAGCTGGAGGTTCTCCGCGGTCGTGAGGTGCGGGAAGGCCTGCTGGCCCTGCGGGACGTACGCCATGCCGCGTGCCACCCGCTCGTGCGGCTTGCGGCGGGTGATGTCCTCGCCGTCCAGGCGGACGCTGCCGCTCTGCGGTGTGAGCAGTCCGACGGCCGCGCGCAGCAGGGTGCTCTTGCCCGCGCCGTTGTGTCCGAGCACGGCGGCGACGCCGTCGCGCGGGACCTCGACGGAGACTCCGTGCAGGACGGAGCTGCGGTGGTAGCCGACGTGGACGTTGTCGATTTCGAGCATCATGTCCGCTCACGCCTCCTGTACGGCCACGCCCGCGGCGGCCTCGTCGGCAGCGGGTTTGTTGGCGGATGGTTCGTGGGCGGAGGGTTCGGCCACCGACGTCTCGGCCGCGTGCCCGAGATACACCTCCTGCACTTTCGGATCCGCCTGCACCTCGGCCACCGTCCCCTCGCTCAGCACCTTGCCCGCGTGCAGCACGCTCACGCTGCGCGCGAAGGAGCGCATGAAGTCCATGTCGTGCTCGATGACGACCACGGTCCGCTCCTGGCTGATGAGCTCCAACAGCTCGCCGGTGGCCTGCCGTTCGTCGTGGCTCATGCCCGCGACCGGCTCGTCGAGCAGCAGCAGCCGTACGTCCTGCACGAGCAGCATGCCGATCTCCAGCCACTGCTTCTGGCCGTGCGCGAGCGTCCCGGCCGGGCTGTCGGCGAGGTCCGTCAGACCCACCGTGTCCAGAGCGCGCGCGACGGACTCGGGCACGCCCTTGCGGCGGCGCAGCATCGTGAGCGCGCCCCGGCCCGCGCCCGCCGCGATGTCCAGGTTCTGAAGGACCGTCAACTCCTCGAAGACGGTGGATGTTTGGAAGGTCCGGCCGATCCCCGAGCGGGCGATCCTGTGCACGCTGCGGCCGAGGATGTCCGTGCCCCCGAAGCGCACCGATCCCTCCGCCTTGACCAGGCCGGTGACCGCGTCGACGAGCGTCGTCTTGCCCGCCCCGTTCGGCCCGATGAGAAAGCGCAGATCGCCCGGCCGTACGTCGAGGTCCACTCCGTCGACGGCCGTGAAACCGTCGAAGGACACCCGCAGTCGCCGTATCTCGAGACCCGAGAGGTCACTACCCGAAAGCTCCGTCATGCCGTCTCTCCAGCGAGCGCTTGGTTCGACCTGCGCCGTCGCACGATCCCCACCAGGGAAGCGAGGCCGCCGGGCAGGAACGCCAGGGCCACGATGAACAGCAGCCCCTGGAAGTACGTCCAGGCCGCGGGGAACTCCTCCGACAGCGCCGTCTTGGCCCAGGCGACGCCGATCGCGCCGAGCACCGCGCCCACCAGGCTCGCGCGGCCGCCGACCGCGGCGCCGATGACGAGTTCGATGGACGGCACGATGCCGATCAACGCGGGGGAGATGATGCCGACCGCGGGCACGAACAGGGCGCCCGCGAGCCCGGCCATGCCCGCCGCGACGACGTACGCGACGAGTTTGACGTTCGCCGGGTTGTATCCGAGGAAGCGCACGCGCTCCTCCGAGTCCCGCACGGCGACGAGGAGTTCGCCGTACCGGCTGTGGATGAGCTGGCGGGCGAGGGCGATCAGGAGCAGCAGGACCGCGGCGATGATGAAGTACACCATCCGCTGGTTGACGGGGTCGTTGAGGTCGTATCCGAAGAAGCCCTGGATGTCGGTGAGCCCGTTGGTGCCGCCGGTCGTGGCCTGCTGCCCGACCAGCCAGATCGCGAAGGCCGCGGCGAGCGCCTGGCTGAGGATCGCGAAGTACGCGCCCTTGACCCGGCGCCGGAAGATGAACGACCCGAGGATCGCCGCGACGGCCATCGGCAGCAGCACGGTCGCCGCGAGCGCGAAGACCGGGTTCGCGAAGGGCCGCCACCACCAGGGGAGTTCGGTGGCGGTGCCGTACAGCTGCATGAAGTCCGGGAGGTTGCCGGGCCCGGCGTCCGCGATCTTCAGATGCATGGCCATGGCATAGCCGCCGAGCCCGAAGAACACCCCCTGCCCGAGGGTCAGCAGCCCGCCCCGCCCCCAGGCCAGACAGATGCCGACCGCGACGATGGCGGTGCACAGGTATTTGGCGAGCAGCCCGAGCCGGAAGTCGGACAGCGCGAGTGGGGCCACGGCGAACAGCACGAGCGCGCCCGCCGCGAAACCGGCTACCGGGCGCGCCGAGCTGAACCGACCCTTCAGGGCGGTGAGTTGCTTCGCCGCGACAGGAGTGGTGGTGGTCATACGAGACTCCTCGTACGCAGCGTGTACAGCCCCTGGGGCCGCCACTGGAGGAACGCGACGATGGCCACGAGGACCAGCACCTTCGCGACGCTGACGGTGGTGGAGTACTCCAGGACGGACTGCAGCACGCCCAGCACGAAGGCGACGATCACGCTGCCCTTGAGCTGCCCGATGCCGCCGACCACGATCACCAGGAAGGCGTCGATGATGACGTTGGTGCCCATCGTGGGCCCGATCGGACCGACCAGCGTCAGCGCGACCCCGGCGACTCCGGCCAGACCGGACCCGATGAAGAACGCGGTGCGGTCGACGCGGCTGGTGGAGATGCCGGACACCTCGGCCAGGTCCCGGTTCTGCACGACGGCGCGGATACGTCGCCCGAGCGGCGTCAGCCGCAGCGTGAGCGACAGCGCGAGGACCGCCGCGATCGCCAGCCCCAGGATGAACAGGCGGCTGTTGGCGAAGGTGAGCGGGTCGTCGCCGCCGATGACCGTGATGTTCCCGGTGAGTACGTCAGGCGCGCGGGTCTGCACATTCGGCGCGCCGAAGATGTCACGGGCGAGTTGCTGAAGCATCAGCGAAACGCCCCATGTGACAAGAAGTGTGTCGAGGGGACGGAGGTAAAGGCGGCGAATGAGCAGCCGTTCCAGCAGTGCGCCCAGTGCCCCCGACACAAGAAATGCGACGGGCAGCGCGACGAGGAGCGAAATCCCTGCGCTGGAAATGGATTTCTGAAGGACATACGTGGTGTAGGCGCCGGCCATGATGAACTCGCCGTGGGCCATGTTGATGACATTCATCTGGCCGAAGGTGAGCGAGAGGCCGAGCGCGATGAGCAGCAGGACGGCACCGATGCTGACACCGGTGAACATCTGCCCGAGGATCACGGTCATACGGCGGCTCCGGGGAGGCGGGACGCGGGGGCCTTCGCGCGAAGCCCCCCGCGTGACGGGTGATCAGGAGAGGCCGGAGGCCCAGTCGTAACCCTTCAGGTACGGGTCCGGCTTGATCGGCTTGCCGGAGTCCCAGACCTGCTTGATCAGACCGTCGGTGCCGATCTTGCCGATGCGGGCGGTCTTGTAGATGTGCTGGCTCGCGCCGTCGACGGTGACCTTGCCTTCGGGGGCGTCGAAGGTGATGCCGTCCGAGGCCGCCTTGACCTTCTCGGGGTCGAAGGACTTCGCCTTCTCGACCATCGCCTTCCACAGGTAGACCGAGGTGTACGCGGCCTCCATCGGGTCACTGGTCGGCTTGTCCTGGCCGTACTTGGCCTTGTACGCCTTCACGAACTTGGTGTTCGCGGCGCCCGGGGTGGTCTGGTAGTAGTTCCAGGCCGTCAACTGGCCCGCCAGGTACTGCGCTCCGATCGACTTGACCTCTTCCTCGGCGATCGACACCGAGACCACCGGCATGCTCTTGGCGGTCAGGCCCGCGGACTTGTACTCCTTGAAGAAGGCCACGTTCGAGTCGCCGTTGAGGGTGTTGAAGACCGCGTCCGCCTTCGAGGCCTTCACCTTGTTGGCGATCGTGCTGAACTCCGTGGAGCCCAGCGGCGCGTAGTCCTCGCCGAGCACCTTCATGCCGTTGGCCTTCGCGTACGCCTTGATCTCCTTGTTGGCGGTGCGCGGGAAGACGTAGTCGCTGCCGACCAGGTAGATCGTCTTCTTGCCCTGGCTCTTGAGGTAGTCGAGCGCCGGGACGATCTGCTGATTGGTGGTCGCGCCCGTGTAGAAGATGTACGGCGACTCCTCAAGTCCCTCGTACTGCACGGGGTAGAAGAGCAGCGACTTGTTCTTCTCGAAGACCGGCTTGACGGCCTTGCGGCTCGCGGAGGTCCAGCAGCCGAAGGTGGCCGCGACCCGGTCCTCCTTGATGAGCTTGCTCGCCTTCTCGGCGAACGTCGGCCAGTCGGAGGCACCGTCCTCGCTGATCGGCTTGATCTGCTTGCCGAGCACTCCGCCCGAAGCGTTGATCTCGTCGATCGCCAGCTTCAGCGAGTCGCGTACGGTCACCTCGCTGATCGCCATCGTGCCGGACAGCGAGTTGAGCAGTCCGACCTTGACGGTGTCGCCGCTCACGTCCGCCTTCACGGCCTTGTCGGACGTACCGCCCGCGTCGGTCTTGGCGCCGCACGCGGAGAGCGCGACAAAGGCCGCGAGCACGGCGGCACCGGCCACCACACGGCGTCGGAGAATACTGGAACCGCTGGACAAAAGAACTACCCCCTCGGGCTGTGGAGGAGACAACCTCCTGAAGTGCGGTCCACAGCCTCAAGTCACCCTGTTTCCAGGGTGTTTCGCAAAACTTTCCCGGCGGTATCTTCCCGCTCTCATGAAGCCTTCATGGGGCATTCGAGGGGGATTCACGGGGCAACAAAAAATGCCCGGGGCGGAATTTGGCATCTCAATTCACAATTCGCCCGAGGCATTCTAGTTACTTCCTGTGGGAAGTATCTTGGCGCAGGCGCGGCCATGTCAAGGGTGGGATCCGTGAAGATCGAGCTCGGCGACCACGTCGAAGTCGACGCCGTCCGCCCGGGCCAGGTAGATGCGTTGGCGGACATGGCTGCCGCGCAGATGGAGCAGCCCGCGCGGGCCCTCGTACGACACCGTCTCGGCCGCCGCCCCGATCGCCGACACATCGAGGGTCCTGGCCCGGCCGATGAGGGCGGCCAGCAACAGCACGCCCTCGTAACAGGATTCGCCGAGGCTGCCCAGAGCCGGTGCCTCGACGCCGAACCGTCCGGCGTACTGGCCGTGGAAGTCGAGGGTGTCCTGGTTCGCGAGCGAGGCGAAGAACCCGGCCGTGCTGTAGAGGTCCACGGTGGCCGTCGGACCGCTGGCCATCAGCATGTTCTCGTCCATCAGCGTGCTCAGCCGCAGACAGCGCGCGTCGAGACCGGCGGCCGCGAACGCCCGGTTGAAGCGGACCGCGTCGCTGCCGACGAGCAGCATGAGTACGGCATCGGCGTCCGACCGCTCGATCCGGCGCAGCACCGCGTCGAAGTCGTGTGTGCCCAGGGGCAGATAGACCTCCCCTTGGACGCTCCCGCCGGACTCGCGGGCGTAGGCGTGCGCGGCACGGGCCGTGCGGCGGGGCCACACATAGTCGTTGCCCACGACGAACCAGCGGCGCACCCCGCGTTCGTGGGCCAACAGGCCCATAGCGGGCCGCAGTTGATCACGTGGTGTCTCGCTGGTGAGGAACACGCCCGCGGTGTGCTCCCCGCCCTCGTACAGCGCGGTGTAGACGTACGGCACCCGATGCGCGATCCTCGGCGCCAGCGCCTGCCGCACCGAGGAGATGTGCCAGCCCGTGACGCCCTGCACGACTCCCAGGTCCACCAACGCCTCGACGTGGTCGGCCACTTGGCGCGGCCCGGTGCCGCCGTCGACGGGCAGCAGCCGCAGCTCCTTGCCGAGCACGCCGCCGGCGCGGTTGACCTCCTCCGCGGCCAGTTGCGCGCACAGTTCACAGGTGGGCCCGAAGATCCCCGCCGACCCCTGCATGGGGAAGACGAGCGCCACACCGAGCACGGAGTCGTCTGCCGTGAACCAGTCGGGCGGAGGCGGATCGTGCCGGAACATGGCGTCATGATTTCGGGTCCGCCCGGTGAACTCCAATCCGTCTCATACCATGTACGTCCCCCTGGATCGAGGAGCAGGATGCCCACCCCATCTCCGCGTCAGCCCCAGGATCTGATGCACCTGTTGACGCGGGCCGAGCGGCTGGCCGCGCGCCGGCTGCAGAGCGTCCTCGACGAGGACGGCTGCTCGCCCGACGCCTGGCGGGTGCTCGCCCTGCTCTCCGACGGTCAGGGGCATCACATGACGGCGGTCGCCGAAGCGGCCTTTCTGCCGCCCGCGACCCTGACGAAACTGGTCGACCACCTCGTCGACCAGAACCTCGTCCATCGCCGTGTCGATCCGCTCGACCGGCGCCGCATCCTGGCGTATCTCACCCCGCGTGGTCAGGCGTACTGGCGGCGCCTCGACCGTGAGGTGCGCGCGCAGTGGCCGGTGCTGAGCGACGGCGACGACGAGCTGCTGCGGGCCCTGCTGGAACGCCTCGTGGACACGCTCGACGGAGCGGACGCGCCGTCCACTCTGTGAAGCATCACCCTTACGGAGAGTAGTTTTACGTGAAACGGAATGCATGCGGGCGACTGAAAGGTTGGTATATACATC
Source organism: Streptomyces sp. NPDC029292 (assembly GCF_055569295.1). Lineage (NCBI taxonomy): Bacteria > Bacillati > Actinomycetota > Actinomycetes > Kitasatosporales > Streptomycetaceae > Streptomyces > Streptomyces sp. NPDC029292. Next base: position 80,879 of record NZ_JBVHXR010000021.1, read on the forward strand.
GAGCGATTGATCATTTCGCGCGGGCCCACCCGTCCGCGCCGGACCAGCGAGGCACCGTGAACCACCCCACCCCCGAGCAGCCCGCCGACGTCGTCTCTCGGCTGCGCGCCACCTTCCGCTCCGGCCGCACCAAGCCCGTCGCATGGCGTACGAACCAGCTGCGCCGACTGCGCGAGATGCTCACCTCACACGGCGAGGACCTCGCCGCCGCCCTCCACGCGGACCTCGGCAAGAGCTCCACCGAAGCCTTCCGCACCGAGATCAATTTCGCCGTGCGCGAGATCGACCACACCCTGGACCATCTCGACACCTGGCTGCGCCCCGAGTCCGCCCGGGTTCCGGCACACCTCGGCGACGACGCGACGGCCTGGACGCAGTACGACCCGCTGGGCGTCGTCCTGGTCATCGCCCCCTGGAACTATCCCCTTCAGCTCCTGCTCACCCCGATGCTCGGCGCGCTCGCCGCGGGCAATGCGGTGGTCGCCAAGCCCAGCGAGCTGGCCCCCGCCACCTCCGCCGTGCTGGCCCGGCTGCTGCCGGAGTACCTCGACACCGACGCGGTCGCCGTCGTCGAGGGCGGTATCCCGGAGACCACGGCCCTGCTGGCCGAGCGCTTCGACCACATCTTCTACACCGGCAACGGCGCGGTCGGCCGCATCGTCATGCGGGCCGCCGCCGAGCACCTCACCCCCGTCGCCCTCGAACTGGGCGGCAAGTCCCCGGCGTTCGTCGACCGCGACGCCGATCTGGCCGTCGTCGCCGACCGGCTCGCCCGCGGCAAGTTCCTCAACGCCGGGCAGACCTGTGTCGCACCCGACTATGTCCTCACCGACCCCGAGACCGCCCGCGCCCTGGAGCCCGAGCTGGCCCGGGCCGTCGAGGCGCTCTTCGGCGCCGAGCCGCGGACGTCCACCGAGTACGGGCGGATCGTCAACGAGCGGCACTTCGACCGGCTCAGCTCCCTGCTCGACTCCGGCCGTACCGTCACCGGCGGCGACAGCGAGCGCGCGACCAAGTACATCGCGCCGACCGTCCTCGGCGACGTCGACCCCAAGTCGCCCGTCATGCGCGAGGAGATCTTCGGTCCGATCCTCCCGATCGTCACGGTCTCCGACCTCGACGAGGCCATCGACTTCATCAACGACCGCGACAAGCCGCTGGCCCTGTACGTCTTCACCGAGTCGGACATCACCCGGGAGCGGATCGCCGCCGAGACCTCGTCCGGGGGCCTGGGCTTCGGGCTCCCGCTGGCCCATCTGACCGTCTCCGACCTGCCGTTCGGCGGGGTCGGCGAGAGCGGCATGGGCAGCTACCACGGCCGCTACTCCATCGAGACGTTCAGCCACCGTAAGGCGGTGCTGGAGAAGCCGCTCGGCTGAGTCCGCACGCGGGGTGGCCCGGACCGGTTCACGTCCGTTCCGGGCACCTCCGACTTCACGGCGCCTTGCCTGCAAATGACTGTGCTCGGTGAACCGTCGGTGCGCGGTCGGCCCGGACGGGCCGAAGACCGGCGGCAGGTGCCGCCACGTCCAGCCTGTAGTGGCCACGAACACGATCGCGGCGAGCGCCTGCCGGTCGTCATACCGCCGCCGGCCCTGCCCTGCGCACGCACTGGGGCAGCGGGAACCACCCGCTGAAGAAACTCCCACAACCCATCCGGCACCAGCTGCTCCACAAAGGCCATCGCAGCAACCAGCCCAGTGACCAGCCCAGTTGACGCGATCTCCCAGCGCGATGGTCCCGCTGCCGACATCCGAACGATCTCCGAGTCCAGCTACGAGGTCACCGCCGGGCGCCCGGCACTTCTTTGCCAACGTTGTCAGATCTGACTGGTCTACACCCTTGACTGGTACATACCAAAGCGGTTGAGTGTGCCTCCACACCCCCCACCGCGGCCGCCCCCGACGCCGTGACCGGCCCTCCCGGCGCGTGCGCACAAGGCTCAGCCTCGCTCTGCCTTGTACCGGGTGCGGCCGTGCTCCGAGAAGGAGTTGACCCTGTGTCGAGGCGCCGCATCTCCGCCGTCCTGGCCGCACTCGTCGTCGGAACCGCCGCACCAGTACTCCTACCGCCCACGGGCGCTTCCGCCGCGGCCTGTTCGAGCTACCCGAGCTGGGTGGCCGGCAGGTCCTACGTCACCGGGGACGTCGTCCGCTACACCGACGGCCAGGCCTACATCGCCGAGCACGACAACCCGGGCTACGACCCCACCATCAGCACCTGGTACTGGGAGCCGTACGCCTGCGACGGCGGCTCCACGACGCCCTCCGACGGCTTCGTCGTGAGCGAGGCGCAGTTCAACCAGATGTTCCCGAACCGGAATTCGTTCTACACCTACAGCGGGCTGCGGGCGGCGATGAGCGCCTATCCGGCCTTCGCCAATACGGGCAGCGACACGATCAAGAAGCAGGAGGCCGCGGCCTTCCTCGCCAACGTCAGCCATGAGACCGGCGGCCTGGTGTACGTGGTGGAGCAGAACACCGCCAACTACCCGACGTACTGCGACTGGAGCCAGCCCTACGGCTGCCCGGCCGGGCAGTCCGCGTACTACGGGCGTGGCCCGATCCAGCTCAGCTGGAACTTCAACTACAAGGCCGCGGGCGACGCGCTCGGCATCGACCTCCTCAACAACCCCTACCTGGTGCAGAACGACGCCTCCGTGGCCTGGAAGACCGGCCTGTGGTACTGGAACACGCAGACCGGCCCCGGCACGATGACCGGCCACAACGCCATGGTCAACAGCGCCGGATTCGGCCAGACGATCCGCAGCATCAACGGCTCCCTGGAGTGCGACGGCAAGAACCCGGCGCAGGTGCAGAGTCGTGTGGACGCCTACCAGAGGTTCGTGCAGATCCTCGGCACGACGGCGGGCGGCAACCTGTACTGCTGACGAATGGGAGGCCGGCGGCCCGCGAAAAGCCCAACTCGAACCATGTGCGAAACTGCCGCGATGACCTCAGAGAAGATCACCGCGGCAGCCGCGGGCACCTGGAAACTCGGAGATCTCCCCGTCAACCGCATCGGATTCGGCGCGATGCGGTTGACGGGCAGCGCGGCCTTCCACCTGGGCACGCCGAGCAACCGCGAACGCTCGATCGCCGTGCTGCGGCGCGCTGTTGAGCTGGGCGTGAACCACATCGACACCGCCGCCTTCTACTTCTCGTCGCTGCGCTCCGCGAACGAACTGATCAACAGCGCGCTCGCCCCGTACCCGGGCGACCTGGTCATCGTCACCAAGGTCGGGCCGTACCGCGACTACTCGGGGGAGTGGGGCACCTCGGCCCGGCCCGACCAGCTGCGCGGTCACGTCGAGGAGAACCTGCGCCAGCTCGGCCGCGACCACCTCGACGTGGTGAACCTGCGCCGCATGCGACAGGACTCCATCGCCGAACACTTCGGCGCGCTCGCCGAGCTGCGCGACGCGGGGCTGATCCGCCACCTCGGCATCTCCGACGTCGAGACCGGGCACCTCGCCGAGGCGCAGGCCATCGCACCGGTGGTGTGCGTGCAGAACCAGTACGGCCTGGACTCCCCGGACCCCGAGGCCGACGCGGTCCTGCGGGCCTGCGGCGAACAGGGCATCGCGTTCGTGCCGTTCTTCGCCATCGCGGGCAAGGGCGGCGCGCAGGGCCCGAGCGACAGCGACAGCGACGAGGTGGTGCTCCCCATCGCCCGTGCGCACGGCGTCACGCCCGCCCAGGTCCGGCTCGCGTGGACCCTCCAGCAGGGCCCGCACGTGCTCGCCATCCCTGGCACCGGCAACCCGGACCACCTCGCCGAGAACGTGGCCGCGGGCGCCCTCCGGCTCACGGACGACGAGATGGCCCGCCTCGACGCGCTCCACACGCCGGGAGAGTGAGGACGTTCGTGTACGTGTGGTCGGTGCCCCAACTGGTGGCCGTCCAGGGCGCGCACTGCTCCTTGACGACCTCGTCCCTCCAGACGCGGGACACGCGGGACCGGCACGGCTGGATCAACGACCATGCCGGACCGTGGCCGTCAGGACGGGAGCGCCGCCGGCCGGCGGCGGTCGGACGGGGAGGAACGGCGGTCCAGGCGTTCCTGCAGGCGCGCCCGGGCCGCATCGCAGCGGCCGGCGTGCGCCTGGGGAAGCCGCCCGCTGCGGGACAGCGCGTGCACCGTGCGGCCGGGGCGTGCGATCATCTCGGGGCCCGTGGCCGACGCGACGGCGAACGAGTTCCTCCGCCACCTGTCCCTCGCATCCTTCATCGTTCGGGTCGCGCTCGAGGACGTCGAGGTGGGCGGGGCGCACCGGTCTGAGTGACTCAGACGGGGCGGCGAGCCGAAGGCTCGCACAGCCTTGGCGTCGGGTGACTTGATCTTGGTTAGCCAAAGGCTGGGCTGGCCGGAGTGGTTCGCTGTGCCGGCCTTGTTGATGGGCGGCTCAGTTGGCAGTGGCGATGTCATGCACGGCGGGGCGCCGGGGGCGTGACAGGATGGCCTTATGTCCACCAACGTTTTCTTTGACATCACCATCAACGGCGATGCCGCGGGCCGCATCGTCTTCAAGCTGTACGACGACGTCGTCCCCAAGACAGCACAGAACTTCCGTGAGCTGGCCACCGGCCAGCACGGCTTCGGATACGCCGGTTCGGGCTTCCACCGGGTCATTCCGCAATTCATGCTCCAAGGTGGCGACTTCACCCGTGGTGACGGCACCGGCGGTAAGAGCATCTACGGCGAGAAGTTTGCGGACGAGAACTTCAAGCTCAAGCACGACCGGCCGTTCCTGCTGTCCATGGCGAACTCCGGCAGGAACACCAATGGCTCACAGTTCTTCATCACCACGGTGCTGACACCGTGGCTGGATGGCAAGCACGTCGTCTTCGGCGAGGTCGTCGAGAACGAGGACCTAGTCCAGAAGATCGAGAGCCTGGGCTCCCAAAGTGGTGCCCTCCGCGCGAAGGTTGAAATCGCGTCCTCGGGAGTCGTGGGCGAGTAACGTCCCTACCGCCGTGCTGACCCCCGCCGTGTGCCTGCGGCCGGTTTCCGTTTCTGGCCAGAGGGTGTCTGAAAAGGCCGTCAGCGGGGCAAGTTGGCTGGTAGCGGGGTCGTGACGCACTTTCGGGGGCTGGGGTGGGCGAGCTGCGCACCCGTTACTCGACGGATCTGTCCGATCGCGAGTGGGAGATCCTGCGACCGCTGGTTCCGGCGGTCAAGTCCGGTGGACGGCCGGCCAAACACACGCGCCGGGAGATCGTCAACGCACTCGCCTACTGGCTGTGGGCCGGTTGCGCCTGGAGACTGCTGCCACACGACCTGCCGCCCTGGCAGACGACCTACCACTACTGGTGGGCGGCGCGAAGGTCTGTGGGAAGGGGTGCTGGCCGTGCTGCGTGAACACGAACGCCTCCGGCTGGGCCGAGATGCCACCCCCAGCGCGGGTGTGGTCGACAGCCAGAGCGTGCGGGCCACCGAGCGTGGCGGCCTGCACGGCTAAAGCGCGTCCCCGTGCGTCTCCTGACGGCCCTGATGACCTGCGGCGGCTCTGCTCTCACTGCATGGATCACGACGGAGCTCAGCGCGAAGAGGACCGGCGCGCGGCTGCCGTAGGGCGGGCGGTCCGACGGGCTCAGCCCAACTGCTCGTGCAGGAAGGGCACCGTGCTCTGCCAGGCCTGCGCGGCCGACTCGGGGTCGTACACCGGGCGTCCGTCGTTGAAGAAGGCGTGCTGGGCGGGGTAGAGGCGGAGGTCCGGGGTGATGCCGGACTGCCGCTGGATCGCCTCGCTCAGCTGGTCCAGGCTCTCCTTCGGGATGCTCTTGTCGAGCTCGCCGTAGTGGCCCAGGATCTGCGCCTTGAGGCCGGAGAAGTCGGGCAGCTCGCCCTGGATCACGCCGTAGAACGGCACCGCCGCACTGACGCGCGGGTCGGCCGCGGCCAGGTAGAGGACGAAACCGCCGCCCATGCAGAAGCCAACCGCGCCCACCGTGTCGGAGGTGACCTCGGGCAGGCCGAGCAGGTGGTCGACCGCGCCGGAGAGCAGCTCGACGCCGCGCGACACCGGCAGGTCCTTCATCATCCGCAGGGCCTCGCCGCTGTCATGGGCGACATTGCCGCCGTACAGGTCGGGCGCGAGGGCCACGAAGCCCTCCGCCGCCAGCCGGTCCGCGACATTGGCGATGTGGTCGGTCAGGCCCCACCACTCCTGGATGACGATGACGCCGGGTCCCTGTCCGGACGGCGGCAGGGCCAGATAGCCGTGCGCGGTGCCTCCGGCGCTGGGAAAGGTCACGTTCTGATGGGCCGGGGCTCCGGTCGACTTGGGCAGCTCGGACATGGCACTCAACTCCTGTGGGGGGCAGCGTCAGGTGGGGCACGGCGGGGCCGGACCCGAGTCGATCTCCACGATGTCATGCGGGGGTGCGGTGCTCCCTCCCGGCCCGCACGACACGGCTGGCCGCCACCTTCTGCAGCAGGCTGTACGCGAGGACCGGCAGCAGGACATGCGGCCGGTCGGGCAGTGTCGTCGTGATGAGGACCGCGCTGGCGCTGCTGTTGTTCATCCCGCAGGCCAGCGTGACGGAGGCGCCGGCGGGCGCGTCCAGAGGGGCCGAGGACTCCGCTGGCGTTGACGTACGTCAGGAGCAGTGAGCCGAGCATCGCCGTGGGGACCGCCGCGTCGAGGAGGCGGGCCGGCAGACGGCGCGGCAGGACGAGACGGCACAGGATTCCGGCGCCGCAGGGGAGCAGCACCCCCGTGAGCGCGAAGCTGTGGCCCGCGGTCCGGGCCGCGTCCGTCAGCGTGCCCGCGTATCCGCCGCTCAGCAGGGGGCACAGCGCGGACATGGTGACCGGAATCGTGAGGGGACTGACGAGCGTGGAGGCCAGCACGAGGCCCACGGTCGTGGACTGGTCGCCGTCCCCCTTGCTGGTCCACACGGTGGCCCCGGCCGCCACGGGCATCGCGACGATCAGGATCATCGCCGCGATCAGTCCGCTGCCCCCGTCGCTGTCGGGGGACCGGTGCAGGGCGGACGCGACCGCCGGGATGATCAGGAGCGGGGCGACCAGATGGAGGACGAGTCCGGTCAGCAGCGCGGTGGGGCGGCTGAGTAACGTCCGCAGTTCGTGGATCGGCACCTGGAGGCCGGCGGTGAACAGGACGAGGGACAGCAGGAACGAGGGGGTCTTGAGGGGGACTTCGAAGACTCCGGCCGCGCCGATGGTGTGCGGATGGCGCAGCCACAGGCCCAGCGCGGGCATGGTCGCGGCCGCCAGATAGGACGCGCCGACGGCCCATCCGAGATGGCTACGGAGCAGAGTGAGGGGGGATTTCGCGGCGACTGCGGGATTCATGGCGGCGCTCTTCCGTCGTGGGACCTGGGCGGAGACGGGGCGCCGATATCGCGGAGTAGGCACCGGGAGCGAGCCGTGCGACGACGTATGTGCTGAGACTCAGCCAGCAGAGGCTGAACAGCCAGCCGCCCAGGACGTCGGAGAACCAGTGAACTCCCAAGTAGACACGGGACAGTCCGACCAGCACGGCCCAGCAGCCGATGACCAGGACGAGCGACTTTCTGCCGTGCGGGGCCCGCGCGAGCACCACGAGGACGAGCAGTCCGCCGGCGACGGCGGACGTGGTGGCGTGGCCCGAGGGGAAGGACCAGCCGGAGGCGTGCGTGGCCCAGCCCGCCGTCGCGGGGCGGGGTCGGGCGACCAGGGACATCACCCCGTACCGCACGGTCTGCGCGGCGGCCAGACAGCCGAGACAGCCGGCGACGGAGAGGATCCGCTGCCGAGTCGTACGACCGAGGACGAGGCCTGCCACGATGACCAGGACGTACGGAACGATGCCTGTGCCGGTGTAGGTCACTCCCCGTGCAGCGGCGAGCGCCACATCCGGGCGGTGTCCCGCCGACCAGGAGGAGAGGTCCTCGTCGCCGAACAGCGGTGCGCCGTCGCGGCCGGTGACGATCAGCGTCAGCAGCACGAACGCGACCATGCTCCCCACCGCCGTCGAACCGGCGAGGTCCGTGGTGTCCTCGCGCGACAGCGCTGTGCGCGGGGCTGCGGGCATCGGCGTGGGACCCCTTCCAGGCAGGCGTGCGGACGCGACAGGAGACCGCGCCCGCCATGATGACGATCTTGCAGATGGTCTACAGAACTGTAGACGATTAAAGAGCAGGGATCGTTCCCGTACCACCCGAAGAAATGCCGTACCCTACGTGTTACGTATAACTCCCGGAGAGGCCCTGATGAGACGCATCGCCCTGGTCACCCTCGTCGTCGACGACTACGACGAGGCGATCCGCTTCTACACCGAAGCCCTCGGATTCCGGCTCGCCGAGGACACCCCGCGCCCCGACGGCTCCCGCTGGGTCGTCGTCGAGCCGGGCACGGAGGGCCACGGCAGCGGACTGCTGCTGGCCCGGGCCAAGGACGAGGCGCAGCGCGGCAGGGTCGGCGACCAGACCGGCGGACGCGTGGGCTTCTTCCTGCACACCGACGACTTCGCCCGCGACCACGCGCGGATGCGCGCCGCGGGCGTGACCTTCCTGGAGGAGCCGCGCCACGAGCCGTACGGCTCGGTCGTCGTCTTCCAGGACCTGTACGGAAACCGCTGGGACCTGCTCCAGCCCGCCACCACCGCCTGAGTCACCCAAGAACCTGCCAAGAAGCTCCCGAGGAAAGACACGCATGACCACGCCCCGCATCGACACCATCCGCCGCCTCCCCAAGGCCGTCCTGCACGACCACCTCGACGGGGGCCTGCGCCCGGCCACCCTCGTGGAGCTCGCGGAGACGGTCGGCCACACCCTGCCCACCACCGACCCGCAGGCGCTGGCCGACTGGTACTACGAGGCCGCCAACTCCGGTGATCTGGTCCGCTACATAGCCACCTTCGAGCACACCCTCGCCGTGATGCAGACCCGCGAGGGCCTGCTGCGCACCGCCGAGGAGTACGTCCTCGACCTGGCCGAGGACGGCGTCGTCTACGGCGAGGTCCGGTACGCGCCCGAGCTGATGGTCAACGGCGGGCTGACGCTGCCGGAGGTCGTCGAGACCGTGCAGGAGGGCCTGGCGGCGGGCATGGCCAAGGCGGCGGCCGCGGGCACCCCGGTGCGCGTCGGCACGCTGCTGTGCGGGATGCGGATGTTCGACCGCACCCGCGAGATCGCGGACCTCGCGGTGGCGTTCCGGGACGGCGGCGTCGTCGGCTTCGACATCGCCGGGGCCGAGGACGGCTTCCCGCCCGCCGACCACCTGGCCGCCTTCGAGCACCTGCGCCTCGAGAGCGTCCCCTTCACCATCCACGCCGGTGAGGCCCACGGCCTGCCCAGCATCCACCAGGCCCTCCAGGTCTGCGGCGCCGAGCGCATCGGCCATGGCGTCCGCATCACGGACGACATCGTGGACGGCAAGCTCGGCCGCCTCGCGGGCTGGGTGCGCGACCGCCGTATCGCCCTGGAGATGTGCCCCACCTCCAACCTGCAGACGGGTGCCGCCACTTCCATCGCCGAGCACCCCATCACCACCCTGCGCGACCTCGGCTTCCGAGTCACCCTCAACACCGACAACCGTCTGGTGTCGGGCACGACGATGACCCGCGAGATGTCGCTGCTGGTCGAGGAGGCGGGCTGGACGGTCGAGGACCTGCGCACGGTCACGGTGAACGCGATCAAGAGCGCGTTCATCCCGTTCGACGAGCGCAACGCCCTCATCCGGGACGTCGTGCTGCCCGGCTACGAAGCCGCGCTCTGAAGGAGCCCGCGTACGTAGGCGGCCTGTCCGACGTGCTGAAGATCGTCGGACAGGACGCTGACCAGACGTACGCCCAGGCTGACCGGCGGGTCCCAGCGCTCGTCCACGACGCGCTCGAAGTCCTTGGCGGTCAGCCCGCGGACGAACTCCAGGGTCTGCTCGTGCACGGCGTCGTAGTACCCGACCAGCAGGTCACCCGACTCCACCTGGACCTTGGCCACCTTCTGGGGGCTGTGACCGTACCCCGTGTCCCGGCGGGGCAGGTCGAGCCCGAAGCGCTTCTCCCAGCCCTGAGCCAGCCAGACCTGGTCGAGTCCGGCGGCGTCGGCGACATGGTCGTCCTGGACGCGGGTGAGATGCCAGATCAGCCATGAGACGGAGTTGGTGCCTTCGGCGGGACTCGTGTTGAGGTCGTCCGGGGGCAGACCGTCGACGGCGGCGTGGACTTCTTCCTGGATGCGGCTGTACGCGTCGATGAGGATGTCCTTTGCATGCATGCGTCCACCATCGCGCATCACGGTCCCTCACGCGTCCGGAATCCAGCTCCCGTGGAAGCCCAGCGGCACGCGCCCCGGCAGATGGACCCGGGCCACCGGCTCGCCCGTGAAGTCCTGGGCGGCCACGATCACCAGGTCGGCCGCCCCGCGGTCGGGATTGTGCACGTACGCGATCGCGTAACCGTCGTCCTCGGACCTCGCCCCCTCCGAGGGGACGAAGACGGCTTCGCCCGCGGCGGCGTCCCTCGGCAGCCGGTGGACCTGCGTGGTCCCGCGGAACAGGTCGTGCTTGATCAGCGCGTTGCTGAAGGCCCGGTCGGGCGGATTGCCGTCAACCGTCAGGTACGCCAGCGTCATGTCGGCGGCTGCCGCCGTGTAGGCGTACCGGTGTCGCCGGGACACCAACGCCTCGCTGACCCGCGGGAATTCCTGCGGGCGGTCGTCGAGCGTCCTGGTACGGACGCGGTCGTGGGCCAGATCGACGGTCCAGCGTTCGAGCGAGGCGGTACCGGCTCCGTACGGCCCGTCCGAACCGCGGCCCGCGACAAAGAAGGGCGCCGGGTAGGTCGTCAGGTCGACGACAACCGACGAGCCCTCGTCGTACGCGTTCAGGGTGTGCGAGTAGTAGACCGGCTCCACCTCGAACCACCGCACGGGGCCTCCGGCCCGCGGCAGCAGGCCTACGCGCGAGGGGTGCTCGGTGTTCCAGACGTACGGCACCAGGTCGCCGCGCTCCGCGCCCGCCGGGTCGAAGGTGACCGGCAGGTCGAAGATGACCACGTACTTCTCGGTGAGCGCGAAGTCGTGCAGCATCGGCGCGTCCGCCACCGGGATCCGCGTGGTCCGTACGACCCGGCCCGAGGGGCCGATGACCAGGTGCCGCACGTGGTCCCAGGTCGGGTAGTAGGAGATCGCGTGCAGTTCACCGGCCGCCGCGTCGAACTTGGTGTGCGCGGCGAACGCGCCCTTGAGGGTGCCCCGGAAGTCGTACGTGCCCACCGTGTTGAGCTCGTGGTCGAGTTCGTACGGCAGCGGCCCGCTCTCCTGGAGCGCCAGAATCCGTCCCCGGTGGCCGATCACATGGGTGTTGCACGGGAAGTCGTCCGGCGGCACGGGGCCGGGGTAGGGCTCGCCGAGCTTCTCGGCCACGGAGGACGAGCGGATCCAGCGGTTGCGATACCACTCGGCACGCCCGTCCCGCAGCCGCACGCCGTGCACCATGCCGTCGCCGAGCATCCAGTGGTGTGCCCGGGGATCCTCAAGTCCCAGCACGTTGGGGCCGTTCCTGAGGAAGCGGCCGTTCAGTTCCCGGGGGATGCAGCCGGTGACCGGCAGGTCGAACGCCGTCAGTTCCTCGGCGACGGGCTTGAACGCCCCCTCCAGGAACGGATAGTGGCGCCCGCCTTGCGCCGTTGGCCGTGCCTTCGGCTGAGCCGCCGCCACCTGGCCTCCCATCCCGCCGACGAGTCCTCCCGCCGCCGCTGCCGCTCCGCGCAGCACCGTCCGTCGTGTGTGATCCGTCATCTCCGTGCTCCTGCCTCGCAGTTCGCGTGTTGACGTCCACGAGTCTGCGACGGCGAGCGGGCCTGGTCAGGAGTGCTGGGGCCCCTCCGGGGGTGGTGTCAGACCCCCTCTTCGGAGGTGTCGAGAAGAACCATCAGTGCTCGCGCCGCCGGACTGGTGGCGTCCGACGGCGGCAGCATCGCGACGGTCTCGTACGACGCCTCGGCAGCGCCCTTGAGGGGGAGTGCGGTGAGGTTTCCCGCCTCGCGCTTGAGGCCGAAGTGCCGTGGTACGACGGCGATGCCGAGGCCCTCGTGGACGAGCTCCAGGAGGCTGTGCACGTCGTTGACCTCAAGGGTCACGGTCCGCTGGACGCCCGCTGCGGCGAAGGCCGCGTCGGTGATGCGGCGCGGCCCCCAGTCGGGGTGGAAGTCGACGAAGGCCTCGCCGCCCAGCTCCTCGGGCGTGAGCACCGCGGCGGTCGCGAGATGGTGGCTCGGATGGCAGAGCACGGTCATCGGCTCGCTGGTCAGCGGGACCGAACGCAGCTGGTCGGTGTCCGCCCGGGTTCTGACGGCGAAGGCCAGGTCGAGGCGCCCCGCGGCGACCTCCTCGGCCAGCGCTCCGGATCCCGCCTGCCGCAGCCGGATCTCGACGTCGGGATGGCGCCGCCGGAACGCGGCGAGAAGCCTGGCCACATGGACTCCGGCGACGCACTGCTCGGTGCCGAGGGAGAGGGTGCCGCGCAGCAGCCCCTGCACCGCGGCCACCGCGTCGTGAGCCGAGCGGACCTGCGCCAGGATCCGCTCCGCCTCGCCGAGCAGGGCGCGACCGGCCTCGGTCAGCGTGACGCGACGGGTGGTGCGGACGAACAGCGGGGCTTGAAGCTCCCGTTCCAGGGCGCGGATCGAGGACGACAGGCCCGACTGGGACACCATCAGCCGCTCCGCCGCCCGGGTGAAGTGCTGGTCCTCGGCGACCGCGATGAAGTGCTGAAGGTGGCGCAGTTCCATGATTGAGAAGCCTAGTCGCTGAATCCCATCCGATTCTCCCGTTGGACCTCTGCCCCGGGCGCGCGCGACAGTGGAGGCCTGTGTTTCCCGGCCTCTCAGGAGTACGCGTTGTACACCGCACACCCCGACCGCTACGTGGACATGCCCTACCGGCGCACCGGACGCAGCGGTCTGAAGCTCCCCGCGCTGTCGCTCGGCCTGTGGCACAACTTCGGCCCCGACCGGCCGGTGGAGACCCAGCGCGCGATCCTGCGCCGCGCCTTCGACCTCGGCGTCACCCACTTCGACCTGGCGAACAACTACGGTCCGCCGCCCGGCGCCGCGGAGTCGGCCCTCGGCGACGCCCTGAAGGCCGACTTCGCGCCCTACCGCGACGAGCTGGTCATCTCCACCAAGGCCGGATACCTGATGTGGCCGGGCCCGTACGGCGAATGGGGCTCGCGCAAGTACCTGCTGTCCTCGCTCGACCAGAGCCTGGCCCGGATGGGCCTGGACTACGTGGACATCTTCTACTCGCACCGCCCCGACCCGGAGACTCCCTTCGAGGAGACGATGGGCGCCCTGCACTCGGCGGTCCAGCAGGGCAAGGCGCTGTACGTCGGCATCTCCAACTACTCGCCGGAGGAGACCCGCGAAGCCGCCCGCATCCTGGGCGAGCTGGGCACCCCGCTGCTCATCCACCAGCCTCGCTACTCGATGCTCGACCGCCGCCCCGAGGACGGGCTGCTGGACACCCTGGACGAGCTCAAGGTCGGCTCCATCGCCTACTCCCCGCTGGAGCAGGGTCTGCTGACCAGCCGCTACCTCGACGGCATCCCGGAGGGCTCCCGCGCCGCCGGCGACAGCCCGTTCCTGAGCGCGGACACGGTCACCGACGATCTCGTACGACAGCTGCGCGCCCTCGACGAGATCGCCAAGTCCCGCGGTCAGTCCCTGGCGCAGCTGGCCCTCGCCTGGGTGCTGCGCGGCGGCCGGGTGACCTCCGCCCTGATCGGGGCGAGCAGCCCCCGGCAACTGGAGGACAGCGTGACAGCCACCCGCGCCCTGGACTTCGACCCGGAGGAGCTGGCCCGGATCGACGCGATCATCAAGCCGGCTGGTCGGTGAGGCGCCGGCTGATCTCCCAGAGGCGGGCGGCCGCCGCTGCGTCGACCGCGTACGGCAGTACGCCGGCTGGGGCGTCCCCGGCGCTCAGCCAGGCGGCCGCGTCCGCCTCCGGTACGAGCGGGCTGATGTCACTGTTCTCGCAGTAGACACCGCCCAACCCGGCGAGCTGCGGGCTGGTGGCGCACCAGACGCTGGTCGCCGCCCCCTGCGGGACAGTCTTCAGCTGCCGGGCGGCGTCCCGTAGGGGCTTGCCGCGTCCTCGGCGGTGGAGGCGGCGTCGAAACCGGAGTGGAGGGGTTGTTGGACGGTGGTCATGGCTCGGATCTCCTCACGTGGGCGCCTTCCAGGCCACCGTAGTGCCGGCCATCCGTACGATGAATGCTTGATAGTCCGCATTACTTGCGTGATAGTACGGATATGTCTGTCGATCCTCTCTCCGACACCCTCGGTCTCATGGACGCCCGGTGCGTCATCTCCGGTGGATTCGTCGCCGGCGGCGACTGGGCGCTGCGCTTTCCACGGCCGGACCTGCTCAAGATCACCGCGGTGGTGAAGGGGCACATGTGGGTGATCGTCGAGGACATGTCGGAGGCCGTCCGGCTGGGGTCGGGCGATGTGGCCGTGTTCGACGGCAGCCGGGCGTTCGTGGTCGCGAGCGATCCGGCGCTGGAGCCGACGGACGCGTCGAGGCTCTTCGCGGACACGCCCGGGCCGATGGTTCATTACGGCGGTGGCGAGGACGTCGTCTTCGTCGGCGGCCACATCGAACTGGGCCGGGCGGGCGAGGAGTTGCTGCTGCACGCCCTGCCACCGCTGATGCATGTCCGCGCGGCGGCGGAAGAGGCGCCCGTGCTGCGCTGGCTGCTCGACCAGCTCCTGCACGAACTCACGGCAGGACGGGCCGGTGCCGACTTCGCCTCGGACCAGCTCGCCCAGCTGATGTTCGTCCAGGTCCTGCGCGCCTACCTCGCGGACGCCGACGCGCTCCCGGCCGGCCGGCTGAGGGCCCTCGCCGACGAGCGCATCGCCCCGGCGCTGCGTCTCATGCACGCCGACCCCGGGCGTCCCTGGCAGCTGGAGGAGCTCGCCAGGGCGGCGGCGATGTCCCGGACCACCTTCGCCCAGCGCTTCCGGACCGTGGCCGGCGTACCGCCCCTGACCTACCTGCTCGACTGGCGCATGAGCCTGGCCCGGCGCGCGCTGCGGGACGGCGAGACATCGGTGTCGGCACTCGCGCAGAAGGTCGGCTACACCTCCGAGAGCGCGTTCAGCAACGCCTTCAAGCGGACCACCGGCATCGCCCCGAGGCGGTACCGGGACGCCGCGCGGTCGGTCGTCACCGGCTGAGGCGCTCCGCCAGGCGGACGGTCACCGTGTCCCCCTCCTCCTTCCTCCGCGTCCCGTGGTCCGCCCTGGTCAAGAGACCACCCGGAAGGCGAAAACTCATCGCGGCGGCCCGGTCGTCGGAGCGGCCTAGCCGGGAACGCGGTCGAGGAAGCCGTGCACGCTGCGGATCCGGTCCTCGCCGTCCAGGGTGATCACGTCGAATCCGGCGACGGGCGCCGAGCCGTCCGCCTGGTTGACCAGCTCCCAGCCGAAGCGGGCGATGTCGTGGTGCCCGTCGACCGCGCCCAGGAGCCGGAAGGCGAACCCCGGGAACTGCTCGTGCGCCGCGGCGATCACGGCGGCGATCTGCTCGTACCCGTGGACCTCGGCCAGCGGGTCGGTGTAGCTGCCGTCCACGGTCCAGGCGGCGGCGACCGCCTTCGCCAGTGCCTCCGGCTCACCCGCGTTCCAGGCCTCGAAGTAACGGGCGACAGCGGTCACGTAACGGTCGTTGTTCGCGGACATGGTCGATCAGCCTCCATCGAGTGGGGTACGTGCTGGTCAGAGACCGGATTTCCCAGATGCGGTGCCCCGCTGGGATCCGGTACCGCAACCATGCCCGTGGGCACTCGGTGGCGTCGATTACCTCCCGGGTAAGGGAGCCCCGCAGGGTTTCGGCCAACCCCGGCTGTGAATATGCCAAGAGACTGGCTGGAATGGCATGGTGACAGAGTGTCAGGAGTGACGATACTCGATTCTTAGGGCAATTCAGCCACGCCCGGACAGCACCATCGTGCACAGCAAACGAGCCGCAGGGAAAGCGAGGCCGGACCGGCACCGAGCGACGCCTATGGGGGAGCGATCGTGCACGACGAATTCCTTTGCCATGTCACCGCGTACGGAATATGCGGCGGTCAGCGCGTCGGCGTACCCCTGGGGACGTATCGCGCGCCGACTCTGGCGCTGGCTCTGTGGTGGATGCGGGACCGTGCCGCGTGGATGGCCGAGCGGCTCGATCCGCAGCCCGATGACCCGACCTTCCCGCCGAACTCGATCGCGCCGGTGGCGGACACCGTCCCGGACGTGCCGAGCGTGCTGCGGGCGTGGTGCGGAGACACCGTCCAACAGGAGCTGGTCGCCGAGGAGTTGGCCGCCGGAAAGCTCGTCCGTATCGCCACGAGCGACGACACCACCGAATACGAATTGCTCGCCGAATCCGTGGACGCGCTGCGGATGCAGCGGACCGCTGCCGTGCTCGGCATCTCCGCCGCCTGACCGCTCTCCGTATCGGCCCCTGGACCGCTCTCCGTATCGCCCCCCTGCCAGCTCTCCGCGTCGGCCCCCGGACCGCCGATCAGGCGCACATCTGCACGAATCGCTAGAATTCTGGCATGGGAGAGCGGCCGGTCGCGCCGACTGCGCCCGAACTCGTTCTCGAAACCGAGACCGGCTCCACGGTGATGAGTCCGAGCCGCGACTATCACGTCGGGCGCGACCCCTTGAGTGACGTCGTCATCGACGACGTCCGGGTCTCGTGGCACCACGCGGTGCTGCGGCCCGAGGCCGACCACTGGACCCTCGAGGACGAGCACAGCACGAACGGCACTTACGCCGACGGCCGCCGCGTCCACGAGTGGGGCGTCGGACCGGGCAGCGTCATCCGCTTCGGCAGCCCCTCCGACGGGCCGCGCGCCGTCCTGGTCGACCGGCCGCCACCGGCCTCCGAGCGCCCGTCCCGCGTTTCCATGCCCGCCGCCACGGGGACCTTCCGCCGGCCGACCACCGTACGGCCACTACCCGCCCGCACCGTCCGCATCGGCCGCGGCGCCGACAACGACCTGGTCGTCGACGACCTGGTGGTCTCCCGGCGGCACGCGGAACTGCGCGCCGAATCGGACGGGACGTACGAGATCGTCGACCTCGGCAGTCACAACGGAACCTTTCTGAATGGCCAGCCCGTGGCGCGCGCCACGGTCACACCGGGTGACATCGTCGGCATCGGCCACTCCGCGTTCTGCCTCGTCGACGACCAGTTGCAGGAGTACGTCGACACAGGTGAGGTCTCCCTGGATGTCCAGGACCTCACCGTCGAGGTCGACCGGGGCCGCAAAACGCTCCTTGACCAGGTGTCCTTTCCCGTCGCCGAGAAATGCCTGCTCGCCGTCGTGGGTCCGAGCGGCGCCGGAAAGTCCACGCTCCTCAACGCCCTGACCGGACAGCGCCCCGCCGACCACGGCACCGTCCTCTACGACGGCCGCGACCTCTACCGCGACTACGCCGAGCTGCGCCAGCGCATCGGTCTCGTCCCGCAGGACGACATCCTGCACGGGCAGCTGACCGTGCGCCGGGCCCTCGGATACGCCGCCCAGCTGCGCTTCCCGCAGGACACCGGGAAGGCGGAGCGCCTCGCGCGGGTCGACGAGGTGATCGGTGAGCTGGGCCTGGAACAGCGCGTCGACCAGCCCATCCACAGCTTGTCCGGCGGCCAGCGCAAGCGGGTCAGTGTGGCCCTGGAGCTGCTGACCAAGCCGTCGCTGCTGTTTCTCGACGAGCCGACCTCAGGGCTCGACCCAGGCATGGACCGCTCGGTGATGCACATGCTGCGCGGCCTCGCCGACGACGGCCGTACGGTCATCGTGGTCACCCACAGCGTGCTCAGCCTCGACGTCTGCGACCGGCTCCTCGTGCTCGCGCCCGGCGGCAGGGTCGCCTACCACGGGCCGCCCGATGACGCCCTCGCCTTCTTCGGTTACCGGCAGTGGCCCGAGGCGTTCGAGGCCTTCGAGCGGGACCAGGACCGGGACTGGGCGGGGGAGTACCGGGACTCGCCGTTCCACCGCGAGTACATCGACAACTCCAGCTCCCAGCCGCATCTGCCGCGGCCCGCCCCGGGCGCGGACTTCGGACCGCCGCCCGAGGCCCAGAGCTGGGGATCCCAGCTCGGCACCCTGGTCCGCCGGTACGCGGCCGTGCTCAGCGCCGACCGGACCTTCCTCACCGTCATGATCGGGCTGCCGTGCGTGATGGGCGCGATGGCCCGCGCGGTGGCCGGCAGCAAGCTCACCGTGGAGACGGCGATGAACGTGCTGCTCATCCTGTGCATCGGCGGAGTCCTCACGGGGGCGGCCAACGCCGTGCGCGAACTGGTGAAGGAGCGGGTCATCTACCAACGGGAGCGCGCGGTCGGCCTGTCCCGATCGGCGTACCTGATGTCGAAGGTCGTGGTCCTGGGCACCATCACCGTGCTCCAGGCCGTCGTGCTGAGCCTCGTCGCCCTGTTCGGCGTCGACCTCAACGCGCCGGGCGGCAAGGGAGTCCTCATGCCGCCGCTCCTCGAGATCACGTTCTCCGTGGCCCTGCTCTCCTTCGCCGCGATGATGCTCGGCCTCGTCGTCTCCGCCGCGGTGCCCAAGGAGGAGGTCACCATGCCGCTGCTGGTGCTGCTCGCCATCGTCCAGGTGGTCTTCAGCGGTGCGCTGTTGAAGCTGCACGGGGTGCCCGGCATGGAGCAACTGGCCTGGCTCGTCCCCGCGCGCTGGGCCCTGGGCGCGATGGCCGGGACCATCGGGCTGGCCCGGATCGTCCCGGGGCCCCTGACCGCCGACCCGCTGTTCCGGCACCTGACCGACGTCTGGCTGCTCAACGTGTCGATGCTGGTCGTGCTCTCCGTCGTCTTCGGATACGTGGTCGTCCGCCTGCTGCGGCGGTACGAACCCGAGGTCATGCGGAAGTAGGTGCCGATGACGACCCCCGACTTCCGCCCCACGCACGTCGTCCCCCAGGACGGCCTGGCCGCCTGGGAGAGCCCGGACCCGTCCCGGCCCACCGTTCCGCTCGACGCGCTGCTGCCGGTCCAGCTGGTCGACCGGCTCGGGGACTGGGGCCGGGTCGTCTGCGCCAATGGCTGGTCGGCCTGGGTCGACGGCCGCCTCCTGATCGCCGTACCGCAGGCACCGCCCGCCGCCAGCAGCCCACTCGCCCGCACGGCCGACCCACGCCCGCTGCTCGCCCGGGTCGAGGAGGCGCTCACCCACTACCGCAGCGCCGCCGAGGAACTCGCGGCCGGGAAGCTCGACGGGAAGTCCTTCCACAGTCGTACGCAGGGGCAGCGGATCGGGGTGGTCGTCGACGGCGAGTCCGTCTGGCTGTACGACGGCGAGCATGAACGGTGGGTGTACTGCGACGGGACACGGCTCAGCACCTTCGCGGCCGAGGGCGATCCGGCGGCCGCGACGCCGGGGCGCACCGGGGAGGCGCCCAAGGCGCGGGAGCAGACCGAGGTCGTACGGGAACCGGCGCCGAACGGGCACGAATCGACCCGCCTCGTGACGTACGACGGGGACGAGCGGGGTGAGGGCTGACGGGCAGCACGTGGGGTTGACCGGTGACGGCTGAGGGACGGCGCCCGGCATGACGTCGGCCGTCCCCAGCCTCGGCTTCGTCGTGTAAGAGACGATGGCCGGAAGGCACTCTCAGGAACGCTCGGACATTCCGCCCTTGACTTCGCCCTTTCGGCGGACGCCCTTCGCCAGCAGGCCGCCCAGGAACCCGGTGACAAGCCCCCACAGCACGGCGAGCCCGAGCGCGGTCCACAACTTGGGCTTCAGGAAGAGTTCGCCCTTCAGGCCGCCGCCGACGTCGCCGATGCCGAGGATCGACAGGCCGTAGTGCGCCGAGATCCGGCCGATGAGACAGATCATCAGCACCGTGAGCGCGAGCGCGACGGCCATGTGCAGGGCGTGCTGCCAGGCCCGCATCCGGGCCGGTGAGCGGGCCGCCATCAGGAACGCGGCCGCGAGCAGCAGCACCGCGTCGACGACCACCAGCCACCACACTCTGCTGTCGTGGTCGGCGAGGCTGCGGAGGTTGAGCGTGGAGACGTCCGGGGTGCGCAGCACCTCGTTCAGCAGATGCGGCATCGGCAGCCCGAAGGGCCCGTCCACGCGCCCGTTCCAGGTGGCGCCCAACCCAATCGTGAAAGTGAGCCAGACGAGGTTCGGGAGCCCGAGCAGGATCACGGCGAACGTCTCGGGGACGTGCCCGCGGGTCGCCGCCACCACCAGCCCGATGACCACGCCCAGGGCGACGTACGCGAGGAGCAGCGCGACCATGGCGAAGGCGGCCGGACGTACCGACTCCTGGAAGCGCAGCAGCCGGGCGGGGAGCGGCGCCCCGCGCGAGACCAGCAGGGCGAGGACCAACACGCCCGCGAGCCACAGCACTCCGAAGCCCAGCGTCTGCGGCAGGTCGGTCTTGAAGCCCACCTTGGGCGAGGCGCCGAACAGGTCGCCGATGTCGGCGATGGTGCCGCTGCCGAGGGAGACGTTGAAGTTCTGGCGGGCGAAGAGCGCCAGCCCGACGAGGGCCAGCACCCACAGGACCGCGATCCGGGCGGCCCACCCGGCCAGTTCGGGGGCGCCGGTGACCGCCCGGTGCCGCAGCGGCCGCAGGAACCCGGCGGCGATCACCAGGGCTCCGGCCAGCGTGACCGACAGCGGAATCACCGTCAGACCCGCTTGGGTGTCGGCGATGACGCCGGCGTCGCCCGCGAACTCGATGGTGCCGCCGACCGCCGTCACGACGGTGGCCGCCACGACCCGGGGGAACGCGTTGTCGGGGAGGTCCGTGGCACCCGCCGCCCACAGCCCGAGTGCGGCGACCACGCCCATGACGATCAGCCCGGCCAGCACGGCCAGGACGGCCTGGCCCCAGCCGTGGCGGGCGGCCGTCCGCTGACCGTTGCGGGCAACTGCCTGGTCGGACGGTGATTGGGGGCTCACACTGCCACGCTAAGCAGCGACGACGCGGTCCGCCCCTCGGGAGGGCCGACCGCGTCAGCTTGCGGGCGGCACGGGATCGGAGCACACAATAGGTGCGTTACGGAAAATGCGGGACAACATGTGTGAAGTGCCGCGGGATCCCTACAGCGGGAAGAAGAGCTCGTGAGCGTCGAACCGCCGCCCTCAGGCCGACCCACCGGACCGCCTTCGGGCCCCCTCCAGGGCCCGTCGCAGCCGAGTTCCTCCGGAGAGAGCCCGACTCAGCCGGCCGGCCGCGCACCCTCGGAACCGCCGAGCGGTGCGGGTGGCAGTGGTGGCGCGGGCGGCTCGGGTGGTTCTTCCGGGCCCGGCGGTCCGGCCGGCCCGGAAGAGCCGGGCAAGGGGCCGGAGCATCCCTGGTGGAAGTCGGCGCCCCGCATCGCGCTGATCAGTGGTGGTGTGGCGGTCGCGGTGATTCTGGGCCTCGTCTTCACCAACGGCAACTCCGGCGGCGGGAAGAACACCGGCAGTGAGGTCTTCCTCCAGCCCGCGGGGGCGGCCGGCCCCGACCCGTACACCGAGTCGACGGCGACCGGCAGTTCCACCGCATCGGAGTCCCCCCTGGCCTCGGCCCCGTCGGGATCCGCCAACGTCACGCGCAGCGTGGACGGTGCCGCGCCGGGGCTCTACAGCGGCACCCGCAATGTCTCCAGCTGCAACGTGGAGAAGCAGATCAGCTCGCTGCAGGCGGACCCGGCGAAGAACAGGTCGTTCGCCGCGGTGCAGGGCGTCCAGCCGTCCGCGGTCCCGGGGTATCTGCGCTCGCTCACCCCCGTACAGCTGCGCACGGACACCCGCGTCACCAACCACGGCTACCGCAACGGCGCCTCCACCAGCTACCAGGCGGTTCTCCAGGCGGGCACCTCCGTCCTCGTCGACTCCCACGGCGTGCCCCGTGCTCGCTGCGCGTGCGGAAACCCTCTGCTGGCACCGGTCCAGCAGAAGACCACGCCCAAGCCGGTCGGAACCAAGTGGCCGTCGTACCGGCCACAGAACGTCGTGGTCATCGCGCCCTCGACGACGATCGTCAATGTGTTCGTCATCTTCGACCCCGACAATGACGAGTGGATCGCCCGGCACAAGGGCGACACCGGCCGCCACGACGAGAAGACGCACCCGCCGGCGCATCCGCCCTTCCCGTCGGTGAGCGTCTCGTCCCCGACGCCGAAGTCCCCGTCGCCTGGGTCCTCGTCGCCTTCCTCGTCCTCGTCATCACCGTCGTCCTCGTCGTCCTCGTCGTCCTCGTCGTCCTCGTCGTCCTCGGAGTCACCGTCGTCCGCGTCGCCTTCGACGTCCTCCTCGGCACCTTCCTCGTCCAAGTCGTCACCGTCCGCACCGTCGTCCTCGGCGTCGTCGAAATCCGAGCCCCCGTCCAGCGAGCCTCAGACGACGGCGGAGTCGGCCTCGACGTCCAGCGAGCCTCAGACGACGGAGGAGTCGGCCTCGACGTCCGGCTCCGCGTCGGCCGATCTGACGGAAGTGCCCTCGGAAGTGCCCTCGGAAGTGCCCTCGGAGGTGCCCTCGGAGGCGCCCTCCGCCTCTGCCCCGGACATCAACCCCCCGGAGTCCTAGGGCACTGGCCGCCGGTGGAAAACCGGTGGCGGATCTCGTGGCGGCGGTCGATGCTCATGCGTATGGCCGACGGCGTCCCACCAAAATCCGGTGACAATCCTGGGGTTGAGCGAAGCTTCGGATGGTGGGACATGTTCCTGCACCCGGACGAGGATCCGCGGACCGACGGGGGGTTCGTGGGGGAGCGGGACACGCTCGTCGGGGGTCTGCGGGACCAGCGGCTGACGTTGGAGATGAAGTGCGCCGGGCTCGACGCCGAGGCGATGGCCCGGCGTTCGGTCGAGCCGTCGAACCTGTCGCTGCTCGGGCTGGTGCGGCATCTCGCCGGAGTCGAACAGACCTGGTTCCGGCGGGTGATGGCCGGACAGGACGTGCCACGGCACTACCGCTCCGACGACGATCCCAACGGAGACTTCATCGGCGCGGCGCCCGACCCCGAGCTCGTCGCACAGGCTTGGGACACCTGGCGCTCCGAAGTCGCCTTCGCCGAACGGTTCGTGGCCGAGGCGCCCGACCTGGATGTCACCGGCAGGAACGGCGACGAGTCCATCGAACTCCGCTCGGTGCTGGTGCACATGATCGAGGAGTACGCCCGGCACAACGGCCACGCGGACTTCCTGCGCGAACGGATCGACGGCCGGGTGGGGCAGTAGCAAGGGACAGCGGTGCGTCAGTACCGGATCGACGGCGCGTCGTCATCCCGCGGGCGCCGGATGAGCCGTCGTGACGCCTTGCCCGGCGCCCCGGATTCACCGAGAGCAGAACGTCGATCCCTTCCCGTGCAGCTCAGCGCTTCTAGGCTGAAGGGGTGAGCAGCCAAGCACCGAACGAAGCCCGCGTCATTCCTCTGCGCCCGGCGGCCACGCCGGGTACGGCCCCGGCTCCGGCCGGCGACGCTCCGGTACGAGCGCCGCAGCGGCCCCTGCCCGTTCTCGCGCCGCGGCAGGCGCCACCGGGCCCCGCGATCAAGGAACCGCTGTGGCGCGACCTCGTGGGCGACGTCCTACGGCGCGAGCGTCTCGCTCAGGAGCGCACGCTCAAGGACGTGGCCGACGCGGCCCGGATCTCGATGCCGTACCTCTCCGAGCTGGAGCGCGGCCGCAAGGAGGCCTCCTCCGAAGTCCTCGCGGCCGCCGCTCGCGCCCTCGGCCTCGGCCTCACCGACCTGCTGTCGCTGGCCCAGGACGAGCTCACCCGGCTCGCCCGGCCGCGGCCCGACAGGAGCCGTACGAGCCGTACGACGTCCCCGTACAACGGCATGTGCCTCGCGGCCTGACCCGCCCGCGGTGGTCCGGCGCCCCGGGTGTCAGACCACCGCGAGCCGTCGGCTCACCACCTCGTCCGCGATCCCGTACGCCACGGCCTCCTGCGCGGTGAAGACCTTGTCGCGGTCCATGTCCGCGCGCAGTGTCGCGATGTCGTGGTGCGTGTGCCGGGAGAGGACCTCCTCGACCTGGGAGCGGATGCGGAGCATCTCCTTGGCCTGAAGAGTGAGGTCCGAGACCGTGCCCTGCCGGCCGCCGCTCGCCGGCTGGCCGAGCAGCACCCGCGCGTGCTCCAGCACGAACCGCCGCCCCGGATCGCCCCCGGCCAGCAGCACCGCCGCCGTCGAGGCCGCCTGCCCGACGCAGAACGTCGAGATCGGCGCCTGCACGTACGTCATCGTGTCGTAGATCGCCATGAGCGAAGTGAAGGAGCCACCGGGCGAGTTGATGTAGATCGCGATCTCGCTCTCCGGGTTCGACGACTCCAGATGGAGGAGTTGCGCGATGACGACGTTCGCGACCCCGTCGTCGATCTCGGTACCGAGGAAGATGATCCGCTCGGAGAGCAGCCGGCTGAAGACATCGTAGGACCGCTCGCCCTGCGGGGTCCGCTCGACGACGTTCGGAATCGTGTACGTACCCATGTCAGAGCCCCATCCGTCGCCGTGACGCGGCCGGGCGGACGTCGTCGAGCGACTCCACCACCCGGTCGACCATGCCGTACTCCTTGGCCTGTTCGGCCGTGAACCAGCGGTCGCGGTCGCCGTCCCGGGAGATCGTCTCCTCGCTCTGGCCGGTGTGCTCCGCGGTGATCCGCTCGATGGCCTTCTTGGTGAACTCCAGGTTCTGCGCCTGGATTTCGATGTCGGCGGTGGTGCCGCCGATACCGGCCGACGGCTGATGCATCATGATCCGCGCGTTCGGCAGCGCGAAGCGTTTCCCGTGCGTGCCCACGCTGAGCAGGAACTGCCCCATGCTCGCCGCGAATCCCATGACGAGCGTCGAGACGTCGTTCGGGATCAGCCGCATCGTGTCGTAGATCGCGAGGCCCGCGGTCACCGATCCGCCGGGGCTGTTGATGTACAGGCTGATGTCGGTCCGGGAGTCCTCCGCCGACAGCAGGAGCAGTTGGGCGCAGATCCGGTTCGCGGAGACCTCGTCGACCTGGGTGCCGAGGAAGACGATCCGCTGCGCGAGCAGTTGCGCGGCCAGATGGTCGTCGAAGCGTGACGGAGGGGTGTCGCCCTCCTCGGCCCGCGGCGCGCGGGCCGGGTCCCAGCCCGTGATGAGTGGAGTCATCGGTCCTCCTTGTCGTGGCGCGGCTGTCGTCGCCGCGTTCTCCACTCTCGGCCGGAACGGGACTTGGGATCAGCTTTCTCGGCTTGCGGCAGATTCGCTGTGGGCAGAGGCCGATACGGAACCGGCGTTTACGGAGTCATCCCGGAGCTGCTGGAACGGCCCTCAGGCGGCCCCGCGAAGCTCCCGGAAGAAGGCCCGTACATCCGCGATCAGCAGATCCGGTGCCTCCATCGCCGCGAAATGGCCGCCCCGGTCGAATTCCGTCCACCGGACGATGTTGTCGGTGCGCTCCGCGATATGCCGCAGGGGTACGAAATTCTCCCGGGGAAACACGGCGAGAGCGGTCGGCGTGGTCGACGGCTCGGGCGGTGTGCCCCAGTAGTCCGCGTGGGCCCGCTCGTAGTAGATGCGCCCGGACGAACCGGCCGTAGCGGTCAGCCAGTACAGCATCACATTGGTCAGCAGCTGATCGCGGTCGACGGCGTCCTCCGGACGGTCTTTCGTGTCCGCCCATTGCTTGAACTTCTCCGCGATCCAGGCGAGTTGGCCGACCGGCGAGTCCGTGAGCCCGTACGCCAGGGTCTGCGGCCGGGTGGACTGGATATCGGCGTACCCCTGCTCGTCGCGGCTCCACTCCTGGCCCCGCCGCCAGGACGCCAGCGTGCGCTCACGCTCCTCGGAGCTCAACGCGGCCAGTTCCCCGGGGTCCGGCTCTGCGGTCGCGGAGGAGCCGGGCAGCAGATTCAGATGGACGCCGATGACGTGCTCGGGGTGCGCGCGGCCCAGCTCCCGTGAGATGGCCCCGCCCCAGTCCCCGCCCTGGGCGCCGTACCGTCGATAACCGAGCCGCTCCATCAGCTCGGCGAAAGCGGCGGCCACCCGTCGGAACTCCCAGCCGGTGTCCCTGGTCGGGCCGGAGAGCCCGAACCCGGGAATGCTCGGCACGACCAGATGGAAAGCGTCGGCCGGATCGCCGCCGTGCGCACGCGGATCGGTCAACGGGCCGACGACGTCGGTGAATTCGACGATCGAGCCCGGCCAGCCATGCGTGATGATGAGCGGGGTCGCGTCCGGTTCCGGCGACCGGATGTGCGCGAAATGAATCCGCGCCCCGTCGATCTCCGTCGTGAACTGCGGCCATTCGTTGAGCCGCGCCTCCGCCGCACGCCAGTCGTACGTGTGCCGCCAGTACCGTACGAGCTCTTGGAGGTAGTCCCGCGGAATTCCGTACGCCCAGCCCACTCCCGGCAGTTCGTCGGGCCAGCGGGTGCGGTCGAGGCGTTGACGCAGATCGTCGAGGTCGCTCTGCGGGAAGTCGATACGGAAGGGGTGAATGCGCGGGGCGTCCGAAGATGTCATGTCCGCGCATGCTATCTCCGGGGTGGGCGATCGCTCCGGCCATTTTCACCGCACGGGCCCGGCCGCTAATTAGACAGTCATCTATGTTGACGTCTGTCTATGCAGGGGGCACTGTTGTATCCACAAGTGTCGATGCAGTGGAGGTCGGTCATGACCGAGCCGAGCGGTGACCTGCGCGAACAGGTCCGTGCCAACTACGCGGCAGCCGCCGTGCGGGCCGCCCAGGGAGGGGTCGCGTGTTGCGTCCCCGGGGAGATCGAGGTCGACGGGAACTTCGGGGCCGGGCTGTATGAGGCCGGTGAGCGCGCGTCGCTTCCGGCCGAGGCCGTCGCCGCCTCGCTCGGCTGCGGCAACCCGCTCGTCGTGGCCGAACTCCGTGAAGGCGAGCGCGTGCTGGACCTCGGATCCGGCGGCGGCATCGACGTCCTGCTGTCGGCGCGCAGGGTCGGGCCGAGCGGCAGGGCGTACGGACTGGACATGACCGAGGAGATGCTCGCGCTGGCCCTCGCCAACGCCAAGAAGGCCGGTGCGACCAATGTCGAGTTCCTCAAGGGCACCGTCGAATCCGTGCCACTGCCCGCGAACACCATCGACGTCGTGATCTCCAACTGTGTGATCAATCTGTCGGTCGACAAGCCCGCCGTGTTCGCCGAGATGTTCCGCGTGCTCGCGCCGGGCGGCCGCATCGGCATCTCCGATGTCGTCGCCGACGACGACCTCGCGCCGGCGCAACGGGCCGAGCGCGGGAACTACGTCGGCTGCATCGCCGGAGCCCTGTCCTTCGCCGAGTACCAACAGGGCCTGGAGGCCGCCGGGTTCACCGGGATCGAGGTCACCGCGACACATCGGGTCGCCGACGGGATGCACTCGGCCGTCGTACGGGCAGTCAAGCCGGTCAAGGTGGCGCCGTAGCCGGTCGCCGAACTCAGGCCTCCTGCTGCGCGTCGATCTCGGTGATCAGGGCCTCGATGCGCGCCTTGATCTCGTCCCGGATCGGGCGGACGGACTCCACACCCTTGCCCGCGGGGTCTTCGAGGGTCCAGTCGAGGTAGTGCTTGCCGGGGAACACCGGGCAGGCGTCGCCGCAGCCCATGGTGATGACGTAGTCGGACGCCTGGACGGCCTCGGTGGTCAGGATCTTCGGCTTCTGGTCGGAGATGTCGACGCCGACCTCCTTCATGGCCTCGACCGCCGCCGGGTTCACCCGGTCGCCCGGGACGGACCCGGCGGAGCGCACCTCGACCCGGTCGCCTGCGAGGTGGGAGAGGAATCCGGCGGCCATCTGCGAGCGCCCGGCGTTGTGGACGCAGACGAACAGCACGGAGGCGAGCGGGGTCGCGGGCATCGGGTTCTTCCTTCGCGAAATCAGTACAGGCTGGTATCAGTCTTGAGTGATGTGAAAGTATCAGCCCATGATGACGTCGGTCGACACTGATCTGATGCGGGTTCTGGCCGACCCGCTCAGGCTGCGGATCGTGACCCTGCTCGCCCGGGAGACGCTCTGCACCACGCACCTGATCGAGGAGACAGGTGCCAAGCAGACGAACCTCTCCAACCACATGAAGGTGCTGCGCGAGGCGGGCGTGGTCGACACGGAGCCCTGCGGCCGCTTCACCTACTACCGGCTCAAGCCGGACGTCATCGCCTCCCTCGCCGGTCGGTTCGCCGACCTGGCGGAGACCGCGCGTGCCACGGCCGAGAACAACATCAAGCGGTCCTGCCCTTGATCCCCGGTCCTTGACCCCGGTCGCCCGAGTCCCAGTCGCCCCTGTCCCCGTCGCCCGAGGCGACCGCACCGAGGAGTCCTTGTTGACCGCCACCCAGGAGAGCGCCGCGGAGTCCGCCGTACCGGCGGGCGAGCCCCAGCCGGCGCCGGGTGCCACCCTGCCCCGTACGCCCCTGACCGCCCGGGCCGCCGCCGAACTGGTCGGCACCGCGGCCCTGGTCGCAGTCGTGGTCGGCTCCGGCATCCAGGCCACCGAGCTGACCCAGGACGTCGGTCTGCAACTGCTGGCCAACTCCCTGGCCACCGTGTTCGGCCTCGGGGTGCTGATCGTGCTGCTCGGCCCGGTCTCCGGTGCGCACTTCAACCCCGCGGTCACGCTGGCCGAGTGGTGGACGGCACGGCGCGGCGGCGACGGAGTCACCGCGCGTGAGGCCGCGGTGTACGTCCCCGCGCAGATCGTCGGCGCGATCGCGGGCGCCGTCCTGGCGGACGCGATGTTCGGCGAGCCGCTGGTGCGATGGTCCACGCACGACCGGTCGGCCGGGCACCTGCTGCTGGGCGAGGCCGTGGCCACCGCCGGCCTGATCCTGCTGATCTTCGGCCTGGCCCGCACGGACCGCCTGCGCTTCGCCCCCGTGGCCGTCGCCTCCTACATCGGCGCCGCCTACTGGTTCACCTCCTCCACGTCCTTCGCCAATCCGGCGGTGACGATCGGCCGCGCCTTCACGGACACCTTCGCGGGCATCGCGCCGGGCTCGGTCGCCGCGTTCATCGGGGCCCAGCTCGTCGGCGCGGTGGTGGGGCTCGCGCTCGTGGCGCTCCTCTTCATGCCCGGTCGAACCACCGCCGAGCAGCCCTCCGGCTGACGCGGGCGGCGCCTCGAATCGGCGGCACGCACCCGGGCGGATCCCGTGCGCGCGCCGCCGATGAGTTTTCGGGCGACGATCAGTCGACAGAAGTGACGACGTTTCCCGCCCGAGGAGGTACGTATGCCCGCCGACGGATTCACCACCTGTCTGTGGTTCGACGGACAGGCCGAGGAGGCCGCGCACTATTACGTCTCGATCTTCAAGAACTCCCGGCTCGGCAGGATCGGCCGCTACACGGAGTCCGGGCCGGGACCCGCCGGTTCGGTCCTGGCCGCCGAGTTCGTGGCCAACGGACAGAAGTTCGTCGCCCTGAACGGCGGCCCGCAGTTCAAGTTCGACGAGGCCATCTCCTTCCAGATCCACTGCGACGACCAGGAAGAGGTGGACTTCTACTGGAACAAACTCATCGAGGACGGCGGCGAGGCAGGCCCCTGCGGCTGGCTCAAGGACAAGTACGGCCTGTCCTGGCAGGTCGTCCCGGCCAGGCTCATCGACCTGATCAGCGACCCGGATCCGCAGAAGGCGGCCCGCACGACGCAGGCGATGCTCCAGATGTCCAAGCTGGACATCGCCGCCCTGGAGAAGGCGTACGCGGGCGAGTAGCGCTCCCGTGGAGGCGGCCGGCCCACCCAAGACTCTCGGTCATGGCGGCCGGTCCGCCCCCTCCCGCAAGGATCAGGCGAGCTGGCCGCTGTGCAGCGCCGTGTACGCGCCGCCCCGGCGCAGCAGCTCCTCGTGCGAGCCGACCTCGCGGATGGCCCCGTCCCGCATCACGACGATGCGGTCCGCGCCCTGGATGGTCGACAGCCGGTGTGCCACGACGAACGTGGTGCGGCCGTGCAGCAGCCGGGCCAGGGCCTGCTGGACGAGGGCCTCGGAGTGCGTGTCCAGCGCTGAGGTGGCCTCGTCGAGGATGAGCACCCGGGGATTGCGGATCAGCGCCCGCGCGATCGCCAGCCGCTGTCGCTGACCCCCCGAGAGCCGGGCTCCGTGCTCACCCACCATGGTGTCCAGGCCCTGCGGCAGCCGGTCCACGAACTCCAGCGCGTTGGCGTCGCGCAGCGCCTCGCGCACCGTGGCGTCCCCGGCGTCGTCCATGCCGTACGCGACGTTCTCCCGGACCGTGCCGTCGAAGAGGATCGACTCCTGCGGCACGACCGACACGAAACGCCGATAGGTGCGCAGGTCCAGGGTGTTCATATCGGTCCCGTCGAGCAGCAGCCGGCCCGAGGTCGGACGGATGAAGCCGATGACGAGGTTGAGTACCGTGGACTTCCCGGCTCCCGAGGCGCCGACCAGGGCGACGGTCTCGCCGGGGGACACGGACAGCGTGAAGTCCCGTACGGCGGGCCTGCTTTCCTCATGTGCGTGCCCGACACCCTCGACGTAGGTGTGGCCGACCCCCTCGAAGGTGACGGCACCGCGCAGCGAGGTGACCTCCGCCTTGCCCTCGTTGTCCTCCAACTCGGGTGCCTGGAGGACCTCGCCGACCGAACGTACGGACTCCAGGCCCTTGGTGATGACCGGCGCGAGAGCCGCGAGCGTGGTCGTGGAGTTGGTGAGGGTGGTCAGGAAGGCGCTGAGCATGACGACGTCGCCGGGTGTGACGCCCCAGTAGCCGTAGTACGACACCAGCGCCGCGGCGGTCAGGAACAGGACACCGACCACGTTGAGAAACACCCATGCCAACGAGCCGAACCGTCCGTTGAGCAGATCGAGCCTCAACCCCGAGCGGAGCACCTGCCGCAGCGTGCTGTCCATGCGCCGCAACGCCTTGCTCTCCAGGCCGTGCGCCCGGGTGACCGAGATGAGCCGGGTCATCTCGGTCACCCGCGAGGACAGGTGCTCGACCTCGTGGCGGAAGTCCTCGTTGTGGGTGCGCAACCGTGTCCGCAGCCGTGCCACCAGAAGGGCTGCGACGGGCACGACGCACACGAAGACCGGCACGAACTCGGGCGTGCGCACGGCGATGACGACCAGGCCGCCCGTGAGCACGGTCAGCGCGCCGAGCCCGGTCTCGGCGGTCTGCTGCACCATCTGCTCGACGGTCTCCACATCTCGGATGACCTTGGCCTGCAGCACGCCCGCGCTGACCCGCGAGTGGTAGCCGATGGAGAGCTGTTGCATCCGCGTGCACAGCGAGGAGCGCAGATCGGTGCCCATGCGGCGCACGCTGCCGTACAGCAGACGTACGTAGAGCAGATGCAGCGGGAGGTTGACGGCGAGGATCAGCAGCAGGGCCCCGGAGCTCACCCACAGGCGGCTGATCGGCCCATGCTGGACGACGGTGTCGATGATGGACGCGGTGATCAGCGGCAGCAGCCACAGCGGGCTGTGCTTGACCGTGAAGACGGCAAACGCCGCGGCGAGCCGTCGCCGGTCGGCGCGGAACAGGTAGGCAAGGGTGCGTATCGGGTGCTCGCCCCGGTAGCGATGGTCGAGTGGTCTCTCGGACGACGCCATCGGCGGTGGTCCTCCCCAGTGGCCGAATGAAGGGCAAGCGCTTACTGCCCGCGCTGCACCGGAGTACACCCGAGCGATGCGCCTCAAGAGGTCGCGGGGGACGGCCGCGGCCCCGAGCGGCCGCGTAACGAGTGGGTTTCCGAGGTTAATTTCCGCGTCCCGAGGGTTGGCGCGGGACCGTCCTGTCGTTATCGTTCACGAGCCCTACTCAATCGTTCCGCTGAACGAATAGCGCGAAGGACGGTCGGTCGATGTCCGACATCCACCACCCGGGACGGCGGTCGGTCCTCGCCGCGGGAGCCGCGAGCGCCGCGGCGCTCGGCGCGTCCTGGCTGCTCACCGGCTGTACGGGTGCCGCGGCCGCACCCGCTCTGCCCGCCGCCGCGCAGAAGGGCACCCCCGACCGCGGCGGCACCCTCCGCATCGCTCGGCCGCCCGCCTCCGACGCCGAGACCCTCGACCCGGCGAGCGCCCTGTCGGCGTACGAATACCTCGGCGCCCTCTACAACCGCCTGGTCCGCATCGACACGAACGGCGACCTCGCCCCCGACCTCGCCGAATCCTGGGAGCCCGACGCCAAGGCTCGCACCTGGACCTTCCGCATCCGCAAGGGCGTCACCTTCCACGACGGACGGAAGCTCACCGCGGCCGACGCCGCGTACACCCTGCGCCACATCCTCGACAAGGCGACCGCCTCACCCCAGGCCGCCGTCCTCGCCCCGCTGATCGACCCCGGCACGCTCCGCACCCCCGACGACCACACCCTCGTCGTCCCGCTCAAGACCCCCAACGCGGAGTTCCCGAGCCTCCTCACGCACTACAACTGTTATGTGGTCCCCGACGGCAGCGCCCGCTCGATCGGCCGCACCGGCATCGGCACCGGCCCCTTCGAACTGGAGTCGTTCGCACCCGCGGGCCCCGGCCGCGTCACCGCTTACGAGGACCACTGGCAGGGCCGCCCGGTCCTCGACGCGATCGCCTTCTACTCCGTCGCCGACATGTCGGCACGCTCGAATGCCTTGCTGGCAGGGCAGGTTGACCTCCTCTCGCAGACCAACCTCGACTTCGCGACGGCCCGTGTCGTCGCCGCCTCCGACCGAGCCACCATCGCCCGTGTCAAGAACGCCCAGTGGTACGTGCTGCCGTTGCTCACCACGGAGAAGCCCTTCACGGACGTACGGGTCCGGCAGGCGATGAAGCTCGCCTACGACCCCGAACACGTGGTGAAGGTCGCGTTGCAGGGCGCGGGCACGGCCGGCTGGGACAACCCGGTGCCGCCCAGCGACCCGGCCCACATCACCGCGCACCCGAAGCACGACCCGGAGAAGGCGAAGTACCTGCTGAAGCAGGCCGGGCACGAGGGTCTCGCGGTCGACCTCTACACCTCCTCGTACGACCCGATCTTCACGCCCATGGCCCTTGCCTACCAGGACTCGGCCAAGCGCGCGGGCATCCGGATCAAGGTCAAGACGGCCGCGGCCGACTCGTACTACACACAGATCTGGATGAAGAAGCCGCTGATGGCGACCTACTGGTTCACCGGCAGACCCGTCGACCAGCTCTTCACCCAGGTCTTCCGCAGTGGCTCCTCGTACAACGAGACCGCCTGGTCCGACAAGGACTTCGACGCCCTCCTCGACCGCGCCCGGCGCGAGACGGACGACAAGCGGCGGCGCGAACTGTACGGCGAGGCGCAGACCTTCGTCGTCGAGAAGGGCGGGGCCATGACCCCGATGTTCGCCGACCGGCTCGTCGGCATCTCGCGCAAAGTGCGCGGATACGCAGAGCACGGCTTCGAGTTCGACTATCTCAACATCGGTTTGAAGGGGGCCTGAACATGCTCTCCTTCATAGCCCGCCGGGTGGTCTCCGCCATCGGCACGCTGTTCCTCTCCTCGGTCCTCGTCTTCCTCGCCGTACAGGCCCTGCCCGGCGACGTCGCCACCCAGGTCCTCGGCAAGGACGCGACACCGGACGCCGTGGCCGCCCTGCGTCAGAAGCTGAAGCTCGACCAGCCGACGTGGGAGCGGTACGTCGACTGGGTTCGCGGAGCCCTGCACGGGGACTTCGGAGTCTCCCTGGTCTCCGGGAAGGCGGTCGGCGGCGAAGTCTCCATGTACCTCGGCAACTCCGCGCTGATCGCCCTCGTCACCGTCCTCTTCGCGGTCACCGGCTCTCTGCTGCTCGGCATCCTCGCGGGCCTGTACCGCGACCGCTGGCCGGACCACTTGATCTCGACGGTGAGCCTGGTCGGAATGAGCGTCCCGGAGTTCGTGGTCGCCACCGTGCTGGTGCTGTGCTTCTCGGTCGCACTGCCGTGGTTCCCCGCCGTCGTGCTGTACGGACCCGAGGCGAGCGTCGGTCAACTCCTGCCCGCCGTATGGCTTCCCGCGCTCGCCCTGGCCGTGGTGATGGCCGCGTACATCGTGCGGATGGCCCGTACATCCGTCATCGACGTGATGGCGAGCGAGTACGTCACCACCGCCCGCCTCAAGGGCCTGTCGACCTGGCGGGTCGTCACCCGGCACGCCCTGCCGAGCGCGCTCCTGCCGACTCTGCATGTCGTCGCGCTGAACGTCGCCTGGCTCGCGGGTGGAGTCGCCGTCGTCGAGAACGTCTTCAACTACCCGGGCATCGGCAAGCTGATGCTCTCCTCCGTGCAGAACCGCGACCTGCCCGTCATCCAGGCCATCGCCCTCATCAGCGCCGTCGTGTACGTCGCCTGCAACCTTGCCGCCGACCTCGGCGCCATGGCCCTCAACCCCAAGCTCCGTACGCGAGGGAGGACCCGATGACCACGCTCGACACCGCTCCGGTGGCCGCGCCGCCCGCCGCCGAGGCGCGCGCCGTCCGCGCCTGGCGCACCCTGCGCTCCTCACGGGCCGCCGCCATCGGCCTCATGATCGTCGCCGTACATGTACTGATCGCCGTGCTTGCCCCGCTCCTCACCTCGTACGACCCCATCGCCAACGACGCCTCGCGCGCGCTGCTCGGCCCGAGCCTGGAGCACTGGGCGGGCACGGACCAGTACGGGCGCGACGTCCTCGCCCGGGTGCTGTACGGCGGCCGGTACGCGCTCGGCGTCTCCGTCGCCGCGACGCTGCTGACCGTCGCGCTCGGCACGGTCGTGGGGTGTGCGGCGGCGCTGCGCGGCGGCTGGTTCGACGACGTGCTCGGGCGGGTCCTGGACGCGGTGCTCTCCGTGCCGTCGATCCTGGCGCTGCTCGTGATCGTGACGGCGCTGGGCACGGGCCCGGCGGTCATCGTCTTCGCGATAGCCGTCGTGTACGTGCCTCAGGTCGTACGGGTGGTGCGGGGCGCGGCGCTCGCCGTGGTTCCCGCCGACTACGTGACCGCGGCGCGCGCGCGTGGCGAGGGCACCTGGTCGATTCTGCGGCGCGAGATCCTGCCGAACATCACCGACGTGGTGTGCGTGGAGTTCGCGATGCGCGCGTCGTGGGTCGTGCTGCTGATCAGCTCGCTGTCCTTCCTCGGCTTCGGCGCCGATCCGCCGACCCCCGACTGGGGGCTGATGGTCGCCGAGAACCGCACCGCCATCACCGTCGTGCCGATGGCGAGCCTCGCGCCGATCATCGCCCTGGCCACGCTCGTGGTCGGGCTCAACCTCGCGGCCGACGGCCTGTCCAAGGCGTGGGGCGTCGACCGGATCAGGGAGGGCTCCTGATGACCACCTCGATCGTCTCCGTGAACTCGCTTTCCGTGGCCTACCGTTCGGGCGGGCGTGACGTGCCCGTCGTGCACGAGGTGTCGCTGGACGTGAGCGCCGGGCAGACCCTGGCGCTGGTGGGCGAGTCGGGCAGCGGGAAGTCGACCGTCGCCGCGACGCTGCTCGGCCATCTGCGGCACGGGTCCCGGATCACCGCGGGCTCGGTGGTCGTCGACGGACAGGACGTATTCGGCCTGTCCGCACGGGAGCTGAGGCGGCTGCGTGGCGGGACCATCGCCATGGTCGCCCAGAACGCGGGCCACGCGCTGACGCCGTCCATGCGGATCGGGCGGCAGATCGAGGAGGCGGGCGGCGAGGTGCCCGTCGTGGACCTCCTCGACCAGGTCCGGCTGCCCCGCCCCGTCGAACTCGCCCGCCGCTACCCGCACGAGCTCTCCGGCGGTCAGCAGCAGCGCGTCGCCATCGCCATGGCCATCGCGGCCCGCCCGAAGGTCCTCGTCCTCGACGAGCCGACGACCGGCCTCGACGTCGTCACCCAGCGCAGCGTTCTCGACCTGATCGGCGCCCTGCGCGACGAACTCGGCCTGGCCGCCGTGCTGGTGAGCCACGACCTCGGCGTCGTCGCGCACATGGCCGACGAGGTGGCGGTGTTGCGATCCGGCCGAGTTGTGGAGGCGGCGCCCACCCGTCAGCTCTTCGCGATGCCCCAAGACCCGTACACCAGACGGCTGTTGGCGAGCGTCCCGCGTCTCGACGACGCAGGGCTCGCGCTCGTCGGCGAGACGGGGGAGCGTGAGGTGCGGCCCAAGGCACAGGTGCCCAACGGCGCGCCCGTGGCGGTGTCCGCGTGTGACGTCACGATCGACTACGGCTCCTCGCGCGCCGTGCACGGCGTCTCCTTCGAGGTCCGGCGCGGCGAAGTCCTCGCGCTCGTCGGGGAGTCGGGCAGCGGCAAGTCCACGCTGGCCTGGACGCTCGCCGGCCTGCGCACCCCGTCCGGCGGAACGATGACCCATGAGTCGGGCGACCTCGCCCGCCCCGCGCAGAAGCGGCCGACGTCCCTGCGGCGCCGGGTTCAGCTCGTCTTCCAGAACGCCGATACGTCGTTGAACCCGCGCCGCTCGGTGGGCGATGCGGTCCGCCGTCCCCTGCGCTTTTTCGGCACAGCCGCCTCGGGCACAGAAGCGGCTGACCGGGCCCGGCAACTCATCGCCGACGTACGCCTGGACCCGGACCTCGCCGACCGCCTGCCCGCCCAGCTCTCCGGTGGTCAGCGCCAGCGCATCGGCATCGCACGGGCGTTGGCGGGCGAGCCGGACGTCCTGATCGCCGACGAGATCACCACGGCCCTCGACGTCTCCGTCCAGGCCGAGGTGCTGCGACTCCTCGACGACCTGCGCCGCGAACGCGAGCTCGCCTGCCTGTTCATCAGCCACGACCTCGCCGTCGTACGGGGCATCGCGGACCGCGTCGTCGTACTGCGGCACGGCGTCGTGGTCGAGGAGGGGCCCACGAACGCGGTCTTCGCCTCGCCCGGTCACCCCTATACGCGCCGGCTGATGGCGGCCGCCCTCGAACCCGAACCGGACGCCAGGCCGTTCGTCGACGAGACCGTCGACTGGGCGGACGCCGCCGAACCGGACGATCCCTGGACCGACCACGGTCACGGCCACCGGGTGCGCCGCTGGCGCCCGGCCGGCCACCCCAGCGCCGAAGGAGTTTCGTGAAGTACCGCGAGCAGTTCGATCGCCAGGTCTTTAGCGAGGACGTCTGGATCCCCACTCGCGACGGCAGTGCGCGCCTGCACGCCCGCATCTGGCGACCCACCGACGCGGACACCGATCCCGTGCCCGCGCTGCTCGAATACCTCCCGTACCGCAAGAGCGACTGGACCGCGCCCCGCGACGCCCAGCGCCACCCCTGGTACGCCGGACACGGCTACGCCTCCGTCCGCGTCGACATCCGGGGCCACGGCGACAGCGAGGGCACACCCGGCGACGAGTACGACGCGCAGGAGCTGGACGACGGCGTGGACGTCGTCAACTGGCTTGCCGCACAGCCCTGGTGCATCGGCAAGGTCGGCATGTTCGGCATCTCCTGGGGCGGCTTCAACTCCCTCCAGATCGCCGCCCTCGCCCCCGAACCGCTCAAGGCGATCGTCACCGTCTGCTCGACGGACGACCGCTACGACAACGACGTGCACTACACCGGCGGCGCCCTCCTCGGCATCGACATGCTCGCCTGGGCGGGCACCATGCTGGCCTTCGCCTCCCGCCCGCCGGACCCGGCAAACGTCGGCCGGGACCGCTGGCTGCCCATGTGGCGCGAACGCCTCGAAGCCCTCGAACCCTTCCTCCACACATGGCTGGAACACCAGCAGCGAGACGACTACTGGAGGCACGGCAGCGTCTGTGAGGACTACGGCGCGATCGACGCGGCGGTCTTCGCGGTGGGCGGCTGGAACGACCCGTACCGGGACACGGTGCTGCGGCTCGTGGAACACCTGCCGGACGACCGCGTACGAGGACTGATCGGCCCGTGGTCGCACCAGTACCCGGACCGTGGACTGCCGCCGGGCCCCGCGATCGGCTTCCTCCAGGAGACCCTGCGCTGGTGGGACCAGCACCTGAAGGGCGCCGACACGGGAGTCATGCGGGAACCGCCGCTCCGCGCCTGGATCAACGAGCCGGTGCCGCCCGCCACTTCGTACGACGTCATGCCGGGCCGTTGGGTCGGCGACCCGAACTGGCCCTCCCCGGCGGTCACGTGGGACGAACGGCCCTTGGGTACGGGCGACGCCCCCGTCCTCGTACGATCGCCCCAGCACACCGGCCTCGACGCGGGCCGTTTCTTCCCGTTCGGCAACGCGAGCGACCTTCCGCCCGACCAGCGCGAGGAGGACGGCCGCTCGGTCTGCTTCGACTCGGCGCCGCTGGAGGAGCGCGTCGAGATCCTGGGGCGCCCGCGCGTCCGGCTCCGCCTGGACAGCGCGACCCCGCGCGCCAACGTGATCGCCCGCGTCTGCGACGTCGCCCCCGACGGCTCGTCCACGCTGGTCACCCGAGGCGTGCTGAACCTCTTGTCCCGGCACGGGCGCGACAAGGCCGTGGACTGGACGCCGGGCACGTACGAGGACGTCGAGTTCGAGCTCAACGGCATCGGGTACGCCTTCCCGCCCGGCCATCGCATCCGCGTCGCCGTCTCCGACGCGTACTGGCCGTGGGTGTGGCCGCACGGCGAACGCGGCGAACTGAGCGTCGTACCGGCGCGGAGCGCACTGCTCCTTCCCGTACGGGAAGCCGGGAACGCGGAGCCGCCGATCCGCTTCGAGGAACCCGAGCAGGCGCCGCCGCTTCCCGTGACGTACGACCTGCCCAGCGACCCGAGGCCCGAGCGGCTGATCACCCACGACGTCGCCAAGGGGGAGTGGACCTTGGAGGTCGACCCCAACTACGGGGGGTCACGGACGTACCCGGACGGGCTGCGCTACGAGGAGAGCGCCCGCGAGACCTACCGCATCCGCACCGCCGACCCGCTGTCCGCCGTGGCCACCTCCGAGTGGACGATCAGGCTGAGGCGCGGGGACGATGGGGACGCGGAGATCGTCGCGCGTACGGAGCTGCGGGCCACGGCCGTGGACTTCATCATGGACAGTCGCATCGAAGCACGGGCGAACGGAGAGACAGTGGCCAAGCGCGCATGGCACCGCACCACCCCGAGGACGTCGGCATGAAGGCCGCCAAAACCCCTCGCCGTGCCGTCGCCGCCGCCGACCGCACCCGCCAGCCCACCGAAGTGCGCCGCCGCCTCATCGTGGAGGCAGCCGTACCGCTGATCGCCGAGCGCGGCTACGCGTCGGTGGGCGTGCGTGACGTCGCCGCGGCGGCCGGGGTCTCGGTCGGCACGGTCACGTATCACTTCGGGAGCGTCCAGGAGATCCTCTCCGAGGCGATGGTGCTGCACATCGAGCGGTACTACGCGGCGCTCAGCGAGGCAGCCGAGCAGGCGACCAGCAGTGCCGAGGCACTGCGGCTGCTCGTCGACGCGCTGTTCACCGAGGACACCGACCGGCACTGGCGCATGTGGTTCGACTACTGGAACGCGGGCGACCAGGACCCGGACCAGGCCTTCGCCCGAGGACAAAGTCAGCGGTACGAGGCCTGGCACACCCAGATCCGGGAACTGGCCGAACGGGGCGTCACCGACGGGGAGTTCACCTCCGACGACCTGGACGGCTTCACGGTCCGCTTCGCCGCGCTCGCCGACGGCCTGGCCCTGCAAAGGCTGCGCCAGGCGCCGCCGTTGAGCACGGAGGACGCCCGGCGCCACCTCAACCGCCTGGTCGAGACGGAGCTTCGGCGCCCCTCGGCCGAGTGACGGCCATCGCCGCCCGGAAGGTGCTGGACGATGGCGAAATGATCCGGACGCACTCCTGCTACTGGGACGTGCCGTCGGTGGCCTCGGCGATCGGCGCGGCCATGGTGAGCGCCGCCTGAATCCCGTCAGCTCACATGCTCGGCGATCACCTGTGTGATCTCCCGCGTGATGCGCACGATCCCCGGGGAGCGGACCGGGCACGGCTTCGGCGTGGACGTGGTCGGTGCCAGACAGAAGTGCAGATAGTCGTCGTCGCGGTGCAGGGCGGTGCGATCGCGGCCGGGCTGCGTGCAGTACGCGGGATGATCGTGCTCGTACGAGGTGCAGGGCAGGTACTGGGCCCAGGTGTAGCGGGCCGAGGCGGGACTCACCGCCTTGCCGGCGTCGGCGAGCAGGTCGTCGGAGGCGCGGGCGCGCGCCTCGTACAGCGCGTTCACGGTCTGGACCCGGGTGGGAGTGATCGGGTCCGGACCTTGCAGCACCCACACGATCCTGGGCCGCCGCGCCCCGCCCGCCTGCGTGATCTGGTCGGTGAGCCGTTCCATGTCCGCCTCGTACCGCTTGAAGTACGTGTTGCGCGCCTTGTCGTACGTGATGCCGTCCATGCAGGGCGTGTAACCCCAGGAGTTGCCCCAGAACTGCAGCACCACGAAGTCGGGGCGCAGTGAGCGGACCAGGGCGGCCGCTTTGTCCGCGGTCGGTACGAGGGACTTCGTCGGGGTGCCCTCCAGGTAGTCGCACAGGGTGGTGCCCGAGTACGGGGCGCTCGTGTACCGCGCGTGCAGCCGGTCCCGGAGCGACTGCCCGAGCACCTTCTGGTTCTCCATGGCGAGAGAGTCCCCGAGGTAGAGCACCGTGGGCGCCGTCGCGGAGGCCTGCGGGGACGCGGCGGCCCGCCGATGCGTGGTAGAGGTCGGCGACTGAGTGGCTCCGGGCGCCGCGGGAGCGGGCGGTGACGCCTCCGGGCCCGACGCCGGATCACCGCACGCGCCGAGCAGCAGCCCGGCCAACAGCACCCCCACGATCCACGGCTTCCGCATACGGCAACTCCCGCCCCGCCCACCGAAAGGGCTCCCCAGGCAAGCACAGGCGGGCGAAAGGGGGAAGACACGCGTCGGCCACGGGAGCGCGTCGACGGAATTCGCCGACCGGCAGCCGCTGTGGTCACACGTCCAGCTCCCTCCCGAACCTCGACGACAGGGCAAGTGCCCCGTCCGGAAGGGCCAGTTCGCCGTTCGCCCTGCGGTCCTTGAGATAGCCGTAGATCTGCACGACCTGCGCCCACAGGTGCTCACCGGCGACCAGACCTGGCCGGGCGGGACGGTCCGGGGTGACGAACCGGGGGAGCGGGTCGACCCGGGTGTGGTAGTCGACGTTGAAGAAGAGCGGGAACGAGTAGCGCTCCTCGCTGACCCGGCGGACGCGGTGCGTGGTGGAGACGTACTCGCCGTTGGTCCACAGCTCCAGCATGTCTCCGATGTTCACGACGAACGCGTCGCCGAGCGGAGGTACGTCGATCCACTCGCCCGCCCCGTTGAGCACTTCGAGGCCGGGCCCGGTGGGGCGCAGCAGTGTGAAGCACTCGTAGTCCGTGTGGGCGCCGATGCCCGGGCGGTCGGTCGCCGCCGCGTCGTACGGGTAGTGGATCAGCCGCAGCCCGCTGGGTGCCTTGGTGGCGTGCCGGCTGAACGCGTCCGGCTCCTCACCGAGCGCCACCGCGAAGGCACGGAACAGGAGTTGGCCGAAGGCGAGGACCGCCTCGTAGTACGCCGTCGTGGCCTCGCGGAAGCCGTCCAGGCCCGGCCAGGTGTTGGGGCCGAGCATGGGTGTGCCCGCGAGGACGTCGGGGTCGTCGGGCGACAGGTCGAGCGCGAGCCCGAAGGCCTCCTTGCGGTCCGCGGTGCCCTGCGCGAAGACCTCCTCGCCCTCCGGGACAAAGCCGCGATGGTGGGCGGAGCGGCCGATCCAGCTGCGCATCTTCTCCTCCTGCGGCAGGGCGAAGAAGCGGCGGGCCGCGTCGAGGAGACCGTCGAAGAGCTCCGGTGGGACGCCGTGCCCGGAAACGTACATGAATCCGACCTCGCGGGCTGCGCGGCCGAGTTGCTCCGCCACCGCATGGACGTCTTCCGGCCCGCCGTGCAGCAGACCCGACGCGTCGACGACCGGCAGGGAGGTGAAGGTCTGCGGCATGGGTCAGTCCTTGTAGTCGGGGGCGACACGGTCGAGGAGGCGCAGCAGCGCCGCCCAGGCGAGGTCGTAGGCGTCGTCGTCGGTGAAGTCGGCGACGTCCTCACCGGCCAGCTGGCGCGCGGTGTACTCGCACACGTCCGGCGGCGGCAGCACCAGCGGGCCGCCCGCCTGGGCGGTCGTCTGGATCTCACAGGCCTTCTCCAGGTAGTACATGCGCAGGAAGGCCTGGGCGGCGGTGGTCCCCACCGTCAGCAGCCCGTGGTTGCGCAGGATCATCACGGGACGGCTGCCGAGGTCGGTGACCAGTCGCTTCTGCTCGGCGAGGTTGAGGGCGACACCCTCGTAGTCGTGGTAGGCGACCCGGTCGTAGAACTCCATGGCCAGCTGGCTCACCGGCAGCAGACCGCCGCTCTGCGCGGCCACCGCGCACCCGGCTCTGGTGTGCGTGTGGAGCACGCACCGGGCGTCGGTCCGGGCGGCGTGGATCGCGCTGTGGATGACGAAACCGGCCGGGTTCACGCGGTACGGCGTCTCGTCGACGGGCCTGCCGTCCAGATCGATCTTCACCAGCGAGGAGGCAGTGATCTCCTCGAAGAGCAACCCGTACGGGTTGATGAGGAAGTGGTGCTCCGGCCCCGGCAGCCGCAACGAGATGTGCGTGAAGATGAGGTCGGTCATCCGGAAGTGCGCCACCAGCCGGTAGACGGCGGCCAGTTGACGCCGTGCCTCCCGTTCATCGGGATTCATGTGAGGCCTCCTCCTGAGCGAGCGCGCCGGCGATCAGATGCTGGAAGCGCGCGGTGATCTGGTCCCAGTGCGATACGAGGTGGTTGCGGTCGGCGGCGGGGGAGTGCCGCCCGCGCTGGAGCTGCCGCAGCACCGGCAGATCCTGGTCGTTGACCTCGAACAGCACCTCGCAGAGATCCTTGCGCGCGGTGTCGTACGCCGCCGAGGCCGC
This sequence comes from Streptomyces sp. NPDC029292, assembly GCF_055569295.1. NCBI lineage: Bacteria > Bacillati > Actinomycetota > Actinomycetes > Kitasatosporales > Streptomycetaceae > Streptomyces > Streptomyces sp. NPDC029292. The sequence goes on from NZ_JBVHXR010000021.1 coordinate 123,635, forward strand.
CTGGGGAGCGACGAACACCGCCATGTGCTCGACCGTGCGGTCGGGCGCCACCGGCTCCAGGGCGATCACCTGGAAGAAGTCCGGCTCGATGAACAGCAGCGCGTTCGGGAACACACAGAAGATGTCCTGCTGTTCGTGCAGCCCGTCGGGCACGTCACCGAGCAGCGGGAGCGCCGGGCCGCCGGAACCGCCCGCCGCCGTCCGGCCCGAGGCCTTGGCCCCGGCACCCCGCGGGTAGTAGCCGCCGACAATCTCCTCCGACAGGACCTCGTCCTCGATGTCGAGGAGCGTCGCGGCAGGACCGACCTGGGGGTGCACGAAGGGGAGATGGTAGAAGTCGAGGAAGTTCTCCACCACCAGCTTCCAGTTGGCGTCGATGTCGTACGGCCGCTCCTCGGCGAGATGCAGCGCGCTCAGGTCGTACGGTGCCCAGCGAGCCGCCAGGGGGGCGAGCAACTCCTCAACAGGAGAGGCGGGTTCGCCGAGGTGGACGAAGACCATCCCCGCCCACTCGCTGTGCGCGACCGGCAACAGGCCCAGCTCGTCGCGTACTTCGGGCGGCGGGCCCGAGCCCTTGGTGCGGTCCCAGTACGGGGTCCCGCACAGTGAGCCGTCCAGGTTGAACGTCCAGAAGTGGTACGGGCAGCGCAGCCGGGCGCGCGTGCTGGGCTGCTCCGAGAGGACGATGCCGCGGTGGCGGCACACGTTGTGGAAGACCCGCAGCGTGCCCTCGCGGTCACGCGTCAGCAGCAGTGGCCTGCCCGCCACGCCGACCGGCCGCGAACTGCCGGGCCGGTCCACCCAGTGGCTGAACCCCGCCCACACCCAACGGCGTTCGAAGATCAGCCGGCGTTCGGCGTCGAAGACGTCCTGGTCGGTGTACGCGCTCGCCGCCAGGACGCTGCTGCCCACCGCCCGTCCGTCGAGCGGCCCGGCCGCCTCCCGTACATGCCCCGTCATCGCCCCTCCTCCGTGCCCGCGAACAGCTCCTGGGCCCATGACTTCAACAGCAGCGCCTCGCGCCAGCGGTCCGACAGCTCCTCGCCGTCCGCGCCGGTGATGGCGTACGGCGTCGTGCCGAGCTCGCAGAGGAAGACCAGGTCCGCATCCCCTTCCGTCCGGCTCCGCCAGGACCGCATGGCCTGCTCCCACCAACCGCGAAACCGCTCCACCTGCGCCGCGTGCTGCGCGAACTCGACCGACACCTGGACCTGTTCGCGGGTGGCGACCCGTCCCTGGAGCGAGGCGCCGTGCTCCAGCAGCCGCCCGATCAGGGCGTCCACACGGGCGTCCGAGGTGTCCGGCAGTTCATTGCCGACGACGTAGTGCGACAGGTCCAACGAGAGCCCGATATCCGGCACTTCACGCACCAATCGGCCGGTGAACGCCAAGTCGTCGGTGAGTGTGTAGCGGTGCGTCTCCAGCTGGAAGGCGAAGCCCGCGGCCTGCGTCTCCTTGCGCCAGCCACGGACGAGTTCCGCGGCCTCGGCGGGGTCGTCCGGGAACAACTGGCCGCAGACGACGATCAGTTCGGCCCCGACGGTGGTGGCGTACTCGAGACTCGTGGCGAGGGGAGTGCGGTCGTTGACGAAGGCGGTCACGAGCGAGCGCAGTCCCCACGCGCGCAGCAGCGGCGCCACCTCGGCGGCAGCCGGTGCCTCGCGGGCGTACAGATCGAGGCCCACGCCCGCGAAACCGGCCCCGGCGATCCGCTCGACGCGCTCTTCGAGCGTCCAGGTCCGCCTGGCGCGCCACGGCAGGCCCTCCATGGCCCACAACGACTGGAAGACGGAAAGGCTGCGGGTCACAGGGCGACCTCCGAAGCGTACGGGCGGGCCACCACGCCGCGCGGCTCGCGCCCGGCGAGGACGTCGGCGACGGCCGCGGCGGCCTGCCGGAAGGGGCGCGCGAGAGCCTCTGCGGAGTACCACGCGGCGTGCGGATTCAGGATCAGGTTCGGGCAGTCGAGGAGCGGGGCGTCCGGTGGTGGTGGCTCGACGGGCAGTACGTCGAGCGCGGCGCCCGCGAGATGGCCCGTGCGCAGGGCCGCGGCGAGCGCGGTGTGGTCGATCAGCGGGCCGCGGGCGGTGTTCACGAGGTACGAGCCCGGCTTCATGGCGGCGAGCGCGGCCCCGTCGATCAACCCGGCGGACTCGGCGGTCAGCGGCAGATGCAGACTGACCACGTCTGCCTGAGCGAGGACGTCCGTGAGCGCGCAGCTGGTGGGGTGGCGCGGGTCATGGACCACGACGCGCATGCCCAGCGCCGCCGCCCGATCGCCCACCGCGCGTCCGATCCGCCCGTGCCCGATCAGCCCGAGCACCGTCCCCGCGATCCGGCGCGGGGCCGCCTCCGTGACATCCCAGCGGCCGGCCCGCACGGAATGGTCCAGGGCGGTCACGCCGCGCAACAGCGACAGAACCAGCGCGACGGTGTGGTCGGCGACCTCCTGGGTGCAGTAGCCCGCGCCGGCCGTCACCCACGCGCCCTGCCGGACCACGGCGTCGACCGGCACATGGTCGTACCCGGTGGACGTGACGGCCACGATCCGCAGACCGGGCAGGGCGCGAATGTGATCGGCGGTGAGCGGGATCTCGGGCCCGGCGAGCAGGGCCACCACGTCGGGACCGCAGGGCACCCGGTCGGCGGCCGTCGTCTCGACCGGCGCGCCGCCGAGCCCGGCGGCGACGTCGTCCACCGACCCGTACGCGTCCAGCAGCACCACCCGCGGCGTCATGAACGCCCCGCGGTGACCGGCTTGTCCACCGGCGTGACCGGTTCGCTGAGGGTGCGCGCCCCGCCGCCTCGGTAGCGCAGACCCACCTCGGCCCCCACCGCGGGCACGCGGCCACCGGCGGGCACGGTCACCACCAGCGGCTCCGCACATCCGGCCACGCTCACCGTCACCCGCGTACGCGGACCCTGGAACACCACGCCCTCGACCGCCACCCGGGTCGCGTTCGCGTCGTCGGTGAGCACGAGGTCCTCCGGCCGGATCACCGTGGACCCGTCCGCCGCGCCCGCCACCGGCAGCGCGAGGGCTTCGACGCGTCCGCCGCTCACCGGCAGCAGATTCGCCTCGCCCAGGAACTGCGCCACGAACGGCGTGGCCGGACGGTGGTACACGTCCTCGGGCGTGCCGATCTGTTCGATCCGGCCGCCGTTCATGATGGCCACGAGGTCGGACATCGACAGCGCCTCGGTCTGGTCGTGGGTGACCGCGACGGTGGTCGTGCCGGTCTCCCGCTGGATACGGCCCAGTTCGTACTGCATCGCCTCCCGCAACTGCTTGTCGAGGGCGGCCAGCGGCTCGTCCAGGAGCAGTAGCGCCGGCTCGTACACCAGGGCGCGGGCGAGCGCGATGCGCTGCTGCTGACCGCCGCTGAGCGACTGCACCCGGCGGTCGCCCAGCTCCGGCAGCCGCACCAGCTCCAGGGCGCGGGCGACGCGCTCGCGCCGCCGCTCCTTGGGCATCTTCCGGGCCAGCAGCGGGAATTCGACGTTCTGTGCGACCGTGCGGTGCGGGAAGAGGGCGTAGTTCTGGAAGACCACACCGATGTCCCGCTTCTCCGGCGGTACGCCCGTCAGCGGCTGCCCGCCGAGCAGCACCCGGCCCGAGGCCGCCTCCGTGAACCCGGCCAGTACGTTGAGGGTGGTCGTCTTGCCGCTGCCGCTGGGCCCGAGCAGCGTGACGAACGAACCTGCGGGCACGGTGAGGCTGACGTCCCGGAGGATCGGAGTGCCTCCCAGGCTGACGTTCAGGGCGTCGATCTCGACGGTCACGCTCATGACTTCCTCCTTGTGCGAGGGCCGGTCAGCAGCACGGTGAGCCCGAGCAGCGCCACGGCCATGCCCATCACCAGCGCGCTGACGGCTGCGATCGCGGGCGAGGCCTGCTGGCCCGCGTCCAGCCACAGCAGCGTCGGCAGGGTCTCCTCGCCGGGCGGGCTCAGGTAGTAGGACAGAACGGACTCGTCGAAGCAGAGCCCGAAGGCGAGTACCGCGGATCCGGCGATACTCCGTGCCACCAGCGGGAGTTCGACCCGCCACAGCACCGACGGCCAGCCGTGTCCCAGGCTGCGGGCGGCCCGCGACAGGGCGGGGTCCACCTTGCTGAGCCCGGCCGACACGGACAGACAGACCAGCGGCGCGGCGAGCGTGGCCTGACCCAGGATCAGGGTGCGGATGCCCGCGCTGCCGCCCAGGTCGTCCACCGCCAGATACAGGCCGAGCGCGAGCACCAGCGGGGGCACGACCATCGGCGCGATCATGACCGTCCGCAGCAGCCGGGCACCGCGGCGCGTCCGGCGCAGCGCGAGGGCCGCGCCCGTACCCGCGACCACGGCGAGCACGGTCGCCGTCCCGGCCGTGTAGAGGGACTGCCCGAATGCCGCCTGCCAGTCGGCGCTGGTGAACACCTCCGTCAGCCAGCGCAGCGAGAACCCGGAGGGCGGGAAGGTGAGGTAGCGGTCCGCGCTGAACGCGATCGGTAGGATCGCGAGCAGCGGAGCGAGCAGGAACACGGCCGTGAGGACCGCGACCACGATCACCCAGGGCGACAACCGCCGGAAGGCGCCGCGTAGTTCACCCGTCACGTCGGTCTCGTCCATCACACCCGCTCCCACTGCTCGCTGATGCGCAGGAACCGGTCGGCCACCAGATAGAGCCCGAGCGTCGCGACCAGGAGCGCGACCCCCATGGCGGCCGCCCCGCCCAGACTCTGCATCCGCCCGAACTCGGTGCCGATCACCGTCGCCGTCACCTGACTTCCGGGACCGCCCAGGAAGGCCGGTGTCACATAGAAGCCCAGCGACATCACGAAGACGAGGACCGCGCCGGCGACCGCACCCGGGCGCAGCGCGGGCAGCACCACCGTGCGCAGCACCAGCCACTCGCCCGCGCCCAGACTGCGCGCGGCGCGTATCTGTGCCGGGTCGAGGGAGCGCAGCGCCGCGTACACCGGCAGCACCATGTACGGCAGCATGATGTGGACCATCGCCGGGATCAGACCGGGCAGCGTCTGATAGAGGCCGAGGCCGTCCCGCGAGAGTCCCAGCGTTTTCGCGAGGGAGTCGAGCGCGCCCTGCGGTTGCAGCATCAGCACCCAGCCGTACGTCCTGACGAGCAGCGAGATCCAGAAGGTCAGGAAGAGTGCGCCGAACAGCGCACGGGCGAGCGTCTTGCGGGCGAGGCCCAGCGCGAGGGCGTACAGCACCCCGAGCGCGGCCGTGCAGGCGGTGACCAGCGTCGCCATCCACAGTGTGCGCCAGGCCGCGCGCAGGAACAGGGCGCTGCGGAACGGCTCGGCGAACATGCCGAGCGGACCGTGGTCCGCGCTGCCCGCGACCACCACCGCGACCAGCGGACCGGCCAGCCCGAACAGCAGCAGGGCGAGCGGCGGCAGGAACAGCCAGCGGGCGCCGCTGCTCCCTGCCGAACTGCGGGTGCGTATCGGTGACTTGTCGAGGACGGCCGTCATGCGCCCACCCAGTTGGTGAACTTCTCCACGTACGTGGCGTCCGTCTTGCCGAGATAGTCCACGTCGACGCTGAGCTGCTTGGCGACGTTGTCGGGGGCGCTCGGCGTGAGGGCCAGCTCCTTGGCGGAGAGCAGGTCGAGCGCCTTGGAGACGGTCGGCCCCAGATAGATCTTCTTCGCCATCAGTGCCTGCTGCTCGGGCGTCGACATGTAGTCGAGGAGCGCGTTGGCGGCGTCCGCGTGCTGCGGCTTCTGCGGCATCGTGAAGGAGCTCCAGGGGTAGAGCATCGCGTCCTGGAAGGTGAAGTCGACCGGCTTGCCGTCGTTCTTGAGCTGGATCATGCGGGCGCTGGAGGTGGCGATCATCGACGCGCTGCCCTGGGCCATGTACTGCTGGCCCTGCGCATAGGTGTCGTAGAAGATCATGTGCGGCTTGAGCTCGTTCAGTTTGGCGATTGCGCGGTCGAAGTCGAGCGGATAGATCTTGTCCTTGGCGACACCGTCCGCGAGCAGGGCCAGCTCGAAGACGCCCATGTAGAGGGACTTGGGGAAGGCGCGCTTGCCGGGGAACTTCTTGGTGTCGAAGAAGTCGGCCCAACTCGTCGGCGTGGACGCGAGCTTGGTGGACCAGCCCATCACCTGGCTCCACGCGTAGCCGCCCGCGCAGTAGTCCTGGTAGGCCTTCGGCACCAGATCGCAGCGGCGGACCCAGTCGGCCAGCTTGCCCGGCGCCTTGCCCGAGGCGATCAGTCCCGCCACCGAGTAGCCGTCGAAGTCGATCAGGTCCCAGGCCGGGCTCGAACTGTCCAGCATCGACAGGAACTTGCCGTAGTCCCAGGCCGCCTGGACGACCCGCGCCCCGGAGACCTTCGCGTACGGATCGAAACAGTCCTTCTGGCGTATCTCGTACGTCTCACCGCCGAACCCGGAGACGACCACCTGACGCGTTCTGATCCGCGGCCACTTGGCGTCGACGTCCGACGGCGCGTACGTCGACGCCGCCCCCGTCGTGCCGCCGCTGTCGTTCTCCGCACCGCCGCACGCGGTCAGCAGAGCGGGCGCCGCCAGGGCGCCCCCCATGGTCCAGAAGGCCCGGGACATGAACTGGCGCCGGGAAGAGGGAGAAAAGCGAGGGTGAGACATGAAGCCTCCGACGGATTGGCTCCGAGAAGCGGGAGACGGCAGCTGATGTGGAAGTAGAGTAGGACTCGAACTTCCGATGTTGCGGTCACGAAATAATTCAGCCGTAGATACTTACGCGTCTGAAACACGCCGCTCCGACGCGCGGGGCCCGGCTCCGTCAACACCCCGCGCAGACCCCACGATTGAGGACGGAATGACGCAGATCGCGCTCGACGCCACCGATCAGGCGCTGCTGGCCGAGGTCCGGCGCGACGGCCGCACCACCTACGAGGCGCTCTCCCTGGCCCTGGGCATGTCCCGCCCCGCCGCCCGCGCCCGGTTGCAGCGACTGCTGGACGCCGGGGTCGTCAGCATCGTCGGCGTCGTCCACCCGTCGGTCTTCGGCCTCACGGCGTACGCGCATGTCGCCGTCGCCGTCGACGGCCCCGTCCTGCCCGTCGCCGAACATGTCTGCGCGATGGGCGACGCCGTCTATGTCTCCGCCGTCGCGGGCCGGTTCCCGCTCGTCGCCGAGCTGCGCAGCACCGACCAGGCCGCGCTGGCCGACGCGGTCCGGCGGGTGTCCGCGCTGCCCGGCGTCCGGGAGACCCGCACGGCCGTCTACACGGAGATCCTGCAACACGCCCACTTCCCGCCCGGCCCCTACAAGGCCACCCCGATCGACGAGACGGACCGGGCCCTGATGGAATGGCTCCAGCGGGACGGCCGTACGCCCTTCGCCGAACTCGGCGGCGCGGTCGGCCTGTCCACCAGCGCGGCCCGCACCCGGGTGCTGCGCCTCCTCGAGTCGGGCGCCGTGCACATCGGGGCGCGCGTCCAGCCCGACGCGCTCGGCGCGACCCGCCTGTGCGGATTCCAGCTGACCCTCGACGGAGCCCGCTCCGACGCGGCGCTCTCCGTCGTACGAGAGCTGGACGAGGTGGAGTACCTGGCCAACTCCCTCGGTCGCAGCGACGCGATCGGCACCGCAGCGAGCCACTCAGCCGAGGGCGAACTGCACTTCCTGGAAACCCTGCGGGCCGTCCCCGGAGTGCGTTCGGTCGAATCGTGGACGCACCTGCGGCTCCTGAAGGAGGACTACGCGCCACCGGCGGCCGGCGGCAGCTCCTGAGTGCCGGGGTCCGCCCTGGGCCTCGCGCTCAAGCAGCCTCACGCCGGCTTGTTTCCTCCTGTACCGGAACAATCACCGTATATGCGCAGATGGTGAGAAAATCGATACGAAGCTTTCCCGTCCGAAGAGGGGATGCGCGTGGCCCTGGATGCCGTCGCCGACGAGCTGTACGGGCTGCGGCCGGAGCAGTTCACCGCCGCCCGGAACGAGCGCGCGGCGGCAGCCCGCACGGCCGGGGATCGCACGCTCGCGGAGCAGATCAGCGGCCTGCGCCGCCCCAGCCTGTCCGCCTGGGCCAGCAACCTCCTGGTACACGAACAGCCCGACGAGATCCAGCCCCTTCTCGACCTCGGCGCAGCCCTGCGGCAGGCACACCACGACCTCAACGGCGAGCAGCTGCGTGAGCTCACCCAACGGCAGCGGGCTCTGACCAGTGCGCTGTCCCGGCAGGCCGGACGGCTCGCCGCCGACGCGGGGCATCCCATCAGTGACGACGCCCGGCAGGAGGTCCAGGACACCCTGCAGGCGGTGCTCGCCGATCCGGACGCGGCGAGGCGATGGGCCGCGGGCCGGCTGGTCAAGCCCCTTGGCCCGGCCGTCGGCTTCCCCGCCGCCGTTCGGACGCCGCCGCGCCGAAGCAGTCCACCGGTCCGTCCGGCGAAGCCGCCGCCGGCCGACCGGGAGGATTCCGCGGCGGCGGAACAGCGGCGCAAAGAGCTTTCCCAAGCCCGCCGGGCGGCCGGGGACGCCGAACGCGAACTGCGGGCGCGCGAGGAGGAGGCAGCGGCAGCAGGCCGGGAGGCGCAGGACGCCAAGGAGCGGCTGGACACACTGCGGCAGCGCGTCAGCGCCTTGACCGAGGACCTCAACAACGCTGAAAAGCAGCACGGACAGGCACGTGCCGACGAGCGCCGGGCGCGAGAGCGGTTGCGCGAGACGGACCGTCAGGTGCGTGACGCCCGAAGCCGAGCGACCACTGCGGCCGCGCACGTTGAGCGACTGGCTGCCGGCGACCGTGGCGGACACCGAGCTCGGTCGACCGCCGCAGCACCGCGCGGGCCGCGGTAGGCCGACGGGGGCGGACCCCGGATACCGGGTCGCAACCAGTCGCATTGCCCGGATGGCGCACCCTGCTTCGGCCCTGACTCCCCGCATGATGCGCCGAACAGAACCTAGGCTGGCCGTCATGAGCGCACACTTTGACGTGGTGGTCCTGGGCGCCGGCCCGGGAGGATATGTCGCGGCGATCAGGGCCGCCCAGCTCGGCCTCAGCACAGCGATTGTCGAGGAGAAGTACTGGGGCGGTGTGTGCCTCAACGTGGGGTGCATCCCGTCGAAGGCGCTGCTGCGCAACGCGGAGCTGGCCCACATCTTCACCCAGGAGGCCAAGACCTTCGGCATCCGGGTGAACGGCGAGGTGAGCTTCGACTACGGCGAGGCCTTCACCCGCAGCCGCAAGGTGGCAGACGGACGCGTCAAGGGCGTCCACTTCCTGATGAAGAAGAACAAGATCACCCAGTACACCGGCCACGGCACCTTCAGCGACGACCACACCCTCCAGGTCGCCCTCGCCGACGGCGGTACGGAAACCGTCACCTTCGGCCACTGCATCATCGCCGCCGGCGCCACCACGAAGCTGCTGCCCGGCACCTCGCTCAGCGAGCGTGTGGTGACGTACGAGGAGCAGATCCTGTCCGACACACTCCCGGAGAGCATCATCATCGCGGGCGCCGGCGCCATCGGCGTCGAGTTCGCGTACGTACTGCACAACTACGGCGTCCAGGTCACCCTCGTCGAGTTCCTCGACCGCATCGTCCCCCTGGAGGACGAGGAGGTCTCCGCGGAGCTGACGCGCCGCTACAAGCGGCTCGGCGTCAACGTCCTGACCTCCACCCGGGTCGAGGCGATCAACGACTCGGGCGATTCGGTCAAGGTCATGGTGACCACCGGCGGCCAGCGGCAGACGCTCGAGGCCGGCAAGGTGTTGCAGGCGATCGGCTTCCAGCCGCGCGTGCAGGGCTACGGTCTGGAGAACACCGGTGTGAAGCTCACCGACCGCGGGGCGATCGACATCGACGGGCGCTGTCGCACGAGCGTCCCGCACATCTACGCCATCGGTGACGTGACGGCGAAGCTGATGCTCGCCCATGCGGCCGAGTCGATGGGCATCGTGGCGGCCGAGACGATCGCCGACGCGGAGACCATGGAGCTCGACTACGTCATGATCCCGCGGGCGACCTATTGCCAGCCGCAGATCGCCAGCTTCGGCTGGACCGAGGCGCAGGCCCGTGAGAAGGGCTTCGACGTCAAGGTGGCGAAGTTCCCGTTCACCGCCAACGGCAAGTCGCACGGTCTGGGCGACACCGCGGGCTTCGTCAAGATCCTCAGCGACGCCCGGTACGGCGAGCTCCTCGGCGCTCACCTGATCGGCCCCGAGGTCACCGAGCTCCTCCCGGAACTGACCCTCGCCCAGCAGTGGGACCTGACCGTCCACGAGGTCGCGCGCAATGTGCACGGCCACCCGACGCTCGGCGAGGCGGTCAAGGAGGCCATCCACGGGCTGGCCGGTCACATGATCAACATGTGACCCGGAGCCATCGTCGCCATGACCGGCGGTGGCACCCGCGTGGCGCCGGGCGGCGCGCGGGTGAGCCGAGCTGGGCGGTGACCGCCATGATCCTGGTGGCGGTCACCCTCCAGCTGATGCTCTGACGGTGAAGCCCGGACCACAGAGTGTTCCTGACGCTCACCTCTCCGGAGAGTCGCCCGTCAGCAGCTCCAGCAGCTCCGCCAGCGGCAGTGGCTTGGCCAGGTGCGCGTCGAACCCGGCCGCGCGGGACTGACCGTGGTCGGAGCCCCGGCTGAACCCGGAGACCGCGATGAGGCGCAGCCTGTCGCCGTGCGGGCGCGAGCGCACCTCGCGGGCGACCGCGTACCCGTCGATGTCGGGCAGCCCCAGGTCGCACAGCACGACGTCGAAGAGGTGGGACTCGGTGGCCGTGAGGGCGTCCGCGCCGGTGTGTACGGCCGTGACGTGGTGCCCCTGCCGCTCCAGCAGGGTGCGATAGGTCGTGGCCAGGTCCGTGTTGTCCTCGACGATCAGGATGGCCAGCTGTCGGGGCGCGGGACGGGCCGGCGGTGCGAGGCGCGGCTCCGGGGTGCCTGAGGGGGCGAGGGGGAGCAGGGCGCTGAACGAGGCACCGGTACCCGGTCCGTCGCTGTGCGCGCTGATCCGGCCGCCGTGGAGTTCGACGATCGTGCGGACCACCGCGAGCCCGAGGCCGAGCCCCTCGGGGGTACTGGGGCCCGCCGGAGCCGCCCGCATGAAGACCCCGAACAGGTCCTCGGCCTGGCCCGGTTCGAAGCCGATGCCGTCGTCCTCGACGGTCAGCCGCACCTGTCCGTCCGCCGTCGACAGACGCACCTGTGTACGGCCTTCGGGGAGCGTGTACTTGAGCGCGTTGGACAGCAGATTGGTCAGCACCTGGGCGAGCCGCAGCCGGTCCCCGTCGACAAGCACCGGCTCGGCGGGCAGCGCGACGTCGAGCACACGGCCCTCATGGCCGAACAGGCCGCGGATGTCCGCGCAGGCGCTGTCCACGACGGCGCGCAGATCGGTCCGTTCGCGCACCAGATCCAGGCGGCCGGTCACGGCCCGCGTCCCGTCGAGGAGGTCGTTGCTCATCCGCGCCAGTGTGCCGAGCTGCCGCTCCAGGACCGACAGCGCCGGATGGCCTTCGGGCAGGTCGAGCGCGAGCAGTTCGGTGGCCGCGGTGGCGGCGGCGAGCGGATTGCGCAGCTCGTGCGAGAGGGTCGCGATGAACCGGTCCTTGGCCTGCTGCTCCTCCCGCAACGTCCGCCCCGCCGCGTCGAGTTCGGCGTTGGCGCGGCTGAGCTGCTCATTGACCTCGCGGATCTCCCGGGCCCGGACGAAGAGGTCGATCTCCATGCCCTGCGCGCGCATCTGTGCCTCGGCGGCGGCACGCTCCTGCTCGCGTCCCACCCGGCGCAGATGGACGAAGTCGGTGACGTCCTCCACGCGATGGATGATGTGCGACACCCGGCCGTCCCCGTCCAGCACCGGCGTGTTGACGGGACTCCAGTACCGCTCGACGAACGCCCCCGCCTCGCCCGTCGGGATGTCGTACCGCTGCAACGCCATGGTGTCCGTGCGCCCGGTGGCCACCACGGTCCGCAACGAGCGGCGCAGGTTGGCGACACCGTCCGCCGAGGGGTCGTCGGGGTTGTCGGGGAACACGTCGAAGATGAGGCGCCCGACGATGCTCCGCCCGGTGCGGGTGGCCGTCAGATACGCGCGGTTGACCTCCACGATCGTGAAGTCGGGCGCCAGGACCAGCAGTGGGGACAGCGTCGAGTCGAACAGGCGCCGGAAGTCCGGGACGGGATGCGGGACGCTCGCGGACATGGCGGCCCTCAGGGATCGAGTCGGTAGCCGTAGCCGCGCACCGTGGTGATCCGCGGTGCGGGTGTGGGCAGGCCGGTGAGCTTGCCGCGCAGCCGGTAGACGTGCTCGACGACGGTCGCGGGCTGCTGCCAGGACGCTCCCCAGATCTGCTCCAGCAACTGCTCGGCGGAGAAGACCCGGCCGGGGGAGCGGGCCAGCAGCTCCAACAGGGCGTACTCCTTGGGCCGCAGCGTCAGCGGAACGCCCGCGACGTAGGCCTGGTGGGCCGCCGTGTCGACGCGCAACGCCCCGACCTGGAGGACGGCCGGCGCATCGGGCGGCTGGGAGCGGCGCAGCACGGCACGGATCCGGGCCACGAGTTCGCGCTGCGAGAACGGCTTGACCAGGTAGTCGTCGGCGCCGATCTCCAGGCCCGCCACCCGGTCCGTCTCGTCACCGCGCCCGGAGATGACGATCACGGGGAGACGGCTGGTGGAGCGCAGGGCCCGCAGCAGCTCCAGGCCACTGCCGTCCGGTAACCCCAGATCGAGGACGGCCAGCTCGATCGCACCGTCGTACATGGCGGCCTTCCCGGCCCGGGCGTCGATCGCCCACGTGACGGTGAACCCCTCGCGCACCAGATAGGAACGGCACATCAGTGCGAAATCGGGATCGTCTTCGATCAGCGCGAGGTGAGGACGCATCCCGCACCACCCGGCCCAGCTGCCGCCCCCATGTTGTGTCGCTGGTGAGCGGGCGTTGATGCCCCGACCATGTGGCGAAGGTAGAACAGGAACCGCCCACGGTTCAAGGGGGAGCCGCCCGGGGGGAGTTCCGGGGGGGGGGGGGGGGGGGGGGGGGGGGGGGGGGCGGCGGGGGGGGGAGGGGGGGGGGGGGGGGGGGGGGGGGGGTGTTTGGTGTTGTTTTGTGTGTATCTGCCCGGTGTGTGTACGACAG
>NZ_JBVHXR010000021.1:136738-206656 GCF_055569295.1 Streptomyces sp. NPDC029292
GGGGGGGGAGGAAGAAGAGAAACAAACGGGGGGAGAGGGGGATCCATGCGGGGGGGGGTGGTGGGGGGGGTGGGGGGGCGGGCGCACCCCCCCCCCCCCCCCCCCCCCCCCCCCGGGGCGCGTCGCTCGTCACCTCCGGGTGCGCCTTGGGGGTGCGGATCACCGGCGTCCTCTGGCCCGGACACCTTGGATGTGCTGCATCCCGCGGTCACACTGGACGGCGTCCTCGCCGGGAGGAGCGCAGGGTGGAGACAGAGCGAGCGCTGACCGAGGCCATGGCGATTCAAGGGGCACTCGGCGCGGCCGTCGTGGACTATCTCAGCCGGGTGACTCTGGGCGTACGCGGCGGCGTGAGCGGTTTCGACCTGCAGAAGGCGGGAGAGGTCGACACCGATGTCGTACGGGCCAAACTGCACGCCCTGTCCGTCCTCGGTTACCCGGTCGACAGCCTGGAGGACATCCTGGTGACCCTGACGGACGAGTACCACCTCATCCGCCCGGTCGCCCAGCGCAAGCTCCAAGGGATCTACCTCTACCTGATACTGGACCGTCGTCGCGCACAACTCGCCCAGGCGCAGGCCCGGTTGCGTGAGATCGAGTCCCAACTGGAGCTCTGAACAGGCTGGTCGAGCCTCACGTCGCGGGCCGTTGGCGAATGCGGGCGGCCAGCACCGCCACATCGTCCTCCGCATGACGCGCGTCGAGCTTGACGAGGACCTCGTCGAGCAGCTCGTCGACATTCGCCCCGCGCGGCACCCACAGTCCGGCCAGCCGGGCCAGTGAGGCGTCGATGTCCTCCTCGCGCCGCTCCACCAGACCGTCGGTGAACATCACCAGGGTGTCGTCGGGAGCGAGCGCGCGGGTGGCCTGTTCGTAGCCGCCCACCCCGGTGCCCAGCGGTGGACCGACCGGCAGATGCAGCAGCTCCCCGGTGCCGTCCTCGGCGAACACGACCGGTGGCAGGTGTCCGGCGCTGGCGAGCGAGGCCATGCCGCGCGCCGGGTCCACCTGGACGAGCAGACAGGTGGCCGGACGCCGGATGCCGTCCTCGGCGACCGCGGCGTCCAGGCGACGCAGCACGCGGTGCGGCGGCAGGTCCGTGGAGGCGACATAGCGCAGCATCGAGCGGTACGCGTTCATGTCCACCGCCGCGTCAAGACCGTGCCCCATGACGTCGCCCACCACCAGCAGCGTGCGCCCGAAGTGCAGCCGTACGGTCTCGAACCAGTCCCCGCCCACCAGGGTGCTGCCACCGGCCGGCAGATAGCGGGTGGCCAGGTCGAGGTTCGGATGCGGCCGGCCCGGCTCGGCCAGCAGTGCCCGCTGAAGGTCGAGGACCGCACTGCGCACCGCGTTGTGCTGCCGTGAATGTCCGAGGTGGACGGCGGCGAGACGGGCCGCGTAGTGCGTGCCGGAGGCATCCGCGTCGGTGAACACCGGCCCCTGCCGGACGGCCAGCAGCACCCCGTACAGGCGGCCGTGCGCGAGCAGCGGCACCGTCATGACCTGCCGCGCCATCCGGCCGGACAGGTCCATCGAGGCGGTGATCGGATGTCCCTCGTCCAGCGCCTGGACGGACAGGGGACGCGCGCCCTGCGGGGGCCACGGGGCCAGCAGCTCGGGGTGGCCCGCCTCGGCGACGCGCGAGAGGTCCGGCTCGGGTGAGTGCCGGCTGGCCGCGACGTCCGCGGGCAGCAGATCCACCGCCGCGGCGTCGCAGAAATGACGGCAGACGAATTCGGCGAGCTCGGTACACGTGGTCCGCTCGTCCAGAGTGGTGCCGATGGACTCGACGGCCTCCTCCACGGCATCGAACGGCGCCCCCGCACCCGCAGTGTCGCCACCGCCTCGGCCCGTCATGCCACCTCCACCGCAACACACGCCTGGGTCCATCCACGCACGTGGGCGGCGGGCCCGCACCCCAAGCCGTCAGTGGCGCGGCGGAAGATCGTTCACCAGCACGGCCGCCCCGTCGAAGCGGCTCGCCTTGAGGTCCTGGAGAGCCTCCTGCGCCCGCGACAGCGGGTAGGCGTGGGTCGTGGCGCGTACGCCGTACCGGGCCGCGAGCGCCAGGAAGTCCCGGCCGTCCTCGCGCGTGTTGGAGGTGACGCTGCGCAGCTCCTTCTCGTAGAACAGCTCGCGCTCGTAGCGCAGCGGCGGGGTGTCGCTCAGGTGGATCCCCGCCACCGACAGGATCCCGCCCCGGTCGAGCGCCCGCAGGGCGACCGGGACGAGGTCGCCGACCGGCGCGAACAGGATCGCGCTGTCCAGCGGCTCGGGTGGCTCCTCGTACGCCCCGCCGGCGGACGCGGCTCCGAGGTCGAGCGCCAGCCGCCGCGCGGCCGGGTCCCGCGTCAGTACGTGCACGGTGGCGCCCTGCGCGAGAGCCAGCTGCGCGCACAGGTGGGCGCTGCCGCCGAAGCCGTACAGCCCGAGCCGCCCGCCCGCGGGCAGCGAAGCCCGCAGCAGCGCGCGATAGCCGATGATCCCCGCGCACAGCAGGGGTGCCAGGGCGACGTCGTCCACGTCACCGGGCAGCCGGTAGGCGAAGGCGGCCGGAACGGTCGTGTACTC
Source organism: Streptomyces sp. NPDC029292 (assembly GCF_055569295.1). Taxonomy (NCBI): domain Bacteria; kingdom Bacillati; phylum Actinomycetota; class Actinomycetes; order Kitasatosporales; family Streptomycetaceae; genus Streptomyces; species Streptomyces sp. NPDC029292. Next base: position 139,313 of record NZ_JBVHXR010000021.1, read on the forward strand.
CGCGTATCCGCCGTCGGCGTCCCAGCCGGTGTACTCGGAACCCGGGCAGAGATTCTCGGCCCCGCGCACGCAGTACCGGCAGCTGCCGTCCGTACGGCGCAGCCAGGCCACGCCCACCCGGTCGCCGAGGGCGTGACCGCTCACGTACTCGCCCATCCCCGCGACCACGCCGACGACTTCGTGGCCGGGCGTCACACCAGGCCGGTGCACGGGCAGGTCGCCTTCGCTGACGTGCAGGTCGGTACGGCAGACCCCGCAGGCGCGGACGTGCACGAGAAGCTCGTCCGGTCCCGGCGTCGGGACCGGCTTCTCGACGAAGCGCAGCGGCTCCCGCTCGATCGGCCCAGGCCGGGCCACTTCCCACGCGTGCATCATCCCGTGTCCCCGTCTCGTCGATGGACGCCCGTGCCCGCTCTCCAGTGTCGTGCAGGCCGTCCCGCTCGGCGCGCGGCCCGGCGGAAGGCTGGCTAGCGTGAAACGCGGAACCGTCCACCGAACCCGAGAAGGTCGACGTCATGGCCGTACAACCTGAGGGAACGCCCTGTTGGGCGGACGCGATGTTCAGCGATGTCGAGGGGGCCAAGAGTTTCTATGCTGACGTGCTCGGCTGGACGTTCGGCGAGTCGTCCTCCGCGTACGGCAACTACACGCAGGCCTTTTCGGACGGCAAGGCGGTGGCCGCCGTCGTGCCGCCGATGACCGGGCAGGAGGGGCAGTCCGCCTGGTGTCTGTACTTCGCCTCCCCCGACGCCGCCGCGACCGCCGCGAAGATCAAGGACAACGGCGGTGAGGTGCTGATGGAGCCGATGCAGGTCGGCGAGTTCGGCACGATGGCGCTGGCCCGCGACCCCAGCGGCGCCGTCTTCGGCGTCTGGCAGGCGGGCACCCACGAGGGCTTCGAGGCGACGGGCGTGCCCGGCGCGTACGGCTGGGCCGAGGTCTTCACCCGCGAGCCCGAGAAGTCCGACGCGTTCTTCCCGGCCGTCTTCCCCTTCAGCGCCCAGCAGATGGCGGACGAGGGCGTGGACTACCGGATCTTCAGCCTCGGCGAGAACCCGGTTCTGGGCCGGATGAAGATGACGGACGACTTCCCGCCCGAGGTACCGCCGTACGTCAACCTCTACTTCACCGTCGAGGACTGCGACGCGGCCGTGTCGAAGGCGACCGACCGCGGCGGCGTGCTGCGCTTCGGGCCCATGGACAGCCCGTTCGGCAGGTTCGCGGCGCTGAGCGACCCGCAGGGCGCGTCGTTCTCCGTCATCGACACCAAGACCACCCAGGGGGAGATGCCTCAGATGGCAGACGTGTGACGCATTCCCCCGCGAGGGCAACCGCGCGTGTGCGGTATCTCGTCCCTTCTTGTGGCCGCGCTTGTGGCCGCTGCACCTTCGGGCGGCCGAGCCCCCACAAGGATGGCGAGCGAAAGAGACCGCATGCTGCGCATTCACTTCACCTCGCACGATCTGCAGAACATCCGCGTGGCCCGGCAGCCCGATCCGCTGTGGGAACTGATGTGCAGCGTCTGCCGGTTGGAAACGGGCGAAGGACCGCTCGACTTCGGTCACTGGCGCAGCTCGGCCCGTGACCGGCTCTCCAGGGACTCGGTCGCGGGACGGGCGCTGCGCCCGTTGCGCACACTGATCCCCGCGTCCGGCTACATTCCGGACTTCCTCACGCCGCCGGTCACCGGCGGGGGCCTGTCGGCCGGCCTCGACCAGCTGCGGCGCACACCCCGCACGCAGCTGGTCCGCGAGCTGACGCGGCTGGCCGAGTCCCGCCCGGTGCCGAACTGGGCCGCCTCGCTGGGCAGACCCGGCGGCGACGGACTCAAGTCCCTGGCCAACGCCCTGGGGATCTACTTCCGAGCCCTGCTGGAACCGTACTGGCCGCACATCCGCACAGCGGTCGGCAACGATGTCGACCTGCGCTCCCGGGCTCTCCTCGACGGCGGCACCCAGGCGCTGTTCGACGGACTGCGGCCCCTGGCGCGCTGGAAGGCCCCCGTACTCGAAGTGGACTACCCCGTAGAGCGCGATCTGCACCTGGAGGGGCGCGGCCTGCTCCTGGTCCCCTCGTTCTTCTGCTGGCGCCGGCCGACCGCGCTCGCGGACCCCGGTCTCGATCCCGTGCTGGTGTACCCGGTGGAGAAGGCGCCCCTCGCGGTCCTCGCGACCGGCACGGACGACGGGCTCGAGCGCCTGCTGGGCCGTACCCGGACCGCCGTACTGACCGAAGTGGCGGGGCATGGTGCCCACACCACCTCCGAGGTGGCCCAGGCCGTGGGGATCGCGCTGCCCAGTGTCAGCTACCAGATCGGCGTCCTGCGCGACGGCGGACTCGTGGCCAGCCACCGTGACGGAAAGTACGTCCTGCACATGGCGACCCCGCTGGGCCTGCGGCTGCTGGGCGCGGACAGCCTCTCCGGGGCTGGGTGACCCCCGCCACGGGCCGGACCCCGGCCGGGTCCGTGGCATGATCGGGGTCATGTCTGAACGCGTTGTGGCCGCCTGTGACGGGGCCTCGAAGGGAAACCCGGGACCCGCCGGATGGGCCTGGGTCGTCGCCGACGGGGACGAGACCCCCACCCGCTGGGAGGCCGGACCGCTGGGCACGGCGACCAACAATGTTGCCGAACTCACCGCGCTGGAGCGCCTGTTGACGGCGATCGCGCCGGACGTGCCGCTGGAGATCCGGATGGATTCCCAGTACGCGATGAAGGCCGTCACGACCTGGCTGCCCGGCTGGAAGCGCAAGGGCTGGAAGACGGCCGCCGGAAAGCCCGTCGCCAACCAGGAACTGGTCGCCCGCATCGACGAACTCCTCGACGGCCGCACCGTGGAGTTCCGCTACGTCCCCGCACACCAGGTCGACGGCGACCGCCTCAATGATTTCGCCGACCGCGCCGCGAGCCAGGCGGCCGTCGTCCAGGAGCCCGCGGGCAGCGACCTCGGCTCCCCGGAGCCGCCACCGTCCCCGGACACCCCGGCCTCCTCCGGCGTCACCCGCCGCGGCACCTCCGCCAAGACGCCCCGACAGGGTGCCTCGGCCCGCACGATCAAGGCCAAGTTCCCCGGCCGCTGCCTCTGCGGCCGCTCCTATGCCGCGGGCGAGCCCATCGCCAAGAACGGCCAGGGCTGGGGGCACCCCGAGTGCCGTGCGGCCGAGACGAGCAACGCCTGAGTCCGGCGCCGGCGCACCGTGTGCGACGGGCCGCCGGGTGCGGAGCTCCTGGCGATCAGGCGGTGTCGAACGTGTAGTACGCGGTGTGGTCCAGCAGGTCGGCCGGTCGCACGTCGTTCCACGGCTTCATCGTCTCGTCGAGGTCGACGACGTCCGGGGTCCCGGCCACCGGCAGATAGCCGGAGCCGGGGTGGCGGCGCTGCCAGTCGGCCCACAGCTTGTCTATGTAGGCGTGATGGAGCCAGAAGACCGGGTCGTTGGGGGAGACGCCGGTGGCCATCTGGCCGCCCACCCACACGTGCACCCGGTTGTGGAGGTTGACACCCCGCCAGCCCTCGAGGTGATTGCGGAAACCGTCCGAGGAACTGTTCCAGGGCGCCGTGTCGTACGTCGCCATGGCGAGCACGGAGTCCACCTCCGCGCCGGTCGGCAGCTCCCGGGCGCCGCCGCCGAGCGATCTGCGCAGGTACGTACGGCTGTCGACGCGCACGTTGATCGGCCAGTTGCCCGACGCGGCGGCGAAGGGGCCGTCCATCACCCGGCCGTCCAGGCTGCGCCCGGTGCCGCCGAGGAAGTCGGGCGCCCACAGGGACGAGCGCGTCGAGCGGTCGGTGCTCCAGTCCCAGTACGGCAGGGCGACGGAGGAGTCGACGGACTGGAGAGCTCGCTCGAACTCGAGGAGGAATCTGCGATGCCAGGGCAGGAACGACGGTGACCGGTGACCCGTCCGCTCGCCGTTGTCCGTGTCACCGAGGATGAAGGCGTTGTGCGTCGTGACGAAGGCGTCGTACCGGCCACTGCGCTTGAGCTGCACCAGCGCGTCGACGAAACGCCGCTTCTCGTCGGCGGTCAGGCTCGCCTGGTTCTTGCGTACGGTCATGTGCGGGACTCCACGATCTGCTTGCGGGGCGGGTCAGTTGGCGTTGAACGGGACGAGCGGGGCGCCTTGCAGCTCCACGACCGCGGCGCGGGCGGCGGCGCGCGGGGTGGGTACGGGGTCGTAGTGGCTGACGACGCTGATCCAGCTGCCGTCGGCGTTCTGCATCACGTGCAGCTCCACGCCGTCGACGAACACGGCGTATCCGGCGCCGTGGTGGTGACCGCTCCCGCTCACGGGGCGCCCCTCTATGCGGCGGCCCCGGTAGACCTCGTCGAAGGCTTCGGGCCCGCCGTGGTGGTGGTCGGCGGCGGCCACCGGGGGCGCGGCGACGGCCTGGGAACCGGCCGCGGCGGCCAGCGCGGCCGCGGCTCCGAGGGCACGGCGACGGGTGAGTTCCGGCATGCGGATACCTCCTGTGAACTGCTTTGTTGATGACCCGTCATGCCTATCTGTTTGTCGGAGAGCAGGAAAAATCGCCGCATGTCGGTTGGCTGCGATCCGGACAATTAAGCAAATGTCGTGCAGGATTGAACGAAGATGATCTTGCTGTCGGAAGTGTCCGAGCCCCGCCGGAAGGTGGAATTCCTCCCGCGGATCGATCTACTGCTGGTGATCTTCCGGGCGTGACTCGTCACGAGTGGCGCGGCTCACGCCCGCAATCTGGCGTGAACGTCAAGGGTGGGCACTGGCTGCCATCGGGCTCGGCGCGACCGAGGTCTTCGACTCCTTCACCTTCTCCTTCGTGCAGACGGACCACGGCGGAGAAGTGGACCGCGCATTGGGTGAATGGCGATTCACCGGTATGGTGAATCACTATTCACCTACTTTTTCGCGTCGACTTCTGGAGCTCCCATGGCGGCCCTGCGTGACCGACTGGCGGTCCCTGTCCTGGCATTCGGCGGGATCCTCATGGCCGTCATGCAGACCGTGGTGGTGCCGCTGCTGCCGGATCTGCCGCGGCTGACGGGCTCCTCGGCGAGCGCGGTCTCCTGGATGGTGACGGCGACGCTGCTGTCGGGAGCGGTGCTGACCCCCGTGCTGGGGCGCGCGGGAGACATGTACGGCAAGCGGCGCGTGCTGCTGATGGCCCTCGGGATGATGACGGTGGGCTCGCTCCTGTGTGCCCTCACGTCCGACATCCGCGTGCTCATCGCGGCGCGCGCCCTGCAGGGCGCGGCGGCCGCCGTCGTACCGCTGTCGATCAGCATCCTGCGCGACGAACTCCCTCCGGAGCGCACGGGTTCCGCCGTGGCGCTGATGAGCTCCACCGTGGGTATCGGCGCCGCCCTGGGCCTCCCGCTCGCCGCGCTGATCGTCCAGTACGCCAACTGGCACGTCATGTTCTGGGCGACGACCGCGCTCGGCGCCGCCGGGCTGACGCTGGCCTGGTGGGCGGTGCGCGAGTCGCCGGTGCGGGAACCGGGCCGCTTCGACACGCTGGGCGCGCTGGGCCTGGCGGCGGGCCTGGTCTGCCTTCTGCTGGGGGTGTCGCAGGGCGGCCAGTGGGGCTGGGGCAGCCCTCGGATCGTGGGCCTGTTCGTGGCCTGCGTCCTGGTCCTCGGCCTGTGGTGGGTGCAGCAGCTGCGCGCCGAACGGCCGCTGGTCGACCTGAAGTTGGCCGCCCGTCCCCGGGTCGCGCTGCCGCACCTCGCCGCGCTCCTGACGGGATTCGCCTTCTACGGCAACTCCCTGGTGACGGCGCAGCTGGTCCAGGCGCCCAAGGCGACCGGCTACGGCCTCGGGCTGTCCATCGTGGCGACCGGCCTGTGTCTGCTGCCCGGCGGGGTGACCATGCTGCTGCTCTCCCCCGTCTCGGCACGCATCTCGGCGGCCCGCGGCCCGCGGGTGACGCTGGCCCTCGGGACGGCGATCATCGCCCTCGGCTATGTCGTACGCATCATGGACAGCCGCGACCTGTGGATGATCATTCTGGGCGCCACGGTCTGCGCGATCGGAACGACCTTCGCCTACTCCGCCCTGCCCACCCTGATCCTGCGCGCGGTGCCCGCCGGGCAGACCGCGTCCGCCAACGGCGTCAACGTCCTGATGCGCACCATCGGGCAGGCCGTGTGCAGCGCCGCCGTCGCCGCCGTACTCGTCCACCACACGACCCTCGTCGGCGGCGCACCCATCCCCACGTTGCACGGCTATCTGCTGGCCTTCGCCACGGCGGGTACGGTCGCACTGGTGGCCTGCGCCGCCGCCCTCTCCATACCCGCCGACCCCACCTCTCGTGGCACCCGACGCGCCCGCGGCCGTACCGGAGCGCCCCGCGACGAGGCCCTCGAAGGAGCATGAGCACCGTGACCACCCCGCACCCCGGTCTCACGGCATCCGCCGCCGCGCCGCGCCGCGACGCCGAGGCGACGAAGGCGGCCATCCTGCGCGCGGCCCGTCATCTGCTGGCCCGGCACGCGCACGCGGACATCACGCTCAAGGCGGTCGCCGACCGGGCGGGGGTGAGCGCCCCGCTGATCCTGAAGTACTTCGGCAACAAGGACGCGCTGTTCGCACGGGTCATGTCCTTCGAGTCCGACACCGACGCCCTGCTCGACGCGCCGCTGGAGGAGCTGGGCCGCCACATGGTCCGCCATCTCCTCGTCGGCCAGACCGAGCGCGGCGCCGATCCCATCCTGCGGATCGTCTTCGCCCCGCTCCAGGGCGAGCAGGGCGACATACTGCGCGCCAACTTCCGCACCCAGGTCAGCGACCGCCTCGCCCAGCGCCTCACCGGCCCCGACGCGGGCCTGCGGGCCGAACTCGCCGTCAGCACCCTGCTCGGCCTCGGCGTGATGTACGGCATCGCCCGCGGCACGAGTCTGCGCGCCACCTCGATCGACGACATCGTCGAGCGGTACGCCCCGATGGTGCAGGCCCACCTCACGCCGTGAGCGCAGGGGGTGCGGCCGACGGCCCCCGAACGCCGGTCCAGCACACCTATGATCCGTGATCACGAAGACCTTCACGTACACGAACGCCGCTGAAACCGTAGGGGAGTTGACCGCACGTGAAGGCCAGAATCCTCGGGCTTCAGCCCGAGGGGCTCGGCCCGGACACGACCGCCCGCATGGGTGCCGGACAGGAGCGGTTCGTCGCGCTCGCGGAGGGCTCGTGCGTCTACCCGGGCGTCCAGAACCTGCTGCTCGCCGCGCGGTCTGGGCCTCGCGGCCAACCTCACCATCTGGCACCTGTTCCTCGAAGAGGAGTGGAAGTGGGAACCGGGCATCCCCGAGGGCATGCGGACTTTCGCCGTGGTCCCGGTGGGCTGGCCGGTCGGGCGGTTCGGCCCGGTACGGCGGCGGCCGGTCGCCGACGTCGCGCACTGGGACCGCTGGTAGCGCCTACCGCCCGGGGTGGCGGACTCAGTTCACCCCGTCGGGGCGGAACTGGATGCTGATCCGAGGTCCCGCCGCCCGCGCCGTCTTCGGGATGGCGTGCTCCCAGGTGCGCTGGCAGGAGCCGCCCATCACGATCAGGTCGCCGTGTCCGAGGGGGCGCCGCACGGAGTCCCCGCCATGGCGCGGGCGCAGCAGCAGATCGCGCGGGGTGCCCACGGAGAGGATCGCGACCATGGTGTCCTCGCGCGCGCCCCGCCCGATCCGGTCCCCGTGCCAGGCCACGCTGTCCCGGCCGTCCCGGTAGTAGCAGAGCCCGGCCGTGGTGAACGGTTCGCCGAGTTCGGCGGCGTAATGCGCGGACAGCGCGTCCCGCGCCTCGTCGAGGACTGGGTGCGGCAGCGGTTCGCCCGCACGGTAGTAGGCGAGCAGCCGCGGTACGTCCACCACGTGCTCGTACATCTGTCGCCGCTCGGCCCGCCACGGCACCTCGTCGGCGAGCCGGGCGAAGAGGGCGTCGGCCCCACCGAGCCACCCGGGCAGCAGGTCGATCCACGCCCCGTCGCCCAGCACGGTCCGGCGCATCCCGGTCAGCGGACCGAGGTGGACCTCGTCGGTCTGGTCGAAGAGCGAGCCCTGGAGGTGCGTGGCCATGGGGCCAGCGTACCTCGGTAATCGAATGTATGTTCCATGACGCGTTGGTCGCCACCAGGGGGTGTGATGCGCAGCGATGGATGACCACTGGCAGCGCTACTTGGCCACGCAGGCCTTGTTCAGGCGATCATGAGGGGCGTCGGGTTGGGGCGGTCGGCACCCCGCGGGGTGGGCTCTGGACATGAACAACATCGAGATCGACGAGGACCTGGTGCGATCCCTCCTGCATGAACAGCATCCGGACCTTGCGGGCTCGACGTCTGCGCCCACGTGGACGAGGCGACGATCCGGCGCGCACGAGGATGGGCCGTCCTGTGCAGCATCTCCCTCATCGGCATCGGCCAAGCCTGGGAACAGGGCCTCCCCGGCGGCCAGCCGACTTGGGGACCCGCAGGTCGGGCGGCATGCGATCGTGTTCTGGCGTCCAGCCGGGGTTTGTCCGACCGGTGACGCGAAGTCGAGACCGTGGTGGCCGGATATCTCTGAGCACAGTGGCCAACAGCCCTTGAGCGTCCGCCCGAGGAGCGGCTCGCCGTGTTGCCTGCCTGGCTCCTCAAGGGCCTGCCCGGCTAGTCGACGTTCCCGAAGACGCGGACGTCGGGGTCGAACGCCTGGACCGCCCTCTTGAGGCGGGCGGGATCCATCCGGCACAGAAGGCCCATGGGACGGGTCGAGACCGTGGTGCCCCGGAAGGTCTCCACGAACTCGGCGTCCACGGAAGTGTCCAGGTAGGTGTCGATCGCGCGCACCGCGGGGGAGGTGGCAGGCTCCCACGGTGGGGCGGTCCCTTTCCTGTGCCGGACATCGAGGTGCGAGAGCTTGATCCTGCCGGCCCCCTTCGGCTCCTTGTGGAAGCTGACGGACACGATCTCGGGCCAGGGCACGAACTCCGCCCTGCGTACGAAGAGCAGGCCGCCCAGCGTGATGCCTTTCGGGCCGATGAGGACGGCGGTTCGGCGGAAGGACGCCTGTAAGAGGATCGCCGCGAGGAAGGGAGCGCCGACCAGCTCGATGTGGTCGTCGCCCGGAGGCGTGACACCGGGAAGGAAGCCGACCCCGATGAACAGCGCCAACATCAGCGCCAGCCACGCCCCGGGAGTAGTCCACCCGTAGCGGATCTCGTATGCCGTGCCGAGCTCTTCCACGGGCGGGATGATCCCGTATCCCTGCGGTCCGTTCAAGGATTCGAATCAGTGCCTAGCCGGACGCGAGGTCGGCAAGGACTTCACGGATCACGTGCTCGGCATTGGCCGCGATCACGGGGTTCGTCGTGCGGTAGTAGGGGAGTTGGGTCAGGGCCATGGACAGGGCCCAGCCGCGGCCGCGGGTCCACATGGCGTCGTCGGCGCCCACTGCGTCCCGGAAGGCGGGCCTCGCCTCGGCGGGGAGGAGGTTCCAGGCGACGATCAGGTCGCAGGCGGGGTCTCCGGTGCCGACGGTGCCGAAGTCGAGGACGGCGCTGAGACGGCCCTGGCGGGTGAGGAGGTTCATGGGCATCAGATCGGAGTGGAGCCACACGGGCGGGCCTGCCCATGCGGGCGCCGCCAGGGCTGCCTCCCAGGCCGCCGTGGCGGCCACCGTGTCGATCGTGCCGCGCAGTTCCTCGATCGCGGAGCGCGTCTCGGTGTCCGCGGTCGCCAGGGGCACGCCCCGGTAGGCGGTCGGCCCGCCGGGCAGGCCGACCTGCCGCATGGCTGCCACGAACGCGGCGAGGTCGGCGGCGAGCGCCCCCGCGTCGGGGAGGCAGCCGGGGACGGGAAGTTCACCATCGAGCCAGCGGAGCACGCTCCAGGGCCACGGGTAACCCTCCCCGGCCACACCGGCGTCGAGGATCTCCGGAATGGCGTATGGCAGCAGGGGAGCGAGCCGCGGCAGCCACTCCCGCTCCTTGTCCACGTCGTCGGCGCCCTCCGGGATGCGGGGAAGGCGTACGGCCATGTCGTCGCCGAGCCGGTAGAGGGCGTTGACGGTCCCGGACGAGGTGACGCGCTTGAGCGGCAGGTCCGCCCACCGGGGGAACTGCGCGGCCAGCAGCCTCCGTACGAGCGATTCGTCGAGCCGTATCTCGTGGGCGTGCATCGACCCTTCGGTCATCCGTGCCTGCTTCCGGTCGGGAGATCAACTCCTTCAATCCTGAGGCCGGTTGGGGCCTTCTCACAATGCCAGGCAACCTTCCGCGCACCGCCGTCGTCTTGATCGGCAACGGGTGAGCAGCGCGTCGACCGTGGAGAAGCAGGGATTCCCAGGTGGAAATCCAGCTCGCTATACGCTCTGCGTATACACGCTATGTATACGTCGAGTGCATAGAGGAGTGGTCGCGCGCCGTCGCCCCAGCGACAGACAGCACCACGGGTCGGCGGTCCGACGCGGCCGACCGGTGGCAGACGGAAAGGCATTCATGTACGGCAAGGCCTTCGCCCCGGAGTACCAGGGCGCTTTGACCACCCTGTCCGTGAACTCCTCGCTGACCGAGGTCCTCGCGGCCGGCACCGAGCAACTGCGCGCCGCCGAGCGGGCGGGGGCGCGGGCCGAGGCGGCCCGGTCGGGCCTCGCGGTCGCCGAGGCGCACCGCCGCCTGGGACAGGTGGCGGACGCCGACCGGGCGTGGAAGGCGAGCTACCGCACCGCCCGCGAGGCCGGGGACGCGGGAGCGATGGCGTGGGCGCTGTGGAGCGGTGGCACGCTGGCCCGGCAGCGCGGCGCGTTCCCGCTGGCCTGGCGGCTGCTGCGGCTCGCCGCCGAACTCGGTGAGCACGCGGGGGATGTCGTGGTGCGCGGCTACTCCCTGGCGGGGATGGCGGAGACCGGCCGCATCCAGGGCGACTACGCGGCCGTGACCGCCTTGCACGAGCAACTCCTGGCCGAGGCCCGCAAGCGCGGCGAGGCCCGCCACACCGTGTGGGCCCTGGAGGGCATCGCGCAGATACACCGCAACACCGGCGCCTACGACACTGCGTACGCCATGTTCGAGGAGGCGGCCGAGATCGCCGCCCGCGCCGAGGACAAGCGCGGCCACGCCTGGGCGCTGCGCGGTCTCGCGGACATAGTCTCCGTGCGCGACCGGGACGCGGACCGCGCCCTGGAGCTGCTCGGCGAGGCGGAGGTGTCCTGCCGTGCGATGAACCTGTCCGGCGCGCTCGCCTACAACCACAAGATGCGCGGCAACGTCCTCTACCGGGCCGGGCGTTACGAGGAGGCCCGGGACGTCTACACGCAGGCGCTGGCGGAGTTCGAGGAGATGAGCGAGCCGCGCGGGCGGGCCCTGTCGCGGCTGGGGCTCGTCAAGTCGCTGGCACGCCTGGGCCGCGGACGCGCCGAGACCGCCGCAGACCTTGATCAACTGGCCCGCGTACTGGAGGACATCGGGCTGCGGCACGCCCGGCAGATGGTCGAACGGGCGCGGAAGGAACTCGGCCTCGTGCCGTCCGCCGCGGCCCCGGCCGAGGGTGCGGAGGCCGCTCGATGAAGCTGCTGTCCGCATCCCCGGAAGCCCCCGCCGCCCCTCGGATCCTGCACCGCTGCCGCGAACTGGTCGCCCCCGCGCTGACGGAGGCGATCGCAGGGCTGCACCCCTGGGTGGCCGAGATGGCCGGATACGCGCTGGGCCGCTGCGAGGTGGGCGGCGCCCCCGCGACCCACAGCCAGGGCAAGGGCGTACGGCAGACGCTGGCCGTGCTGGGAGCGGAGGCGGCCGGAGGTCCGGCCGAGGCGGGGGTGCCGGGGGCCGTCGCGGTGGAGCTGGTGCACACCTTCTCGCTGTTGCACGACGACATCATGGACGGCGACGCGCTGCGCCGGGGTCGCCCCGCGGTGTGGACGGCGTACGGCACCGGCCCGGCCGTTCTCGCGGGCGACGCGCTGTTCGCCCTGGCCGTGGAGACGCTCACCGCGGCACCCGCAACTCCCCACGCGGGAGAGGCCGTACGACTGCTGACGACGGCCCTGGGCGACCTGGTCCGCGGCCAGGCGGACGACCTGCTGTTCGCCCACCGCCCCTGGACCGGTCCCGAGGCGGTGGGCGTGGGGGAGTACGAGACGATGGCCGAGCAGAAGACGGGTGCTCTGCTCGGCTGCGCGCTGGCCCTGGGAGCCCAACTGGCGGGGGCGCCACGGGAGACGGTCACCGCTCTGGACCGCGCCGGGCGTCATCTCGGGGTGGCCTTCCAGATCGCCGACGACCTTCTCGGCATCTGGGGCGATCCGGTTGTCACCGGCAAACCGGTCCACAGCGACCTGCGTCAGGGCAAGAAGACCCTCCCGGTCCTCGCCGCCCTGAACGCGCCCGGCCACGCCGCGCTCGCCGAACTCCTCGCCTCGCCGGTCGCCCTCGACGACACCGCCGTACGCGGGGCGGCCATCCTCGTCGAACAGGCGGGAGGCCGCACCGCGGCACTGCGCGAGGCCCGCCGTCATCTCGGCGCCGCGCACCTGCTCCTGGCGGACGCGTCCCTGGCCGCCCGCCCCGCCGGCGAGCTGCGTGCTCTGCTGTCCTCCCTGGCCCACCGGGCGATCTGACGCCTCCTCGCCTCCGGCCCCGTCCGCTGCGGGGGCCGGAGGTGCTGCGACGTCGGTCACATGCACGTGTCATCGTGCCCCACCAGGCAACCACCTGATTCCGCCGCACATCTGTCCGGGCGACGCACAGTTGGTCACGCCTTGATCACCGAGAAGTGAACATTCGTAAAGAGATCACCCGGAAAACCGTAAAAGGGATTTTCCTTCTTTACATGTACATGGTGAATCAGTGAAGGTTGCGCCTCGGGGCCCGACAGCCCCCACGGCGCCCAACAGCGCTGTGTCTCATGGCGGTTGGCGATCCCGGCCGCCCCTGTTCGAAGGAACTCAGTGCGTAGACCCCACATACGCCGCGTGGCGATCGCCGTCGCGGTGACGACGGCCGTCACGCTCCCGTCGGGCCCCGCCTTCGCGGCCGCGTCCGACTCGCCCGCCCGCGCCGCGACTTCGGCCTCCTCGCCGGTGGACGCCGCCCGGGCCGCAGCCTTCGCCCACGCGTCGGCCACCGGTGTCACCCAGGGCGACACCCTGCGGGCCAAGGACGTCATGACGGACCCGGACGGCAAGCAGCACGTCCGCTTCGTCCGCACCCACGAGGGGCTCCCGGTCCTCGGTGGCGACCTGGTCGTCCACCTCAGCAAGCGGTCCGCCTACCTCGGCGTGACCCGGGCCGCCGACCACGTGGTCAAGCCGGCCACGACCGAGGCGAAGCTGACGCCCGAGCAGGCGGAGCAGAAGGCCGCCGCGGCCGCCCAGGGCGACGCGGGCAGCGCCGAACTCGTCGTGGACGCCCGCGACGGTGCGGCCACCCTCGCCTACCAGGTGCGGGTGACGGACAGCGACTCCACGGAGGCCGGCGGCTCCCGCACGGTCGTCGTGGACGCCCGGACCGGCAAGATACGCAGCAACACCCCCGACAGCGACGAGTTCATCTCGCCGTCCCTGGCGGAGACGCTGCGCAAGCGGGGCGAGCAGGCGACCCCCGCGACGGGCGTGGCTGCCCAGCAGTCCGGCCTCGTCGGCGCGACGGGAGCCACCCACTACCCGGTCAAGGCCACCGGGAGCGGCGCGTCCCTCTTCGCCGGCAAGGTGGGCCTGACCACCACCCAGACCGCGCGCACCAGCTTCCTCCTCAAGGACCCCACCCGGTGGAACACCGAGACCCGGGACGCCAAGGGGCAGGAACTGGAAGCCTTCTCGCGCGGCAAGAAGTTCACCGACGGCGACAACAAGTGGGGCACCGGCACCACCGCCAGCCGGACCACCGCCGCGGTCGACGCCCAGTACGGCATCACCAAGACCCTGGACTTCTACAAGAAGACCTTCGGCCGCAAGGGCATCAAGAACAACAGCGCCGGTGCCCGCGCGATGGTCCACTTCGGCAACAAGGTCGGCAACGCCTTCTGGGACTCGGTGTGCGGCTGCATGCTGTACGGCGACGGTGACGGCGACCTGTTCAAGAAGCCGCTGGTCGTCCTGGACGTCACCGGTCACGAGCTGACCCACGGCGTCGTCGACGCCACCGCCGCCCTCGAACCCACTCGTGTCGACGCCGACGGCAACCAGTACGGCGAGCCGGGCTCCCTCAACGAGTCGCTCGCCGACATCTTCGGCTCGAACGTCGAGTTCTCCGCCAACAACCCGAAGAACCCGCCGAACTACCTCATGGGCGAGAAGCTGGGCCTGGCGCAGAAGTTCCTGCGTCGCCTCGACCACCCCTCCCTCGACAAGCTCGAGGGCACGATCGACTACTGGTCGCCCGAGGTCTACGACACCGAGGTCCACGCGGGCTCCGGCGTCTCCTCGCACGCCTACTACCTGCTCGCCGAGGGCAGCGGCCAGAAGACGATCGGCGGCGTGAAGTACGACTCGCCGACGTACGACGGTTCACAGGTGACCGGCATCGGACGGGCCAAGGCCACGGCGATCTTCTACCGGGCGCTCACCCGCTACATGGTCTCCACGACCGACTTCCACGACGCGCGGAACGCCACCCTCAAGGCCGCCGCCGACATGTACGGGGCGAGCAGCACCGAGTACATGACGGTGGACAAGGCGTGGGCCGCCGTCAACGTCACCACCGCCAACACCCCCTCCGCCGGACACTGACGGACGTGGGTAAAAAGGGTGCCCCGCCATCCGGCGGGGCACCCTTTTCCGGTCCGGTCTCAGTGCTGCTGCGCCTTCTGCGGCGTCACCTCGCTGGGACGTACGACGACGTAGCCCTCGCCCTCCAGCTTCAACTGCACGGCCTCACCGGAGCCGCCTCGGATCATCGAGCCGATCGACTGCGAGCGGTGCAGCGAGGTGTGCAGGTGGGCGGTCCAGCCCACCACCGCGTCGGTGTCGACGTACACCGGCTGCTGCTGCGAGACGGGGATGACCAGCGGGTTGCCCTCGCAGATCAGCCCCAGGCTGCCGTGACCGGTGAAGACGCTGTTGAAGAGGCCGCCGCCGGTGATGCCCGCGCCCTTCACGGTCTTTATCTCGTACGACAGCGTGGCGTCGAAACACAGGACGTTGCGCCCGTTGACGGTGAACACGTCGCCCGGCTCGATGCCGACGATGAAGCAGTTCTGCGCCTCGTGCGCGAACCAGGCCTCGCCCTGTCCGCGCACGGTCATCAGCGGCAGTCCCTCACCGGTGACCGCCCGCTTGAGCATGCCGCCCACGCCCTGGCCCTTGCGCTCGAACTGCAGATTCCCCCGGTAGGCGATCATCGCCCCCTGCCGCGCGAGCATGTCGCCGTTGACGGCGTACTTGATCGACTTGGCGTTCTGGATGGTCATGCCCGGCGCGACGGCGGGCTGCACCATGTGGTCACTGGAAAAAAGATCACCCTTCATGCGGGCATCTTGTCCCGGAGGATTTCATTCCGCCAGGAGCGCGGAGATCCGGACCCACGGAAGAGGCGGGCCGGGTCAACCGGACCGGCCCGCACGGGAGTTGTCAGGCGGCGTCGGTCGTCTTGGCCTGGCCGTAGAGACGGTGGACGACCTCGGTGAGCTGGCCGGCGACCTCGGCGTCGTCGACGGGGTGGGTCTCGGCGAAGCGGACCACGGAGCCGGGGATGGAGAGCTTGACGTCCTCCAGGACGGTGCCGCCCGCGATACCCACGGCCTTGCGGGCCTCGTCCTGCGACCACAGGCCGCCGAACTGGCCGTACGCCGTGCCGACCACGGCGACCGGCTTGCCGCCGAAGGCGCCGGAACCGAACGGGCGGGACAGCCAGTCGATGGCGTTCTTGAGCACGGCCGTCACCGTGCCGTTGTACTCCGGCGAGAAGAGCAGGAAGGCGTCGGCCTGGCCGGCGGCCGCACGCAGACGGGCAGCGGCGGCGGGCACGCTGCCCTCGACGTCGATGTCCTCGTTGTAGAAGGGGATCTCGGCCAGGCCCTCGAACAGCTCGACCTCGGCGCCCTCGGGGGCGAGCTTGACGGCCGCCTCGGCGAGCTGGCGGTTGTGGGAGCCGGCGCGCAGGCTGCCGACCAGAGCGAGGATACGTACAGACATGAGAACTCCCGAAGCTGAAACATTGCGGCAACAAACCGGACCGAGGTCCGCTTAAATGTCTACCACCGAAGCGGACCGGAGTCCAGTTGTCCTGGTCTGCCGTTACGCTGGCTTCATGTCCACCCCACTGCCGCCCTTCCCGAAGGGGCAGGAACCATCCGGTGAGCCCGTCCTGCTGGAGCTCACGTCCAGGGGCGCCGCGCCGCAGCTGCGGGCCGACGCGGCGCGCAACCGCGCGCGTCTGCTGGAGGCCGCCGCCCGCCTGGTCGAGGAGCAGGGGGTGGCCAATGTGACGATGGAGGCCGTCGCCGCGGCGGCATCGGTGGGCAAGGGGACCGTCTTCCGGCGGTTCGGGGACCGCACCGGCCTGCTCATGGCACTGCTCGACCACACCGAGCAGCGGTTCCAGGCCGCCTTCTTCAGCGGTCCGCCCCCGATGGGTCCCGGCGCCTCGCCGGTGGAGCGGCTGCACGCCTTCGGCTGCGGCGCCCTGCGCCAGAACTCCGAGCAGCTCGACCTGTACCTCGCGGCCGAACCGGACGCCGACCGCCGCTTCAACTCCGCCCCGTACCGCGTCCGCTTCACGCACGTCACCATGCTGCTCCGCGAGGCCGTCCCCGCCGCGGACTGCGAACTCATCGCCCAGACCCTGATGGGATACCTGGAACCCGCCCTCATCCACCACCTGACCCGACAGCGCGGTATGTCCCTGGAGCGCCTGGAGTCCGGCTGGCACGACCTCGTGGACCGATGTACGTGCCCGCTGTCCGCCTAGCGCCCCCTCACAGGGAAGGCGGACAATGCGGGTATGGGGCTTCGCCTTGATGATGTGAGCGGATCTGCCCGGCTGGCCGGCCCGGAGGAGGGCATCAGCCAGGAGGAACTGGCCCTCGCCGCCCGGAATCACGGGCTGCCGCTGGAGGCCCTGCGCTACGACCTCACCCCGCCGGGCCTGCACTATGTGCTGACCCACTACGACATCCCGTACGCGGAGGACGGCTCGTGGACGCTCGCGCTCGGCGGCAGGGTGCGGCAGCCACTGCGGCTCGGGGTCGATGACCTGAGGACGTATTCCGCCAGTACACAGCGCGTGACGCTGGAGTGCGCGGGTAACGGGCGGGCCCTGCTGACACCCCGGCCGGTGAGTCAGCCGTGGCTGGTCGAGGCAGTCGGTACGGCTGAGTGGACCGGCGTGCCGCTGCGGGTGCTGCTCGCCGAGGCCGGCGTCGAACCCGGGGCGGTGGACGTGGTGTTCACCGGCGCCGACCACGGGGTCGAGCGGGGCGTCGAGCAGGACTACCAGCGTGCCCTGCCGCTGGACGTGGCCACCGGCGGCGAGCCGGAGGTTCTCGTGGCGTACGCGATGAACGGCGCCCCGCTGCCGCCGCAGCACGGACACCCGCTGCGGCTGGTGGTGCCCGGCTGGTACGGCATGGCGCATGTGAAGTGGCTGCGCGACATCACGGTGACCGACACGCGGTTCACGGGCTTCCAGCAGGCCGTGGCCTACCGACTCCGGCAGGACGCCGGAGACGAAGGCGAACCGGTCACCCTGATCGCCCCGCGCGCCCTGCTGATCCCGCCCGGCTTCCCGGACTTCATGTCCAGGACGCGGGTGGTCCGGCCCGGTGCCGTACGGCTGGAGGGACGGGCCTGGTCGGGGCGCGCACCGGTGACCGGGGTCGAGGTGAGCACGGACGGGGGACGTTCCTGGGGCGCGGCCGACCTCGGCCCGGGAAGCGACCACCGCTGGGCCTGGCGTCCTTGGACTCAGACCTGGACGGCCGCGCCCGGCAGTCATGTGCTCAGCGCGCGGGCCACCGATGCCGAGGGTCACACCCAGCCCCTGGACCAGCCGTGGAACCGGGGCGGCTTCGCGAACAACCTCGTCCAGCGGGTCCCCGTACTCTGCCTCGACCCCGACGACGTCAGCTGAACGGATCCAGGGTGACGTAGGCCTGCTGGGGATTGCCGTCGTGCACGAGCGACTCGTAGTTCCCGACGTCGTCGAACGCGAACGCGTAGGCCTTGCCGTCGGCCATCTGTGCGTGGATCTTGCGGGCGTAGTGGTTGGTCACCACGTCCTGGTAGAAGTTCGCCGAACCGGTGTCCGGCTGGTTGGGGTTGACCAGGAGCGTGGAGCGGTTGAAGCCCGCGCACAGGGTGCGTGAAATCGGGCCGCGCACCAGGTCGTTGGGGGCGTCGAGCCGCTTGTAGCAGCCGAAGATGCTGTCGGAGTCGGGCTTCTGGAAGCTGGTGACGACCGCTCCGGCGCTGTTGGTGAAGTTCATGACGTCACCGGAGACCCGGCCGAAGTACTTCGTGTTCGGCTGGTCGGCGAACGGGGTCACCGTCAGCGTCGACGAACTGTACTTCTGCCACACGCGGTTGACGTAGTCGTCCATGACGGTGCCGGGCAGCGCGCCCGCCTCGATGCCGTGGCCGGGCGCGAGGGCCCGCAGGACGGTGCCGTCGGACCGGGTCTGGATCAGATTGGCCCAGCCGCCCGGCTGGCCCCGCAGGGCGTTGAAGAACCCGGTGTACCCACCCGGCTTGAGGTGGCCGGTGTTCTTCGTCGTCCCGTCGGCGAGCTGGACTCCGACGGCGTACGGGGCCGAGAACATGTCGACCTGTGTGCTGTTGATCCACAGTCCGGCGTCGTTGAGTGTGTACTCGGACCAGTTGAAGAGGATGTTGCGGTTGGGGTCGCTCGGATTCTGCACGGCAGGCTGTACGAGACCGCCGGTCGTCAGCCGGAAGTCGAGCTTCTGCCCGTAGGAGAAGTAGATCCGTCCGGAGAACTTGGGGATCCGGATGGTCTTCGACTGCCCGTTGGCCGGTCCCGCGATCGACGCGTCCGGTGCGGGCGTCGGCGGATTGCCGCCCGCGGGCCAGGCGTGGAACGTGCCGTTCGCGTCGGCCCAGCCCTGCTGGCCCGTCGACAGCAGTGTTCCGAGGTCGTAGACGTAGACCGGGTCGCTGCGGCCGGAGTTGTTCGTGAACGTCAGCGGGATGGTCGCCGGGACGGCGGCCTCGGCCCGGGACGGGGACCCGAACGTCAACAGCGCAGCGGTGAGGGTGGCCGCGGCCGCTGCTAAGGCCCGCCATCTGAGTTGTCTGGGCACTCTCTTCCTCCTTGATGGGGATTCCAATCAGGTGGATTCCTGTGGACGGGAGCTGTGCGGTGTCTCCTTGAGAGCGCTCTCAAGCACGCTCTCAAGCGTTGCGCTGGGCGGCGTACATGTCAACGATGTGCGCACGGTTGGTCTGGTCCAATTTCGGCCGCCCTCGGGCCCCGTGCGATCCGATGATCAGTACCGTCCGTTGATCAATGCCGTCCGGTGGTCAATGCCGTGCGTTGGTCAATGCCGTCCGGTGATCCGTACGCCCGAGGAAGGAACCACCACCCGTGGACCTGCAGGCCGCCCTGGCCTTCCATCGCCTCGTCGCCATCGTGCGCGGCCGCGATGCCGAAGCCTCGTTGCGCACCGTGCTGACCCTGGCCGAAGAGGGCGTCGAGCTCATCGAGGTGTCGCTCACCGGCAAGGACGCGCTCACCGTCATCGAGCGGGCGAGGAAGGTGCTCGGACCCGGCAGACCTCTGGGGGCCGGGACGGTGTTGAGCGCCGACGACGCCCGTGCCGCGCACCGGGCGGGAGCGGACTTCGCGGTCACGCCCGGTCTGGGCGACGGCGTGGGGGCCGCGTGGGACCTCGGCATGCCCGTACTCGCCGGAGTGATGACCCCGACCGAAATCCTCGCCGCGCGGGCCCTCGGCGCCGAAGCCTTCAAGATCTTCCCGGCTGCCCAGGCCGGTGGGCCCACGTATGTCACAGCGCTGCGCGGCCCGTTCCCGCACGAGACGTTCGTGCCGGTCGGTGGCGTCGACGAAGCCGCCGCCCGGGCCCATCTGGCCGCCGGGGCAACGGCCGTAGGCGTCGGCTCGCCCCTCATGGGCGACCCTATCTCCGTGCCGTGACCAACATCGGCATCTCCCTCGGTGCCTTACTGGCGGGCTGGGCCGTTCAAACGGGCACCCACACCGCCTACCAGCTGCTCGTCATCGGCGTCGCGATCTCCTCCGCCGCCTCCGCGGCCGTCCTGGTCCACCTGCCGCCGGTCAGGTCCGCCGCTACCGCCGGCGGCCCTCGCTGGGTCGCCCTGCGGGACCGGCCCTACCTGCTGCTCACCACCCTCGACGGCATCATGGCCATACAGTTCAAGGTGCTCACCGTGGCCATTCCGCTCTGGCTGATCGGGGCCACCACCGCTCCGCGCTGGCTGATTTCGGGCACCATGCTCGTCAACACCGTCATCGTCATCGCGTTTCAGGTACGAGCCAGCCGCACCATCGATTCCCCCGCGGCCGGCGCGGGTGCCTACCGTCGGTCGGGCGTGGCCTTCCTCGTCTCCTGCTCGCTGATCTCGCTGTCGGCGGGGATACCGGCGTGGGCTGCCGCGGCGCTGCTCATGACGGGGGTGGTGATCCATACGGTCGGCGAACTGTGGCATTCCGCCGCGGGCTTCGAGGTGTCCTTCGCCCTCGCCCCGCAGCACGCCACCGGCCAGTACCTGGGCGTGTTCGGCCTGGGTGCCGGCCTGGCCGAAGCCGTCGGGCCCAGCCTGCTCATCTCGCTCTGCATCACCTGGGGCCGCCCCGGGTGGTACGTCGTCGGGGCACTGTTCACCCTGACGGGCCTGGCGGCACCGCTTGCCGTCCGCTGGGCACAGCGTCATCAACACGCTGGGCCAACACGCGTTGGAGTCGCGGAAAGGGTGCCGACCACCTGAACTCCTGTGAGGAAGCAGTCCAACGACCGTCCGTTGACGAGGGGTTGACCACAAAAGACGCTCACTGGTTCAGTGGATCAGCCACTCATCCACTTGCCGAGGGGGAACCGTGGAGGCACTGCCCCGCGAGACCATCGTGGACGTTCTGGAGGACCGGCTGCGTTCGGACATCCTCAACGGCCGTCACCCGGCGGGCAGTTACCTGCCCCCGGAGCGGCAACTCGCCGACGGCTACGGAGTCACCCGCACCACGCTCAAGCACGCCTTCGGTCGACTCGTCCAGGCGGGCCTGCTCGAAACCCGGCACGGCGTCGGTACCCGGGTGCGCGACTACGCACGCCTGGGCGGCGCGGATCTGCTGCCCATGCTCGTGCGCCACGACGCGAAATGGGTCCACGAGATCTTCGAAGTACGGTGCAGCGTCGGTGCGTTGATCGCCGAGCGCGCCGCGACGAGAGCCACGCGCAGGCAGCACGGCGAGCTCCGCGCGCTTCTGAAAGCCGTACGGGAGGCCGAGAGCGCCGACGCGGTGCAGCTGGCCGATGTCGAGGTGCACCGGGCCCTCGCGCGGGCCACCGGCAACCGCGTCTACGTCCTGCTGACGAACACGCTGTTCAACGCCTACCTGCCCGTCCGCTCCCTGCTCAAGGGCCCCTTCACCGACCCGGCGGCGGCGTACGAACGGCTGGCACCGGTGGTGGAAGCGGTGACGGCCGGTGACGCCCGACAGGCGCACGCGGCAGCCGACGCCTACCTGCGGGCCACCGAGCGCGCCATGCTGGACGGCCTCGCGTGAGGGGCACCGCGTTCACCGAGACGATGCTCGGGACGGTCCGGCTCGACGCCGAGACGCGGGTGCGCCGCATACGCCTCGACCTGCGCGCCGACGCCGACGAGGTACTGCGCCCGCACCGGACGACCCAGGCGCGTCTGAGCGGCCGGGTGCGGATCACCGGATGCGCCGACGACCCTTGTGCCACAGGTGAGTTGGAGGTGTCGCCGGTTGCCCGGCGGCGGATCCGCTATCAGCTGGCGTTCACCGCCGACGGGCGCCGCCTCACGCTGGACGGCTGGAAGTCCGTGACCCCGCGCCGCCCGGTCGCGTCGATGACCGTCCTGCCGTTCACGCTGTACGACGGCGACGCGCGCGTGGGTGAAGGAGTCCTGCGCTTCCCCCTGGCGACCGGCCTCGCCCCGTTCCTCCTCAGCTTCCGCTTCCCACGGCGCGAGAGCCCTGCCGAGCACTGCGCGCCGCGCTGGAACGGCACACCGGGCCGCACCGAGGTCTGGTACACCACGCTGACCGACCCGGAGAGCGGCACGGGCATCTGGCTGCACCACGAAATGACCGCGCCCGCCGACGGCTCCGAGCCGGTGGCCCACGGATGGGTCGCGGCATTTCCCCGCAAGGGCGAGGTGCGGCACGCCCGCTTCGGGCCCGCCCCCTGGACCCGGCCCGCGGACGGGTTCGCGGGAGACAAGGTCACGGCCACGCCCGGACGACTGACCGGCAGCGCCGGCGATTTCAGCTGGGACCTCGCCGAACAGCCCACGGGGCCACCGCTGTTCACCTTCCCGCGCTGGTCCTGGCGTCGCCCGCTGCTGCCCGCCGCCCAGATGCTCCCGGCCGCGCGGGCCACGTACGAGGGCGCATTCTCCTACGGCGAGCACACCTTGACCCTGCACGGCGCACCCGGCGCATCGGCCCGCATCTACGGGCACGGCAACGCCCACCGGTGGACATGGCTCCACGCGGAGCTGGGGGACGGCGACGTACTGGAGATCGTTGCGGCGGTGTCCACCCGGCCGGGCCTGCGGCGGCTGCCTCCGCTGGTCTTCCTGCGCCTGCGCCGCCGCGGCCGGACCTGGCCGCGGCGGGCGGAGCGGTCCGCGATCGGCTGGCTGGGTGTCGGACGCTTCCGGGCCGAGTTCGGCCTGCCCGAGTGGACCGTGACCGGCCGGACGGCGCTGCGCCGCATCCGCGTCGAGGTCCGCCAGCCCGCCGACCGCACCCTCACCCTGGAATACCGCGACCCGGACGGTGCTCGCGCGGTGTGCCGCAACAGTGAGTCCGCCGATGCCCGCATCGTGCTGGAGCGCTGGTGGGGCCGCTGGCGCTCGGAGGCCTCCTGGGCCCTGGACGGCACCGCGCACGCCGAGGCGGGCGACCGGTGACCGCCGAAGGGCTCGTCGCCGCGCTGCTTGCCGACACGGGCGACGAGGACTGGCCCGCCCGCGTGCCGAACCGACTCGACACGGTGCTCGCCGCGCTGCCCGGGCCCGCCCGAGCCGGGATACACGCCGCGGTCGCGGCCCTGGAGACGTACGCCGTCCTGCGCACCGGCAGACGCCTGGCCGCACTCGATCCCGACGAACGCGAGGGCGTACTCGGCTCGGTGGCCGAACGCCCCCGGCTCGTCCCGCTGCTCGACGTCCTCAAGGTGCCTGTGATGCTGGCGGCGGGCACCGAGAGGATGCCGGTCCCGCCGGTTGCCGTGACGGCACCCGAGGACCCGCCCCTCGACTGCACACCGGCGCAGGAGTGGCCGGCACGTTCCACCGCCGACGTGGTGGTCGTCGGGTCCGGCGCGGGCGGTGCCGTGGCCGCCCGGACGCTGGCGCGCGCCGGACTGAGCGTCGTCGTCCTGGAAGAAGGCGAACACCACTCGACGGCTTCCTTCGGACGCCGGGCGCCGCTCGAACGTTTCGCCGAGCTGTACCGGGACGGCGGCGGCACGGTGGCCCTGGGCAACCCGCCGCTCCTGCTGCCCGTGGGACGGGTCGTCGGCGGCACCACCGTGGTCAACTCCGGTACCTGCTACCGGACTCCGGATCATGCGCTGGCCCGGTGGAGCACTGAGTACGGGTTCGCGCTCGCCGAGCACCTCGGGCCCCGGCTCGACGAGATCGAACGCACCCTGCGCGTGGCCACCCAGCCGCTCGACGTCCTGGGCGACAACGGCCTGCTCGCACTCGCCGGTGCCGAGCGGCTCGGCTGGCGGGCCGGACCGCTGCGCCGCAACGCGCCCGGCTGCAAGGGTTCGTGCCAGTGCGTGGTGGGCTGCCCCACCGGGGCCAAACAGAGTGTGCAGCTGTCCGTCCTGCCCGACGCGTGCGCCGCGGGGGCCCGGATCGTCACGGGCGCGCGCGTACGCCGGATCCTGCTGGACCACGACCGTCCGGGACCGCCGCGCGCCGCCGGCGTACAGGCGCGGCGGCCGGACGGCAGCGAACTGGAGATCCTCAGCCCGCTCGTCGTGACGGCGGCCGGGGCACTGCAGACACCGCCTCTGCTGCGCCGCTCGGGACTGGGCGGACATCCGCGCCTGGGCCGCAACCTGAGCGTGCACCCGGCCACCAGCGTCGCGGGACGTTTCGCCGAACCGGTCACCTCGTGGCGAGGCGTGCTGCAGAGCGTCGGAATCGAGGAACTGCACGGGCGCGGGGTACTCATCGAGGCGACCGCGAGCCCGCCCGGCTTGGGAAGTTTCGTCCTGCCCGGCCTGGGACGCGAGCTGCGGCGTGAGCTGGAGGACGTGGAACACCTGGCGACCCTCGGCGCCATGATCGCCGACCGCCCCTCGGGCCGGGTCATCGGCCGGGACCGTACTCTCGTCCGCTACGACCTGGACCGCCGCGACGGCGACCGGCTGATGACGGCCGTACGAGCCATGGGACGCCTGCTCTTCGCGGCGGG
This sequence comes from Streptomyces sp. NPDC029292, assembly GCF_055569295.1. NCBI lineage: Bacteria > Bacillati > Actinomycetota > Actinomycetes > Kitasatosporales > Streptomycetaceae > Streptomyces > Streptomyces sp. NPDC029292. Next base: position 163,878 of record NZ_JBVHXR010000021.1, read on the forward strand.
CGCCGAGGAGGTCCTCACCGGCGTCCCGAACGCACCGCACGCCCGCTCGCTCGACGAACTGGACATGCTGCTCAGGGGAGTTGGGCCACGGAACCTGCACCTCTCGGCGTTCCACCCGACCGGCACGGCCGCCGCGGGCGCCGATCCCCAGCGGGCCCCGACCGACCCCGAGGGCCTGCTGCGCGGCGTCCACGGAGTCCTCGTCGCGGACGGCTCGGTCCTGCCGAGCTGTCCGGAGGTCAATCCGCAGCTGAGCATCATGGCGGTGGCCCTGGCGATCTCGGAGCACTGGCTCGCACGTGAGGGCGGCCCGGCCGCCCCCTGAGTCACTCCGATGGGCCGTCGCCGTTCGCGGACCCCGAGCCCGGCACGGAACATGAGGGAGTCCCGTACGGCAGGAAGAGGACGAGCCCTCATGAGCAGACGCATTCCCGACAACCACGGCCGATCGAGTCGGTCACGCCGGATCGCCGTCCTCCTGGCCGCCACGCTCGCGTGCGGCTCCGTGCTCGTCTCGTGCAGCACGGACAGCGGCAACAGCGGCGGTTCCTCGGTCACCCCGCGCGCCACCGCGCCGAACGAGTCCAACTTCACCGGCACGCCGCCGTCCGCCCTGTCCTCGGCCGCGTCCTCGATCATCGGCTCCGCGCGCGCCTCGGCGTCGGCGGCGGCCTCGTCCGCGTCCGCCGCCGCGTCGGCGTTCGAGGCGTCGGTCTCGGCCGACACGGCGCGTGCCTCCGCAGCCGCGGAGAAGGAGCTGAAGGACGTGAAGGGCAGCGGCAACGCGATGTCCGACGTCGCCATGACCGGCCTGCCCAGGGCAGAGACCGGCGGGCTGCTCGCCGTGCTCGTCACCATCACCAACAAGACCGACAAGAAGGCGTCGTACGCCGTGCAGATCGACTTCAAGGATTCCGACGGCAAGGTCGTGGAGACCAGGTTCGTCGGAGCGGAGAACCTCGCCCCGGGGGCGCGGGCCCAGCCCATCGCCATCAGCAGGCAGCCGGCCGAACCCGTACTGACCCCCCGGCTGGCCAAGGCACAGCGCTACTGACCCCTTCGTCGGCCCGCGCGCCCGTGACTCAGCCGCGCGCCCGCGCCCCGGGCGCCGATTCGAACCGTTGCGGGGCGGAGCCGTCCGTCGCCGGATCGGATGCCCGAGGGCGAGTCGTCCGATTGGCCACGGCTGCCGCATCCAGCCGACTGGACGCGGGGCAGATCAACCGACGTGACGACGTACTGCACCGCGTCCACCAGTGTGAGCGTGGGCGTGGCCGGCCGGTCAACTTCGTCGCCGTGGACCACGCGACGATCGGGGACACCCGGGGCGCGGTGGACCCGCTCAACGCCGAGCGCGTTCAGGGCCGTTGACCGACGTCAGGCCTCCGGCTCACGCACCAGGTGCACCGCCGTGCTGGACCAGTCGCCCGGCGGCAGGTCGATGTGGAGCCCGTACTCGCCGAGCACGGTGGCGTGGTGCACGGTGCCGGTGCGGGCGTCGCGGTAGCGGGCCGCGGGGGTCAGGCCGCGTGGGCGGACCGGCAGCTGCGGGGCGCCGTGGCGGGAGACGCGCCGCCACGCGAGCAGCAGGGTCTCCGAGGCGTCCGCGGCGGTGTACTGCACCACACAGACCGCGTCCTCGGACGGCGGAGACAGGCGGTCCAGCCTGCCGTGCTGCACAAGAGGGCGGACCTTCTTGTACTCGGCCACCAGGGCGGCGCCTTCGCGGAGTTCCTCCTCCGACCAGCGGGTGAGGTCACCCCCGATGCCCAGGGCTCCGGCCATCGCCACATGGAAACGGAAGCGGAGCGGAACCGTACGGCCGGTGAGCTGGTTCGGCACGTCCGTCACCCACGAACCCATCGTGCGCGCCGGGTAGACCTGGCCGAAGCCGTGCTGGATCCACATCCGGTCGGCGGCATCGGTGTTGTCCGACGCCCAGGCCTGGTCCGTACGGGACAGGATGCCCAGGTCGACCCGGCCGCCACCGCCACTGCACGACTCGATCCGCAGCGTCGGATGGTCCGCGCGGAGGCGGTCGATGACCTCGTAGAGATTGCGTATGTACTGGACTCCGACGCGATCGGCGCCGTCCTGCTGTCCGGGCCATCCGGCCTCGCTGAACGCCCGGTTCATGTCCCACTTGAGGAAGTCGATGCCGTGGTCGCCGACCAGCCGGGTCAGCCAGTCGTAGGCCCAGTCGGCGACGTCGCGGCGGGCGAAGTTGAGGACGAGCTGGTTGCGCAGCTCGGAGCGGGGGCGGTCGGGGAAGTGCAGGACCCAGTCCGGGTGCCGGCGGTAGAGGTCGCTGTCCGGATTCACCATCTCGGGCTCCACCCACAGGCCGAAGCCCATCCCGAGCCGGTGCACCGCCCGGACCAGCGGTGCCAGCCCTTCCGGGAAGCGGTCGGGGGTGGGCGTCCAGTCGCCGAGTCCGGCCCGGTCGCTGCGCCGCGCCCCGAACCAGCCGTCGTCCACGACGTACAGCTCGACCCCCAGCTCCGCCGCCCGTTCGGCGAGCGCCTTCTGGCCGACCTCGTCGACGTCGAAGCCGGTGGCCTCCCAGGAGTTGTAGAGCACCGGTGCGACCTCGTCCGGATGGGGCAGGACATGGGCCTGGGTGTACGTGTGCCAGGCGCGACTGGCCGCGCCGAATCCGCCGTCGGTGCACAGGCCCACGAACGGGGGAGTGGCGAACTCCTCGCCCGGCGCGAGCGGCACGGTCGTACCGTCGTGGCCCGCGCCTCCGGTGAATCCGGCCCGCCCGTCCGGAGTGCGCTGCGCGGTGATCCGCCAACTCCCGCTCCACGCGAGCGCGGCGCTCCAGACTCTGCCGTGGTCCTCCGTCGCCTCGCCCCCGTCCAGCATCACCCAGGGGTTCGCGTGATGGCTGGTGATCCCACGTCGACTCGTCAACATGGTCTCGCCGTACGGGAGTTGATGTCGGCGCAGTTGGCTCTCGGCGGACCACTGTCCGGTGACGTGGCCGAGTCGGTAGTCCCGTAGCGGGGGCAGGGTCCACGCGGCCGAGTCGGCGCGCAGCAGTGTGACGGGCTCGTCGCCGGTGTTGCGGATGACGGTCCAGCGCTCGATCACGTCCGTGTCGTCCCGTACCCGGTAGTGGAGCGCCACATGCAGGGGGTAGCGGCGGTCACGGAAGGCCAGCTCCAGCTCACCCCCGTCGACACGATGGCCCGTCGGCTGCCACTCGAAGGCGCGGGAGCCGTCCGCGAACCGCACTTGCAGGGACGGCGGTCCGTAGCGCGTTCCGCCGTCGACGGGAAGTTCCTCCCCGACCGGGGGTCTTCCCTCGAAGCTGCTGGTCGCCGGGGCCCGGGGCGCGGCGAGTTCCCCGGCTTCCGCAAGTGTCAGACGGGGGCCCCACGCGAGATGGCAGGGCGCCCCGGTCTCGTCGACTCTCAGCGCGTACGACGTATGCGGTGTGGCCAGCAGCCAGACCCCGGTGTCCGGGGCGAAGGAGATCATCGACAGGGTTCCTCACGTTGCGGTGGTGCCACGAGACACTCGAAAGCCAACCGTGACCTTCGATCACATGTCAACACTTCATGGGTGTCTGGCATTTGCAGGTCATAGGTCGATCAAAGAAGGTCCTCAAGATAATCCTGCTTCTTTCATTGACAGCAGAAAATAAGGGACTTAGGTTCCGGCCATGCGCTCGACCTCTCGTACCGAGGCGTTCCCGGCCCACACGCCGGCCGCTTCTCAGATCTTCACCACCGTGCTGTCGCACGGCCCGCTCACCCGGTCGGAGATAGCCGGACGGACGCGGCTGTCGGCGGCGGCGGTCACCAAGGCGGTCCGGCCTCTGATCGAGGCCGGTTACCTCATCGAGGACATCGACGAGGACGCGCGGCAGCCGTCTCTCGGGCGGCCCGCGAACCCGGTGCGGGTCGACGGCGGGAGGGCGCTGTTCATCGGCGTCAAGATGACGGGTGACGAACTGATCGCGGTGCTGACGGACTTGTGCTGCCGCATCAGGGTCGCCCGGCATGTGCCCCTCACGACCCATGACCCCAAGGCGGTGCTGGCCTCGACCGCGGCGCTCGTCCAGGAGCTGCTGACCGAGGCCGACGGTTTCGGAGTGCAGGTCCAGGGTCTGGGCATCGCGGTGTCCGGCGATGTGGACCGTGCCGCCGGGGCGGTGCGCTACTCGCCCTTCCTGGAGTGGCGCGACGTTCCGCTCGCCGAACTGGCCGCAATGACAACGGGGTTGCCCGTCACGGTCGACAACGACGTCCGGGCGCTGACCGTCGCCGAGCAGTGGTTCGGCGCCGGAGTGGGGCTCTCCGACTTCGCGGTGGTGACCGTCGGCGCGGGCATCGGCTGTGGTCTCGTGGTGCACGGGCAGGTCGTGTCGGGGGCGCACGGCGTCGCCGGCGAGATCGGGCACGTCGCCATCGACCCGGCCGGCCCCCTCTGCCACTGCGGCAACCGCGGCTGCGTCGAGGCGATCGCCGCGGATTCCGCGATCGTCGGCAGAATCCGCGAGGTGACCGGCGTACAAGTGGCCGACGCGGCGCAGGCCTTGGACCTGGCCCATGACGGCGACCCCGGAGCACGGGAGGTGTACGCACGGGCGGGCGAGGCGATCGGCCGCGGTATCGCGACCGTGGCCAACCTGCTCGGCCCCGAGCGGGTGATCATCTCCGGCGAGGGCCTGGCCGCCTACGACCTGTTCGCCGAACAGATCCGCGACGCGTTCGCCGCGGCCGCCTTCGGATCGGCCGCGCGGTGCGACGTACAGACCCGCCCGCTGCCCTTCGAGGAGTGGGCGCGCGGGGCCGCGGCCACCGCGATCCAGTCCTTCATCAGATCAGACACGTACTAGCACGCACGAGGAGTAACGATGACGCAGCAGAGCCGCAATCACCTGGCTGCGCGGGGCCCCGGTCGGCGCAGAGTGGTCGGTGGGCTGTTCGGACTCGGCGCGGCCGCGCTGGGGGCGCCCGTCCTGAGCGCCTGTGGCGGGGGAGCGGGCGCCGACCCGAAGACGGTGACCTTCGGATCCAACGGCGCCGACGCCACGCCCAAGAAGGCCTACGCCGCCGTGACCGACGCGTTCGCCAAGGACAGCGGGCTGAAGGTGAAGACGAACACCGTCGACCACGACACCTTCCAGAAGAGCATCTCCACCTATCTGCAGGGCACCCCGGACGACGTCTTCACCTGGTTCGCGGGCTACCGCATGCAGTACTTCGCCAAGAAGCAGCTCTGCAGCCCCCTCGACGACGTGTGGGACAAGATCGGCGCCGGCTTCAGCGACGCCACCAAGCAGCTCTCGCGCGGCGAGGACGGCAAGTACTACTTCGTGCCGCTGTACAACTACCCGTGGGCCGTCTTCTACCGAAAGAGTCTGTTCAAGGAGCGCGGCTACCAAGTCCCGCAGAAGTGGAGCGAGTTCATCGCGCTCGCCAAGCGCATGAAGAAGGACGGCCTCGCCCCGATCGCCTCCGGATACGGCGGCGGTGACAGCTGGAGCATCCTCGGCGCCTTCGACTACCTCAACCTCCGCGCCAACGGCTACGACTTCCACATGTCCCTGATGCGCGGCAAGGTCTCCTGGACCGACAAGCGCACCCTCGCGATCCTCGACCTGTGGCGTGAGCTGACCCCTTACTACCAGCCGAGCGCGGGCGGCCGCTCCTGGCAGGACGCCGCCCAGTCCCTGCTCGACAAGAAGTCCGGCATGGCCGTCATCGGCCTCTTCCTCGGCCAGCAGATCACCGACGAGAAGATACGCGCCGACATCGACTTCTTCCCCTTCCCCGAGATCGACGCCACCCACGGCCAGGACGCCGTCGAGGCCCCCACCGACGGCTTCATGCTGAGCCGCAGGCCCAAGAACGAGGACGGCGCCAAGAAGTTCCTGGAGTTCCTCGGCGGCGCCCACACCGAAGAGCTGTACATGGGCGTCGACCCGAGCAACCTCGCCGTCAACGAGCAGGCCGACACCGGCTCGTACAACGCACTCCAGAAGAAATCAGCCGAACTCATCGCCTCCGCCCAGCACATCAGCCAGTTCGCGGACCGCGACAGTGACCCCGGCTTCATCTCCACCGTCGTCCTGCCCGGCCTGACCGAGTGGCTCAGCCATCCCGACGACGGCTCGGGGACGCTGAAGAAGATCGAGTCCCAGCGGTCGCGTTTCTTCACGGCCTGATCCAGACCGGAAAGGTCGCCCCACCGTGTCCACCGCGCCCGTCACGCCCGAACGCCCCCGCCCCCGACTCGGCCACCGCTCCCGCCCCCGCCGCCTAGGCCCCGGCGACCGGCTCTTCCTCACCGTCATCATCGGCATCCCGCTCGCCGCTCTGCTCTTCTTCGTCTGGCTGCCCGCACTGGCCTCCCTGGGGCTGTCCTTCACCACCTGGGACGGCATCGACCTCGCCGACATCCACTGGATCGGCCTGGACAACTACAAGGAGATCTTCACCAACTACCCGCCGTTCTGGCCCGCGGTGCGGCACAACGTGATCTGGCTGCTGTTCACGGCCCTGCTGCCCACGCCGTTCGGCATCTTCCTCGCCTACCAGCTCGACCGGAAGATCCGCTTCACCAGGATCTACCAGACCGCGATCTTCCTGCCGATGGTGCTCTCGCTGGCCGTCGTGGGCTTCATCTGGGAGATCATCTACAACCCCGACACCGGACTCCTCAACGGCATCCTGAGCGCCGCCGGATCCAGCCACCACATCGACTGGCTCGGCAACCCGGACCTGAACCTGTGGGCCGTCCTGGTCGCCTCCAGCTGGCGGCACACCGGCTACATCATGATCCTCTACCTGGCAGGCCTGAAAGGCTTCGACCCGGCCCTCAAGGAAGCCGCAGCGCTCGACGGAGCCAACGGGCGCCAGACCTTCATGCGGGTGGTCTTCCCGGCCCTGAAACCGGTCAACGTCATCATCCTGGTCATCACGGTCATGGAGTCCCTGCGGTCCTTCGACGTCGTCTACGTCCTCGGCGGCGGCGTCGGAAGCAAGCCCGGCATGGAACTCCTGTCGCTCCTCATCACCGACAACATCATCGGCGAGTCCAGTCACATCGGTTACGCGTCCGCCCTCGCGGTCGTCCTGCTCGTGGTCTCCCTTGCCGCCATCGGGACCTTCCTCGTCCAGAACTTCCGCAAGGAGGACCAGTGACCACGACCGTGTCCCGTCCGGCCTCCCGACTGCGGACCCGTCGGGAGCCGCAGAAGCCGAGGACCTCACCGGGGCCGCGGCGCCAGACAGGCCGTCATCTGATGCTGGGCGGCATCGCCCTGCTGTGGCTCGTCCCGCTGCTGTGGGCCATGTACACCTCGCTGCGGCCCTACTCGGACACCGCGAAGCACGGGTACCTCTCCTGGCCCCACAGCCTCAGCTTCGGCAACTTCAGCGACGCCTGGAACCAGTCCGGGATGCCGCACTTCTTCTGGAACTCCGTCCTCATCACCGTGCCGTCGGTCCTGTGCACCCTCCTGTTCTCGGCGGCCGTCGCCTTCTTCGTCTCCCGCTTCGACTTCCGCTGGAACATCGTCCTGCTGATGCTCTTCACCGCGGGCAACCTGCTCCCGGCGCAGGTCCTCATCACCCCCCTGTACCGCCTTTACCTCCTCATCCCGCTGCCGCAGTGGATGAGCGACTCGCTCCTCCTCTACAACTCGGCCTGGGGCATCATCGCGATCCACATCGCCTACCAGTCCGGGTTCTGCACCTTCGTCCTCAGCAACTACATGAAGACGATCCCCAAGGAGATCTCCGAGGCCGCGCTCGTCGACGGCGCCCCCGTCTGGCGTCAGTTCTTCCAGATCATCCTGCCGCTGTGCCGCCCCGCCTTCGCGGCCCTCGCGACCCTCGAATCGATCTGGATCTACAACGACTTCTTCTGGCCGCTCGCGCTGATCGAGTCCGGCGACAAGCGCCCCATCACCTCCGCCCTGGCCAACCTCCAGGGTGCGTACTTCACCAACCCCAACCTCATCGCGGCCGGTGCGCTCATGACCGCGATCCCCACGCTGCTGGTGTACTTCGCGCTCCAGCGCCAGTTCATCAGCGGACTCACCATCGGCTCGGGCAAGGGCTGAGCCGCCGGAACGCCGGGGCGCGAGCCGCCCCCGCCTTCACCGCCCCCGCTGACACCGTCCCTGGAGGTCCGACCCATGCGGTCATCCTCGTACTCCGTCATGCCCATCCGCGCGCTGAGAGCCGTGCTGGTCCTCGCCCTCACCGGTGTCGCGACGACCGTCCCGGCCGCCCAGGCCGACACCACTTCCACTCAGGTGGACACCGCCGCCGCACCGATCGCCGCCAAGCCGTACATGGGCTGGTCGAGCTGGAGCATGCAGTCGTCGAAATACCCGGGCCTCAACCCGGACGGCGACTACAGCTACCTCACCGAGGCGAACGTCCTGAAACAGACGGACGCCCTCGCCTCCAAGCTGAAGCAGTACGGCTACGACCATGTGAACATCGATGCCGGCTGGTGGATGGACAAGAACTGGAAGTCGGGGTTCGACCAGTACGGTCGGCAGACGCCCGACCCGGTCCGTTTCCCCAACGGCATGAAGTCGGTCGCCGACCACATCCACTCCAAGGGCCTCAAGGCCGGCATCTACCTGCCCGTCGGGCTGGAGAAGGGGGCGTACGGCGACGGCAAGGTGCCCATCTGGAATGCCCCCGGCTGCACCACCGCCGACATCGTCTACCCGGACCTGCGCACCACCAACGGCTGGGACAGCGCCTACAAACTGGACTTCGACAACTCCTGTGCGCAGAAGTACATCGACTCCCAGGCGCAGATGTTCGCCGACTGGGGCTACGACTTCCTCAAGCTGGACGGTGTGGGCCCGGGCTCGTTCAAGTCCGGTGACAACTACAACAACGTCGCCGACGTGGCCGCCTGGCAGAAGGCCATCGCCGCCGCCGGGCGCCCGATCCACCTCGAACTCTCCTGGTCGCTCGACATCGGCCACGCCGCCGACTGGAAGCAGTACTCCAACGGCTGGCGCATCGACACCGACGTCGAGTGCTACTGCAACACCCTTGTCAGCTGGGAGAATTCGGTCAACGACCGCTGGGACGACGCCCCGGCGTGGAGCCGCAAGGCGGGCCCGGGCGGCTGGAACGACCTCGACGGCATCGACGTCGGCAACGGGGAGATGGACGGCCTCACCAAGGCCGAGCGGCAGAGCTACATGACCCTGTGGGCCATCAATAAGTCGCCCCTGTTCACCGGTGACGACATCACCAAGCTGGACAGCTACGGGGTTTCCCTGCTGACCAACAAGGAAGTCATCGCCGTCGACCAGAACGACTCACCCGTCGCGCGCCCGGTCACCCCGGTCGGCGACCAGCAGGTCTGGGGCACCAAGAACGCCGACGGCAGTTACACCGTCGCCCTGTTCAATCTCGGCGACTCCCCGGCCTCCGTCACCGCGAACTGGGCCTCCTTCGGTTTCACCGGCAACGCCTCCGTGCGCGACCTGTGGAACAAGGCGAACCTCGGGACCTACAAGAACAAGATCACCGAGGCGCTGCCCGCCCACGGCTCGCGGCTGTTCACCGTCAATCCCGGCGGCAGCACGCTGACGACCACGAGCTACGAGGCCGAGGCCGCGGCCAACACCCTGTCGGGCAACGCCTCCGTCGCCGGCTGCGACGCCTGCTCCGGCGGCAAGAAGGTCGGCAACCTCTACACCGGCGGCAAGCTGCGGTTCAACGACATCACGGTGAAGAAGGACGGGATCTACACCGTCAAGGTCGCCTACGTCAGCGGCGACGCCCGCTCGGTGACCGTCTCTTCCAACAGCGGCAACGGCGCCAGCCAGAAGTTCCCCTCCACGGGTGACTGGAGCACGGCCGAGACCGTCAGCGTCCAGCTGGCCCTGAAGGCGGGCTCCAACACCATCACCTTCGACAGCGGCAGCGGATACGCACCCGACATCGACAGGATCGTCGTCCCGCAATCCGTCTGACCTCTCTCAGCCCGTCCGACCCGCTCCCGCGGGGCCCGGTGTCACGACCCGGGCCCCGCGAGGACCGGCCCAACGCCGACGGCCCGCAGTCGTCGTTTCTGCACGAGCCGTTCCTTCACGAGCCGTCCCTGCACGAGCCGTTCCCCGGATTTGGAGTGCACCACAGTGGACATCCAGCACACCGAACCACGTGACGACAGACCCAACCGCAGAGGTTTCCTCGCTCTCGCCGCCGCTGCCGGCGCGGCCACCGCACTGGGCGGTCTGCCCGCCTTCACCGCCTCGGCGGCCCCCCTGCGCCCCACCGAGTCGCCGATGCTGTCCGCGGCCGACGCCGCGAAGAACCAGCTGTGGTGGCAGGCTCCCGGCTCCTCCAACTCGATGATCGAGCAGGGGCTGCCGGTCGGGAACGGGCGCCTCGGGGCGCTCGCGAGCAACGACCCCTCCAATGAACTTCTGATGATCACCGACGCCACTCTGTGGACCGGAGGTCTCAACGACAAGCTGCAGAGCGACGGCCAATTCCCCTACGGCCGCGACGACTTCGGCTCCCTGACCCTGCTCGCCAAGCTCACCGTCGCCATCCCGGACCACGACCTGGCCAACGTCAACAACTACCGCCGCACCCTCGACCTGGCCCAGGGCCTGGTCAGCACCTGGTACGACATCTCCGGCGTGACGTACCGGCGGCAGATCTTCGCCAGCCGCCCCGACGACGCCATCGTCCTGTACTTCTCCCAGCAGGGCGGCGGCTCCTACACCGGCACCGTCTCCCTCGCCGGCACCCACGGCGAGTCCACCACCGCCAACAGCGCGGGCCGGTACGCGTCGTTCGGCGCCTCCTTCGCCAACGGCCTGAAGTACGGCGCCGCCGTCACCGCCTACAGCAGCACCGGCAGGGTCCGCGTCGACGGTACGTCGATCTCCTTCAGCGGCTGCAACGACCTCACCGTCGTCGTCAGCGGTGGTACCAACTACGCGCCCGACGCGGCCGCGAAGTTCCGCGACCCGTCCGTGGACCCGCAGCGTCTCGCCAGGACCAAGGTCCTGGGCGCGGCCGGCCACTCGGCGGGCACGCTGCTGCACACGCATGTCGCGGACTTCCGCGCCGTGTTCGGACAGCTGGACATCAACCTCGGCACGTCGTCCGCCGCGCAGCGCGAACTGGACACCTGGGCGCGGGTGCAGGCGCGCCACCGGGACGACGTCCCCGACCCGGAACTGGAGGCCGCCTACCTGCAGTTCGGCCGCTATCTGATGATCTCCGGATCGCGGGGCAGCCTGCCGATGGGCCTCCAGGGCCCGTGGCTGGACGGCAACGACCCGGACTGGATGGCCGACTACCACACCGACATCAACATCCAGATGAACTACTGGATGGCCGACCGCGCGGGCCTGTCCGACTGCTTCGACGCCTTCACGGACTACTGCCTCGCGCAGCTGCCCGACTGGACGGACGTCACCCAGCGGCTGTTCAACGACTCCACCAACAGATACCGCAACTCCAGCGGCAAGATCGCCGGCTGGACCGTGGCCATCTCCACCAACCCCTACGGCGGAGGCGGCTGGTGGTGGCACCCGGCCGGCAACGCCTGGCTCTGCCAGAGCCTGTTCGAGCACTACGAGTACACCCAGGACCGCGCCTACCTCAAGAAGGTCTACCCCCTCCTCAAGGGCGCCGTGGAGTTCTGGGAGGCCCGGCTGATCACCACGACCGTCACCGACGCGTCCGGGGCCTCGCGCGAGGTCCTGATCGCCGACAGCGACTGGTCGCCCGAGCAGGGCCCGCTGGACGCCAAGGGCATCACCTACGCCCAGGAACTGGTGTGGAACCTCTTCGGCAATTTCCACACGGCGACCGAGGCGCTCGCCAAGGACGCCGCCTACCGCAAGACCATCGACGGTCTGCGCGAGCGCCTGTACCTGCCCGTGGTCAGCCCCAAGACCGGCTGGCTGGAGGAGTGGATGTCGCCCGACAACCTCGGCGAGACCACGCACCGGCACCTCTCCCCGCTCTTCGGCCTCTTCCCCGGCGACCGGATCCGTCCGGACGACTCCACCCCGAAGGACATCCTCGACGGCGCGACGGCCCTCCTCACCGCGCGCGGCATGAACAGTTTCGGCTGGGCCAACGCCTGGCGCAGCCTGTGCTGGGCGAGGCTGAAGAACGCGGAGAAGGCGTACCAGCTGGTCGTGAACAACCTGAAGCCGTCGGCCAACGGCAGCAACGGCACCGCGTTCAACCTCTTCGACATCTACGAGGTGGCACAGGGCCACGGCATCTTCCAGATCGAAGCCAACTTCGGCACCCCGGCCGCGATCGTCGAGATGCTGGTCTACTCGCGTCCGGGGCACATCGAGCTGCTGCCCGCGCTGCCCGTCGCCTGGGCGGCCTCCGGCTCGGCGTCCGGCGTGGGCGTCCGCGGAGGCTTTGTCGCCGACCTCAGCTGGAGGAACGGCAAAGTCACCCTGGCGACGCTGAAGAGCGTCGGCGGCAGCGGCGCGACCGTCGTCGTCAACGGCGCCTCGCGGAAGATCAGCCTCAAGCCCGGTGAGTCCGTCACGCTGCGGAACCTCGGATGAGGGCCGCCCGGTACCGGCGCCGCGCGGTGGGTGTCGTCTCCGCACTGGTCCTGGCGGTCTGCGGACCCCTGGCCGCCTCGTCGGTGGCACAGGCGCAGTCCCCAGCGCAGGCGCAGCCGCTGTCGCAGGCCCCGACGGGCACGGTGGCGACCCCGGCCGCCGCGAAGGGCAAGCACTCCGTCGTCACGTGGGGCGCCAGTGCCGACCGGCAGGGTGCCGGGCCCGCAGACCGCAGCTACCGGTTGATCGTGCGTACCAGCGTCGGCGGCACGAACATGCGTATCCGGCTGTCCAACGCCTTCGGCGACCACCCGGTGACCTTCGCGAGCGCGTACGCCGGGCTGCAGAAGCAGGGTGCGGCGCTGGTCCACGGCTCGAACCGCCCCCTGTCCTTCGGCGGAGCGGCGTCCGTCACCGTCCCGGCCGGCGAGACCGTGCTGAGCGATCCGCTGCCCGGGAAGCTGGCCGCCCAGAGCAATCTCGTCATCAGCCTGTACGTGACGGGAGCCCAGGGACCGACGACGGGGCACGGCATGGCCATGCAGACCAACTACGCGACCGCGGGCAACCACGCCGCCGAGGAGGGCGCGGTCAACTGGACCGATCCGATGGGCTCCTGGTACTGGCTCGACGCCGTCGACGTGGAGACGTCCACGGCGGTCAGCTCGATCGTGACCCTCGGCGACTCCATCACCGACGGATGGGCCTCGACCACGGACGAGAACCGCCGCTGGCCCGACTATCTCTCCCGGCGGCTCCAGGCCGCGTCCGGCATCACCGTGAAGGGAGTGGCGAACGAGGGCATCTCGGGCAACAAGGTGCTCGCGGACGGCGCCGGGGAGGCCGCGCTGAACAGGCTGCAGCGTGATGTGCTCTCCCAGCCCGGGGTCAGCACGGTGTTCCTGTTCGAAGGCATCAACGACATCAAGGCCCACTCCGGCGTCACGGTGGACGACATGATCGCCGGCTATCAGCAGATCATCGACCGGGCGCACGCGGCGGGCAAGTGTGTCGTCGGCGCGACCGTCATGCCGTTCAAGGGCTGGTACGAGTACGACGCCGCCTCCGAGGCCGTGCGCCAGGGCGTCAACGACTGGATCAGGAACAGCGGCGCGCTCGACGCCGTGACGGATTTCGACAAGATCACGCGCAGTCCGTACGACCCGCAACTGATCCTGCCGTTCTTCGACGGCGGCGATCACCTGCACCCCAACGACAAGGGAATGCAGGCGATGGCCGACGCGGTGGACCTCGGGAGCCTGACCTCGTGCTGAGGGCAGGCTCCGTGCGGCCCGGTCAGGGGTACGAGACCACCGTGGACGGCACGGTGGAGGTGCCCGAGGTCGGCGACCCCGTGTCGTTGATGACGCGTTCGTACTGCCCCTGGCCGCCCAGTGAGACGACCAGCAGGTCGTGGAACTTCACGCCCGGTGTGTTCGGCGCCGCGAATCCGTGGTGCTGGACGATCGTCGGATCGACGTTGTAGTAGCAGTAGCTGCCCAGGCCCCATCCTTCGTGCGTGGTCACGGAGTCGCCGACCTTGTAGGCGGCGTACCCCTTGATGGCACCGTTCTGGATGGCGGCCTGGTTCGGCGCGTCGTACGCCTTTTCGTTCTGGAAGAAGATGGTGCGGCCGCGCTGGCCGTACCACTGGACGTCGTACTTGTTGAAGTGCTCGACGAACAGACCCGTCGCCAGGACGTCGTCGCCGTTGACGCGGATGCCGTAGTCGGCCCGGTTGGTCTCCCAGCCGACGCCGGTGCCATGGTCGGCGCGCCAGACCCAGGTGTGGTCGATGATCGTGTGGCGGCTGTTGATCACCATGCTCGTGGTGGCCTTGCCGGCGCCCGCGCCGCCGATGCGGATGAAGACGTCCTGCACGGTGGTCGGGTTGGCGGAGTGGTCCGCCGAAGCCCCGGAGGGCCCGACCTCGAGCAGGGTGGACGAGTTGACGGGACCGGCGTCGATGAGGAATCCGGCCAGCCGGACGCCGTCCACGTCGGCCGTCCTGAGCGCGGTGACGCCGTTGTCCGGGATCAGAGTGGCGTATCCGAGGCCCAGGACGACGGTGCCCGCGCGGTTGACCTGGATCGGCTGGTCGAGGTGGTAGATCCCGGGCGTCAGGAGCAGGTGAAGGCCCTGAGCGAGTGCGGCGTTCAGGGTGGCGGCGGTGACACCCGGCTGGGCCACGTAGAACTGCGTCAACGCCAGCGACGAGCCGCGCGGCGTGCCGTTGCCCCAGGTGGTGCCGCGCCCGTTGGTGCGCAGCTCGGGCAGGAAGACCCGGTACTCGCTGCCGCTCAAGTAGAGGAACGGCTTCTCCCGGGACACTGGCGTGGTGTCGAGCGTGGTGTAGGGCGGGTTCGGGAAGGACTGCGCGGGTGCGCCCTGGACGCCCGAGAAGACCATGTTCCAGACGGCGTTGACCCAGCCGCCCACCGAGCTGTCGCGGGTGTACCACTGCTGCTGCGAATACGGACCGACCGAGCCGTCGATGCGGCTGTCGGCGATGTAGCCGCCGCTGGCCCAGCCGTAGCCGGTGGGGGAGAGGTTGAGACCGCCCTTGACATGCATGCGCCGGAAGGGGGCGGCCTGTGCGACCGCCCACCGGTTGGTGCCGTTGACCGGGCTCAGCGCGAGGTTCTCCGCCGAACGCCAGAAGTTCTGCGTGGCGTTGCCGTTGAACCAGCCCGCGTCGACAGTCACATCACCGTTGATCGTCGTGTCGTCCGGGGACAGGCCGAGGCCCGCGATCGAGGTGTAGAAGCCGAGCTGGGCATTGAGCCCGTTGTAGGTGCCCGGCTTGAACAGCAGCGCGAAGCGGCCCGTGCCGAACTGGGCCGACTCCTGCTGTCTGAACACCTCGTCCAGCTTGGCCTGGATGCCGGAGGTCGAGGGGTCGAAGACGATGACGTTCGGGCCGAGATCGCCGCCGCCGGGCAGGGCGCGCGGCTGCTGGACGGGTGCTGCGGAGGCCGGTGAGGACAGGCCGAGCAGACCGGGCGCGGTGGCCGCCGCGGCCATCGCTCCGAGAACGGACCGCCGGGCCAGTGGGGAGCGGCCGGAGTCCGAGGCAGGTGTGGGGGCAGGGGGCATGGGGGCGACTCTCCTGGTTCAGGAAGTGAACGATGGAAGGTGCGGGGAGCGCTCTCTTGCCGATGCATGCTTCATCCGTGTGAACGACGCGTCAAGAGTTGCGACCGGAGTCGCGCATGTTGTTGCCTCGTGAGCGGCCAACTGGCGTTTGGTGTGCGGTAGTTCAGCAGTATTTGGGCTTCACTCGGACTGTGTGGCGGTGGAGCGGTTGAGTTCAAGAGGTGCTCGAAACAAGGAAAGTGACCGTCAGTCACGATGCTGTGGAGCACTGGGGTCACGGGCCCCACGACCCCACGGCCCGCGGCGCGGTGCTGCTCGGGCTCCTGGTGCGTGACTGCGGGGACCGCGTCGAGGCCGAAAGCTGGCTCCGCCGGTCGGCCGAGGCCGGCAACCCTGTCGCCGCCGACAACCTCAAGGTTCTCCAGGCTCACCGGAAACGACGTCGGTGGCGCCGCCGCTGAGGACTGGGGCACCTCGTGACGAGGGGCGCGCTGACGGTGCACGTCGAAGCCGTGGACAAGGAGAACCTGCGGCGTCTCCAAGATCTCGTCGCCGGGCATGTGGAGAGGTTCGGCAGGCGCGAGGGGCTGGCGGCGACGTGGCAGGGGCTCGAAGCCGCGACGCAATCGCCCGGCGAAGCCGCCGGCGTGGTTCCGGCGCCGCGAGGGGGAGTCGTAGGAAACCGTCGGCACGGCACGACGACAGCCCTTGTGGCGGCCGGTGTGCTGGCCCTCGCGGTACACCTCGGGCTGGGCTCGGTCCTGTTGGCGAACTGGCACTGGACGGGCTGGGCCGTGGGCGTCGTCCTGGTGAAGGTCACCGTCCTGACCGGCGTGGGCCGCTTCGGCATACGTCGGCGCAAGGAATCTCAGGCCCACTGGCGCCTACGCCGACTTGGGCGCCCTACTGCTCCATGGCTCCCTGGCGGACCGGATACCGCTCGTCGAAACGACGCAGTTTCCACAGTGCGACGGCACCGATCCAGGTGATCAGGAAGGTGACCACGATGACGATGCCGATCGTGTTGAGGTCGATGCCGGTGAGCCACGACCAGGGCCGTCGATCGGCGGCGCCGAGCCGGTCCGCCAGCAGGGAGACCAGCTCCACCGTGCCGACCACGAACGCCACGAAGATCGACAGTCCTGTCATGGTGAGGTTGTAGTAGATCTTGCGTACGGGGTTGGAGAACGACCACTCGTATGCCTTCGCCATGAAGACGCCGTCGGTGGTGTCCATCAGGCTCATGCCGGCGGCGAAGATCAGCGGCAGCGCGATGATGGCGAGCGGTGGCAGCGTGCCGTCCGCGGCCGAGCCCGCCGCGAGGCCCAGCGCGCAGTAGCGGGTGCGGGCCATCTGTTCAGGGGTTCGGTGCGGTGGCGGGGGTCGGATTGTCGATGCCGAGGGCCTGCGCCTTCGCCCCGGGGGTGAGGGCAAAGGCGTGACCGGAGATCGCAAAAGAGGGCGAATGCGGATGTACCGGGATGTTGCCCTTACGATCAGTCGCATGCCGCAGGAACCAGTCGGCCGCGCGGTGCCGCGCAAGCCGGCCCGCGCTCTCCTCGTGGGCCTGGCTCTGTTACTCATGGCCCATGTCGTGGCGTGTGCCGCGCACGCGGCCGAGAGTCACATGCACCCCGCGGCGGCCGCGTCCTCGACGCATGCGGAGTCGCATGCCGAATCCGGCGCCGACGTGCCGCGGTTGGTCACCCACCTGTCGCACTGCTCGGCGAACGGCGAAGCCGACCAACACCCGGGACACGGCGCCACCTGCTGTGACCCGGCCGACTGGACCGCGAACCTGCGCGCGCCGACCGGGGCCCTGCTCCTGGCCTTGTCGCTGCTCACGCTTCTCGTGTTCCGCCGCCGCGGGGAGGGCCCGGCGACGTCCCGCGGACCACCGGGGCGAGGAGAAACCGTCGGCGCACGGTCCCCCGGCGGTCCCCAACTGCTGCGACTCGTCTGCGTCAGCCGTACCTGACGTTGCCCGCCCGGCATGCCCGCCGGGTGTTCCGGCACACCTTCCCGTACGGCACAGACACGCGGCCTCGTCAGGGGCCGCGGAAGGACCACGACATGAGCACAGCCCTGCGCCGGATCTCCTCGCGCGACCTCTCCTCCTTCCTCGCGGCACATGAACTCCCCGACCCGGTCGGCGCACCACACCGGTCGCCCGCCGGCATGGTCGGCAACACCCCCGTCCTATGGATCGGCGAGCCCTTCAACCCCCCGGGACGCGGATTCTGGGCCAAGCTCGAAAGCGCCAACCCCGGAGGGATCAAGGACCGCCCGGCGCTGCACATGGTCTCCGCGGCGCGTGAGCGCGGCGACCTCGCGCCGGGCGCCCCGATCATCGAGTCCACCAGCGGCACCCTCGGCCTCGGCCTGGCGCTGGCCGGGATCACCTACAGCCACCCGGTCACGCTGGTCACCGACCCCGGGCTGGAGCCACTGATGGTGCACCAGCTCCGCACCCTCGGCGCGCACCTGGACGTCGTCACCGAGCCCCACCCGGTGGGAGGCTGGCAGGAGGCCCGCAGACAACGGGTCGGCGAACTGCTCGCCCGTACGCCTTCGGCCTGGTGCCCCGACCAGTACAACAACCCCGACAACGCCGCCGCCTACGCCTCGCTCGCCCTCGAACTCACCGTCCAGCTCGGGCGGATCGACGTCCTCGTGGCTGCCGTCGGCACCGGCGGACACTCGGCGGGCATCGCCCGCACCCTGCGCGCCTTCCATCCGGACCTCAAACTCGTCGGCGTCGACTCGGTGAACTCGACCGCCTTCGGCCAGCCCGCGGGCCCGCGCCTGATGCGTGGCCTCGGCAGCAGCATCCATCCGGGCAACGTCGACCATGCCGCCTTCGCCGAGGTCCACTGGGTCGCCCCCGGCGAGGCGGTGTGGACCTGCCGCGAGCTGGCCCGCGGCCACTACGCCAGTGGCGGATGGAGTGTCGGCGCGGTCGCGCTGGTGGCGAACTGGCTGGCCCGTACGGAGCCTGCGCGCACGCGTATCGCGGCGATCTTCCCCGACGGGGTGCACCGCTACTGGAACACGGTCTACAGCGACGACTACTGCCGGACCCATGACCTCCTCCGCCGCTTCCCGGCCGCCGAGCCGGACGAGATCACGCACCCGGGCGAGCGCACGGTCGGGCGCTGGACCCGTTGCGCCGGCGTCACCGCACCCGTCCAGGCGGACGGGGCGGCGCGATGACGTCACTGGCCGAACAGTTCCGTTCGTTCAGCGGATGCGTCCGGCTGTTGATGGTCCAGCAGTTCACCATCAACACCGCCTTCTACATGCTGATGCCCTATCTCGCCGTTCATCTCGCGGACGGGCTGGGCATGGCCGCCTGGGCGGTCGGCCTGGTGCT
This sequence comes from Streptomyces sp. NPDC029292, assembly GCF_055569295.1. Classification (NCBI taxonomy): domain Bacteria; kingdom Bacillati; phylum Actinomycetota; class Actinomycetes; order Kitasatosporales; family Streptomycetaceae; genus Streptomyces; species Streptomyces sp. NPDC029292. Next base: position 182,903 of record NZ_JBVHXR010000021.1, read on the forward strand.
GGGGGTACGCAACTTCACCCAGCAGGGGATGTTCCTGGTCGGTGGCACGCTCGCCGACCGGGTCGGCTACAAGCCCATGATCATGGCCGGATGTGTGCTCCGTACCGTCGGATTCGGACTGCTCGGATGCGTCGACTCGCTGTCGGCTCTCGTCGCGGCATCGGCGGCGACAGGGTTCGCCGGAGCCCTGTTCAACCCGGCGGTCCGCGCCTGCCTCGCGCAGGAGGCCGGGGAGCGGAGAGTGGAAGCGTTCGCGACGTTCAACGTCTTCTATCAAGCCGGGATGTTCGTCGGTCCGCTGATCGGACTCGCCTTGCTGGCCGCCGACTTCGGACTGGTCTGCTCCGTTGCGGCCGTACTGTTCCTCGCCCTGACGGTCATTCAGTTCCGCATGCTGCCCGACAGCAAGGGCACCCGGCCGGATGAACCCGGGGGAGTCCTGGCCGACTGGCGCACCGTCGTCCGCAACCGGCCCTTCCTGTTCTTCTCCGCCGCCATGATCGGCTCGTACGTCCTGTCCTTCCAGATCTACCTCGCGCTGCCGCTGCAGGCGCGCCGTGTGGCACCGGACAGTGGCGACGCGCTGACCACGGCCCTGTTCGCGGTCTCCGCCGCGGTGGCCGTGGCCGGGCAGGTGAAGATCACGGCGTGGGCCCGGGCGCGCTGGACCTCGCGGCGCGCCATCATCCACGGCATCGCGCTCATGGGCGGAGCCTTCCTGCCGATGCTCTCCGGCACCGAGACGGTGCGCGGAGATGCCGATGTCCTCGGCTGGTTGACGGCTCTCGCGCCCCTGTTCGCAACGGTCACCTTGCTCGGGCTGGGCACGGCGGTGGTCTACCCGTTCGAGATGGACATCGTCGTCTCGCTCGCGGGCGGGCGTCTGGTCGCCACCCACTACGGTCTGTACAACACCGTCTCCGGCCTCGGCATCACTCTGGGGAACCTGGCCACGGGCGCTGTCTGGGACGCCGCCGACCGCATGGGGCATCCGGAGCTGACATGGTGGGCGCTCGCAGCGACCGGAGCACTGTGTGCCGGGTGCGTCGGCCTGCTGGCGCGCTCGGGCCGCCTGACGGCTCGGCCCGCGCCGGAACCCACCGCGCCGGAACCCGCCCAGGTGGCCGCACCGAGATGATCGCCGCACCTGCGACACCGCTGCTCAACTCCGTGAACTCCCCGTCCCGGGTGGGTTGGTCAAGCCCCACCCGGCACCGCTTCGACCGAGAGCGTTCAAGTTCTGAAGGCGTCGCCGGTGTTGGCGTCAAGGCAAGGCAATTTCGACGTGAAGTATTGACGGCACTATGACAGTCCGGTTGACTCCCCGCCCAGCGCCGGTACCGGTTCCGGTACCGGTTCCGGTGAGGGCGCGAAGGTGCGATCCCCGTGTGCCGGGAGGCAGTTGTGGCTGTGACCATCGCCGATGTGGCCCAGGCGGCCGGCGTGAGCAAGACGACCGTGTCGCGGGTGCTGAACACCCGCGGCGAGGTCGACGCGTCGACGGCTGCCCGGGTCCGCGAGGTCATCGACCGCATGGGCTATGTGCCCAGTTCCGGTGCCGTCGGCCTGGCCCGGGGCAGCAGCCGGACCGTGGGCATGCTGGTCCCCTCACTGACCTGGCCGTGGATGGGCGAGGTCCTGCAGGGTGTCGTCGACACGGTGGAAGCCGCCGACTTCGGCCTGCTGCTGTTCACCTGCAACCGGGGCGCCGAGTCCGTCGCACGCTTCACCAGCCAGGTGTCGGCGCGCGCCTTCGACGGGCTGCTCGTGGTGGAGCCGGAGAACACCCTCGACATGCTGACGGCGCTGCACCGCGAGGGCCTGCCCGTCGTCCTCGTCGACGATCGAGGACACCACCCGGAGTTCCCGTCCGTCACCGCAGCCAACACCGAGGGCGGGGCGGCCGCGGCCCGTCATCTCCTGGCCGCGGGCCGACGCAGGCCGCTGGTGCTCACCGGGCCCCTGCGGTTCGGCTGCGTACGCGACCGGCTGGCCGGGTTCCGCGCCGCCTGCGCCGAGCATGGTGTGGGGGTCGACCTCGTCGTCGAGGGCGACTTCACCGAGGCCGACGGCCGAGCGACGGTGCGCCGACTGCTCGCCGAGGGGCGGGAGTTCGACGCGGTCTTCGCGCACAACGACCTCGCGGCGGTCGGTGTTCTGGGCGCCCTGCGGGACGCCGGGACCCGGGTTCCGGACGACGTCGCGGTGATCGGTTTCGACGACATTCCGGTGGCCCCGCACACCGAGCCCTCCTTGAGCACGGTCCGCCAACCCATGCGGGAGATGGGGGAGACGGCCGCCCGGATGCTCCTCGCCCGCCTGGCCGGCGAGGAGTCGCCGACCGCCCCGGTCGTCCTTCCCACGCGCATGATCGCGCGCCGGTCGACACCGGCCCTCTAGACGCACTGCGAGCACCGTACATACCTCTCCGGTACCACCCGCCGGGCAGCACACCCCCGGCGCCGGGCACGTCGGTGCCGGACCCCTCACGTCACCGCGCCACCGAACCCCGTACCTCTGCATCCGCGTACCCCCGTACCCCCGTACCCCCGCACATCAGCACATCAGCACATCAGTTCACGGAACCGGCACCCCCAACCTCCCCTAGGAGAGCCGCATGCCACCCCGTACCCCCCGCACGCTGATGACCGCCCTCGCCACCCTGTCCGCCCTGGCGCTGCTCCCGGCAGGACCCTCCTTCGCGGCCCCGGCCCCGGCCCCGGCCCCGGTCCCGGTCCCGGACCCGGCGCCCGAGCGCGTCGCGGCGGCCGCCGACGCGACCTGGGACACCGACCGGGCAGCGGCCGCCTACGCGGCGAACCCGGGCGCCGTCACCGCCTCGGGAAGCGAGAACTCCGGCACCACGCCGGGCCTCGCCTTCGACGGCAACGCCTCGACACGCTGGTCCAGCCAGTTCGCCGACGACGCCTGGATCCGCGTCGACCTCGGCGCCACCCTGCGCATCGACCGGGTCGCCCTGGACTGGGAGGCCGCCTACGGCAAGCGCTATGTGCTGGAGGTGTCCAAGAACGGCACCGACTGGACGCCCTTCTACACCGAGAACGCCGGCGCCGGAGGATCGGTCACCGCCCACACCTACCCGCAGGAAGTCACCGGCCGCTATGTGCGGATGCGCGGCGTCGAACGCGCCACGCCGTACGGCTACTCGCTGTACGCCTTCAAGGTCTACGGCGGCGAACCCGCCCCGGCCTCGACCACCCGCTCGAACCTCGCCCTCCACCACCCCGCCTACTCCAACCTCTACCAGCACGCGGGCAACTCACCCGCCTTCGCCACCGACGGCGGCTGGCCCGCCGACCTCAAGGCCGACTCGACCCGCTGGTCCAGCGACTGGAACGCAGACCGCTGGATCTCCGTCGACCTGGGCGCGACCTCGACCATCGACACCGTCGACCTGTACTGGGAGGCGGCCTACGCCGTCGACTACCAAGTCCAGGTCTCCGACGACAACAGAACCTGGCGCACCGTCTACCAGCCGTCCGCCGCCGAGGTCGCCGCCCGCCGCGCCGACGTGAAATCCCCCGCGGACGCGGTGGGCCGCCACGACACCGTCACCCTGCCGCAGCTCGCGACCGGCCGCTATGTGCGGATGCTCGGCAAGGAGCGCCGCTCCTTCTACAACCCCGCGCCCGCCACAGCCCAGTTCGGCTACTCCCTCTACGAGTTCCAGGTCTGGGGCACCGGAGGCAGCGCAGCCGCCGCGTACCCGGCACTGGCCGGGGAACAGTCGGGGACGTACCAGACGACGTTCTTCGACGACTTCACCACAGCGAGCCTCGACCGCTCGAAGTGGCGGGTCGTCAGAACCGGCCAGGAGATGGGCCCGGTCAACGGGGAGTCCCAGGCGTACGTCGACTCCACCGACAACATCAGCACGCAGAACGGCAGCCTCGTCCTGAAGGCCAAGTACTGCAAGGGCTGCACCCAGGCAGGAGGCGGAACCTACGACTTCACCTCCGGGCGCGTCGACACCAACACCAAATTCGACTTCACGTACGGGCGGGTGAGTGCCCGGATGAAGTTGCCGGTCGGCGACGGATTCTGGCCCGCCTTCTGGCTGCTGGGCAGCAACGTCGACGATCCGTCCGTGTCGTGGCCCGCCTCCGGCGAGACGGACATCATGGAGAACATCGGCTACCCGGACTGGACCAGCACGGCCCTGCACGGCCCCGGCTACTCGGCGGACGGCAACATCGGGGCCCGTCAGACCTACCCCGCCGGGGGCCGCGCCGACCAGTGGCACACCTATGCCGTGGAGTGGACCCCGACGGCCATGCGCTTCTACGTCGATGACGCCCTGGTCCAGGAGACGACGCGCAACAAGCTGGAGTCCACCCGCGGTCAATGGGTCTTCGACCACAACCAGTACGTCATCCTCAACCTCGCTCTGGGTGGCGCCTATCCGGCGGGATGGAACCAGGCCACCACGCCGTACTGGGGGCTGCCCCAGTCGAGCGTCGACCAGGTCGCTGCCGGGGGAGTGCAGGCCGAGATCGACTGGGTGCGCGTCGAGCAGAAGAGGTGACCGGTTCGCCGGGCGGGTCCGCACACCGCTGATTCCTAGGTGTTGTCCGCCCGGGACATCCGCAGGGCGAGATTCTGGAGCAGGTCGGCCGTCTTGACGTCGGTCCGTCCGGAGTCGTGGAGGTCGGCGAGTTCGGAGAAGAGGAACGCGAAGGCTCCGACGAGCGAGATGGTGGCGGGCAGGTAGGCGTCCGCGACGGCCTGTCCGGCTTCCGCGGGGCCGGCGTCACTGGGCACCTCGACCCTGGGGAACACCTCTGTGACGAGTGCGCCGAGTTGGGTCTCGGTCGATTCGACCTCGGCGTCCTCGTCCTGGGCGATCCTGCGTACCATCGCGTTGGTCTCGGTGAGGACGCCGATGGCGCGCAGGATGATCTCCGTCTGTTCCATGCCGTGAGCCTAGACGGGCGAAGCTCCGCTGTGACCTCGGTATTCGATTCGGGATGGTAGACAGTGGGCATGACCGACTTCTCCCGCTCCCGCCCGGCCCGCGCGCGATGACCGCAGGCATCGACACCCCGGACCGCCGGGGCCGCACCGGACTCGACAACGCGGGCCGCGACCTGACCGGCAACCCCCGGGTCAAGGTCCAGGACGTGAAACTCCTGTCCAGCCACTGGTACGTGGAGCGGACCACGACCTTCGACTTCCAGCACGCCGACGGCACCTGGAGCACCCAGGAGCGCGAGACCCACGACCGGGGCAACGGGGCCACCCTCCTGCTGTACGACGCCGAGCGCGAAACGGTGCTGCTGACCCGGCAGTTCCGCTACCCCGTGTACGTCAACGGGCACCCCGACGGAATGCTGATCGAGACACCGGGCGGACTCCTCGACGAGGAGGACGAGCATCCCGAGGTCGCCGTGCGCCGCGAGGTCATCGAGGAGACCGGCCACACCGTCGGCGAGGTCCAGCACGTCTTCGACATCTACATGAGCCCCGGCTCGGTCACCGAGCGGGTGAGTTTCTACGCCGCCTCGTACGGCCCCTCCACGCGGACCCACGAGGGCGGAGGGCTGGACGAGGAGGGTGAGGACATCGAGATCGTCGAACTGCCCTTCACCAGCGCCCTGGAGATGATCCGCACCGGAGAGATCGCCGACGCGAAGACCATCATGCTGTTGCAGTGGGCGGCTCTCGACGGACCTTTCAAGAGGGCTTGACTTGAAGAGCACTTCAAGTTCCAGACTCCCGTTCGGGCCCGCGGATTGCGGGCCCGAACGGGAGGGACACCATGAAGTACCGCACGATCGGCGCCGACCCGAAGACCCGCCGTGAGGTGAGTGTCCTCGCGCTCGGCGCGATGCTGTTCGGCTCACGGACGGACGAGAAGACGTCCTTCGCCGTACTCGACCGTTATGTCGAGGCAGGCGGGAACTTCATCGACACGTCCGACAACTACGCCTTCTGGACCGACGGCGGCCAGGGAGGGCAGAGCGAGACACTGCTCGGACGCTGGCGGCGCAGTCGTGGCATCGGCGACGAGATCGTCGTCGCGACCAAGCTGGGCGCGCGACCGCTGGCCCCTGGCACCGGATACGTCGACAATCCCGAGGGCCTGTCCGCCAAGGTGATACGCGAGGCGTCCGAGCGCAGCCGGGAACGCCTCGGTGTGGAGAAGATCGATCTGCTGTACGCGCACATCGAGGACCGGACCGTCGCACCCCGGGAGACCGTGGAGGCGTTCGGCGAACTCGTGGCGGACGGCAGCGTCGGGCTGCTCGGGGTGAGCAACCATGCCATCTGGCGGGTGGAGCGGGCCCGCGCCCTCGCCGCGGCGGCCGGACTGCCCGGCTACGAGGTGCTCCAGTACCACCACAGCCTCCTGCGGCCCCGCGCCGACGTACCCAGCGAACTCTTCCCGGAGGGAAACCTCGGCGCGGCGACGGGGGAACTGCTCAGCTACCTGCGGGCCGAGCCCACCCTGACCCTGGTCGCCTACTCGCCGCTGCTGACCGGCGCCTACGTACGGCAGGACAAGCCGCTGCCGTCCGACTACGACCACCCGGGAACGCCCGCCCGGCTCGCCGTACTGCGGGACGTGGCCAAGGAGACGGGCGCGAGCGTCAACCAGGTGGTGCTGGCCTGGCAGATCGGCGCGGAGCTGCCGGTGATCCCGCTGGCCGGGGCGTCCTCCGTGGCGCAACTGGAGGAGAACCTGGCTGCGGTGGACCTGGAACTGACGCCGGATCAGCGGGCCCGGCTGGACGCGGCCCACTGAGGAGCCGGTGATGGGTGCCTACGGGCCATCGGCGCGCGGGCGTCGGCGTGTCGTGAGGAGGAGCGCGATGTCGTCGGGGCGTTCGGTGGCCTGCCGGGCCTCCGCGGTGAGCAGGTCGGCGGCGGCGGACAAGGCGGCCCCGCCCGGCCGGCCGCGCGGGGTGGCCGCGCGGGCCAGGGTCGCGCGCAGGGCCTCGACCCCCTCGTCGATGTCGGTCCCGGGCCGCTCGACCAGGCCGTCCGTGTACAGGGCCAGGATGGCGTCGGGTTCCAGCAGCAGGTCGGCCACCGGGTACCGGGCCTTCGGATCCACCCCGAGCACCACCCCACCGGGCAGGTCCAGCACCTCGGTACGGCCGTCGGGGTGGCGCAGCAGAGGCTGCGGATGCCCGGCCCGCACGGCTCGGGCGACACCGGTGACCGGGTCCAGCCTGACGTAGCAGCAACTGGCGAACTGACCTGGATCGAGATCGATGAGCAGCCGGTTGGTGCCGCTCATCACCTCGTCGGGGGAGCGGTCGCCGAGTGCGAACGCCCGTACAGCACTGCGCAGTTGGCCCATGGTGGCCGCCGCCTGGACGCCGTGCCCCTGGACGTCACCGATGACCAGGGCGAGCCCGTCGCCGGTCTCGACGACGTCGTACCAGTCGCCGCCCACGTCCATGCCCAGGGTGCCGGGCAGATATCGTCCGGCCGTCCTGACCTGGGGATGCGACGACAGGCGGTGCGGGAGCAGGGCCTCCTGGAGACCGCGGGCGAGGGCGGCCTCGTTGTCGTAGCGCCGGGCCCGCTCCAGGGCCTGGGCGATCAGCCCGGTGAGCGCCGTCAATGCCGCACGCTCCTCGGTGCTGAAGCCCCGGGGACGGTCGAAGCCGAGGATGCAGGAGCCGACCGGCCGCCCCGAGGCGATCAGCGGCAGGAAGGCGCGGGAGCCCTCCTTGGAGTCCAGCGCGATGCCCGGATAGGCGGCCGCCAACTGGTGCATCGACTCGAAGAAGAGCGGGCGGCCACCGGTGAGCGCTTCGACCCCGGGCAGCTTCGCGTCCAGGCCCACGCCGTCGAAGGGGGCGAGGAAGCCCTGTGGGAAACCGGTCTCCCAGGCCAGGTACAGGCGCCGGTCCTGGAGCAGATAGATGGCGAGCCGGCGTCCGCCGAACGCGGGCAGCAGCTCCCGCATCACCACCTCGGACACCTGCCGGGCCGTCACCGCCTCCGTCAACGCGATGGCGAGGACGATGGGCCGGTACAGCGGCCCCGTCGTGGGGAGAGCAGCTCCGTCCTCGTCGACGTCGGCTTCCTGGGCCGATGCCGCGCCCGCGTCGAACGGCGCGGCCTCCGTGGTGTCCGCGACACGCCCCATCGGCACGAGCTTGCACGTCAGGCTGCCGGGGCCGGGATAGACCGACACCGTCAGCCACGTGCCTCCGGTGCGCCCGGGCGTCGACTCCCGGCTGGTCCCGCCCGGCTTTCTGACCTGGAAGTGCACCGGATCGGGCGACAGCAGCGCCCCGCGCAGATGATCCTCGTACGCGGGCCGGTCCATCCAGGGCACGGCCTGCCACAGCGGCCGCCCCAGCAGCTCCGCCCGCGGTCGGCCGAGCAGCTCGGCGGCGCGCGGATTGGCGTACGTGATCAGTCCGAGCCGGTCGAGCGCGAACACGCCCTCCGGGAGCAGATCCGCCGCTCCGGCCGCCGCCGGACCCGGGCCCGGATCGACGACCACGCCGCTGACCCGGTACGGCGGAAGGGGTGCCGCACCCGAGGTCCACATCTCCAGCAGACGCAGCCCGCCGTCGGCGGCACGCACCGGCAAGGGGTGGGGCGGCGGGCGTCCCGCGGACGTCTCGCGCAGCGCGGCCAGCAGCAGGCGCGGGTCGTCATGGGTCACGGCGTCGGCGAGCGCCTCCGGCGTCCCGGTGAAGCCTTCGGGACGGGCGCCGAGCAGGGACCACAGCGCATCGTCCGCGGTGACCGTGCCGACCGCCGGGTCCCAGGTGAACCCTCCGACACACCGCGCGGAGGGGCCGTCGGCCGGCGGCCGCACACACAGGGGATCACCGTCCCAGACGACTGCGGGCCCGTTCTTTTCCAGCGCCGCGAGGGCGGCACCGAGACCGTCCGCCACCGCCGTCATCCGCTCGCGGTCCGGCAGTACCTCGGTGGCGTCCGAGGCGGCGGGACGCAGCACCGTCAGGACCCCGAAGGATGTCGACGCGCCCACGACGGGGACGTACAGCGAACCGAACTGGAACGGCAGCCCGGCCGCGAGCTGCGGGTAGCGCCGCATCGTCTCCGTGGCGTCGGTGAGCAGCACCTCCACGCCGAGCCGATGGGCGTCGGCGACGGGGAACGGCAGGTCCACGTGCATGCGCCACCAGGGGCGGAAGAGCGGGCCGGGCAGCCCCGCGAGTACGGCCAGCCTCAGCAGTCCGGGTGTGGTCGAGCGCAGATACACGCCTCCCGCGAAGGCGCGGGCCGCCCGGATCGCGTCCGCCACGGCCCCGCTGAGCAGGGCTGCCAGGCTTGCCAGCGCCTGGTCCTCACACTCGGCGCTCCCAGTCATCGGTCTGCCCTCGTCCGCCCGCCGCCAGGGGGGTAACACAGCAAGAATGCGCCTCCCAGGCTCCTGACCGCACCTCGACGCCCTCAGGAGCACGGGGCTGCGCGCGCCGCTTGTCGCGGTTGCGCTCAGATGTGCTCAGCGCGAAGATACCGGGTTCGTGCGACGTTGGGACCCGCCCGGCTGTGACTGGTTCACGAGTCCGGCCCGGCTGTGGCTCACGGCCCTGGCCCGGCGCTGACCGGTTCGCGAGTCCGGCCCGGCTGCGAGTGGTGCCGAGGCCCGGCCGGTGGCGAGTCGTTCAGGAGCCAGGGTTCAGGAACCCGGCACGGTGGCGAGCGTCTCGGCGGCGACCGCCGCCACGGCCTCGGCCACCGCCGCGAGCGCCGGGGAGTCGAGTTTCCACTGCTGCCAGAACAGTGGGACGTCGACGATCCGGTCCGGCGCGAGGTTGACCAACCGCCCGGCACGCAGCAGTGGTTCGGCCTGCACGTCGGGCACCATGCCCCAGCCCATTCCGGCCACCACGGCGTCCACAAAGCCCTCCGACGTGGGCATGAAGTGCCGCCGCGCGCTCGCGGCGCGGCCACCTCGGATCGCGCGGACGAACTCGTCCTGGAGGCCGTCGTTCCGGTCGAAGACGACCAGGGGCGCGTCGCCGATCACCGCGCGCAGGGGCGCGTCCTTCGGGCCGCCGAGCCATCGCTCCGTGAAGCCGGGACTCGCCACCGGCAGATAGCGCATCCGGCCGAGGGCACGGACGGAGCAGCCCGTCACGGGGTCCGGTGACGACGTCACCGCGGCCATGACCAGCCCTTCGCGCAGCAGCGCGGCCGTGTGGTCCTGGTCCTCGCGGCGCAGTTCGAAGCAGAGCCGCCACTCCTCCGGTACGCGGGTGAGGGCCGGAAGGAACCAGGTCGCCAGCGAGTCCGAGTTCACCGCGATAGACAGACGCGTCGGCTCTCCGGAGCCGGTCATGCCGAGCTCGGCGTGCGCGTCGCGCTCCAGCCGGGCCAGTTGGCGCGCGAAACGCACCACGACCTCGCCGGACTCGGTCGGCCGCACCGGCTTCGTCCGCATCAGCAGCACCCGGCCCGTGCGCTGTTCGAGTGCCTTGACGCGCTGGCTGACCGCCGACGGTGTCACATGGAGCGCGGCGGCCGCCGCGTCGAAGGTGCCCTCGTCGACCACCGCGAGCAGCGTCCGGACCTGGTCGAGGGGGAGCTCCGTCATCACGAGCGCTAATGATACGTAAGAATCTTTAGCTGTACTCTTGACGATCACTTTTCTAGCGTCGGTGTCATGACAGACGCCCTGACCGCCGCGGCCGCCGGATTCGGCACCGGCCTCTCGCTCATCGTCGCCATCGGCGCCCAGAACGCCTTCGTCCTGCGCCAGGGCATCCGCCGCGACGCGGTACTCGCCGTGGTTGGGATCTGCGCCCTGTCCGACGCGGCGCTCATCGCCCTGGGCGTCGGCGGCGTCGGCGCGGTGGTCGTGGCCTGGCCCGCGGCGCTCACAGCGGTCGGGCTGGTCGGCGGCGGCTTCCTCCTCGTCTACGGAGCCCTCGCCGCACGGCGGGTCCTGCGGCCCTCGGCGCTGAAAGCGGCGGACGTGACCACGGGCTCGCGACGCCGCGCCGTACTCACCTGCCTGGCGATGACCTGGCTCAACCCGCACGTCTACCTCGACACCGTGTTCCTGCTCGGCTCGATCGCGGCCGACCGCGGCCCGCTGCGCTGGACCTTCGGACTGGGCGCGGCCCTCGCGAGCCTGTGCTGGTTCACCGCGCTCGGCTTCGGCGCCCGGCTGCTCAGCCGCTTCCTGGCGCGGCCCTCGTCGTGGCGCGTGCTGGACGGACTGGTCGCCGCGACGATGATCGCCATGGGCGCCATGCTCATCGCCGGAACCTGAGATTGCGTACAGCGGGTGCACAAGTCCGGTCCCCAGCGCGTTGCACCGCTCCCGCTCGGCCATAGTGATCCCTGACAGAAAGATGTATCGAGCAGCCAGGACGAGCGTGGACACCAGCGAGAGCAGTACGGACGGCAGCACCGCGGCGCACGACGGGACACCGGGACCGGCGCGCCCGAACCGGCGCGGCTGGCGCCGCTGGACGATGGACACCCGGCCGCTGCGGCGCCCGGCGTACCGCAGGCTGTGGTCCTCGACCATCGTCACAGCCGTGGGCAGCCAGCTCACCGCCGTCGCCGTGCCCAAGCAGATCTACGACATCACCGGATCCTCGGCGTGGGTCGGCTACGCGAGCATCGCCGGCCTGCTGCCCCTCGTGGTCTTCGCGCTGTGGGGCGGGGCGATCGCCGACAGCATGGACCGGCGCAAGCTGCTCCTCATCACCAACAGCGGCATAGCCGTCACCTCGCTGCTCTTCTGGATACAGGCCGTCACCGGACTCGACTCGGTGCCGGTCCTCATGGTGCTGCTCGCCCTCCAGCAGGCGTTCTTCGGCCTGAACTCCCCGGCGCGCAACGCGTCCATCGCCCGGCTCGTCCCCGAGGACGAACTGCCGGCGGCGAACGCGCTCGGCTCGACCGTCATGCAGACCGGCCTGGTGGCCGGACCGCTGCTCGCCGGTGCGCTCATCCCTGTCATCGGCCTGGCCGAGCTCTATCTCATCGACGCGCTCGCCCTGTGCGTCACCGTGTGGGCGGTGGTGCGGCTGCCCGCGCTGCCGCCCCTGACGGAGTCGGCGTCCCGGCGGGCGGGCTGGCGCGAGGTCGCCGCGGGCTTCCGCTACATCTCGCTGCACAAGGTGCTGTTGCTGTCCTTCCTCGCCGACATCATCGCCATGGTCTTCGGCATGCCCCGCGCCCTGTTCCCGCAGCTCGCCGCGCAGACGTACGCGCCCTACGGCGAAGGGCTCGCGCTCGGCCTGCTGTTCGCGGCGATCCCCATCGGCGCGGTGATCGGCGGGCTGATGTCGGGCACGTTCTCCCGGGCGCGCCGGCACGGTCTCATGGTCATCGCCGCGGTGGTGGCCTGGGGAGCGGCCATCACGGGGTTCGGACTCAGCACCAGTCTGTGGGTGGCGGTGGCGTTCCTCGCCGCGGCAGGAGTCGCCGACATGGTCTCCATGGTCTTCCGCGGCGCGATCCTGCTGTCGGCCGTCACGGACGAGATGCGCGGCCGGATGCAGGGCGTTTTCACGGTGGTGGTCGCGGGCGGCCCGCGCCTCGCCGACGTCCTGCACGGGACGGCCGGCTCGGTGCTGGGAGCACGCACCGCGGTCGTGGGCGGCGGCCTGCTGGTGATCGCGGCCGCGCTGGGCCTGGCCGCCGCGACACCGGCCCTGCGGCGTTACACGGTCTGACGACGAAGCCGGCCGGGCGGGCCATAGAGTGATCGGCATGGGGGACACACGACCTACCTCGGAATTCCACGCGCCGAACATGACCACCGCGAACCTCGCCCGGCTGGTGGGCGCCCTGGACGCGCAGGACGCCAATGACGGCGTACGACGGCTGCGCGCGTGGGCGCACGCCGCGGTGGCCGCGCGGCCCGGCGAGCGGGCCGTCGACATCGGCTCCGGCACGGGATCGCAGACTCAGGAACTGGCGGCCGCCGTCACTCCCGGGGGCGAGGCGCTCGGCATCGACCCGAATCCCGGGCTGCGTACGGTGGCCGAGCAGCGGGCGGCCGCGGCCGGCAGCCCGGCCCGCTTCATCGACGGCGACGCGCTCACCCTGCCCGTGTCCGACGCCTCCGTCGACGTGGTGTGGTGCGAACGAGTGCTCCAGCACCTCTCCGAACCGGAGAAGGCCGTCGCCGAGATCGCACGGGTGCTGCGCCCCGGCGGGCGAGTCGCGCTCCTGGACACCGACTGGGCGACCACGATCCTGCACCCCGGCGACCCCGAGACCGTCGCGGCCCTCACCTCCGGCGCGCTGTCCGCGGCCGCCGACCCGTACTCCGGACGCAAGCTCGTCGGCCGGCTGACGGCGGCCGGGCTGGTGGTCGACGACCGCGGATCGCAGGCGCTGCTCCAGGACCACACCACCGTCGCCTGGCCACTGATCCGCATGCTGGGAGAGTCGGCCGTACGCCGTGCGCTCATCACCGAAGAACAGCGCGACCGCCTGTACAGGGACCTCACCGAGGCGGCCGCGCAGGGTGCGCTGCACATGTCGGTGACGATGTTCGGCGCTGTCGCGCACCGCCCGTCGTCTGGGTAAAGCACAGAGTGAAGAAAAGCGATGGACGGAATACAATCGAAGGGCCGTCGTCGACGGAGAGCACTACGCACGTTTCCCCTTGAATTGGGGGTACTCGAGCAATATGAACACGGCGAGTTATGAACTGATCGCATCGAGCCATGCGATGAATGCGGTCGCCGCATTCATCGGTGGTCTCGTCATCGCGGGTGGACTCATCTGGGCCGTCCGCCTGGGCATCAGGGTGCGGCGCCAGGAGCCGCGCCCGCCCACCCCCGACGAGCAGACAAGGCTTCCTGATTCCGGAGCGGTTCACGAAATCCGGGAAATGCGGGAGCCTGACGAAGTACCGCATGCCGCGGACGAGAGCGAGCGGCTGATGCCGTACAACATGCATGCCGCAGGCAGTAAGCACGCCGACGATCAGCATCGAAAGCGCTGGGTCCCCGGATCCAGCGGGTCGTTCGGCAGTGGCGGCCCCGGCAGGACATAACAGGGCCGTGGCACATTTCCGGGGCGGCTGATTTCCGTACGCCCTACGGGAGATCGGCGGTGGAGTCCTCGGGAGCCAGGTCGGCGCGCAGGCGCAGCCAGGACGGCTGTCGCAGCAGCCCGGCTCTGGTACGGGTGCTGTAGCGGACCTCGCCGACGAGCCGCGGCACGACCCAGTGCGCCCCGGCCACCCGAGGGACGACGTCGAAAGGGCAGCGGTCGGTCTCGGCGGCTCGCAGCAGCCGGGCGAGTACCGACCGCTCGGCCTCGCTCCAGCCGGTCCCCACGCTCCCGACATAGTGCAGCCTCCCCGCCTCACGCTGTCCCACCAGTACGGCGCCTGGCAGCCCCGACAGCCGTCCCTTGCCGGGGACCCAGCCGCCGACGATCACGTCCACGGCCACCAGGTTGCGGATCTTGATCCAGGCGCTCGAGCGCACCCCCGGCTCGTACACGGAATCCAGCCGCTTGCAGACCAGCCCCTCCAGGCCGCTCTCCCGCGTCGCCCGCAGGGCCTGCTCCCCGTGTCCGACGATTGCCGACGGCGTCGACCAGAACGGCCCGGCGAGGGCGAGCCCCTCCAACTCGTGCCGCCGCCGGGCATAGCGGAGGCCGGTCAGATCGCCGCTCAGATACATGACGTCGAACAGGACGAGATGCACGGGAGTCTCCGCCGCGCGCCGACCCGCCTTGGCCGGAGACCGGGCCAGCCCCATACGGGACTGCAGGAGCTGGAAGTCACCACGCCCCTGTTCGTCCAGGACCAGGACCTCGCCGTCCAGGATCACGGGGGTCCGGCCCAGCGCGCCGCCCAGCGCGAGGAGTTCGGGGTACGCGCCGGTGATGTCCTCTCCCGAGCGGGCGCGCAGCACCACGCTGCCGTCCCCGGGCAGGTAGACCACGGCACGCTGGCCGTCCTGCTTCGTCTCGTAGGCCCAGCGCATGTCCTGCCCGGCGGGCGGCAGGGTGCCGGGTGTGGCGAGCATGGGAGCGATCTGCGGCAGTCTCACAGCTGTGTTGTCGACCGGCCTCCAGGTGCCCAGTCACCCCGGCCCGCCGTTTCGCCTGAACGGCGTCGCTTTCCGGTGCCGGGAACGCTCTAGATCTCCAGGGCCTGAGCCATCAGGTTCTGCAGATACAGCCCGCGGTGGGCATCGAGCTCGCCGGACCGTCCCGTTCGTACGGCGGTGGCGAACTCCCGGCGCAGCACCGGCCAGGACTCCTCGTGGTCGAGCGCGGCTCCGTCGTACACGAGCTCGGGGTGCCGGCCGAACAGCTCGATCCGCATGATGCCGTGCTTCAGGTCGACCGACCCCGACAGCGACGCCTGACTCACGGCGCCGCTCGCGTGTTCGCAGGTGAGCTCGACCCAACGGCGGGGGTCTCCGGCGCCGCGCACCTTGGTGATGGGACCCACGGCAGCGTCGAGCAAATCCAGAACGTGCGGCCCGAGGTCCAGCAGAGCGCCGTGTTCGAGACGCCACGGGGTCGCGAAGTCGCCGCCCAGGAAGGCGCCGGTCAGACAACACGACCGTGCTCCTACGACGTCGAGGCTCCTGGCGGCATCCAGGAACCGCCGGGTCCGCGGGTGATAACGGTTCGTCAGGACGAGCTGGGAGGCGACCCCCGCCGTTTCGACGGCGTCCACGAGCCGCTGTGCCGACGCCAGGTCCAGGGCGAGCGGCTTCTCCAGGAGCAGCGCCTTGCCCGCCTTCGCGGCACGCGTCGCGAGTTCCGCCTGGACGTCGGGCGGAACCGCGAAGGCGACCGCTTCGCAGCCTTCGAGCAGCTCCTCGAAGGTCGATGCGACTCCGGCCCCATGGAGGGCCGCCGTTTCACGGGCCGCCTCGGGCCGACGTGCCCACACCGAGGTCAGCTCCGTCTCGGGTCCGGCGGCAAGTACGCGCGCGTGCACGGCGCGCGCCCACGGGCCCGCGCCGACGAGCCCGACCTTGACGGGTGCGTGAGGCCAGGCTTGCGAGGTGCCGGTCACGAGAGGTCTCCTCTGCGGTGTGCGGGGCTGTGACGTTCCGTCAGCTGTCAGCTGTCAGCTGTCAGCTGTCAGCCGTCAGCCGTCAGCCGTGCGCCATCTGCCATCGGACGTCGGCCGTCGGGATTGGCAGACGGGCGTCGGATCGCCGGACGGCTGGACACACTTCACCACGATGCATGGCCTTCGCGCCTCTGTTCCTCGCTGTGCGCCCGCGCCATCATTCGGGGCATGAATCCCACACAGGACAAAGCAGGCGTCGCGGGCGGCTCCGGCCTGCCCGTGCTGCCGGAGGACTGGCAGCGATGTCTGGCGGTGGCGGCCCACCCGGACGACATCGAGTACGGGACCGCGTGCGCCGTCGCCCGGTGGACGGCGCAGGGCAAGCAGGTCACGTATCTGCTGGCGACGCGGGGAGAAGCCGGGATCGACAGCATGCACCCCGACCGGGCGGCGCCGCTGCGCGAGGCCGAGGAACGGGCGGGGGCCCGTCAAGTCGGCGTGAACACCGTCGAGTTCCTCGACCATCGCGACGGCGTCGTCGAGTACGGGCCGACGCTGCGCCGTGACATCGTGCGCGCGATACGCCGCCACCGGCCGGAGGTCGTGGTGTCGGGCGCGTTCACCGTGCGCATGGTCGCGGGCGTCACGAACCAGGCGGACCACCGGGTGGTGGGCCTGGCCGCGCTGGACGCGGCACGTGACGCGGGAAACCGCTGGATCTTCCCGGAACTGGCCGACGAAGGGCTCGAACCCTGGAACGGAATCCGGATGGTGTGCGTCGCCGGTGCCCAACAGCCCACCCACGGCGTCGACGTCACCGGCGAACCCCTCGAGCGGGGCATCGCCTCACTCGAAGCACACGCCGAGTACACCAAGGGGCTGGGCGCGGGGGTCTTCGACCCGCGCCCGTTCCTGACCTGGGCGACCGGAATGGGCGGTCCCGGGCTCGGCGTCGAGTCCGCGGTCCTCTTCGACGTCCACCAGCTCATCCCTGAGGGACCGCCACCTTGGGCATGAGGCGAAGGTCGTCCACGAACGGCCGGCTTCCCGCCGGCTCGGTGCGGCCCCTAACTTGACCTGATTGAGGGGGTTGGTGGGCGACGACGCTCATATTCTGGGCGCGACTGATCAACCGTCGGCCCACGCGTGATCAACCATCAATCCATGAGTGATCAACCGTCGGCCCGTGAGTGATCTCCATCGACCCGGAGGAGCGAACGTGACCCCACACCCGCGACAGGCCGTCAGACGTGCAACTGTCCTTCGCCGAGAAGCCGTTGTAGCGGCGGTTCCCGTCGCCGTCGCGGCCTTGCTCGTCGGGGCCGGACCGGCGGTGGCCTCGACCGTCGGCTCCTCCGGCGCGGGAGACCCGTACTTCCCCCTCTCGGGCAACGGCGGCTACGACGTCCACCACTACGACCTGACCCTCGGCTACGACCCGCAGAGCCGTCACCTCGACGGAAAGGCCGTCATCACCGCCCGGGCCACCCAGCGACTGACCCGCTTCGACCTCGACTTCAAAGGACTGAAGGTCACGGGCATCACGGTCGACCACGCCAAGGCGTCCTTCCGCCGCGACGGACAGGAACTCGTGGTCACCCCGCGGGACGCGCTGTGCAAGGGCCAGGAGTTCCGCGTCGCCGTCACGTACTCCGGCACCCCGAAGCCGGTCACCGACCCCGACGGCTCCCTCGACGGCTGGATTCCCACGGACGACGGCGCGTTCGTGGCGGGTGAGCCCCAGGGCGCCATGACGTGGTTCCCCGCCAACAGCCACCCCACGGACAAGGCGTCGTACGATTTCACGCTCACCGTGCCGAAGGAGCGTACCGCCGTGGCCAACGGCGTTCTCCTCGGGCAGAAGACCTCCCACGGCCGGACCACCTTCCGCTGGCGGCAGTCCGAGCCGATGGCGGCGTACCTGGCCACGGCGACTGTCGGAAAGTTCGACGTCGAGCAATACACCACCGCCGACGGCCTCAAGGTCTACAACGCCGTCGATCCCCGGGAGGCGGCCACCGCCGCGCCGGTTCTGAAGAAGCTGCCGTCGGTACTCGCCTGGGAGAGCAAGGTCTTCGGCCCCTACCCGTTCCGGGCCGCCGGGTCGATCGTCGACCGAGCGCCCCAGGTCGGGTACGCACTGGAGACCCAGACACGGCCCGTCTACGACTCGGCGCCCGACCTGAGCACCCTCGTGCACGAGAACGCCCACCAGTGGTTCGGGGACTCCGTCACCCTCACTCGCTGGAAGGACATCTGGCTCAACGAGGGCTTCGCGACCTACACCGAGTGGCTCTACGCCGAGCAGCACGGCGGCAAGAGCGCGCAGAAGACCTTCGACTCCCTGTACGCCAGTCCCGCGAGCAGCGACCTGTGGGCGTTCCCGCCCGCCGACCCCGGCAGCGGCGCGCACATATTCGACACCCCCGTCTACGCCCGCGGTGCGATGACCCTGCACAAGCTCCGCACGACCGTCGGCGACCCGACGTTCTTCCACATCCTGCGCACCTGGGCCACCACTCGCCGCGACGGCCACGGCACCACCACCCAGTTCATCCACCTCGCGGAACACGAATCAGGCAAGGACCTGACCACCCTGTTCCACACGTGGCTGGACACCCCGGGCAAGCCGTCGGCGCCCTGAGGCGGCGAGATCGGGCAACCGGAGTGGGCGTCCGACCTGATGCACGACTACTACTGAACGGCTGGTCCCCACTCCTGCCAGCCGGCAGTGATCTCGGCGCGCTCCTCCCACTGGCGAACGCCCGGACCGTTCGGGTCCCACCGGAGGCAGAACTCCTTGAGCGAGGTGCACCTGGCGAGCATGGCGGCCTTCCGGACCGGCCAGGAGGGCACTCCCTCGGCGTACGCGCCGAAGAGGTGACCGAGGGAGTCCAGGTGCTCCGGATGGTGGATTCGTACGATCCATTCGCACCAGGCGAGATCCTCCACGGGGTCACCGAGGTGGGCGAACTCCCAGTCGACCACTGCGGTGACCTGGAAGGTGAGGGGGTCGAGCAGGATGTTCTGCGGCCCGAAATCACCGTGCACGAGCACCTGCCTGGTGTCACCCACTCCGGTGCGCAGGAAGTCGGCCGACGTTGCGTGGATGCGGCGCAGTACCTCTCCGCACGCCTTGAGGACCGCCTCCGCGTGACCGGTGTCCAAGAGCTCCTGTCCTGGCGTGCCTGAGACCCAGCCGAGCGTGAGGGTGAGCTCGTTTGCCCGGAGTACTGGGGGCACGGGTACGTGGCCTTGCAACTGGGTCAGCAGGGCCTGCTCGCGATGGAGCCTGAGAGCGGCGTCAGGGCCGTCGTAGGTCTTGTCCACGCTTGCTCCGTCGCCAACGGTGCGATTGGTGTAGCCGTGTTTCAGCGGACGCACTCGTTGATCGTAAAGCCGGAAATCGCCACCTTCGAAGAGTTTGCCCGCCCCGACGCGTCCAGATCCTGCTCCTCGACCCCGACTCCCCTGCCGTCCGCCTCCGCTGACGCTGGTCGCGGCGGCCTTCGTTCGGCTGCGACCGCAGGCCTTGGTGACGGAGTAGATGCCCTGCCGCAGCCCGCCCTAGGCGGGGCGGAGCCAGATGGTGGCGAGTGGGGGGAGGGTGAGTTGGATGCTGGTGGGGCGGCCGTCGGCGGGGTGGGGTTCTGGCTTGACGGGGTCGGGGTTGTGGACGTCGCTGCCGCCGTAGCGGGCGGCGTCGGTGTTGAGGACCTCGTGCCAGGCGGGGATGTCTTCGGGTGCCCCGAGGCGGTAGTTGTGGCGGACGGCGGGGGAGAAGTGGGTGATGGCGAGGAGGGGGGTGCCGTCGGCGTCGTGGCGGAGGAAGGCGAAGACGTTGTCGTCGGCGGCGTCGCCGGCGATCCAGGTGAAGCCGGCGGGGTCGGTGTCGCGTTCCCAGAGGGCGGGGGTGTGGCGGTAGGTGGTGTTGAGGTCGCGGACGAGGTCGCGGGCACCGCGGTGGTCGGGTTCGGCGGCGTAGGCGGGGTCGAGGAGCCACCAGTCGGGGCCGTGGGCTTCGGACCATTCGGCGCCCTGGGCGAATTCCTGGCCCATGAAGAGGAGTTGTTTGCCGGGGTGGGCCCACATGAAGGCCAGATAGGCGCGGAGGTTGGCGCGTTGTTGCCACCAGTCGCCGGGCATCTTGGAGACGAGTGAGCGTTTGCCGTGGACGACTTCGTCGTGGGAGATGGGCAGGACGTAGTTCTCGCTGTAGGCGTACACCATCGAGAAGGTCATCTCGTTGTGGTGGTACTTGCGGTGGATCGGGTCGCGCTGCACGTACTCGAGCGAGTCGTGCATCCACCCCATGTTCCATTTGAGGCCGAAGCCGAGACCTCCGTCGGACGTCGCTCGCGTGACGCCGTCCCACGCCGTCGACTCCTCCGCGATCGTCACCACGCCCGGGTTGCGGCGGTAGACCGTGGCGTTCATCTCCTGGAGGAACGCCACCGCGTCGAGGTCTTCGCGGCCGCCGTGTTCGTTGGGGGTCCACTGGCCCGGCTCGCGTGAGTAGTCGAGGTAGAGCATCGAGGCGACCGCGTCGACCCGCAGGCCGTCGATGTGGAACTCCTCGCACCAGTACACGGCGTTGGCGACCAGGAAGTTGCGCACCTCCCGCCGCCCGAAGTCGAATTCCAGGGTGCCCCAGTCGGGGTGGGCGGCCCGCAGCGGGTCCGCGTGCTCGTACAGCGGGCGCCCGTCGAACTCGGCCAGCGCCCAGTCGTCCCGCGGGAAGTGCGCCGGCACCCAGTCCATCAGCACACCGATCCCGGCCCGGTGCAGCGCGTCGACGAGGTACTTGAAGTCGTCGGGGGTGCCCAGGCGGGCCGTCGGCGCGTAGAAGCCGGTCACCTGATAGCCCCACGACCCACCGAAGGGATGCTCGGCCACCGGCATCAACTGCACATGCGTGAAGCCCAAGTCGGAGACGTAGGAAGGGAGTTGATCGGCCAGTTGGCGGTACGTCAGTCCCGGGCGCCACGACGGCAGATGCACCTCGTACGCCGAGAACGGAGCCTCGTGCACCGGACGCGCGCCCCGACCCGCCATCCACTCGTCGTCTTCCCAGACGTAAGACGACTCGGTCACGATCGAGGCGGTCGCCGGAGGCACCTCGGTGCGCCGGGCCATCGGGTCGGCGCGCAATGTGCGCGTACCGTCGGGACGGGTGATGTCGAACTTGTAGAGCGTTCCCGCACCGATGCCGGGAAGGAAGAGCTCCCAGACCCCGGAGGAGCCGAGCGAACGCATGGGAAATCCCGTGCCGCCGTCCCAGTGGCAGAAGTCTCCGCAGAGCCTCACCCCTTGGGCGTTCGGTGCCCACACGGTGAAGCGGGTGCCGAGGACGCCTTCGTGGGTCATCGGGTGGGCGCCGAGAGCCCTCCACAGTTCCTCGTGCCGGCCTTCGCGGATCAGATGCAGATCGAGTTCGCCGAGCGCGGGCAGGAAGCGGTACGGGTCCCGCACCTCGGACTCGGTGCCGTCGTACGTGACCGACAGTGTGTACTCGGGGATCGCGTCGAGTGGCAGTACGCCCGAGAAGAGGCCGTCGCCGACGTCGTCCAGCTCCGTGCGCAGCCCGTTCACCACCACGGCCACGGCCTGGGCGTACGGACGCAGCGCACGGAACGCGACGCCGCCCGGCACCGGGTGCGCGCCGAGCAGCGCGTGCGGATCGTGGTGGGCGCCCGACAGCAGGCGCCCCCGGTCTGTCGCGTCCAGCGAAGCGGAAGCGGTCGGCCGAACGCCGGCCGATGCGGTGCGGACTGTCACGGCTTCAGCCTCCTACAGAAGGGAAAGGGAGCGGGTTGGACATCGGGGACATTGAGGAATGGGGGGCATTGCTGCTGGAGGGGCTTCAGCGGCGTTCGGCGAGCCGTCTGACCGCCGCCATCGGCACGGGCAGCCAGTCGGGACGGTGTCTCGCCTCGTACAGGACTTCGTACACGGCCCGGTCCGTCTCGTACGCGCGCAGCAGCTCGGGTTCCTCGCGCGGGTCCCACTCCGCCGCGGCGGCATAGCCCGCGCAGTAGGCCTCGCGGCAGCGCTGCGCCCACTCGGGGCGCCACGGCCGGCGGGAGCGAGCGGCGTAGTCGAAGGAGCGCAGCATGCCCGCGACATCGCGTACGGGGGACTGGGCGCGGCGGCGTTCAGCGATCGGACGGGCCGGCTCACCCTCGAAGTCGATGACGGACCAGTCCCGCCCGGCCCGCAGCACTTGGCCGAGGTGGAGGTCGCCGTGAATCCGCTGCGCGGGCCGGACCGCCGCGTCGAGGGCGGCGACCGCGTCGAAGGCGGACCGCAGCCCGGACGTGTACGGCCGGAGGTCGGGCACGGAGCCGGCGGTGGCGTCCAGCCGTTCGCTCATCGCGGCCGCGAGTCGCCTGCTCTGGCGCGGGTTCGGCCCATCGACGGGGAACGCGGCGGCCAGCGCCAGGTGCACCTCGGCGGTGGCCCGCCCCAGTTCGTACGCCTCGTCGGTGAACTCCCGTCCCGAGGTGAGGGATTCGAGCGCCAGGGTCCAGCCGTCGACGGCCTCGCGCAGGAACGGCTGGAGGACGCCGAGCGTCGCCTCCCGCGGGTGTGAGGTCCGGAACCACGCCGCGGGAGCGGGTACGCGGGTGCAGCCCTGCCGGGCCAGCGCCCAGGGCACCTCCAGGTCCGGGTTGATGCCGTGCTGGACGCGGCGGAAGACCTTCAGGATGAAGGAATCCCCGTACACCAGTGAGGAGTTGGACTGCTCGGCGTCGAGGAGACGCGGGGCGAGACCGGCGGGCACCGTTACACGTGGGTCGCGCTCGAAGCGCAGCGGGCCCGCCGTGCCCGGACGGCGGAGCCGCTCCAGGAGCAGCCCCGCTGCCTTGGGGTCGTGGAGGGCGTCGTACACGACCAGATCGGCCAGTGGGCCCGCGCTCGCCCGGCCGATGAAGGCGTGAGCGAGACGGGGAGGCAGGACCTCCCGTACACCGAGGAGCAGTTGATAGCAGTCGTCGGGCGGGGGAGTGCCGGAGCCGCCGTGGGCGGGCGGGCCGAGATGTTCGGTGCGGACCAGCAGATGCAGGCACCCCGGGTACAGCTCGGTCGTCGACACCAGCGTCAGGTCCGTGACGGGGTGGCCCTTGCCCGCGAACCAGCGCTGCCGCGGCAGCCATGCGCGCAGCAGCTCGGCGAGCGAGGTCAGCAGCGGAGCGGTGCCGAGGCCGCTCGGACGGTGCAGCGCGGTCTTCGGCATGGCGACACGTCCTTTCAGTGGCAGTCGGTCTGAGGGAGCACAGGGGGCACACGGTCAAGATCGCCTGGTGGCGCCGGGCGCGACCGCGCGTCGCAGCCGGAACCAGTAGAAGCCGTGTCCTGCGAGGGTCAGCAGGTAGGGGAGCTCGCCGATGGCGGGGAAGCGGACTTCGCCGATCAGTTCGACCGGGTGGCGGCCGTCGAATTCCCGCAGGTCCAGCTCGGTGGGCTGGGCGAAGCGGGAGAAGTTGTGCACGCACAGCACCAGATCGTCCTCATGCTCGCGCAGGAACGCGATGACGGCCGGGTTGGACGACTGGAGTTCCGTGTACGAGCCGAGTCCGAAGGCCTTGTTCTGTTTGCGGATCTCGATCATGCGGCGGGTCCAGTGGAGCAGCGACGAGGGCGAGGACATGGACGCCTCGACGTTCGTCACCTGGTAGCCGTAGACCGGGTCCATGATCGTGGGCAGGAACAGGCGGCCGGGATCGCAGGAGGAGAAGCCGGCGTTGCGGTCCGGGGTCCACTGCATCGGG
>NZ_JBVHXR010000022.1:0-192925 GCF_055569295.1 Streptomyces sp. NPDC029292
ATGCCCAGGTCGATGCCGGCCACGGAGCCGGTCGCGGGCAGTGGTTCGGGCTGGTCCTGCTCGGCGCTGAGCACGACGAACCACTTACGGCCCTCGCGCTTCACCGACACGGTCTTGATCCTGCCGACCACGGCGCGGTGCTGGTTGACCTTGACGTGGCCGACGCCCTGGAAGCGGACGCGGGTGACGGGGTTGTGCGGGGTGGAGTTCCACCGGCAGCCGTCCCCGTCCTTCGGGAAGTCCACCGTGTCGAACCAGTTCACCCCGCGAAAGCGCGGGTAGCCCGGGGTGTCGCCGGACGTGACCCGGCGGAAGAACGCGGCGAACGCTTTGTCGAGACGGCGCAAGGTGGCCTGCTGCGAACTGAACGACCAGCGGCCGTGACGCTCCAGGTCGAACGCCCGGATCTCCTTGAGCTGCGCGGACTGCATCCCGTACTTGACGGTGGTCTTCGAGACGTGCTGGTAGGCGTCGCGGCGTTCCTGCAACGCCCCGTTGTAGAGGGAGCAGTGATCCCGCAGCATCTCGCCGAGTGCCTGGCCCTGCCGGACGGTGGGCCGCATGAGGAACTTGTACGCACGGATCATCCAGCCCACCCCCTCCGGTCGAGTTTACTCGATCATACTACCCTTGGCGTATGTCACCACGCTGGGAACCAGATCCCAATATCAGACGCGGAAACCACGTCATCTACCACCTCCACGCACACTTGGTGTTCGTCACGAAGTACCGGCGTGAAATCTTCAACGGCGAGATGCTGACACGCTGCGAGGAGATCATGCGCGACGTGTGCGAGAGCTTCGGCGCGGAACTGCGCGAGTTCAACGGCGAGCACGATCACGTCCACCTGCTCGTGCACTACCCACCGAAGGTCGCCCTGTCCAAGCTCGTCAACAGCCTCAAGGGCGTCAGCTCCCGATACCTGCGAGCGGAGTACACCGGCCGGATCAACCGGATCGACACGGGCTCGGTGTTCTGGTCCCCGTCCTACTTCGCCGGGTCCTGCGGCGGCGCACCGCTGAGCATCGTCAAGGACTACATCGAGAACCAGAAGCGCCCAGCCTGACCGTCACCACGCAGGCGCAGAGATCTCCGGCGCTTCGCGCCTCCGGGCCGAGGATCGCATTCCCGCCCGGCCTAAAGGCCGGGATTCCCTGCGAAGAACAAGGGATGGCGCGGCACGGCGAGGAAGCTGATGAAGCCTCGGCCTCCCAAGAGGTCGAACTCGCGCAGCCCGCCCGATTGCGTCGAGGTCGCGATAGCCACCGCCGATGCCACCGTCCATGTGCGCGACTCCAAGGACAGGCTGAGCGCACAGCTCGCCTTCACGGACGGCGCCTGGGTCGAGTTCGTGGAGTTCGCGGGTCATTCCGCGTAACGCGCCCGGATGGCGTCGCGGGCCGATGTGACCGCCGCAAGGCAGAGGGAGAGTCCGGAGGAGACGGCGCCGGGGCTGTGCAGCAGGTCGGTGAAGGTGTCGACGAGGTCCGCGAGGTCGTCCCAGGCGGGCTCCAAGGCCAGGACTTCGGCCAGTCCCCGGTCGGCCGCGTCCCAGTCGGCGAGGGCGCAGCCGACGATGCACCGACCCGTAAGGCGCGTCGCCTCGTCCGCTTCGCCCGTGTCCAGGACCTGTGCCAGTTCACGCCACAGGGGTTCCGCGGCCTCCAGTCCCCGGGACCTGCTGTCGATCATCGCCAGCTGGAACGTGCCCGGCACCACGTCCTCCGCGCGGATCCGTTCGGCGAGGCGTCGGGCCTGTGCCCACTGCCCGGTGTGCCGGAAGGTCACGACGCGTAGGTAGTCGAGGTCGTCGTCCGGGTCGGCCGCCCGCTCCGCATCGGCCAGCCGGGCCAGCGCCTCGTCCCATCGGCCGCTGTGGATCAGCGCCTCGATGGCGTTGCTGCGGGCCGTGTCCAGGGCCCCGTCCAGGGTGAGGCACCGGTCCCAGTCGGCCACGGCCTGGTCGGTCCGCCCGGTCGCCAGGAAGACACGCGCCCGCTGGTCGTACGCCCACGCGTAGTCCGGACTCGCCGCCAGGGCGCGGTCCAGAAATGCCAGTGCCTCGATGTGGTTCCTCAGGGCACGGTGCGATGCGCCAAGACTGGCCAACGCCGAGGCGTTGCCGGGATCGCGTTCCACCACGCGATGGAAGACATCGATCGCCTCCTGGTGTCTGCCCGCGATCCGGTAGGCGTCACCCAGCTCGGTCTCGATCCAGTTGGCTCCGGGGCTCGCCGCGACCGCACGCCGGAGATCCTCGAACATGCCGTCCCGGTCGTGCAGTCGGCGCTTGACCCGCGCCCGCCTCAGCAGGGCCCAGGAGTAGTCCGGCTCCAACCCGACAGCGCGGTTCAGGTCGGCCAGAGCCTCCTCGTCACGGCCCAGTTCGTGGTGGGCGGCCCCACGGCCCGCGAGGGCCGAAGGGTAGTCGGGCATGAGGGAGACGGCTCGGTCGAGTT
Source organism: Streptomyces sp. NPDC029292 (assembly GCF_055569295.1). Lineage (NCBI taxonomy): Bacteria > Bacillati > Actinomycetota > Actinomycetes > Kitasatosporales > Streptomycetaceae > Streptomyces > Streptomyces sp. NPDC029292. Next base: position 2,460 of record NZ_JBVHXR010000022.1, read on the forward strand.
CGGTGACGGTCTCCTCGAAGCGGCCTGCAAGCCGATAGGCCTCTCCCCGTTCCGACGCGACCCAGGCCGAGTCGGGCGAGAGACGGGCCGCCCGGTCCAGGTCGGCGAACGCCTTGTCCCACTCCTCCATGTCGGCGTGCAGGCGAGCCCTGCGCACCAGCGGCCAGAGGTAGTCCTCGTCGATGCGCAGAGCGCGGTCGAAGTCGGCGAGCGCCTCGTCCGGCAGCCCGAGCGCGTGCCGGCAGACGCCCCTGGAGGCCAGGGCACCGGAATCGGTCGGATCGAGTGTGACGGCCCGGTCGAAGTCGGCGACAGCCTCCTCGAACCGGCCTGCCAGCCGATACGTCTCGCCGCGGGCCGCAATGACCCGCCCGTCATGAGGAGCCAGTTCTCCGGCACGGTCGAAGGCGGCCAGAGCCGCCGGGAAGTCGCCCAGAGACCGTTGGGCGACACCACGGTTGACGTGGGCCAGATCCAGATCCGGATCGAATTCGACCGCCCGATCGCACTCGCTCAGAGCCTGCCGGTCCTCCCCGGCGTAGTGCAGCTCGCTCCCCCGCAGCGTGTGCGCCAGCGCCCGGTCCCGCACGGTCGTCCCGGAGTGGGCCAGAAACAGATCCATCGCCTTGGTCACCCCGGCCTCGTCGTCCGCGAGGGCCTCGCCCAGGCGACGACCGAAGTCCTTCAGGTCCGGCGCGTCGGCGGCGGCCCCCGCCTCCTCCAGCATGCGCGCCCAGTGCCGACCGGTCCCGTGATCCGTCCCGCAGACTCCGATCAGGTCCCGCAGCACTCCGGGGAGCGCCGAGAACGGGCGGGCACACAACGAGTGATACATCTCCTCCAGCCGCAGCTCACACCACTGCCCGTGCGCCCATTCCGCATAAGGCCGCAGGCCGCGCGCCGCCTCCTCGCGCCAACGGCCCAACACACCCGCGAGCCTCTCGTGCCGCTCGACCCACCCCCGCGGAGAACGGTGTCTCTGCAACCGGAGCATCGGCTCACGTACCAGGTCGTGATACCGCAGCCGGTCACTGCGATCGTCCACGAACGCCAGCCCGCGCAGCCAACCGAAGAGCGCGTCGGCCTCCTCGTCCGGGCAGTCCACGGCCGCCCGGAACACGTCCATGTCCAAGCGCCGGGGCAGGGCACACGCGAGTGCCACCGACTGGCGTACGGGATCCTGCTCCCACTTCAGGTAGCGTTCGACGGCCGTGGCGCTGGGGTCGCCCACGTCGCCCGGGTCGGTGGGACGCTGCTCGGCCAGGGTCGAGACCAGCAGGGGCAGTCCACCCGTGAGGCGTAGCACCTCCTCCACCACAGGCTCGGCCACGACGCCTTTGTCCGCCAGCAGCCCACGGGCCTCCGCCTCTGTGAACGGCCCTAGAGGTACATCCGTCATGAAATCGGCGAAGGCGCCCCAGCGGGCGGTGTCGAAGGGACGTTGGCCGGCCGTCACCATCACGACGGTGGCCGGCAGGGTGCCGTGCCGGTCACTCGTCATCACCTCATGCAGCCATCCGTCGAGGAACGGTCCCGTCCGCTCGTACGTGTCGAAGAACAGGACGATCCACGGTGCCCCGGACGCCGCGTCGGACAGCTCGCTCAACAGCACGGGCGTGAGCACGCGCTCCGGGGACAGGACCAGCTGCACGTCCTCCTGATTGCGGAAACGCGCGCTGAGGCTTGCCCTCACCCGGTCGGCGCCCTGGGCGAGTTGGGACGTGTCGAAAGCTCCGGCGAAGGCGCCCACCCCCGGCACCATGCCCAGCCCGACCAGCCCGGCCCGCGCCACCGCCATGCTGCCCGCCGAGGGCCCATCCATCTCCGGTTCGAGCGCGACCACCGCATCCGCCTCGTGGCGCCGCTCCCGATGGGTGGCCAGCAGCCGGTCGAGCTCCTTGAACCGGTGCCCCTGCCGCGCGAACCGGTCGCTGATCGCCGCCATCGCCTCGGGCACGCTGCCCACGCTCTCGTCGACGTACGCGGTGAGCGCCCCGCGCTCCTGCGCGAGCTGCTCCAACTCCCTTACCAGGAAGGTCTTTCCGACCCCGGCGTTGCCGTGCACATGGAACAGGAACCGGTGCCGCTCATCCTCCGGCGGCAGCTCGAAGTTCTCCCGGAACGCGGCCCGTTCGGCGCCCCGGCCGACAAAGCCGCGCCGCCTGCGACCCTTGATCAGCTCCTGCATCGACGGCCGCGTCGTCCCCATCCGCCCCACCCCCGTAGCCGGTCCGACTGAATTCTGGCAGAGGGCTCGAGCGCCCGGACAGACACTCGACGATTGACTTCGGAATACGTTCCGAAGTACCCTCGGGTCATGTCCACTCCCACGGTCGCCTTCTCCGAGCTCTCGAAGAACTCGAAGCGTGTCGCGGACACGCTCGACCAGGCTCAGCGTGTACACATCACGCGCCGGGACGGCGAGGATCTCTACCTGACGACGGCACGCCATGACCAGCAGCGCGAGGAGACAGCGGACATCACGGCCCGCCTTCTCGCCGCCCTCGTGCGCAGCGATGCCGGTGAGCGGGCCATACTGCGGGCGCTTCCCTCAGTCTTTCCGTGGGTTCGCCATCTGTCGGCGGACGAGCTGAAGGAGTTCGTCGCCGAGCTCATCGAGGCCACGTACGACGCGGCCCAGTTGGACGTCCATGGCAATCTCCACCGAGTCGTCGTGGAATGGCGCGCGACGGCACGTGTCCTCGCCGACCCCGAGCTCACCGCGCAGCTCACCCGTCGGCGGCCGGACGAGGACCACGGCGAGGTGACCGCGCCGTGAGCCCGAAGCGAGGCGACGACGTCGCGCCGCCGCCGGTGGGCGAGGAATGGCGCCTGCGATTCGCGACGAACGAGGCGGCGAAGGGATGGGGCGAGCTGGGAGCGGAGGCGCCGGGCAACACTCGGCGCTGCTTCGAGGCGCTGCGCGGCGACCCGCTGTCCCGAGCGGATCCCGACCGTCAGCACCGGCTGCGCGGCCGGTTGGCCACGGGCAACCTTGGCGGCCAGGAGTATCCCCAGTGGGAGTACGAGGTCACGGCAGGCGGTCGCGTGCGCTATCTCGTCGACGAAGCACGCCGCACCGTCCACCTCGTGCACGCGTCGACCCGCCACCCCAAGGACACCGAGTAGCTTGCCACCGGGCGAGATGCTCCAACTTCCGCACCAGGAACGTCATTCCGACCCCGGCAGCCTGGGCACCCTGATGGCCCGCGCCTCTCGTCGACGTACCCCGTGACCGCCCTGGCCGCACGGGAAATCAGAACCGCTCTTGCGCCCACCTCACCCGTGAGAGGCACAGCTCCTCGGCCCGGGCGATCGCACTGATCCCGTACTCACGGGGATTCCAACACCGGCAGCAGTTCCGGCAGATGGCCGTCCGAAGCCGCAGCTGCCCGCTGCCGCTCCCCCGCCACCTCCCCGTACAACGTCGTCCGCGGCTTGGCCGGACGCCCAGCCGCCTCCGCGACCGCGATCAGGTCCTTGACCGACTTGTAGGAGCCGTAGGACGAGCCCGCCATCCGGGAGATGGTCTCCTCCATGAGCGTGCCGCCGAGGTCGTTGGCGCCGGAGCGGAGCATTTCGGCCGCGCCGTCCGTGCCGAGCTTGACCCAGCTGGTCTGGATGTTGGGGATGTGCGGGTGGAGGAGGAGGCGGGCCATCGCCATGACCGCGCGGTTGTCGCGGGTCGTCGGGCCGGGGCGGGCGATGCCGGCCAGGTAGACCGGGGCGTTGGTGTGGATGAAGGGGAGGGTCACGAACTCCGTGAAGCCGCCGGTCTGTTGCTGGATGCGGGAGAGGGTGCGGAAGTGGCCGAGCCAGTGGCGGGGCTGGTCCACATGGCCGTACATCATGGTCGAGGAGGAGCGGATGCCGAGCTCGTGCGCGGTGGTGATCACTTCGATCCAGGTGGCCGTGGGCAGCTTGCCCTTGGTCAGGACCCACCGCACCTCGTCGTCGAGGATCTCCGCCGCCGTGCCCGGGATCGAGTCCAGGCCCGCTTCCTTCGCCGCCGTCAGCCATTCGCGGATCGACAGCCCGGTGCGGGTCGCGCCGTTCACCACCTCCATCGGGGAGAAGGCGTGCACGTGCATGCCGGGGACGCGGGACTTCACCGCGCGCGCGATGTCGAAGTACGCCGTGCCGGGCAGGTCCGGGTGGATGCCGCCCTGCATGCAGACCTCGACCGCCCCGACGTCCCAGGCCTGCTGGGCCCGGTCCGCGACCTGGTCCAGCGACAGGGTGTACGCGTCGGCGTCCGTGCGGCGCTGGGCGAAGGCGCAGAAGCGGCAGCCGGTGTAGCAGACGTTCGTGAAGTTGATGTTCCGCGTGACGATGTACGTGACGTCGTCGCCGACCGCCGACTTGCGGACGTCGTCCGCGATGCGGGTGAGGGCGTCCAGGGCCGGGCCGTCCGCGTGCAGCAGGGCGAGGGCCTCGTCGTCGGTGAGCTTCGTGGGGTCGTCGGCCGCCGTCGCCAGCGCCGCGCGTACGTCCGTGTCGATACGGGACGGCACCATCCCGGGCGCGGCCGCCTCCCGCAGCGCCTCCCAGTCGCCGTACACCTCTTCGTAGTCGTCGCGGCGGTCGGACGTCCGGCCCTCGGTGTCGATCGACACGTGCAGATCCGTACGGCCCGACGCGGTGAACGCCTCCTCCGGCTCCTGCCAGGGGTGCCCCTCCACGACGGCGTCCTCGCGGGCGAGACCGGTCTCCGGGTCGGCCAGCGCCCGCACGTGCGGCAGCAGCCGCGGGTCCAGCCAGGGCTCACCGCGCTGCACGAACTCCGGGTAGACGCAGAGGCGTTCACGCAGTGCGAAGCCCGCGGCCCTGGACTGCTCGGCGAGCTGCTCGATCTGCGGCCACGGGCGCTCGGGGTTCACGTGGTCGATCGTCAGCGGCGAGACCCCGCCCCAGTCGTCGATGCCCGCGCCGATCAGCCGCCCGTACTCGGAGTCCACCAGGTTCGGCGGCGCCTGGAGGCAGGCCGCCGGGCCCATGATGTGCCGGGCCACCGCGACCGTGGCGACCAGTTCGTCCAGCTCCGCGTCCGGCATCCCGCGCATCGCGGTGTCCGGCTTGGCCCGGAAGTTCTGGATGATCAGTTCCTGGATGCCGTGGTACGACCGCGACACCCGGCGCAGCGCGAAGAGGGAGTCGGCGCGCTCCTCGTACGTCTCGCCGATGCCGATCAGCAGGCCGCTGGTGAAGGGGACGGAGGAGCGGCCCGCGTCCTCCAGGACCCGCAGCCGGACCGCCGGTTCCTTGTCGGGCGATCCGTAGTGCGGGCCGCCCGGCTCGCTCCACAGCCGGGTCGCGGTCGTCTCCAGCATCATGCCCATCGACGGGGCCACCGGCTTGAGCCGCTGGAAGTCGGTCCAGGACATGACGCCCGGGTTGAGGTGCGGCAGCAGCCCCGTCTCCTCCAGGATGCGGATGGAGATGGCGCGTACGTACGCGATCGTGTCGTCGTACCCGTGCGCGTCCAGCCACTCGCGCGCCTCCGGCCAGCGGTCCTCCGGCTTGTCGCCGAGGGTGATCAGGGCTTCCTTGCAGCCCAGTTCGGCACCCCGGCGGGCGATGTCGAGGACCTCGTCCGGGGACATGAACATCCCGTGGCCCGCCCGGCGCAGCTTGCCCGGCACGGTGACGAAGGTGCAGTAGTGGCATTTGTCCCGGCACAGCCGGGTGAGCGGGATGAAGACGCTCTTCGAGTATGTGATGACGCCGGCGCGGCCCGCCGCCTCCAGGCCCGCGTCACGCACCCGCGCGGCGGAGGCGGTGAGGTCCTCGAGGTCCTCGCCGCGCGCCTGGAGCAGCACCGCCGCCTCGGTGACGTCGAGCGCGACGCCGTCCCGCGCACGCCTCAGCGCGCGCCGCATGGAGTTCGCCGTCGGCCCGGTTCCGGGAGTCGCGCTAGTCGTCATCCTTCGAGCATACGATCGCGGTGATCAGGCATTACAGGGCGCGGGCGTATTCCTCCGGGCGGGCAGATCGTTACAGATTGCCACTGGTGGCGCGGGAGCGGTCGGGTCCCGGTGCGGCGCCGCTTCCCCGAAAGCCGACGATTCCCTTCCCTTGCACCACAGTTCACCGCTGAATACCAGGGTTGTACGGGTCACACCCTGCGCCACCCCCCGCGCCAACCCCTGTGCAACGCCTGCACCACCCGTGCACCACCCCTGCGTCAACCTTGTCACTCACGACACCCTGGGAGCAGCAGCATGCGCGAGGACGACCACGGCATCGACAGACGGTCCCTGTTCGTGACGGGAGCGGTCGCCGCCCTTACGTTGGGAAGCGTGACCTTCGCGAGCGGAGCCGCGGCCGACGACGGATCCGGGAGCCGGACGAGCGGTTCGGAGACCCGGACGGTGCGCGGCACCCTGCCCACCGGTTCGCCGGACTTCGTGTACCTCCCGGTCGAAGTCCCGCACGGGGTGCGGGAGATCCACGTCGCCTACACCTACGAGAAGCCGTCCGTCCCGGCCGGCACCGCGGGCAACGCCCTCGACATCGGCCTCTTCGACGAGCGCGGCACGGAGCTGGGAGGCCGGGGCTTCCGCGGCTGGTCGGGCGGGGCGCGCACCGAGTTCTTCGTCCGGGCGGACGACGCGACCCCGGGCTACCTCCCGGGTCTCATCAAGCCCGGCACCTGGCACATCGCGCTCGGCCCGTACACGGTGGCGCCGCAGGGCCTGCCGTACGAGGTCACGATCACGCTGACGTACGGGGAGCAGGACGCGACCCCGGCCCCGGTGTACCCCCCGTCGCGGGCGAAGGGCCGCGGCCGTGACTGGTACCGCGGCGACTGCCATCTGCACTCCTGGTACTCGGACGGCCGCCGCACCCCCGCGGAGATCGCGGCGCTGGCCCGCGCGGCAGGGCTGGACTTCATCAACACCTCCGAGCACAACACGCACTCCTCGCACCCGCATTGGGCGGACCAGGCGGGCGACGACCTCCTGATCATGCTCGGCGAGGAGGTGACGACGAGGAACGGCCACGTCCTGGCGCTCGGCACGGACCCGGGCACCTTCGTCGACTGGCGCTACCGGGCCCGCGACAACCGCTTCGGCAAGTACGCCCGCCAGATCCGCCACGCCGGGGGCCTCGTCGTGCCCGCCCATCCGCACGCCACCTGCATCGGCTGCGGCTGGAAGTTCGGCTTCGGGGAGGCGGACGCGGTCGAGGTGTGGAACGGCCCGTTCACCCCCGACGACGAGGTGTCCCTCGCCGAGTGGGACAACACGCTGGTCGCCGCCGTGCGCTCCGGCCGCGACTGGATCCCGGCGATGGGCAACAGCGACGCCCACCGGGACCCCGACCCGATCGGCACCCCCCAGACGGTCGTCCTCGCCGATGACCTGACCCGCGAGGCCATCCAGGCCGGCATCCGCGCCGGCCGCTCCTACGTGGCCGAGTCGAAGCTGGTCTCCCTCACCTTCACGGCATCCGGCCCCAAGGGCGAACACGCGGGCATCGGCGAACGCCTCCGCGTGGACAAGGACACCCCGGTCACCATCCGGCTGGCGGCCACCGGCGCCCCCCGCTGCACGATCCGTTTCGTCACCGACCAGGGCGTCCTCTTCACCAGCGCGCCCCTGCCGGTCTCCGGCTCCGGCACGGCCGAATGGCAGACGACGGCGGCGTACGCGGCGTACGTACGAGCGGAACTGCGGCACGAGGTGGCGGTGGGCCCGCTGCCGGGGCCGTTGGCGGCGTTCACGAATCCGATTTTCCTGGGGGCGCCCGGGGAGCAGGAGTAACACTCAGGAGCAGCCGCGGTTGAGCGGTCCGGAAGTGGCCACGGGGGCCGCGGGTGAGGGGTCCCCGGGCCGGCCGAGCGGCTGCGGAGGGTGGGCGGCAGCTCAGGCTTCCAGCGTCCACAGGCCCGGACAGGAGTGCCATCGCACGGCGTCCGGTGCGGAGCCATGGGTGGCGCGGGAGGTGTCAGCGGTCGGCGATGTCCTCGCGGAGGCCGTCGGAGAATTCCCACCACGACAAAGGAAGCCAGTCGCCGTTGACGAAGGCGTCGACAGTCGCGCCTCGACCGCGGACAGTCACGGTCGTCCCTGGCGGGTAGGTGGTGCCGGAGAGCCCCGGTACGGGGACAAGCAGGGTTCCCAGTCTCTGTGCTGGCACGTCTTGCCCTCGCTCTCCATCGATTTCTCGGTACGGCGGCAGTTGATTATTCATTCAGATATTACCGGGTTGTCCTATCGAGCAGGCCGGAGAATCATGAGAGATAGGTCACGCGGCAAAAACGGGGCGGGCGCGTGGCACATAGACACGTGCGTCACCGAGCGGAGGTGGCAGTCATGAAAGCCGTCGTTTACAAAGGACCGTTCACCGTTGCGGTCGAAGACGTTGAAAAGCCGAGCATTCAGCATCCGAACGATGTGATCATACGGATCACCTCAACCGCGATATGCGGCTCCGATCTGCACATGTACGAGGGCCGCACCGCCGCCGAGCCCGGAATTGTCTTCGGGCACGAGAACATGGGAATCATCGAGGAACTCGGCCAGGGCGTCACCGCGCTCAAGGAAGGCGACCGCGTGGTCGTGCCCTTCAATGTCGCCTGCGGGTTCTGCACCAACTGTGTCGAGGGATTCACCGGATTCTGTCAGACCGTCAATCCCGGTTTCGCGGGCGGAGCTTACGGCTATGTCGCCATGGGGCCCTGGACGGGCGGCCAGGCCGAATACCTGCGCGTTCCCTACGCCGACTTCAACTGCCTGAAACTGCCGCAGGGAAACGAGCACGAGAGCGATTTCATATTGCTCGCCGACATCTTCCCCACCGGCTACCACGGCTGCGAACTCGCCCAGGTCCGCCCTGGCGAGAGCGTCGCGGTGTACGGCGGTGGGCCCGTTGGTCTCATGGCCGCCTACTCGGCGCTGCTCCGCGGCGCGAAGAAGGTGTTCGTCGTGGACCGGGTCCCCGAGCGGCTGCAGAAGGCCGAGGAGATAGGCGCGGTTCCGATCAACTTCGCCGAGGGCGACCCGATCGAGCAGATCAAGGACCAGACCGAGGGCATCGGCACGGACAAGGGCGTTGACGCCGTCGGCTACCAGGCGATGGCGCGCGGCACAGACCAAGAGGAACCGGCGACCGTCCTGAACTCGCTCGTCGGCACGGTCCGAGCCACCGGAGCGCTCGGCGTGCCAGGCCTCTACGTCCCGTCCGACCCCGGAGGCCCGGACGATCAGGCCAAACACGGCATGCTCTCCGTCTCGATCGGCAAGCTCTTCGAGAAGGGCCTGCGGATGGGTACCGGGCAGTGCAACGTGAAGCGCTACAACCGGTACCTGCGAGACATGATCATCGAAGGCCGGGCGAAGCCCAGCTTCGTCGTCTCCCACGAACTGCCGCTGCACCAGGCCTCGTCGGCCTACGACAAGTTCGACAAGCGGATCGAGGGCTACACAAAGGTGGTGCTGCACCCGTAGATCCGGCACGTACACACCCCCGGGTGCGACAGGCCCACCCGGGGGTGTCCCTCACCCCCGGCCCTACTCGGGCGGCGTGTTCGAGAGGCGGTCCAGCCACTCGGAGAGCAGGGCGCCCTCGGCCGGGGTGAAGGCCGGGCTCGGGGTCTGGCGCAGGAGGGCGCCCAGGCGGGTCGCGGTGGCGGGGACGCCGGTTTCGGCCGGGGCGCTCGTGGACGGCGTACGGGATTGCGTCACGTCCGGGGTGAAGACCACCGCATGTACCGCGTCCCGTACCCGGCGGGAGACCGTCCGGTCGGTGAAGGTCGACGGGCGGGAGACCAGCATCAGGGCGACGCCGACATTGGCGGACAAGATGATCTGGGCGGCCAGCTCCGGGGCGAGGCGCAACTTGCCCTGTTCGGCGGCTCGCCGAAGGTCCGCGGTGAGGATCTCGTGGGACTCCAGGGCCGCGGCCGGCGGCGTACGCATGGCCGGGGAGTTCATGAGGCGGTAGAGGTTCGGGTTCTGGAGTGCGAACTCGGTGTGCGAGTCCCAGCCGTCGCGCAGGTCCTGCACCGGGTCCGTACCGGGTCGACGTTCACGCTTGGCCGCCAGGTACTTCTCCCAGCCGCGGTCGACGACCGCCGACAGCAGGCCCTCCTTGTCCCCGAAGTGGCGGTAGAGCGCCGGGGCACCGACCCCGGCGGCCTCGCAGACCGCCCGGGTCGAGACGTCCCCGTTCGGGGACTCCGCGACCAGGGCGGCCGCCACTTCGAGAATGCGCGCTTTCGTACTCACGGGAGCGACGCTATCCGAGGCCGTACGGCTGGTCATGTGCCTGGTCACACGGCTGGTCATACGGCCGTCTCGTGCGGGGCGAGGAGGTCCTCGAGGCCGATCCTCGTCAGGAACTCCGCCCGGATGCGGTCCGCGACCCGGCTGACCTCCTCGGAACCGTCGTTCGACGGGTCGACGTGGACCCGGAAGGGCCGCTTTCCGTGCGGAGTGCCGACGACCTCGACGATCGCGTCGGCCACCTGGGACACGTCCGCGTCGGCGGGCGCGAGGGCGGCCAGGCGCTGGCCGACCTGGTCCATCAGGCCCGCGTAGCGCTCCTCGTACGCCGGGATCACGGTCTGCTCGGAGGGGTGACCGCCCGTGGCGAAGTGGTTCGTGCCGGAGGTGAAGGCGCCCGGCACCACGATGGTCGTTTCGATGCCGAAGCGGGCCAGCTCGGCGGCGTACGAGACGGCGAGCGCGTCCATCGCGGCCTTGGCGGCGAAGTACGGCGCGAGATACGGCGGGGTGCCGCCCCTGCTGGACGTGGAGCCGACCCACAGCACCAGCCCGTGCCCCTGTGCGCGCAGGTGCGGCAGCGCGGCCCGGTTGACGCGCTGGGTGCCGAGCACGTTGGTGTCGTAAACCGCGGCCAGTTCCTCGGGGGTGAAGGCCTCGGTCGGGCCGGTCACCATGTGGCCCGCGTTGTGGACGACGACATCCAGCGAGCCGGTCTGCGCCAGCACGGTGTCGACGGCGGCGTACGCCGACTCCTGGGACAGGACGTCCAGTTCGACCGTACGCAGATCCACTTGGTGCTCGGCGGCGTACGCCGCCGCCTCCGCGACACGGCTCGCGTTGCGGCCCGCCGTGTCACGCATCGCCGCGTAGACCGTGTGCCCGGCGCGGGCGAGCGCGCGGGCGGACAGGGCGCCGAAGCCGGAACCGGCGCCGGTGATGAGGATCGTCTTGGCTGTGACGGACATGGTGGAACTCCAGGGGTGAAGGATCGGGGGGATTTACGCGATGCCGCCGTTGGCCCGGACCACCTGGCCGTTGACCCAGCGCCCGGCCGGTCCCGCCAGGAAGGCGACGACCCCGGCGATGTCCTCGGGGGTGCCGAGGCGCTCCAGCGGCGGCTGGGCGGCCATCCGCGCGACGGTCTCCTCGTCCTTGCCGTCCAGGAACAGGGCGGTGGCGGTCGGGCCGGGTGCCACCGCGTTGACGGTGATGTCCCGGCCGCGCATCTCGCGGGCCAGGATCAGGGTCATGGCCTCGACGGCGCCCTTCGTGGCGGCGTACGCGCTGTATCCGGGGATCGCGAGCGCCAGTACGGAGCTGGAGAAGTTGATGATCGCGCCGCCCGCGCGCAGCCGGCGCGCGGCCTGCTGGTCGACGACGAACGTGCCGCGGATGTTGGTGCGGTGCATCCGGTCGAGGGCGTCGAGGTCGAGGTCGACGAGCGGGGCGAGGGTCATGACGCCCGCCGCGTGCACAACGACGTCGACCCCGCCGTACGCGGACTCGGCCGCGTCGAAGAGGGCGGCCACCTCGGTCTCCTCGGCCACATCGGCGCGGACGGCGATCGCCCGGCCGCCGGCCTCGGTGATCGCGGCGACGGCCTTGTCGGCCTCGGCCTCGTTGCCCGCGTAGTTCACGACGACGGCGTAACCGTCGGCGGCGAGTCGCTCGGCGGTCTCCCGGCCGATGCCGCGGGATCCGCCGGTGACGACGGCCACGCGCGGGGAGGTGCTCGACGGCTCGTACTGCTCGTACCGCTCACTCATGGCGTTGCTCCTTGTCACTGCTGGGGTAGCGGTGATTCGCCCCCCGACAGGAGCAACGCTAACGCCGATGTGTTAGCGACGCTACCCTCGGCCGTAACATCGCTACGCCCGCCCCCATCGGGCCCGGTGTAATTTCAGTGGCGACGAACAGGAGAGGCGGCCCCCACATGACGCGCTACGCCGAGCTCAAGTACCGGATCGTCACGCCGTTCCAGCGGCACGTCGGCAACCCGGTGCTGCGCCGTCTGCCGATTCAGACCGTGCTGGAGACCACGGGCCGGAAGTCCGGCCTGCCCCGCCGTACCCCGGTGGGCGGCCGTCGTGTCGGCGACTCCTTCTGGCTGGTCTCCGAATACGGGGAGAGGTCCCAGTACGTGCGCAACATCCGCGCCGACGCGCGGGTTCGCGTCCGCATCAGGGGCCGCTGGCACAGCGGCACGGCCCACCTTCTCCCGGACGACGACCCCCGGGCCCGTCTGAAGACGCTGCCCCGGCTGAACAGTGCTGCTGTCCGGGCGGTGGGGGGTCGGTTGCTGACGGTGCGGGTGGACTTGGAGGACTGAGTTTTGCGCAGGTCCCCGCGCCCCTGAAAAGGGGCGCGGGGACCTGCGCGAACGGGATCTGGGGCGGAGCCCAGGGACGGACACGTCCCCTCACCCCGGCCAGACGATCGCCTGCACCTCGCTGTACGCGTGCAACGCGTACGACCCCACGTCCCTCCCCACGCCGCTCTTCTTGAAGCCGCCGAAGGGGGCCTCCATGTTGCGGCCTACGGTGTTCACGCCCACCCCGCCGGCCCGGAGGCGACGGGCGACGCGGAAGGCGCGGGCGACGTCGCCGGACCAGACGTAGTCGATCAGGCCGTAGTCGCTGTCGTTCGCGAGGGCTACGGCCTCCTCCTCGTCCTCGAAGGGGACGACCACGACGACCGGGCCGAAGATCTCCTCGCGGACCACCCGCATGTCGGGGGTGCAGTCGGCGAGGAGGGTGGGGGCGACGTAGAAGCCGCGTTCGAGAGCGGGGCGTTGGCCGCCCGTGACGACCCGCGCCCCCTCCTTCCGGCCCAGCTCGACGTACGACTCGACGCGGTCCCGGTGGGCGCCAGAGATGACGGGGCCGACCACCGTACCCTGCTCCCGCGGATCACCCACCTTCAAGTACCCGGCGTACGCCGCCAGTTGCTCCACCAGCCGGTCGTGCACGCCCCGCTGTGCCAGCACCCGCGTCGGCGCCGTACAGATCTGCCCGCTGTAGAACGAGAAGGTCGTACCGATACCCCTCACGGCCGACTCGACATCCGCGTCGTCGAAGACGACCGCCGCCCCCTTCCCGCCCAGCTCCATCAGCTGCCGCTTCATCCCCCGCCCGCACACCTCGGCGATCCGCTGCCCGACGGCCGTGGACCCGGTGAAGCTCACCATGTCCACATCGGCACAATCCACCGCGGCCTCGCCCACCTCCGGGCGTGAGCCGCTCACGACATTGACCACCCCCGGCGGGGCGCCCGCCGCCTCCAGCGCCTCCGCCATCCGGTACACGGAGAGGGGGTCCTGCGGGGCCGGCTTCACGACCACCGTGTTGCCCATCGCCAGCGCCGGGGCGATCTTGCCCGCCGGATTCGCCCACGGGTTGTTGTACGAGGTGATGCAGGTGACCACGCCGACGGGCTGGCGTACGGCCAGTGCGCCCATGACGGCCGCCTTGCCGAAGGGTCCGGCCTCGTTGATCTGCGGCGGCAGCGGCTGCTCGACGGGCTCGGCCTTCGCGTACCGGCGGAAGCGGGCGACCCCGACGCCGACCTGCATTCCGCGCGCCGTCGCCGTCGTGGCGCCGCTCTCGGCCTGGGCGAGTTCGGCGTACGGGACGAAGTTGCGCTCGATGATCCCCGCCGCCCGGTCGAGGACGGCGGCCCGCTCCTCGGCGGGCGTGCGCGACCACGCCCCGAAGGCCTCGCGGGCCGCGGCGGCGGCCGCGTGCACCTGTTCCCGCGAGGCCTCGGGCGCCCGCCCGACGACGCCCTCGGTCGCCGGGTCGATCACCTCGTAGAACCCGTTGTCGGGCACCACCCATGACCCGCCGATGAACAGCCTCTGCTCATCGGCCCTCCCCCTGTCGTCGGTCACCTGGTGCTCACCGTCGCCGTGTCCCGCCCGGAGCGGAGCACCTTGCCGGGCACGGCTCCCGTCACCTCATCGCCCCGGATCGCCTCGACTCCGTTGACCCACACGGCCGTTATCCCGATCGCCTTGGAGTCGAGACGCGGACTGTCGCCCGGCAGGTCGTGCACCAGAGTGGCCTTGCCGGCGTCGATCCGTTCCGGGTCGAAGAGCACCAGGTCGGCATGGAATCCCACCTCGACGCGTCCGCGCTCCCGCAGGCCGAAGAGCCGTGCCGGGTCGTCCGTCAGCATCTTCACGGCCTGCTCCAGCGTCACCAGCTTCCGCCCGCGCAGACAGTCCCCGATGAACCGGGTGGTGTACGGCGCTCCGCACATGCGGTCCAGATGGGCGCCCGCGTCGGAGCCGCCGAGCATGACGTCCTCGTGCCGCCACGTCTCCTGACGGAGGGCCCAGGAGTCGGGGTCGTTGTCGGTGGGCATCGGCCACAGCACCGTACGCAGGTCGTCGTCGGCGCAGATCTCCACGAGGCACTCGAAGGCTTCCTGGCCGCGCTCGGCGGCGATGTCCTTCACCACCCGCCCGGTCAGGCCCTCGTTCGCCGCGCTGTAGGTGTCCCCGATGACGTACCGCCCGAAGTTGGCGAGCCGCCGGAAGACACCGGCTTCCTTGGAAGCGGCCCGCCGCAGCATCTCCGCACGGACCTCCGGGTCGCGCAGCCGGGCGATCCGCTCCGGCACGGGGAGCCCGAGCACCTCACCCCATCCCGGGATCAGGTTCAGCGCGCAGAAGGTGCCCAGCGACATGTTCATCGGCGTGAGGATCGGCATGGTGAGGGCGACGATGCGGCCACCCGCCTTGCGGGCGCGCTCACTCGCCTCCAGCTGGCGGGGGACGCGTTCGGGGACGGCGGCGTCGATCGTCAGCACGTTCCAGTTCAGCGGGCGGCCCGCCGCCGCGCTCATTTCCACGAACAGATCGATCTCGTCGTCGCTGAACTGGTCGAGGCAGCCCGCGACGATGGCCTCGATCTGGGTACCTTCGTGGTCGGCGATGGCCCTGCTGAGCGCCAGCAGCTCCGCCGGCTCCGCGTGCCGGGAGGCGACCGGCTTCCCGTCGCCGTCGGAGTGGGTGGAGGACTGGGTGGTGGACAGGCCCCAGGCCCCGGCGTCCATCGCCTCGTGGAAGAGCCGCAGCATCTGCTGGAGCTGCACCTCGGACGGCTGCCCGCCCACCGCCTCCGCCCCCATGACGTACCGCCGCAGCGCGCAGTGCCCCACCATGAAGCCCGCGTTGACGGCGATCCGCCCCTCCAAGGCGTCCAGGTAGTCCCCGAAGGTGTGCCAGTTCCAGGGCGCGCCCTCCTCCAGGGCGACCAGGGACATGCCCTCGACCTTGGACATCATGCGGCGCGTGTAGTCGGCGTCCTCAGGCCTCAAGGGGTTCAACGGGGCCAGCGTGAAACCGCAGTTGCCGCCCGCGACCGTCGTCACCCCGTGGTTCAGGGACGGGGTCGCGTACGGGTCCCAGAACAGCTGGGCGTCGTAGTGCGTGTGCGGGTCGACGAAGCCGGGGGCGAGGACGAGCCCGGTCGCGTCCTCGGTCGTCCGGGCCTCCCCGATGTGCGTGCCGACGGCTGCGATCCGGCCGTTCTGTATGCCGACGTCGGCGGTGAACGCAGGGCCGCCCGTTCCGTCGACGACGGTCGCACCCCTGATCAGGTGGTCGAGCATGTCCTTTGCCTCCTCAAGTACCGTGCGATCCGCGCCCTCAAGGGGGGCGGGGAACTGCGCGACCGGCCACGGACGGCCCGCAGTCCAACGGCGGCAACCCGGCTTCCCCGGCGGAGCTTCAGGCGGCCTGGCGGAACCGGGTCGTGCGGTGCACCGGATCCGTGTCGATCTTCGGAATCACGTGCTCGCCGATCAGCTTGATCGTCTGGAGCGTGTACTCGGGCGGGACTCCGACCGGCAGTCCGAAGCTGAGCTGGTCGGCGCCCGCCTGCTCCCAGCGCTTGCACTGGGTGAGCACCTCGTCCGGGTCGCCGCAGATCAACAGCTCCTCCTCGATGAGGAGTTCGACGAACTCCGCGTTGTACTCGGGGAGCGTCTCGGGCCAGACGGGGAAGCCCTCGGGGCGCGGGAAGGTGTCGTGGTAGCGGAAGACGAGGGACGGCAGGTAGTGCAGTCCGCCGCCGACCGCGATCCGTATCGCCTCGTCGTGCGTCGGCGCGCAGATCGCGGTGGTCGTCACCATCACGTTGTCGTTGACGAAGTCCCCGATGGGCTCGGCGTTGACGACCGCCGTCTTGTACTGCTCAAGGACCCACTCCATGTCGGAGACCTTCTGCACGCTGAAGCCGAGCACCCCGAGCCCCTTGCGGGCGGCCATGGCGTACGAGGGCGGCGACCCGGCGGCGTACCACATCGCGGGGTGCGACTTCCCGTACGGCTTGGGGAGCACCTTGCGGGGCGGCAGCTGCCAGTGCTTGCCCTTGAACCCGACGTACTCGTCCTGGAGCCACATCTTCGGGAACTCGGCGATGGTCTCTTCCCAGATCTCCTTGGTGTAGTTCATGTCGGTGATGCCGGGAAGGAAGCCGAGGATCTCGTGGCTGCCGGCGCCCCGGCCGCTGCCGAACTCGAAGCGGTTCTCGGAGAGATGGTCGAGCATGGCGACCTTCTCGGCGACCTTCACCGGATGGTTGACCTGGGCGAGCGGGTTGAAGATCCCGGAGCCGAGATGGATGCGGTCGGTCGCGTGCGCCAGATAGCCGAGGTAGACGTCGTTCGCCGAGAGGTGCGAGTACTCCTCCAGGAAGTGGTGCTCGGACGCCCAGGCGTACTTGAAGCCGGACTTGTCCGCTTGGATGACGTACTCGGTCTCCTCCATCAGCGCCTTGTGCTCCGCGAGCGGATCGGTCTCGGCCCGCTTGCCCACATATCCCTGTACAAAGAGCCCGAATTCCAAGGAGGTTCACCGTCCCCATCCAGTTATCTGACGTACCGTCAGATTCATTGAGCCGACTGTTCCACCGTGCGCATGCACCGTCAATACCTGATACGGCGTCAGAGAACGCTCACGCCCGCCAGCCATCCCCCGTCGATCACGAACGGCTGCCCGGTGATGTACGAGGAGTCCTCGCTGGACAGGAAGAGGGCGAGCCGGGCGACCTCCTCCGGCTTCCCGATCCGCCCGAGCGGCACCAGCTTGCTGTACAGCTCGTCGAGCGCCTCGCCCATCTCCTCGGCGTTCGCTTCCGGGTCGAGCTGGGCCGGGTTGCTCATCGCGGTGTCGACGGCCCCCGGGCAGACGGCGTTGACCCGGATCTTCTTGGCGGCCAGTTCGAGGGCCGCGACACGGGTGAGGCCGACGATGGCGTGCTTGGTCGCCGTGTACGCGCCCACGAACGCCATGCCGGTCAGCCCCGCGTACGAGGCCGTGTTCACGATCGTGCCGCCGCCCGCGGCCTCTATCTCGGGCGCGACGGTCTTGATCCCGAGGAACACACCCACCTGGTTGACCTGCACGATCTGCTGGAACTCGTCGAGCGGCGTGCTGACCAGTTCGTTGAAGCGCAGGATGCCGGCGTTGTTGACGAGCCCGTCGATCCGCCCGTACGCCTCCTTGGCCGCCGTCACGGCCGCACGCCAGTCGCCCTCCCGGCCCACGTCGAGGTGGACGTAGTGCGCCCCCACCTCCTTGGCCAGCGCGGCCCCTTGATCATCGAGTACGTCCCCGATGACGACCTGGGCGCCCTCCGCCGCGAAGAGCCGCGCCTCCTGCTCGCCCTGTCCGCGCGCCGCGCCGGTGATGAGGACGACACGTCCGTCCAGCTTGCCCATGGCTCTCCTTAGAGGTGAGGCGCGACGTCCGCGCCGAACGCCGTGATCTGGTCGGTGAGTTCGGCGCGGCTCCTGCTGCGGAACCGCACCTGGATCTGGTGCACCCCCATCGCGCGGTACGCCCGCAGCGACTCGGCGAGCGCCTCGGGCGGCCCGCTGACCGTGCGCCGCCCGACATCCCAGCCCGGTTCACCGACGTACAGCGGCTCGGTGATGGCGCCGACGGTGAGGGGGGCTTCGATGCCCGCCTCCGCCCGGAGCCGCCCCAGACGGGCGATCTGCCCCGGCAGCCGGTCGCGCGGATCCCCCTGCGGCAGCCACCCGTCGCCCCGCAGCGCGGCCCGGCGCACGGCGGCGGGCGAGGAGCCGCCGACCCACACGGGGATGTGCTCCTGCGCGGGCCGGGGGCGCTGCCCGAGCCCCTCGAAGTCGTACAACTTCCCGTGATGGACAGGGAATTCATCGGGCCCGAGCGCGGCCCGCAGCGCGTCGATGGACTCGTCGAGGACAGCCCCCCGCCGCTCGAAGTCCACCCCCAGTGCCTCGAACTCCTCCTGTACGTGTCCGGCGCCGACCCCGAGGATCAGACGGCCGCCCGACAGATGGTCGAGCGTCGCGTACTGCTTGGCCGTGACGAGCGGATGCCGCAGCCCGACGATCGCGACATGACTGAGCAGCCGTACGCGCTCGGTCACGCCCGCCAGATGGGCGAGCGTGGCGACCGGGTCGTACCAGATGGTGCTCATCGCGCCCGCGAGGCGCCGCGGTATGGCGACGTGGTCGCAGCTCGCGAGGTACGCGAAGCCGGAGCGGTCGGCGCTGCGGGCGATCTCGACGAGGTCGGCGGGGGTGGCGGTGGCCTCCCAGCCTTCCGCGTAGATGGTGCTCTGGGACTGGATCGGGAGCTGCATTCCGTACGCCAGCCGGTCACTCTCCGGCAGCACCTGCATGGGCGGCACCCTTCGTCTGACGGTTCGTCACATGGACTCATGGTCGTAGCTGACGAACCGTCAGACAAGGGGTCGGCCGGGATTCAGGGCGCCCAGAGACCGTCCTTGGTGAGCCCCAGCAGCTCAATCGCGTTGCGCCGTACGATCCGGTCGACCACGTCCGCGTCGAGGTGCCCCATCTGGGCCTCGCCTACCTGCCTGGACTCCGGCCAGGTGGAGTCGGAGTGGGGGTAGTCGGTCTCGTACAGCACGTTGCCGACGCCGATCGCGTCGAGGTTCCTGAGGCCGAAGGCGTCGTCGAAGAAGCAGCCGTAGACGTGGTCGGCGAAGAGCTCGGACGGCGGCCGGTGGACCTTGTCGGCGACGCCGCCCCAGCCGCGGTTCTCTTCCCACACCACATCCGCGCGCTCAAGGATGTAGGGGATCCAGCCGATCTGCCCTTCCGCGTACATCACCTTCAGGTTCGGGAAGCGCTCGAACTTGCCGCTCATCAGCCAGTCCACCATCGAGAAACAGCAGTTGGCGAAGGTGATGGTGGAGCCGACGGCGGGCGGGGCGTCCGCGGAGGTCGACGGCATCTTGCTGCTGGAGCCGATGTGCATGGCGATGACGGTGCCGGTCTCGTCACAGGCGGCGAGGAAGGGGTCCCAGTCGTCGGTGTGGATGGAGGGGAGCCCCAGATGGGGCGGGATCTCGGAGAAGGCCACCGCGCGTACGCCACGGGCGGCATTACGGCGTACTTCTTCCGCCGCAAGCCGGGGGTCCCAGAGGGGGATGAGCGTGAGCGGTATGAGACGGCCCTGGGCCGCGGGCCCGCACCACTCCTCCACCATCCAGTCGTTGTAGGCCTTGACGCCCAGAAGCCCCAGCTCACGGTCCTTGGCCTCGGTGAACGTCTGGCCGCAGAAGCGGGGGAAGGTGGGGAAGCAGAGGGCGGACTGGACGTGATTGACGTCCATGTCGGCCAGACGCTGGGGCACGTCGTACGAACCCGGTCGCATCTGCTCGTACGTGATGACTTCGAGCCGTATCTCGTCCCGGTCGTATCCCACGGCGGTGTCGAGGCGGGTGAGGGGCCGGTGCAGGTCCTCGTAGATCCACCAGTCGCCGATGGGACCGTCGTCGCCGGGGTTGCCCATGACGGGTGCGAACTTCCCGCCCAGGAAGCTCATTTCCTTCAGCGGGGCGCGGACGATGCGGGGTCCGGTGTCCAGGTACTTCTTCGGGAGCCGGTCCTGCCAGACGTCGGGGGGCTCCACCGTGTGGTCGTCGACCGAGATGATCTGCGGGAAGGGAATTGAGGGGGGTGAGGGAGTCGAGAGGCTCTCCGCGGTCTCCGTGGTCTGCATGGTCTCCATACGGGCCACGGTAGCGCTGATCTGACGGTCCGTCAGCTACCTGGTTCGGCGGCTCCGGATTGAGCGAGTCTGTGCGGATGTGTGGGGAGGCAGTGTGAGGACCTTGTGGTGTCCCGTGAGCCTGCCTGCGATCCTGTCTCGCACGGCTGACGCATCCGCCATGAACAAGGCAAACTGGCCTCGTTGTACTGACGGTTCAGCAGGGGGACAGCGATGGACGATGTGCCGCGAGTGCCGGAGCAGTGGCGTCCCGAGGAATCGGCGGCGTTGCGCTTCAGCGTGCTCGGCCCGGTGCGCGCCTGGCGCGGGGAGGATCTCCTGCCCGCGGGGTCCCCGCAGCAACGCGCCCTGCTGGCCGCGCTGCTGCTCCGCGAGGGCCGCACGGCCACGGCCTCCGAACTGATCGACGCCCTGTGGGGCGACGAACCCCCCTCCCAGGCGCTGGCCGCCGTCCGTACGTACGCGTCCCGGCTCAGGAAGACGCTGGACCCCGGCGTCCTGATCAGCGAGGCGGGCGGCTACGCGATCCGCCTGTCCGCCGGCGGCGGGACGCTGGACCTCGCCCAGGCCCAGGAACTGGCGGCGGACGCGGAGAAGGCCCGCAGTGCCGGGGGCCTCTGCCACGCCCGCGAGGTGCTGCGGCAGACGCTGAGCCTGTGGGACGGCGAACCGCTGGCGAACGTGCCGGGCCCGTACGCGGAGACACAGCGGGCGCGCCTGGAGGAGTGGCGGCTCCAGCTCCTCGAGACGCTGCTCGACATGGACCTGGAACAGGGCTGCCACGCCGAGGCGGTCTCCGAACTGACCGCCCTCACGGCGGCCCACCCTCTCCGCGAACGCCTGCGCGAACTGCTGATGCTGGCGCTGTACCGCAGCGGCCGCCAGGCGGAGGCCCTCGCGGTGTACGCGGACACGCGGCGCCTGCTCGCCGACGAGCTGGGCGTGGACCCGAGGGCGGGCCTGAAGGAACTCCAGCAGCGGATCCTGCAGGCGGACCCGGGCCTCGCGGGACCGTCCGCCCCGGCGGCCGAGCCCACCGCCGCACCGGTCCGCCCCGCCCAACTCCCGGCCACGGTCACCGACTTCACCGGCCGCAACGCCTTCGTCCAGGAACTCAGCCGCGTCCTCGCCTCCGCCTCCACCGCCGAGGGCAGCGTGATGGCGGTGTCCGCGCTGGCGGGCATCGGGGGCGTCGGCAAGACGACGCTGGCCGTGCACGTCGCACACCAGGCGCGCGGCGCCTTCCCCGACGGACAGCTGTACGTCGACCTGCAGGGCGCGGGCTCGAGAGCGGCGGAACCGGAGACGGTCCTGGGCGCCTTCCTGCGGGCCCTCGGCACGGCCGACTCCGCGATCCCCGACTCCCTGGAGGAGCGCTCGGCCCTGTACCGCTCGGTTCTGGACGGCCGTCGGGTGCTGGTGCTGCTGGACAACGCGCGGGATGCCGCGCAGGTGCGTCCGCTGCTTCCGGGGATGGAGGGCTGCGCGGCCCTCGTCACCTCCCGGGTGCGGATGGTGGACCTGGCGGGGGCGCATCTGGTGGACCTGGATGTGATGAGCCCGGAGGAGGCCCTCCAGCTCTTCACCAAGATCGTCGGCGAGGAGCGGGTCGCCTCCGAGCGCGAGGCCGCCCTCGACGTGGTCGCGGCCTGCGGCTTCCTGCCGCTCGCGATCCGTATCGCGGCGTCACGACTGGCCGCGCGGCGTACGTGGACGGTGTCGGTCCTGGCGGCGAAGCTCGCCGACGAGCGCCGTCGTCTGGACGAACTCCAGGCGGGCGACCTGGCGGTGAAGGCCACCTTCGAGCTGGGCTACGGCCAGCTGGAGTCGGCCCAGGCACGCGCCTTCCGGCTGCTGGGCCTGGCCGACGGCCCGGACATCTCGCTGGCCGCCGCGGCCGCGGTGCTCGACCTGCCGGTCGAGGCCACCGAGGACCTGCTGGAGTCCCTGGTCGACACGTCATTGCTCGAGTCGGCGGCTCCCGGCCGGTACCGCTACCACGACCTGGTACGGCTCTACGCGCGTGCCTGCGCGGAACGGGATGAGCAGCCGTCGAGTGAGCGGGATGCGGCCATGTCGCGGTTGCTGGACTTCTACTTGGCGACGGCGGCCGGGGTTTATGCGATCGAGCGGCCGGGGGATCGGCTGGTGGATCATCTGGAGGTCGCGGAGTACCCGGGGCTGACGTTCGACGACCGGCACCGGGCTCAGGACTGGCTGTATTCCGAAGCGATCTGCATGCTCGCGTGCGCTCGCCAGTCCACGGAGCCCGGGACGGTGAGGCGTGCCGTCGACCTCCTGTGGGCGGCGGTCGATCTGGCGGAGTCCGGAACCAACTCCAAGACCTACGAAGGCGTTGCAACCGCTTTGCGTAAAGCCGCACAAGACGCTGCGGACCCGCGCGCGGAGGCACGCGCTCTGATCACACTGGCCTACGTCCACCACATCACCGGCCGCTTCGACCCCGCCGGCCAAGAGGCCGCGAGGGCGGCCGAACTCGCGGATGACACCGACCACTTGACGAGCTGCTGGGCCTTCAACACCCTCGGCGTTATCGCCCTCTACCAGAACCAATACGAGGACGGCGAGGCACACCTCACCCGGGCGATCGAACGCTTCCGTGCCTGTGCCGACGAGCCCGGCGAGGCGAGCGCACTCTGCAACCTCTCCCGCATCCACCTGGCGACCGGGCGGACCGGCAGCGCGGTTTCCCTGGCCCAGCAAGGCACCGACATGTACGACGCCATGGGCCACGAACTCAAGGGCGCCAACGGCCGGTACGCGCTGGGCCTCGCGCTCACGCAGAGCGGTCGGCTGTCCGAGGCCGCAGCACGCCTGGGCGAGGCGCTGACGGTGTTCCGGAGCAGCCGCCAACGCCTGTGGGAGGGCATGTCCCTCTTCCGTCTCGCCGAGGCCGACCTTGCCGCCCAGCGCCCGGCGCAGGCGGCCGCGAACGCCGAAATGGCCCTGACGGTCCTGCGCGGCATCGGTGGCGACTGGCGCAAGGGCAACGTCCTCATCGTCCTCGGCCGGGCGTTGAGCGGCATCGGGCAATCCGGTCGAGCCCAGGTCTGCTGGCGCGAATCCCTGGATATCTTCCAGGCGTTGGACGCCTCTGAGGCCGACACGGTGAGAGCCCTGCTCAATCCACTGGCAGTTGCCTGAGGCCTGACGTCTGGGCGTTCATCGTTCGTTTATCGCCACCCGGCACTCTCATGCATGTCGATCCGTCGCGTCGGGGGGCAGACGGGACGGCGAGTGGCCGCACCTCTAAGGTGAACCGGCCCAGAAGTGCCCGTCCGGCGGCCCTCGGGGGAGTTGCCGGGCGGGCCTTTCCGAACCATTGCATCGAAAACTGCCAGGGGAGCCAGTCATGAGCGACGAGACCAGCACCGACAACATCCACGCCACGGACGAGCCGACGGCGACCACGGACAACATCCACGCCACGAGCGAGCCGCTCACCACCAAGAACCCGATCGCTCCGAGCGAGGAGTCCGGCGACGCGTCCACGGACAACATCCACGCCACGGACGAGCCTGCCTGAGCAGACCACACCACACGGGGATCGGCCGCGGCGGCGCGGAGGGGGAGCCGTCGCGGCCGATGTGTGTCCGGTTCGCGGATCAAGCCCAACACCTCAAGCCGCACCGTGGGGCCGAGCTCAAGCTCGGCCCCAGTTGCGTCCAGCGCCTCAGACCGCCCAGCTCTTCAACGAGGAACCGCAATCGATACCTTCCAGGGCCAGGACCAACGCAAGGCGGCGTTCTCCCTGGAGTCGGCGCTTCTCCGCCGCACGGTAGTAGGGACGGGTGAGCGGAATGCCAGTGACGTCGACGCGGTGATCCGTGGCGGCTTCGCGGGCGTACGGACTGCGTGGGAGCGACGGGCGAGGAGGGGGTAACACCTCACTCACCCACCGCCGAGAACACGGTTGGACCGGCGGCTCCCCCACGGGCCCGAGCCGCCGCCGACCGGACCGTCGCCGACCGGTGCCAGGGAGCAGCAGCGCGGCCAGACGTGACACCCAGAGCACCAGCATTACGCCTCCCCCAGCTCGCACCACACCGTCTTGCCCGCCACTCCCTGCTCCACGCCCCACCGCAGCGCCACCGCGTCGAGCAAGGCCAGGCCACGCCCGGACTCCGCGTCGCCCGTGGCGTGCAGGAGAACGGGGAGGGCACGGGGGTCGGGGTCGGCCACCTCGACCCGGGTCCGCCCGTCCACCCGCACCACCCGTACGCGAACGGGCGTGCCCTCCCCCAGATGCCGGATGACGTTGCCGACCAGCTCCGTGACACACAGCTGGACATCGGCACAAGGCGCGTCCAGGTACTGGCGCACTGTACGACGCAGGTCGGGGACGGCCTTGGGAAGGGCGAGCAGGTCGAGCTCAAGGTGCGGCGGCACGTTCACCGTTGGGCCGCCTTCTGGAGTACGGCGGCGAGCTTGCGCGCGGTGGCGGTGTTGCAGTTGCCGAGCGCGACCAGCCCCGCCGGGGGCGGATACGTGCCGGCGAAGCTCGGCAGGTCCACGCGCAGGGACGGGAACGTGATGCCGTGGGCGGCGAGGGCCGCGCGGAGTTCGTCCACGCTGCGTTCCATGTCATTGGCGGTGGTGGGAGGTTGAGGGTCCTGCATGGGGTACGCCTTCCTGTGCGCGCCTGCGTCCGTACGTTCCGTGACGAACCAGTCACACGTTGACGCGAAGCGGCGTACCGTAAAAGGGGTTTGGGCTCCCGGGCACGAACTGTGGAATTCGGCACGGCGGTTGTGGAATTGGCGGTAGCCCATGGTGCGGCGCAAGGACATCGACGGCTCGGAGAGCGTCCCGACGTTCTACGGCAAGGAGTTGCGGTGGAAGCGGGAAGCTGCGGGGCTCACGCTTCAGCAACTGGTCGAGGGGAGCTTCTACGGTCAGAGCCACCTCAGCGAGATCGAGCGCGGGGAGCGCCGCATGCCGGAGCGGCTGGCCTGCCACGTCGATCAAGTACTGAAGACTGACGGGTTCTTCGAGCGACGCTGTGCGGATGTGCGGAAGGCTCGAAAGGGCGGACACGCGGAGTACTACGCCGATGTTGTGGAGCTGGAAGGACGTGCTCAGGAGATCGAGGACTGGGACCCCATCCTCATCCCGGGCTCACTGCAACTGGAACCGTACATCCGGGCTGTGATCCACGCGGCGCATCCTCTGGAGGCCGAAGATGCCATCGCCGCGAAAGTGGCCGCTCGCCGTGAGCGGGCATGGCTCTTCGAAGACCCGAAAGCCCCCGAGTCCTGGATCGTTCTCCATGAAGCAGTACTACGGCAACCGATCCTCGGGGATGCCGAGATGGCAGAGCAGCTCGCCCACGTCGCCGAAGTGGCAGGGCGTCGCGGCTTCATTCCACAGATTCTTCCGTGGAATGCCGGAGCACACCCCTTCATGATGGGGACGACAAGGTTCCTGACCTTTGAAGATGCCCCTCCGCTCATGTACACCGAGGGCATGTACAGCGGTCAGGTCATCGATGATCCAGGGCTCGTGAGGCAGTACACGAAAGCCTACGATCGGCTCAGGGCCGCCGCATTGCCGCCGGAGGTATCCCTGAGAATGATCGAGCAGGCGGCCGAGGACTACCGAAATGGCAAGCTTCCAAGTGGACTTGAGCGCTGCTGACTGGCGTAAGAGCAGTTACAGCAACGGCGATGGTGGGCTTTGCGTCGAGATCGCCACCGGCCTCCCCGGACTCACTCCCGTCCGAGACTCCAAGTCCCCGAACGGCCCCGTCCTCCTCTTCCAATCCCCCGCCTGGCACTCCTTCGTAGCAGCCCTGCGGCGCGGCCAATTGGCAGATACGTCCCACCCGTTGTGACGCAATGCCTGGTGGCCCACCCCCGCCGCTGGTACGCATCTGCCAATCCCCCATCGCCGACGCACCCCCACCCGCGTTATCCACAGGGGGAAGTGGTGGCTTGGGGGGTGCGGGAGAGTGGGGGTATGGAGCGGGTGGGGCTGGGGGAGTTGGCTGACGCGGGTGTTCTGCTCGCTTCGCGTGCCCTTGAGGCCGGGTGGCCGAGGCCAACTCTCTTTCGGAAGCTCGCTGTGGAGGGATGGACCCGGATCCAGGCGGGCGCCTGGATCGAGCCGGGGCGGGACGCGGATCTTGCCGCCCGGCTCCGGGCCGTGCAGCTGCTCAAGCCGGGGCTCGTCGTGAGTCACCGTTCGGCGGCCGTGCTCTGGGGGATCGAGACGCTGGACCCGGTGTCGGCGGCCGACGGGAGCCTGGAGTTCATCGACCCCGAGCTCACGATCCGCCGCGAGGGGAGCGGGGTGGTCGTTCACCGTATGGCCCTCGACGACGCGGACCTGGCGTGGCGAGAGGGGCTTCGCGTCACGAGCGTCGGGCGTACGCTCGCCGATCTTCTCCGGGGTGGGTCCCGGGACGACGCTCTCGTTGCCGTCGAGTCGGCCCTCACCTGGCGGCGGATCGGCGGTGTCCGGCGTCCGCCGCTCACCAACACCTCCCTGATCGCTCTCGCCCTCGAAGCCCCCCTGCGCGGGCGCGAAAGAGCGTGCCTCCGGCTGAAGCTCGCCGACCCGAACTGCGGCTCGCCCGCCGAGACCATCGCGCGTCTGCGCCTGTACGACGCGGGTCTGCGCCCCGAGACCCAGGTCGAACTCCGTACGCCCGACGGCCGCCGCCGCTACCTGGACTTCCTCTTCCGGGCCGAGGGGCTGGCCGTGGAGATCGAGGGGTACGCCTACCACGGCAGCCGCGAAGCGCACCGCCAGGACATCGCTCGCTTCAACCAGGTCCTCCAGTGCCCAGAGGTCCGCCTCCTCCTCCGGTACACCGCCGTGGACGTCTTCCGCCGGCCCGCGATGATGTTCGGGGAGATCCAGGCCGCCCTCGCGCAGCTCCGCGGCCGCGCGTCATGAGTCGTGACTCATGAGGTGCGCGACCGCAATTCCCCCTTCACCACCTTCCCACTCGCATTCCGAGGCAGCTCCCCCACGAACTCCACCACCCGCGGCACCTTGTAATTCGCCATCTCCCGTCGCGCCCACGCGATGAGGTCGTCCGCGGTCACCACGGCCCCCGCCCGGCGGACCACGTACGCCTTGCCCACCTCGCCCAGGCGTCCGTCCGGCACGCCGATCACCGCCACGTCCGCGACGTCCGGGTGCAGGCCCAGCAGTTGCTCTATCTCGGCGGGGTAGGCGTTGAAGCCCCCGACGATGAACATGTCCTTGATGCGGTCGGTGATGCGGAGGTTCCCGGAGGAGTCGAGGACGCCGACGTCGCCGGTGCGCAGCCAGCCGTCCGCGTCCAGGACCGTCGCCGTGGCCGCCGGGTCCTCGAAGTAGCCCTGCATGACGTTGAAGCCGCGGACGAGGACCTCGCCGGGAGTGCCGGGCGCGGCGACAGCACCCGTCGCGTCCACCACCCGTACCTCGGTATCCGCGATCGCCCGCCCCGACGTCGACGCGATCACCGATGGCGCGTCCCCGCGGCGGCACATCGTGACGATGCCGCTCGCCTCGGAGAGGCCGTACGCCGTGAGGACCGTGTCGATCTTCAGTTCCGACTTCAGGCGTTCCACCAGGCGGAGGGGGACCACCGCCGCGCCCGTCACCACGAGGCGCAGGGCCGAGAGGTCGTACGCGTCCCGGGAGGGGTGGTCCAGGAGTGACTGGTGGAGGGTGGGAGGGCCTGGGAGAACCGAGATGCGCTCGGCGGCGATGTTCGCCAGGACCGTGTCCACGTTGAACACCGGCTGCGGGATCATCGTCGCGCCGCGCATCAGACAGGCCACGATGCCCGCCTTGTAGCCGAAGGTGTGGAAGAAGGGGTTCACGATCAGATAGCGGTCGCCCTCGCGGAGGCCCGACAGCTCGCTCCAGACGGCGTATGCGCGCAGCGTCTGCTCGTGGGTGATCACCGCGCCCTTGGGGCGGCCCGTCGTCCCCGACGTGAAGATGATGTCCGAGGGGGAGGCCCCGGAGAGAGCCGCGGCGCGGGCTCGTACCTCGGCCGCTGCCACTCCCTCCCCGCTCGCCAGGAAGTCCTTCCACGTACGGAAGTCGGCGGGGGCGTCGTCCGAGAGGACGACCACCTGTTCCAGGTGCGGGAGGCCCGGCAGGGGGCCCGCGCCCGGCCCCTCCGATGCAGCACGCCGCAGCGACGCCACGTACGACGTCCCCAGGAACGTGCCCGTCACGAACAGCAGCCGGGCCCGGCTCCGGGACAGGACGTACGCCGCCTCCGTGCCCTTGAAGCGCGTGTTCAGCGGGACGAGGACCGCGCCCGCGGACACCGCGCCGAGGGCGGAGACGATCCAGTCGAGGGTGTTGGGGGCCCAGATGGCGACGCGGTCGCCGAGCCGTACGCCGTTCGCGACGCAGGCCGCCGCCGCGCGTTCCACGCGGGCGCCGAGCTCGGCGTAGGAGATGCGCGTACGGCCCTCGACGACCGCCTCGGCGTCGGCGTACCGTTCGGCCGCCGCCCGGACCAGCCCGGGGATGCTCCCCCACTCCAGGTCTCCGCGCATCGCACGCCTCCCCACGAACGAACCGTCCACTAGCTGACTACCCGTCAGATTAGCTGTAGCCTGACGCCCTGTCAGCAGCCCAACTCCACAGTGAGGTGTGCGCCCATGGCAAGGAGCACGGCGGGGAGAGCCGCGGGAAGGGCCGCGGGGAGCACGGTGGGGGGAACGATGGGGGGAACGGCGGGGATCAAGGACGCCACGGCCATCGTGGGGATCGGACAGACTCCCTTCGCCAAGCAACTCCCCCAGTCCGAGAAGGCCTTGGCCTGTCGTGCGATTCTCGCCGCCCTCGACGACGCCGGGATCGCGCCCGCCGAGGTCGACGGCCTCGCCTCCTACACGATGGAGGAGACCGACGAGGTGGAGGTGGCGAAGGCGGTCGGGTTCGGTGATCTCACCTTCTTCAGCAAGGTGGGATACGGCGGGGGCGGATCGTGCGCGACGGTGGCGCATCTGGTCGCCGCCATCGCCACCGGGCAGGCCACGGTCGGTGTCGCCTGGCGGTCGCGGAAGAGGGGGAGCGGGCCCCGGCCGTGGAAGAACACCGCCGTCCAACTCCCCACCCCCGCTCAGTGGACCCGCCCCTTCGGGCTGCTGCGGCCCGCCGACGAGATCGGCATGCTGGCCCGTCGGTACATGCATGAGTACGGCGCGACCAGGGATCACCTCTTCAACGTCGCCCTCGCCTGCCGGAACAGGGCCAACCAGAACCCCTCCGCGATCATGTACGAGCGGCCACTGACCCGCGAGATGTACATGACCTCCCGCTGGATCAGCGAACCCCTCTGCCTCTTCGACAACTGCCTTGAGACGGACGGGGCGTTGGCGTGTGTCATCGTGTCGGCCGAGCGGGCACGGGACTGTCCGAAGAAGCCCGTCTACGTCCACTCCGCCGCTCAGGGGCTGCCCGCCCAGCACCACGGCATGGTCAATTACTGGAACGACGATCCGCTCACCGGGCCCGCCTGGACCGCCGCCCGGCACCTGTGGAAACACGCCGACTTCGCGCCGGAGGACGTGGACGTGGCGCAGATCTACGACGCGTTCACGCCCCTCATACCGCTCTCCCTGGAGGGGTACGGCTTCTGCGGGAGGGGGGAAGGCGCCGCGTTCACCGAGGGCGGGGCGCTGGAAATCGGGGGGCGGCTGCCCCTCAACACCGGCGGGGGCGGGCTCAGCGAGGCGTACGTGCATGGCTTCAACCTCATCAATGAGGGTGTGAAGCAGTTGCGGGGCACGAGTACGGCGCAGGTGCCGGGGGCCGCCACCTGCCTGGTCACGGCCGGGGAGGGGGTTCCGACCTCCGCCCTCCTTCTGAGGTCCTGAGGAGCTGACCCATGCCCATGAACGACTCTCTGCTCTCCCCCGTCCTCGACGACGACGGCGCCCCCTTCTGGCAGTACGCCGCGCAGGGCGAACTCCGGATCCAGGCGTGCGCCGACTGCGGCGAGCTCCGCTTCCCGCCCCGACCCTGCTGCCCGCACTGCCACTCCTTCGCGAGCGAGTGGCGGAAGATGAGCGGGAGAGGGCGTGTGTGGTCGTACGTCTTTCCCCATCCGCCGCTCCTCGCCGCCTACGCGGCGCAGGCCCCGTACAACGCGATCGTGGTGGAGCTGGTGGAAGCGCCGCGGATACGGCTCGTGGGGAATCTGGTGAGTGGGGCCGAGGCGCCGCTCAACTCCGTTACTCCGGAGCGGATTCGGATCGGGGCGCGGGTGCAGGTGGTCTTCACGCGGGCGGATGCGGACGGGCTCTCGCTCCCCCGCTGGGTCCTGGAGCGGTCGTGAGCGGCGGTCTGAGTGTGACCGCCGACAAGGACACCGGCGTCGCCGTCCTCACCCTCGACCGGCCCGCGAAGCTCAACGCCATCGATCTCGACACGGCCGCCGAACTCGCCGCCGCCTGGCGGGAGTTCCGGTTCGACGACTCCGTACGGGCCCTCGTCATCACCGGGGCCGGCACGCGGGCCTTCTGCACGGGGATCGACCGGGGCGTCGACGTTCCGCAGTCCAACTCCCCCTACATGGTGGACGATCCGCTGGTCGCCATCGGACCGAAGGCGAACGACCTGTGGAAGCCGGTGATCGCCGCCGTGAACGGGATCGCCTGCGGGGGTGCCTTCTATCTGTTGGGGGAGGCGGAGTTCGTCGTGGCGGACGAAGAGGCGACCTTCTTCGACCCGCACACCACGTACGGCATGGTCAGCGCGTACGAGTCGATCTACATGGCGCAGCGGATGCCGTTCGGTGAGGTGGCGCGGATGGCGTTGATGGGGACCGCCGAGCGGATCTCGGCGCGACGGGCGTACGAGGTGGGGATGGTCTCCGAACTCACCGCGCCCGGGGGCGCGTTGGCGGCCGCGGTGGACTGCGCCGCCGTCATCGCCTCCTATCCGGTCGAGGCCGTGCAGGGGACCGTGCGAGCGCTGTGGCTGGCGAAGGAGGCGGCGCGGGCACAGGCACTCGCGCATGCGCCGCAGCTGGTTTCGCTGGGGAATCTGCCGGGGGAGCGGCAGGCGGGGCTGTTCGGTGCGCGGCGGGCGGAGTTTCGGCTGCGGTAGCGGCGCCTGTCGGCTGCCGCAGCTCAGCGGGGGTGCCGTCGCGTGGCGACCGCGTCGGACCCGGCGTAGCGTCGGCATCGAGAGTGGTGAGGACGCCTGAGTGTGGTGCGTGACGTACTCGGGTCGATGCTTGCTGCTCCTCGGAGCGACGGCCGCCGTCTCGAGCCCCTTCCGTGCCTGGTGCGACGGCCGTCACGAGGGGTTGGACGACGCCTGGGTGGGGTGGTTTTTCGCCCCCTCCGCCCCTACCCGTCCCGTACCTGGGGGCTGCGCCCCCAGACCCCGCTATCGGCCTGAACGGCCTCGTCCTCAAACGCCGGACAGGTTGAAAGCCCTCCTCCGGCGTTTGAGGAGTGGGCTCACGCCGTTCGAGCCGTCCCCGTCCCCTTCTCGGCGTCCAGCGCGTACACGCAGCGGTCCTTGCTGCAGGCGTAGACCACGCCGTCCTTGACGACCGGTGCCCCCGTGATCTCGCCACCCGTCGCGAGCTTCCACCGCAAGCGGCCGTCGTCGGCCTTGAGGGTGTAGAGGAGGTGGTCGGTCGAGCCGAAGTGGATGCGGCCCTCGGCGACGGCGGGGGCGCCCACCAGGTCGCCGCCCGCCTGGAAGCGCCACTTCGGTGTGCCGGTGACGGCGTCGAGGGTGTAGAGACCCTTGCCGCTGCCGACGTGGACGTGACCGGCGGCGACGAGAACCGGCTCGATGGAGGCGCGGGACTCGGTCGCGATGCGCCAGCGGTCGCGGCCGTCGGTGGCGTCGAGGGCGTAGACCGTGCCGAGGTAGTCGGCCAGGTAGACGCCGCCGCCCGTCACCGCCGGGCCCGGGGCGAAGGTGGGCGGGCAGAGGAAGACCGCCGGGGCCTCGAAGTGCCAGCGGACGTGACCGCTCGCCGCGTCGATGGCGAGGACGCGGGTGCCGGCGGAGACGTAGACATAGCCGTCGGGGGCCTGGGTCAGGCGGACCGGGACGCCGCCGCAGGAGGCCGCGTCGCCGATCGGGTACGACCAGCGTTCCTCGCCGGTACGGGCCTCCAGGGCGCGCAGCCGGGCGTCCTTCCAGACGTACACCGTGCCGTCGTGGACGGCGGGCCCGGCCTCCGGGGACTCGAAGTCCGTCTGGGCGCCGGTGATCTCCCACAGTTTCTGCCCGTTGACGGCCTCCCAGGCCTGTACGCCGCCTCCGCGCGTGGCGGTGACGACGGTCCCGCGGTCGGCCTTGAGGGAGTACACCCAGGCATCGGTCGACAGGCGCCAGAGGTCCGCGCCCTCCCTCGCGTCCAGGGCGAAGAGCGTCGGGCCGTCGGAGGCGTGGATGCGGCCGTCCGCCACCGCCATCGACCAGGCCACGTCCCGCGTCTTGAAGCGGCGCCGGCCGGTCGCCACGTCCAGCGCGTGGACCTCGAAGGAGGTGACGTAGACGAGGTCGTCGGCGACCGCGGGCGTACCCCAGACGTCGTTCGACATGCGGAAGCGCCAGGGCCGCCAGCCGGACGGGGAGTCCGGAGTGACGGGCGGCGCGACGGTGGGCGCGGGGTCGGCGCCGTTCACGCCGGTGCGCGGCCGGGACCAGGTCGCGGCGAGGCCCGCCTCGGGAGGGGGCGCCTTGACGGCGGCGGCGCGGGCGTCGGCGACGCGCGGACCGGGGCCGATGGGCACCTGGGCGCCGGCGAGCCGCACGGGGCCCGTGTCGGGCGCTCCCACCGGCACGGGAGCGTGCGAGGGCGGCGCGGGCACGACCGCACGCCCTCCACTGCGCCCCCCGCCGCCGGGCGACGGCTTCACGGCCGGACGACCCCCGCGGCGCGCCTCGATCAGGCCCACCGCGCGCTCGGGCAGCCACGCCGACGCCGTACCGCTGTCGTCGGAGCCGGAGCCGAAGAGGTGGGGCGCCAGTTGCGCCTGGAGGTCGGCCGGGTTGGGGCGGGCCGTCGCCTCCATCTGCATGCAGGACTCGATCAGCGGCCTCAGCTCGTCCGGGAGGCCTTCGAGGTCCGGGCCCTCCCGCAGCAGCATGAAGACCGTCTCGACCGGGTTCGCGCCGTGGAAGGGTGCGTGCCCCGTCGCGGCGAAGACGAGCATCGAGCCGAGCGAGAAGACGTCGCTCGCGCCGGTCACGCTGCGCGAGTCCTTGGCCTGCTCGGGCGACATGTACGCGGGCGTACCGACGGCGACGTTCGTCATGGTCAGACGGGTGTTCGAGACGCCGGAGGCGATACCGAAGTCGATGACGCGCGGTCCGTCCTCGACCACCAGGACGTTCGACGGCTTCAGGTCACGGTGGACGAGCCCCGCGCCATGGATGGACTGCAGCGCCTCCGCGACGCCGGCCGCCAGCCAGCGCACCGCCTGGGCCGGGAGCGGCCCGCACTCATTCACTATTTCTTCGAGGGAGGGCGCGGGCACGTACGCGGTGGCCAGCCACGGCACGGCGGCGCGCGCGTCGGCGTCGACCACGGCCGCCGTGTAGAAACCGGACACGGCGCGGGCCGCCTCGACCTCGCGCGAGAAGCGGACCCGGAACAGCTGGTCCTCTGCGAGCTCCGTCCTGACCGTCTTGATCGCCACGCGCCGGCCGGACGCCGAGCGCGCGAGATAGACCAGCCCCATGCCGCCGGCACCCAGCCGTCCCAGCACCTCGAACGGCCCGATCCGACGCGGATCGTGCTGCGTCAGCTGATCCACCACTTGCCTGCCACCTCCCCGTACGAGCCACGTCATCCACGTATGAACGCGGCCCCGTGCAGCGTCTCACCACCGCACCGCCCTGGCGGCACGCACCCCGATTCTTCCTGGCCGGGCCACAGGTTGCGAACCCGGAGGCGAATCGGGGTGTCTCGGGACAAAAAGCCCATGCGTCACCGCTGAAGTACGGCGAACGACGCCCCCTGATTGTCCGTGACCACGGCCACCCGTCCGTACGACGTGTCGAAGGGTGTCGCCTGGACGCGTCCGCCGAGCCGGTTCACCGTCCCGAGTGTGGCGTCACAGTCCTCGACGCCGAAGTGGACCAGGAAGTGGGGCGGCATTTCGGCCGGGAAGACATCGGAGACGGGGACGCGGCCGAAGTCGGGTGAGGCGTCGGGGCCGAAGAGGGCATCGTGGAAGAGGGTGCCGTAGAACTGGTCGACGGCCGCGGTGTCCCGGGCGTACAGCTCGGCCCAGCAGAAGGAGCCCCGCTCGTGCCGTGCGCCGAAACCGGGGTGGGTACCGGCCTGCCAGAGGCCGAAGACGGCGCCCTCCTGGTCGGTCGCGAGGGCCGTCGTGCCGAGCGAACCGACCGGCGTCGGCGCGGTGATCACCTGCCCGCCCGCGGCCCTGATCCGGGCGGCGAGCGCGGTGGCGTCCGGGGTCGCGAAGTACACCGTCCATACGGTGGGCATCCGGCCGTCGCGCTTGGACACGAGCCCCGCGACGACCTCCCCCTCCTTGTACGCCCGCGTGTAGTGGCCGTACCCCTCGCCCTCGCCCTCGTGGAAGGTCCAGCCGAAGAGCTCGCCATAGAAGCGCTTGCCCGCCTCGACGTCGGGGAGCTGTGCGTCGACCCAGCAGGGGACGCCTTCCGTGAATACAGCCATGCGGTCAAGCTAACGGCCATTCATCGGCCGCGCGCGGTGGCTCACACCCGATCCGGATCCGTCGCACGCAATGGCTCACACCCCACCCGCATCCCCCGTTCCGAGCGGCCCCACCCCATTTGCAGTCGGCCGAATCGCGCTCCGATCACCCCTCGGTAAGCTGACGGCATGACAGGACAAGTGCGTACCGTCGACGGCCGTGTGGCCGGACGGCGAGGGCAGGCGACCCGGCAGAAGCTGCTCGACTGCCTCAGCGAGATGCTCAGCTCCTCGCCCTACCGGGACGTCAAAGTCATTGATGTCGCCCGGAAGGCGGGCACTTCACCCGCGACCTTCTACCAGTACTTCCCGGACGTCGAAGGCGCCGTCCTGGAGATCGCCGAGCAAATGGCCGCGGAGGGCGCGGGATTGACCCAGTTGCTCGAAGGGCGCTCCTGGGTCGGCAAGGCCGGCTGGCAGACCGCCCAGGAACTCGTCGACGGTTTTCTGGAGTTCTGGCGGAAGAACGACGCGATCCTCAGGGTCGTCGACCTGGGCGCCGCCGAGGGCGACAAACGGTTCTACAAGATCCGCATGAAGATCCTGAACTCCGTGAACAACTCCCTTACGGACACAGTCGCCGACCTCCAGTCCAAGGGCAAGGTCGACAAGGACGTGACCCCGGCGGCGATGGCCGGTTCCCTCGTCGCCATGCTCGCGGCGGTGGCCTCGCACCAGAAGGGCTTCCAGACGTGGGGCGTCAAGCAGGCTGAACTCAAGCCGAATCTGGCGCTGTTGGTGCACCTTGGAGTCACCGGCAAGAAGCCGACCAAGTAGCACCGGGCAGCACTCCCTTTTCCCAGGCTCAACTCCTGTCATGCAGGCGGCAGTCCACCGGCCTTCCACCGGTACGGGCTGCCGCCTGCTGCGCTGCGGGGAGGGCTACGCGGGCAGCGGCCGGTCGGTGACGACGTGCTTCATCACCAGCGTGGACGTCAGCCGCTGCACGCCCGGCAGCGTCGCCAGCCGGTCGTCGTAGAGCCGCTGGAAGGCCGCGAGGTCGGCGGTGGCGACCCGCAGCAGATAGTCCGGCTCTCCGAAGAGCCGTTGCGCGTCCAGGACGTGGGGGATGCCGGCCAGCGCGCGCTCGAAGTCGGCGATGGTGTCCCGGTCCTCCTGGCGCATCGAGACGAAGACCAGCGCCTCGAAGTTCAGACCGACGGCGGCCGGGTCCACGATCGCGCGATAACCCCGGATGGCACCGGACCGCTCCAGCTCCCGCAGCCGCCGGTGACACGGCGAGACGCTCAGCCGCACCCGCGCGGCCAGCTCCGTCACGGTCAGCCGCCCGTCCTGCTGGAGCTCGGCAAGAATTTTCTGGTCCACGGCATCCATGAGGCAGATCTTCCCCCAGATCTCGCGATCATGGGCAAACTTCGGAAACACCTTTGGGGCAATCACGCCTAATGTCCCCAGTATGGATTGGGGATTGGTCACGGCTTTTCTCGCCGTGGATTTGCTGCTGGTGTGTGTTCCGGGTGCCGACTGGGCGTACGCGATCTCGGCGGGGCTGCGCGACCGCTCGGTGATCCCGGCCGTCTCGGGCCTGGTCGCCGGGTACGCGGGGCACACGTTGCTCGCGGTGGCCGGGCTGGCGGTCCTGGTGGCGGGCTCACCGGGACTGCTCACGGCGCTGACCGTGGCGGGGGCCGGGTATCTGGTGTGGCTGGGGTGGGGGGTACTGCGCAGGCCCGCGACTCCGGGGGCGGCCGCGGACGCTCCCACGGCATCCCCCGTACGCACCTTTCTGCGCGGCGCCGGGATCAGCGGCCTCAACCCCAAGGGGCTCCTGCTCTATCTCTCCGTACTGCCGCAGTTCCTCAGGCCGGGGGCCGGGGCGCCGGTGGCCGTGCAGACCGGCCTGCTCGGCGCGGTCCACATGGCCAACTGCGCCGCCGTCTACCTCACGGTCGGCCTGCTGGCCCGCGCCGTCCTGCGCGCCAGGCCCGCGGCCGCCCGTGCGGTGGCCCGCACCTCCGGGGCCGCGATGCTCGGCATCGGCGGGTTCCTGCTGGTGGAGCGGCTGGCCACGCTGTGAGAGCACACCGACTCAGCGCCGTACGATCCGGAACAGCTCAGCGCCGCACGATCCGGACAACAGCTCAGCGCCGCACGATCCGGACAACAGTTCAGCGCCGTACGATCCGGAACAACCTGATCTCGCGATCGATCCGCGCCTGATACGTGGCGTACGGCGGCCAGAACGCCAGCACCGCCTTCCACGCCGCGTCCCGCTCCTCCCCTTCCAGAAGATGCGCCGTCACGGGGATGTCCTCGCCCTTCCAGCTGATCCGGGCGTCCGGATGGGCGAGGAGATTGCCGGTCCAGGCGGGGTGGTCCGTGCGCCCGAAGTTGGAGCCGATGAGGATCCAGCTGCCGGGACCGCCCGGACCGGCGCCTTCGGCGGCCTCCGGCATACAGGCCAGCGGCGTACGCCGCTCCAGCCCGCTCTTGGCGCCGCGCGCGGTGAGGACGACCCCCGGCAGCATCTGCGCGCTGAGCAGCACCTTGCCGCGGGTCAGCCGGTGCACCGCGCGGTCGAGGGCGGGGATGAGATGCGGGGCGACCTTCGCGAAGGTCCGGGTCGAGGACACCTTCTGCACCAGCCGGACTCCAGGGACCGTCTTCCGGGCCATCAGACCGCCACCTCCCCGCCGTCGACGTCGGCGTCGAACAGATGCGCGGCGTCGGCCGCGTACCCCCGCAGCCGGTGCACCGGCCCGAAGAGCAGCTCGTCGCCGGACGCGCGCTTGAAGTAGAGATGGGCCTCGTGCTCCCAGGTGAAGCCGATGCCGCCGTGCAGCTGGATGCCCTCGGAGGCGGCGGTGCGCAGCGCCTCCAGGGCCTGGGCGAGCGCGAGCCCGCCCACGCGCTCGGCACCCGTACCGCTCGCCCAGGCCGCGTAGTACGCCGCCGACCGTGCCGCCTGCACCTGCACATACACATCCGCCAGCCGGTGCTTCACGGCCTGGAACGACCCGATCGCCCGCCCGAACTGCTCCCGCTGCCGCACGTACTCGACCGTCCGCTCCAGCGCCCGGTCCGCGGCGCCCACGGCCTCGGTGGCGAGCACGGCGGCGGCCGAATCCCCGACGGCGGCGAGCGCGCCGGGCACGTCGGAGCCGTCCTCGCCGAGCAACTCGGCGTCCACATCCCGGAGTTCCAGCCGGGCCTGGGGCCGCGTCTCGTCCAACGACGTCTGCCGCACCCGTACGAGCCCCTCGGCGCCCTCCCTCACCAGGAACAACAGCGTCCGCGACCGAGCGAACCCCCCAGTGTGCGCGGCCACCACGAGAAGCCCCGCGCTCTGTCCGCCCAGCACCTGCGCCGCCTGCCCATAGAGGCGCCAGGCACCCTCGACGCGCCGCGCCTGTACGCCCCCGGCGCGCCCGCCGCCCGCCCAGTCCCCGCGGTTGTCGCCGACCAGACCGAGCGCTGTCGCGAGCCCCGCACCCGGCACGGCGAGGGCGGCGGTCAGCGCACCGGAGGCGAGGCGCGGCAGCAGCTCGGTGCGCTGCGTCTCGGTGCCGAGGGCGAGGATCAGCGGGGCCGCGAGGACGGCCGTGGAGAGAAGCGGCGAGGGGGCGAGGGCGCGCCCCGTCTCCTCGCAGGCGAGGGCGAGTTCGGTCGCCGAGCAGCCGACACCGCCGTACGCCTCGGGAAGGGCGAGCCCGGACAGCCCGAGCTGCTGCGCGAGCGCCTCCCACAGCGCCGCGTCGTACCCGGCGGGCGTCCGCACGGCGGCCCGCAGCTCCTCCGGGCCGCAACGCTTGAGCAGCAACTCCCGGACCGTACGGCGGATCTCGTCCTGTTCGGCGGTGAAACGGGCGTCCATGGGCGGACTCCTCCCCGGGCCGGTTCCCCAGCTCCTGGATCTGACGGGGCGTCATGTTAGGGCCGTGCCAGACAGATGCACAGAGGCGCGACGACCTCCCGCACTCCCCCTTATCTGATGTACCGTCAGATTTATGACTCCGGGGAAGCGCAAGGTGGCCGTGGTGGGTGTCGCCCTCTCCGACTGCGGCCGGGTGGACGAGGCGACGCCGTACGCGCTGCACGCGCAGGCGGCCCGGCGGGCGGTGGCGGACGCGGGCCTGGACCGGTCGCTGATCGACGGCTTCGCGTCGGCCGGGCTCGGCACGCTGGCCCCGGTCGAGGTCGCCGAGTACCTCGGTCTGCGGCCCACCTGGGCCGACTCCACCTCCGTCGGCGGCTCCACCTGGGAGGTCATGGCGGCCCACGCGGCCGACGCGATCGCGGCGGGCCACGCGAACGCCGTCCTGCTCGTGTACGGGTCGACGGCTCGCGCGGACATCAAGGCGGGCCGCCGCACCGGCAACCTGTCCTTCGGCGCCCGGGGACCGCTCCAGTTCGAGGTCCCGTACGGCCACACGCTCATCGCCAAGTACGCGATGGCCGCGCGCCGCCACATGCACCAGTACGGCACGACGCTGGAACAGCTCGCGTCGGTGGCCGTCCAGGCACGGGCGAACGCGGCGGCGAACCCGGAGGCGATGTTCCGCGACCCGATCACCGTCGACGACGTCCTGTCCGGCCCGATGATCGCGGACCCCTTCACCAAGCTGCACTGCTGCATCCGCTCCGACGGCGGCGCGGCGGTCCTGCTGGCGGCCGAGGAGTACGTACGCGACTGCCGTACGGCGCCGGTGTGGGTCCTGGGCACCGGGGAGCACGTCTCGCACACGACGATGTCCGAGTGGGCGGACTTCACGGTGTCCCCGGCGGCGGTGAGCGGACGTCTGGCATTCGAGCGGGCGGGGGTGCGCCCTCAGGACATCGACCTCGCCGAGATCTACGACGCCTTCACGTACATGACGCTCGTGACGCTGGAGGACCTGGGGTTCTGCGCGAAGGGTGAGGGCGGGGCGTTCGTGGACGCCGAGAAGGGCCGGCTGCTGGTGGGCGGGGAGCTTCCGGTGAACACGGACGGGGGCGGGCTGTCGGCTCAACACCCCGGGATGCGGGGGCTGTTCCTGCTGGTGGAGGCGGTGCGGCAGCTGCGCGGGGAGGCGGGCGAGGGGCGGCAGGTGCGGAAGCCCGACGGGGGGCTGCCGGGGCTGGCGGTGGCCTCGGGGACGGGCGGGTGGTTCTGCTCGTCAGGGACGGTGGTGCTGGGGCGAGGCTGACCGGTAGTCGCGGGCGCAGGTCTCGAGGAGGCCGGGGAAGAGCCCGTCGATGTCGTCGCGGCGCAGGGCGTTCATGCGGGACGTGCCGACGTAGTACTGGCGGATGATTCCGGCTTCGCGCAGGACGATGAAGTGGTGGGTCGCGGTGGAGCGGGCCACCGGGATGTCGAAGTTCCCGCAGCTGATGTCCGCCGGAGCCTGGTACAGCTGGGCCACGATGCTGCGCCGCACCGGGTCGACGAGGGCCTCCAGCACCGCCTGGAGAGTGATCTCGCCCGCGACGGGGTGCTCGACCGTCCGACTACTGCTGGTGCGAGCCACCGGCCCTCTCCTCACTCCTGACTGCTGGATCGCCCATCCGACAGGTTATGAATCCATCATACATCGACCGCAATCAAAGGTCGATGAACATCAAAGTTTGACAGCCTTCGTAATAAGCGTTCTAGTGGAGGCATGAGCGCCAACAACCGCACCGTGCGTTTCCACCGGACCGGTGGACCCGACGTCCTGCGCCTGGAGGACGTCCCCGTTCCCGTGCCGGGGCCGGGCGAAGTCCTCATCCGTACCCGGGCTCTGGGGCTGAACCGGGCCGAGTCCCTGTTCCGCCTGGGCCAGTACGGCACCGATCCCGTCCTCCCCTCGGGGATCGGCTACGAGGCGTCCGGCGAGATCGAGGCCGTCGGGGACGGTGTCACCAGCCTGGCGGTCGGCGAGGCGGTCAGCGTGGTGCCGTCCTTCTCCATGACCGACTACCCGGTGCACGGCGAACGCGTTCTCGCGCCCGCGCACGCGGTCGTCGCCCACCCCGAGAGCCTCTCCTTCGAGGACGCCGCCTCGATCTGGATGATGTTCATCACCGCTTACGGCGGCCTCGTCGACCTGGCCGGTCTGCGCGCCGGAGACACCGTGCTGATCCCGGCCGCGTCCAGCAGCGTCGGGCTCGCCGCGATCCAGATCGCCCGCATGCTCGGTGCCCGGCCGGTGGCACTGACCCGTACGGGCGCCAAGCGCCGGCAGCTCCTGGACGCCGGGGCGGAGGCGGTCATCGCGACCGCGGAGGAGGACGTCGTCGCCCGGGTGCTGGAGCTGACCGACGGCAAGGGCGCCCGGGTGATCTTCGACCCGGTCGGCGGCCCGGCCCTGGCCGACCTGGTCACGGCCGCCGCCAACGAAGCGACGATCATCCTCTACGGGACGCTGGTCGCCGATCCCAGCCCCCTCGACATCGGGAAGGTCCTCTTCAAGCACCTCACGCTCCGCGGCTACACCCTGCACGAGATCACCCAGGACGACGCGCGCCGCCGCGAGGCCGTCGACTTCGTCCTCGACGGACTGGCCAAGGGAGACCTGACGCCGGTCATCGACAAGACCTTCCCCCTCGACGCCATCGCGGACGCCCACCGCTACCTCGAAGCCGGCAGCCAGGTCGGCAAGGTGGTCGTCACCGTTCCGCGCACGGCGCGGTGAGGGCGCGGCCCTGTCGGACCCCCGAGCGATACTCAAGCCCATGGAACCGGATCTTCATGAGCTGCTGAGGTCGCTGCGGGTGTGGGACACGGAGCTGCCCTCGTTCGACCCGGGCGCGGCGCCCGACGAGCCACTGCCCCTGTTCGGGCGGTGGCTCGCGGAGGCGGTGGCGGCCGGGCAGACCGAGCCGCACACCGTGTCGCTGGCGACGGTGGACGCGGACGGGCTGCCGGACGTGCGGACGGTGATGCTGCACGGGGCGGACGCGCAGGGCTGGTCGTTCGCGTCGCACGCGACGAGCCGTAAGGGGCGGCAGCTGGCCGCCCGCCCGTACGCGTCGCTCGGCTTCTACTGGCCGGTGCAGGGGCGGCAGGTCCGTCTCCGTGGCCCCGTCACCGTCGCGCCGCCGGCGGAGGGCCAGGCGGACCTGCACGCCCGTTCCACGGGTGCGCTGGCCGCCGCCCTGGTGGGCCACCAGAGCGAAGTCCTGCCCTCGTACGAGGAGTTGGAGCGGGCGTCCGACGCGGCCTGGTCGCAGGCGCAGCTCACACCGGACGCCCCCGTCCCCACCTGGACCCTCTACCGCCTCCGCCCGGACGAGGTGGAGTTCTTCCAGGGGGACGCCCGGCGGCGGCACGTGCGGCTCACCTACCGCCGCACCGAGGACGGGGGCTGGGTCAAAGAGCTGCTGTGGCCGTGAAGTCGTACGTCGCGAAATCAGGTCATGGGTGAGGTGCCAGCTGCGAGAAGTGAGCGCCATGCGTCATGGTCCCGTGGGCCCGCCGTGCGGCGCCCCCGTTTTATGACCCCCTTGCAGCCTCACGTGAGGGAAACGGTCGGCTCGGGATCCGTGGCCAGCCGCCCGTGCAGATGCTCATCCCGGAACGCGTCGTGCCGGCCCGCCTCGAACATCGAGCCCCGCAGCGTCCCCTCGTACCGGAATCCGCAGCTCTCGGCGATGTGGCAGGACGCGTCGTGGCCGAGGGCGTGGCCCAGTTCCAGGCGGTGCAGGGCGAGGTCGGTGAAGGCGTAGCGGGAGGCGAGGGCCAGGGCGCGGGTGGCGACCTTGCGGCCGCGGGCCTCCGGCAGGACCCAGTAGCCGACGATGGCGCGGCTCATGACGTGGTCGATCGCGTTGACGCCGATGTGGCCGAGGATCGCGCCGGTGTCCGCGTCCGTGACGCAGAAGGAGACCCCGGTCCCCTCCCTCGCGCTCTCGGCGCGCGAGCGCAGCGACTCACGGGCGCCGTCGATATCCCGGATGATCTTCAGCGGCGTGTTCCAGCGCTGGAACTCCGGGTCGGACAGCCCGCGCAGATACGCCGCGACATCGACGTCGGACTCGGCGTTCCAGGCGCGCAGCCACAGTCCGTGCCCGCGCAGCTCGGGGAAGGGGTGGACGGCGTACCGCTCGTGGACCTCGGCCATCCAGCCATTGAAACCCGTCCGCGCGTACGAATCACCCCCGGGGCCGGAACACGGGCACGCATGCGTCCCCCGCCTCGCGGAACGTCACCTCCAGCGCCATCCCGATCCGCAGCGCCGTCTCCGCGCATCCCACGACCTCGGTCATCATCCGCGGGCCCTCGGCGAGGTCGACGACGGCGGCGACGTACGGCACGCGCTCGCCGAACGGCGGGAGGTCGTTGCGGTGGACGACGGACCAGGTGTAGAGCGCGGCGCGCCCGCTCGCGGGCCGCCAGCGCACGTCCTCGCTCCAGCAGTGGGGGCAGAACTCCCGGGGGTAGTGGTGGGCGCGGTCGCAGGCGGCGCAGTGGCGGAGCAGCAGCCGCCCCTCGGCCGCCGCGTCCCAGTACGGCCGTGTGAAGGCATCCGCCTCGGGCAGGTCGAAGCGCGCGCCGCTCACGAGAAGAGCCCGATCGCGCTGTCCAGCGACCACGTCTGCCACGACATCCCGAACAGCCCGAGCCCGACACGGAGCACGGCCGGCCGTTCCGCCCCGCTGAGCCAGATCGTGTCCATGAACCGCGCCCCCTTCACTTTCTGACGGTACGTCAGTTCAACGCACGGGGAGCGCTCACGCAAGAGGCGTACACCGCCGGTTCGCCACCACCACAGG
Source organism: Streptomyces sp. NPDC029292 (assembly GCF_055569295.1). Classification (NCBI taxonomy): domain Bacteria; kingdom Bacillati; phylum Actinomycetota; class Actinomycetes; order Kitasatosporales; family Streptomycetaceae; genus Streptomyces; species Streptomyces sp. NPDC029292. Next base: position 46,129 of record NZ_JBVHXR010000022.1, read on the forward strand.
AGGCGTACACCGCCGACTCCGCACCGCCGCAAGGGGCGTACGCCCACTCCTCCACGCCTCCGCCACAACCAAGTGACCTACGCCACCAGCCCCACCCACTCCTCCTACAGCCGTGATCAGTTCGCAACCGATTCCGGTCTTGACCGAGACCTATCAAGTGAGGACGTGATTACGCTCGCGCTCATGGCCGACTCGACTGCTACCCCGACGCCCCGCACGGTGCCGTCCCACGAAGACCGCCCCGTGTACGTGATCGGCGGCGGCCCCGGCGGACTCGCGGCGGCGTACGCGCTGCGCGCCCAGGGCGTACGGGCCGTGGTGCTGGAGAAGTCCGACCAGGTCGGGGCGTCCTGGCGACGCCACTACGACCGGCTGCACCTGCACACCACGCGACGGCTGTCCGCGCTGCCGGGGCTGTCGATGCCCCGCTCGTTCGGGCGCTGGGTGTCGCGGGACAACGTGGTGCGCTACCTGGAGAAGTACGCCGAGTACCACCAGCTGGAAATCATCACGGGCGTCGAGGTCTCGCGCATCGAACGCGCCGGTGACTCCTGGCTGCTGCACGCCACCGGCGGGCGGGAGCTGACGGGCAGCGCGGTGGTCGTCGCCACCGGCTACAACCACACCCCCCACGTCCCCGACTGGCCCGGCCGCGACACCTACACCGGCGAACTCCTGCACGCCGGCGACTACCGCAACCCGACCCCCTACACCGGCCGTGACGTTCTCGTCGTCGGCGTCGGCAACACCGGCGCCGAGATCGCCGTCGACCTCATCGAGGGCGGCGCCGAACGGGTGCGGCTGTCCGTTCGCACCGCCCCGCACATCGTGCGCCGCTCGACGGCCGGGTGGGCCGCCCAGTTCACGGGCATTCTCGTACGTCGGCTGCCGGTGCGCCTCGTCGACCGCCTCGCCGGGCCGATGGCCAAGCTCAGCGTGCCGGACCTGGCGGCGCAGGGGCTGCCCCGCCCGGACACCGGGCTCTACTCCCGCGTGAACGAGGGCTCCATCCCGGTCCAGGACGTCGGTCTCATCGACGCCGTCCGCAAGGGGCAGGTGGAGATCGTGGCCGCGGTGGACGGCTTCGAGGACGGCAAGGTCGCCCTCGCCGACGGGAAGCGGATCGGCCCGGACGTGGTGATCGCCGCGACCGGCTACCGGCGGGCGCTGGAGAGCGTCGTCGGGCACCTCGGCGTACTCGACGGCCGCGGCAATCCGGTCGTGCACGGGGCCCACTGCCCTGACAATGCCCCCGGCCTCTTCTTCAGCGGCTACGTCAATCCCATCAGCGGCATGCTCCGCGAACTCGCCCTCGACGCCGAGAAGATCGCCAAGGCGGTCGCCCGCCACTCCACGACACGGAAACCGTCACCGGCCGCACGCTGACCCCGGCCCCCTGTCGTACCAACCCTCAAGGGTTCCTCTCCGCCGCGTGGCGGGTACCACCAAGGTGCCCGCCACACGTCTTTGCCTGCACAACGGTTCCTGACACGGCGTCAGTTAAGTAATCTGACACTGCGTCAGTTAATTGGCTGTCACACAGGAGCGGGCGGACCGATGCTTGGATCAACCCACGGCACCCTCACCACCGACTCCCGCCGGGCCCGGGTCATCGCCTGCGGCGAGCAACCCTCACCGGTCGTGCACGGCCGGCCGGCCGAAGTCGACGACCTGGACGTCAGCGGGCGCCCGCTGTACGCCGACTTCCCCGATCTGGACCGCTTCTTCCGTCCCGAATCCGTGGCCGTGATCGGCGCCTCGGACGCCGAGGGACGGCCGAACACCGGCATCACACGGCAGTTGATCGGCTGGGCCGAGCGGGTCGGCGCCCGGCTGCACCCGGTACACCCCACCCGTCAGTCCGTCTTCGGCATACCCTGCGCCCCTTCCGTCGGAGACCTGCCTGAGCAGGTGGACTTGGCCGTGCTCCTTGTCGCCGACCCCCTTCCCGTGATCGAGGAACTGGCCGAGGCCAAGGTGAAGTTCGCGGTCGCCTTCGCCTCCGGGTTCGCCGAGACGGGCGCCGAGGGGGCCGTCGCGCAGGCCCGGCTCGCCACCGCCGTCGCCCGCTCCGGGCTGCGGCTGCTCGGGCCGAACACCAACCTGAACGCCTTCGAGAAGTTCCGCGACGATCTCGACGGTCCCGCGATCGCGCTCATCACGCAGTCCGGGCACCAGGGACGGCCGGTGTTCGCGATGCAGGAGCTGGGGGTGCGGCTCTCCCACTGGGCACCCACCGGCAACGAGGCCGACCTGGAGACCGCCGACTTCATCTCCTACTTCTCCGAGCAGCCCGAGGTGGGCGCCATCGCCTGCTACGTCGAAGGGCTGAAGGACGGCCGCGCCTTTCTGCTCGCCGCCGACCGCGCCGCCCGGCGTGGGGTGCCCGTCGTCGCGGTCAAGGTCGGCCGCACCGAGACCGGCGCCCGCACGGCCGCCTCACACACCGGCAAGCTGACCGGCGCCGACACGGTGGTGGACGCGGCGATGCGGCAGTACGGCGTGATCCGCGTCGACGGACTCGACGAACTCCAGGACACCGCTGCCCTGTTGGCGCGGGCCGGCGCCCCGCGCGCCGACGGAGTCGTCGTCTATTCGATCTCGGGCGGCACGGGCGCGCACTTCGCGGACCTGGCGAGCGAGGCGGAACTGCCCCTGCCGGTCCTCTCGGACGCCAAGCAGGCCGAGCTGCACCAGTGGATACCCGAGTACCTGAACGTGGCCAATCCCGTCGACAACGGCGGGCATCCGGTCGGCGACTGGCGCGGGCGCAAAATCATCGACGCGATCCTCGCCGACCCGGCGGTGGGCGTGCTGATCTGCCCCATCACCGGGCCCTTCCCGCCCATGAGCGACAAGCTCGCGCAGGACCTGGTGGACGCGGCGGAGCAGACGGACAAGCTGGTGTGCGTGGTGTGGGGGTCGCCGGTCGGCACGGAGGCCGCGTACCGCGAGACGCTGCTCGGATCCTCCCGGGTCGCCACCTTCCGTACCTTCGCCAACTGCATCACCGCCGTGCGCGCCTACCTGGACCACGCGCGGTTCACCGCCTCGTACCGCTCTCCCTTCGACGAGGCGCCGCGCACCCCCTCGCCCTCCTTCCGCAAGGCGCAGGCGCTGATGCGTCCCGGGCAGCAGCTGAGCGAGCACGCGGCGAAGCAGCTGCTGCGCGCGTACGGAATCCGGGTGCCGCGCGAGCAGTTGGTGACCAGCGCGGCGGCGGCCGTGCGCGCGGCGAGCCTCGTCGGCTACCCCGTCGTGATGAAGGCCTCCGGCGCGCAGATCGCCCACAAGACCGAACTCGGCCTGGTGAAGATCGGGCTGACCTCCGCCAGCCAGGTCCGGGACGCCTATCGCGAGCTGACCGACATCGCGCGTTACGAGGGGATCTCGCTGGACGGGGTGCTCGTCTGCCAGATGGTCGAGCGGGGCGTCGAGATGGTCGTGGGCGTCACCCACGACCATCTCTTCGGGCCGACCGTGACCGTCGGGCTCGGCGGGGTCCTCGTCGAGGTCCTGCGGGACGCGGCCGTCCGCGTGCCCCCCTTCGGCGACGACCAGGCGCGGGCCATGCTCGGCGAGCTGCGGGGGCGGGCGCTTCTCGACGGGGTGCGCGGGGCGCCGCCCGCCGACATCGACGCACTGGTCGAGGTCGTCCTTCGCGTACAGCGTATGGCGCTCGAACTCGGTGACGACATCGCGGAGTTGGACATCAACCCGCTGATGGTGCTGCCCCGGGGGCAGGGAGCGGTGGCCCTGGACGCGCTGGTGGTGTGCCGCTGAGCAGTCACGCCGCTTCCTGCGCGCCCGCCTGTGGCGCCGCACGAGGCTCACCCCTCCTCGTACGAAACGGAGCACCTCCATGCCCGACTCCCCCCGTGAGTCCCCTGAGACTTCTCCTGAAAAATCCCTCGACTCATTGATACGTCACGCCACTGACAATGCCGTCTCGTGGATCACCCTCAACCGTCCCGAAGCCATGAACGCCCTCACCTGGGACCAGCGGGAGCGCGTGATCGCGCTGCTCGCGCAGGCATCCGCCGACCCCGGCGTGCGGGCCGTCGTCCTCACCGCGACGGGCCGCGGCTTCTGCGCGGGCGCCGACCTGCGCGGGGCGCCCGCGACCGGGACCGGGGAACGGGTGACCGGCGACGTCGCCCGCACCATCCGGCTGGGCGCCCAGCGCCTGATCGCCGCCGTCCTCGACTGCGAGAAGCCGGTGATCGCGGCGGTCAACGGCACGGCCGCGGGGATCGGCGCGCACCTCGCGTTCGCGTGCGATCTGGTGCTGGCGGCCGAACCGGCCAAGTTCATCGAGGTGTTCGTACGCCGCGGTCTCGTCCCCGACGGCGGCGGCGCGTATCTGCTCCCCCGCCTCGTCGGGCCGCAGCGGGCCAAGGAGTTGATGTTCTTCGGCGACGCACTGACGGCCGTGGACGCGCAGCGGATCGGCCTCGTCAACAGGGTCGTACCGCCGGACGACCTGGAGAAGACCGCGCGCGAGTGGGCCGAGCGCCTGGCCACCGGCCCGACCCGCGCCCTCGCGCTCACCAAGCAGCTGGTGAACGCCTCCCTGGACGCCGACCGCGCCGCCGCCTTCGCCGCCGAGGCCGCCGCGCAGGAGATCAACATGACGACGGCGGACGCGAACGAGGGAGTGGCGAGCTTCGTGGAGCGGCGGAGTCCCCAGTACAGGGGCCGCTGAGTCGGGCGCCGACGCCTGAGGCAGCTCACGCGCAGGCATGGCTCAGGCGCAGGCGCAGGCGTGGCTCAAGCGCAGGCTCAAGCGCAGACCCACGCTCAGACCCAGGCGCTGCGTCAGTCCCGCTTCAGGATCCGCAAAGTCCCCGAGTCCGGGTCGCCGAACAGGACGTACAGCTCAGGTCTGTTCTCCGTGCCGCCGATCGCCCACGCCACCTGACGGCCGCACCGCGCGACGCTGAGGACGACGATGTCCCGGGCGGTGTCGATGCCGGTATAGGCCTCGCCGCGGCCGTCGGTGTCGAGGGACCAGCTGCCGCTGCCCCCGCAAGGGGTGTCGTCATGGTCCGGGAAGCCCGCGGTATCGACGGGGAACGGCACCGCGGTGAGTTCGGCCCGTCCGCCGCGGGCCAGCCGCAGTACGGCGCCGTCGTCGCCCCGCCAGACCCCGGCGAGCTGCTCGGCGGAGAGCTTCGGGGGCTCGTACTCCTTGATCAGGCCGGTGGACAGGCCCACCGCGCCCCCGACGGCGACCAGCACGCACACGCCGAGGGACGCGAGCGCCGAGCGGGTCCAGATGCGGCGGCTGCGCGGCACGCGGCCCGTGACCCGCTCTCGCCTGCGGACGTAGCCGACGCCGAGTGCGGGCAGGACACCGGACGCCGCGATCGACAGTGCTGTCGTGCCGGTGGGCGAGACCCCGCCGAGGACGACGGCCACGGCAGCCCAGAGCGCCCCGAGCACGACGGCGAACGCCAGGTGCCACGCCCCTTCGGGGCCGGGAACGCGCCGGGTCGCGAGGCGGGCGAGCGTGGCGGCGGGCATCGTGTGCGCCGCCGCGTGCAGCAGGCCCAGGACGGCGAGGAGCAGTGGGCCGAAGACCAGCATGCACAGCAGCCCCACGGCGGCGAGTCCGCCGCCGGACCCCACGCCGTGGGAGTCGTCGTCGAACGTCCCGACCCACCAGATCGCACCGGCCACCGCGAGCTGCGCCGCGCACACCGCCGCGGCGGCGTTCAGTTCGGTGTTCGCCCAGCTCAGCCGGGAGCGCTTGGGCCGCCATGTGTTTCCCCACCCCATGGGACGAAAGATACGCGGGGGGTTGCAGGGGCTGCGGGGGAGGCTGCTCCAGGTGTGGCTCGTCCGGCAGCCGGGAGGGCCCCATACAGGTCCCTTGCACGCCCCGCACCCCTTCCCATCTGACACACCGTCAGCTTCAATGGTTGGTGTGATGGGACACGCAGGGATGGCCGCCGCCGCCGTCCGCTATCTCAGGTCGGCCGGGGCCCCCACCGTCGCGGGGCCCGTCGAGGCGCTGCCGCGCCCGGATCTGCGCGCGGTCCGCGAGGACGAGCGGGCGCCGCTCGATCAGACCGAATTCCGGCGCGTACTGGGGAACTTCGCGACCGGAGTGACCGTGGTCACCGCACCGGCCACAGACGGCGGGCGCGGCACCGCGGCCGGAGCCGAGGACGGCGCCGGCCCGGCCGGTTTCGCCTGCCAGTCCTTCTCCTCCCTCTCCTTGGACCCCCCGCTGGTCTGCTTCATGGTCGGCCGTACGTCGACGACCTGGCCGCGCATCGCCCGCGCGGGCGTCTTCTGCGTGAACGTCCTCGGGGCACACCAGGGCGAGCTCTGCCGTGGTTTCGCGGTGAGCGGCGCGGACAAGTTCGCCGGAGTCGTGTACGACGCTGCGCCCGTCTCCGGTTCCCCCCGCCTCGCGGGCGCCGCGGCCTGGATCGACTGCACGATCCACGCGGTGCACACCGGGGGCGACCACCTCATCGTGGTGGGACGGGTGGATGCCCTCGGGACGAGCGACGCCGACGAAGCGCCCCTGTTGTTCCACAAGGGGCGCTTCCTCTAGGCCACGGCCAGGCGACGGCTAGCTAGGCCACGGCCGGTACCACCGCCACCGGCCGCCGCCGGATCACCAGCGCCATCAGCGCCGCCACCGCGCACAGCGCGCCCGAGGCGTACCAGACCACGTCGTAGGAGCCGAAGGTGTCCCGCGCGACACCGCCGAGAAAGGCGACGAGGGCGGCGCCGACCTGGTGGGAGGCGAGGACCCAACCGAAGACGATGGCGCTGTCCTCGCCGTACTGTTCGCGGCACAGGGCCAGGGTGGGCGGCACCGTGGCGACCCAGTCGAGGCCGTAGAAGACGATGAAGAAGATCATCGGCGGGTGCACGGTCGGGTAGAGGAGTACGGGGAGGAAGAGCAGCGAGATGCCGCGCAGGGCGTAGTACACCGCCAGCAGGCGGCGCGGTTCGAAGCGGTCGGTGAACCATCCGGAGGCGATCGTTCCGATCACGTCGAAGACGCCGATGACCGCGAGGAGCGAGGCCGCCGCCGTGATCGGCATGCCGTGGTCGTGGGCCGCGGGCACGAAGTGCGTCTGGATCAGGCCGTTCGTCGAGGCGCCGCAGATCGCGAAGGTACCGGCGAGGAGCCAGAAGGGGCCGGTGCGGACCGCGGAGGCCAGGACCGTGACCGCGCGGCGGGCCGCGCCCGGAACCGGCTCGGGCTTCGGCACGAACTCCGTCGCCCCGTACGGCTTCTGGCCCACGTCCGCCGGGTGGTCCCGCAGCAGCAGCCAGACGAAGGGGACGACCGCCAGCGCCGCGAGGGACACCGTCACCGCGGCCGGACGCCAGTGGTGCTCCGTGACGATCCAGGACAGGAGCGGGAGGAAGATCAGCTGCCCGGAGGCGGAGGCCGCCGTCAGGATGCCCGTGACCAGGCCCTTCCGCTGGGTGAACCAGCGGTTCGTGACCGTCGCCGCGAAGGCCAGGGCCATCGAACCGGACCCGAGCCCCACCAGCAGCCCCCAGCACAGCAGCAGCTGCCATGCGGCCGTCATCCACACGGTCAGGCCCGAGCCGAGCGCGATCACGACCAGGGCGAACGCGACCACGCGCCGGATGCCGAAGCGGTCCATCAGCGCGGCCGCGAAGGGCGCCGTCAGACCGTACAGGGCGAGGTTGATCGAGACCGCCGCGCCGATCGTGCCGCGCGACCAGTGGAACTCCTGGTGCAGCGGATCGATCAGCAGCCCCGGCAGTGAACGGAAGGCCGCGGCGCCGATGATCGTCACGAAGGTGACGGCGGCGACGAACCACGCACGGTGGATGCGCTGTCGCCGCGGGACAGCGGGCTCCGGTGTGGTGGCGATACCTTCGATTGTCTGGGTCACGGCATAGAGCTTGGCGGCTGGAATCTCCCCGAACGAGTGGCCCGAAGGACAGCATTCGCTAGGATCGGGCCATGGGTCCTCAGGATAGGTTCCGCCGGCACCGCATCGTCGTCCTCGCCCTCGACGGGCTGCTGCCCTTCGAACTCGGCATCCCCCAGCGGATCTTCGGGCGCTCCAGGGACGCCGAAGGGCGGAACCTGTACGAGGTCGTCACCTGCTCCGCCCGGCCGCCCGGCCCCGTCGAGACCGACGCCGACTTCGCCGTCCTCGTCGAGAACGGACCGGAGGCGCTGGCCACCGCCGACACCGTCGTCGTCCCCGCCTCGTACGAGCTCGGCCCGGTCTACGAAGACGGCGTCCTGACCCCCGAGCTGGCCGCCGCCCTCGCCCACATCCGCCCCGGCACCCGCCTCGTCTCCATCTGCACCGGCAGCTACGTCCTCGCCGCCGCCGGATACCTCGACGGCCGCCCGGCCACCACCCACTGGGCCGAGGCCGAGCACTTCCAGCGGCTCTTCCCCAGGATCAAGGTCGACGCCGACGTGCTCTTCATCGACGACGGCGACGTCCTCACCTCCGCCGGTGTCGCGGCCGGGATCGACCTGTGCCTCCATCTCGTACGCCGCGACCACGGCACCGCCGTCGCCAACGACGTGGCCCGCCGCACCGTCGTACCGCCGCACCGCGACGGCGGCCAGGCGCAGTACATCGAGCGCCCGGTGCCGGAGCCGCAGGCGGCCACCACGACCGCCGCCCGCGCGTGGGCCCTCGGCCGCCTCGACAAGCCGATCCAGCTGCGCGACATGGCCGCACAGGAGTCGATGTCCGTCCGCACCTTCACCCGCCGCTTCCGCGAGGAGGTCGGCATCAGCCCCGGCCAATGGCTCACCCAGCAGCGCGTCGAACGGGCCCGGCACCTGCTGGAGGACAGCGCCCTGTCGATCGACCAAGTGGCGCGTGACGTCGGCTTCGGCACGCCCCAGTCGATGCGGCAGCATTTGCAGGCGGCGCTCGGCGTCACGCCCACCGCGTACCGGCGCACGTTCCGATCCGGGGGCGCGGACGCCACGAACACCGTGTCGGCTACGGGGAATTGAGCCCTCGGAAGCCCAGAAGTTCCGGAAGACCGGAGGGCCAGACGGCCGGAAGGCCAGACGGCCAGACGGCCAGACGGCCAGACGGCCAGAGGGCCAGAGGGCCAGAGGGCCAGAGGGCCAGACGGCCAGAGGGCCGGAGGGCCGGAAAACCAGACGGCCAGAAGCTCAGAAGGTCAGCACCGCCCGCGCCACCCGCCCCTCGTGCGCGTCCTGCGCCGCCTTGTCGAAGTCCTCCACCGGGTACGTCGCCGTCACCAGCTCGTCCAGCAGCAGACGCCCCTCGCGGTACAGCTCCGCGTACAGCGCGATGTCCCGCTGAGGCCGCGACGAGCCGTAGCGGCAGCCCAGGATCGACTTGTCCAGGTACATGGACGAGACGAGGAAGGACGCCTCGGCGGTCGCCGGGGGAACGCCGAGGAGTACCGCCTGGCCGTGCCGGTCGAGCAAGTCGATGGCCTGGCGGATGAGTTCGACGCGGCCGACGCACTCGAAGGCGTGGTGCGCGCCGGTGGGCAGGATGTCCTTCACCCCGTCCGCCGAGGTCAGGAAGTGTGTCGCGCCGAACTGGCGGGCCACGGACTCCTTCGCCGGGTTGGAGTCGACCGCGACGATCTTCAGGGCGCCCGCGATCCGCGCGCCCTGGATGACATTGAGCCCGATGCCGCCGGTGCCGATGACCACGACGTTGTCGCCCCGGTCCACGCGTGCGCGGTTCAGCGCGGCTCCGATGCCCGTCACGACCCCGCACCCGATCAGCGCGGCGGACGTCAGCGGGATGTCCTTCGGGATCCGGACCGCCTGGACCGCCTTCACCACCGTCCGTTCCGCGAACGCCGAGTTGGACGCGAACTGGTACAGCGGCTGCCCGCCCCGCGCGAACGGCTGCTGCGGCATCCCGATCGCCTTGCGGCACATCGTCGGCCGCCCCCGGTCGCACTCGGCGCAGGCCCCGCAGTTGGCGAGCGTGGACAGCGACACATGGTCGCCGGGCTGGACATGGGTGACGCCCAGTCCCACCGCCTCCACGACGCCCGCGCCCTCATGGCCGAGCACCACAGGAACGGGGAACGGTATGGTCCCGTCCACCACAGAGAGGTCGCTGTGGCAGAGCCCGGCCGCGGAGATCGCGACCAGCACCTCGCCGGGTCCTGGATCCCGTATCTCCAGATCGTCCACGACCTGGGTCTGCTTCCCGTCGAAGATCACGCCTCGCATCGCGCCGACTCCCCTCTGTCCCGGGGCTATCCCCGGGGTTCCTTTGGCAGGCCGAGCACGCGCTCGGCGATGATCGTGCGCTGGATCTCGTCCGAGCCGCCGTAGATCGTGTCGGCGCGGCTGAACAGGAACAGGTGCTGGGACGCGTCCAGTTCGTACGGCGAGGCAGTCGACCAGTCCGCCGGGCCCACCGCGGCCCCGGCCCCCCGCACCTGCACCGCCAGCTCACCGAGACGCTGATGCCAGCGCCCCCACAGCAGCTTCGCCACGCTCGGCGCCCCCGCGTCCGCCGAACTCCCCAGCGTGCGCAGGGCGTTCCAGCGCATGGTCCGCAGCTCCGCCCACTGACGTACCAGCCGGTCGCGTACGACGGGATCGGCGACCGCGCCGCTCGCCACGGCCGCCTTCGCGACCCGCCCCAACTCCTCGGCGAAGCCGATCTGTTGGGCGAGCGTCGAGACGCCCCGCTCGAAGCCGAGGAGACTCATCGCGACGCGCCAGCCGTTGCCCTCGCCGCCGACCAGGTGCCCGGCGTGTGCCAGCGCTCCGTCGAAGAAGACCTCGTTGAACTCGCTCGTGCCGGTCAGCTGGCGGATCGGGCGGACCTCGATGCGGTCCGGCTGGTCCATCGGGACGAGGAGGAAGGACAGGCCGTGGTGGCGGGTCGATTCCGGTTGCGTACGGGCGAGTACGAAGCACCAGTCCGCCTCGTGGGCGAGGGAGGTCCAGATCTTCTGGCCCGTGACGCGGTACGTGTCGGTGTCCCGTACGGCGGTCGTGCGGATGCCCGCGAGGTCCGAGCCCGCGCCGGGCTCGCTGTAGCCCTGGCACCAGAGTTCCTCGCCTCGGGCGATCGGGGGCAGGAAGCGGTGCTTCTGTTCGGGTGTGCCGTGGGCGAGGAGGGTGGGGGCGAGGAGGTTCTCGCCAATGTGGCCCGAGCGGGCGGGGGCCTTCGCACGGGCGTACTCCTCGGCCCAGACGACCTGTTGGGTGAGCGGTGCGGTGCGGTTGCCGTAGCCGTCCTCGTCCCAGCCGAGGCCGATCCAGCCGCCGCGGCCGAGCTCGCGCTCCCAGTCCCGGCGGTCCGGGGTCCCGGCGAGGCGTGCTCGCAGCCAGGCCCGCACCTCCTTGCGGAACGCCTCGTCCTCCGGGCCGAATCCGAACTCCACGGTTGCCGCCTTGGGTTGGGCCAGTGAACGTCTCGCGCCCGGTTGCCCGGCGCTGGTGCTGAACTCGGGGTGGGTGCGCTGCTCGGCGCCGACGAGGTGCCGCTCCCTGTGGGACGGGTGCCGCCCCAGCGGCACGATTGCCCGCAGCTACGACAGCTCCGACAGCACCTGGCACCCGCGGCTACCCATTCGGCCGCGCCCCCTCCGCCGCGGCCCGAGCCATCGCCTCCACCCGCTCCAGCAGCGGCATCGGATCCACCCCCACCGTCCCCGGCAGAAAGTCCGCGATCTTTTCAGGAGTCCAGGCCCCGTCCGCGTACCCCGCCCGAAGCTCCCGCGGCTGCGCCCACACCGCGATCTTCGGACCGGCGATGGTGTACACCTGCCCGGTGATCCGCTCCTCCCGAGCCCGGTCCGACAGCAGGTAGACCACCAGCGCGGCCACGTCCTCCGGCTCGCCGATCTCCTTGAGCTCCATGGGGACGTTGGCGGACATCCGCGTACGGGCGACGGGCGCGACCGCGTTCGCCGTCACCCCGTACTTGTGCAGCCCGAGTGCCGCGCTGCGGACTAGGGAGATGATCCCGCCCTTCGCGGCGCTGTAGTTGGCCTGGGAGACGGACCCTTGGTGGTTGCCACTGGTGAAGCCGATCAGCGTGCCCGAGCCCTGTTTGCGCATCACGGCGGAGGCGGCGCGGAAGACGGTGAACGTGCCCTTCAGATGGGTCGCGACGACCGGGTCCCACTCCTGCTCGGACATGTTGAAGAGCATCCGCTCGCGGAGGATCCCGGCGACGCACACGACGCCGTCGAGGCGCCCGTACGACGCCAGCGCGGTGTCGACGATCCGCTGCCCGCCCGCCATCGTGGAGATGTCGTCGGCCACGGCGACCGCGTCCCCGCCCGCCGCCTCGATCTCCTTGACCACGGCATCGGCGACGGAACTCGTCGGCTCGGCGCCCTCGATGGACACGCCGTAGTCGTTGACGACGACGCGCGCGCCCTGGGCCGCCGCGGCGAGGGCGACCGCGCGGCCGATCCCCCGTCCCGCCCCCGTGACGGCGATGATCTTGCCTGCCAAGAAGTTCCCCACGCCCGGCCCCTTCCCGCAGTTTCTGACGGTCCGTTAGATTCAACTCGGATTCTACGACCCGTCAGATACCTGGCGGCAAGCCCCCGGGGAGGACTCATGTCACTGCCGGACGAGTTCCACGACATCGCCAAGCGCGTGAACAACTGGGGGCGTTGGGGGTCCGACGACGAGATCGGGACCCTCAACCTCATCACCGACGAGGTCGTGCGCGAGGCCGCCGCCACCGTGCGCACCGGCCGCCGCGTCCCCCTCGCCCTCCCGCTCCAGCAGGACGGAGTCCAGACCGGGATGATCCCCGGACGGGTCAATCCGCTCCATGTCATGGTGCAGATCAACCAGGAGATCTTCGGCCCTGGCACCGTGGCGTGCAGCGACGACGCCGTGACCATGGGGCTCCAGGCGGCGACCCACTGGGACGCGCTCACCCATGTCTCCCACTCCGGGAAGCTCTACAACGGCCGCCCGGCCGGCTCGATCACCCCGCACGGCGGAGCCGAGTTCAGCGGCATCGACAAGCCGCGGCACATCGTCTCGCGGGGTGTGCTGCTCGACGTGGCACGGGCGCGCGGCACCGACCGGCTCGATGGCGGGCATGCCGTGACACCCGAAGACCTCGACGCGGCGGAGGAGTTGGCGGGCACGCGCGTACGGTCCGGCGACATCGTGCTGGTACGGACGGGGCAGGTCCAGGTGTATCTCGCGGGCGACAAGCAGGGGTACGGGTATCCGTCGCCCGGTCTCTCCGTGCGCACCCCGGAGTGGTTCCACGCGCGCGATGTCGCGGCCGTCGCGAACGACACCCTCACCTTCGAGATCTTTCCGCCGGAGATCGAGGACCTGTGGCTGCCCGTGCACGCGCTCGACCTGGTCGAGATGGGGATGCTGCAGGGCCAGAACTGGAATCTCGAAGAGTTGTCCACAGCCTGTGGACAAGAGCGGCGCTACACCTTCCTGCTGTCGGCGATGCCCGAACCGTTCGTGGGCGGCACGGGGACTCCGGTGGCACCGGTCGCCCTGCTGTAGGCATCTGCGGACATAGATGCTGCAGGCGCCTTGCGGACATGGGTCGGCTGGCGGCGCGCCTCCCCCACTCTCGACTGCGCTCGAGCGGGAGGTGCCCCCACCTCGCCCCGAGCACGGCACCGCGCGCCGCCATCCGGCTCCGGCGCACCCACCCTGCCCCTCTGACCCCGTAGGAGCCGACGCCGAATCGCGACCCGCACTCGCCGAGGGCTCCCGTCACCGGAACCCTCGCCGTCCCCTCGCGGCGAATCGCTGAACACAAGCGTGATCAAACGGACACGCCACGTCAACACCCGGTCGGGGATTTATCACTTATCGAACGATTTGCGGCGGCGCGCACAGAAGCACGTCCCGGCGCACTCAGCCGCAGCCGAGGCCCCGTGAACGGAGTTCGTGCATACATGCGCGAACTCGTGCGCCCAGCCCGGCACTCGGCCCGACAGGACCTGCCGCCCTAGACGGCCTCGTACGCGAAGTCCTCGTACGCCGGATACGCGACCGCCGGCGTCGCACCCGGCGTACAGCGGTCCACCTCGCACCAGATGCGCTTGCCCGCACCCTCGAGATTCCAACCCCAGCGGTCGGCGAGGCCGTCGACAAGTTCCAGGCCGCGGCCGTTGGTCTCGTCGCCCTCGGCGTGCCGGGGGGTCGGGGGCCGGGCGCTGGAGTCGGCCACCTCCAGGCGGACGGTGGCGGCCTCGGCTCCGCCCTGCAGACACAGCCGCAGCACGGCCGGACAGCCGGTGTGCACCACGGCGTTGGTGACGAGTTCGGAGACGAGCAGGATCAGCGTCTCGGCGAGCGGTTCATCGGCCCCTATCCCGGACCCGGCGAGCCGCGAACGGGCCCACCTCCGGGCTCGCCCCACCTCCGCGGGATCGGGCCCGATCTCCAGCTGCACTTGAAGCACCTGCACCGCTCACACCATCCGAACCGGCGGACACATCGCCTCGCGCCTCACAAGGGCCACGATCGTAGCCATTTTCTGCATGGCCAGAACAAGGATCACAGAACGTGATTTCCTTGCGAGACAGCATGGTTGACGTACAGTCACCCCAACAAGCGCTTCGGGCATATTCCAGCGCGAAGGAGTACGCGTGCGGCATACTGTGCGACGCTCGCCACGGGGAGTCGAACAGGCAGGCGCGGGGGTCCGCCCTGCCTTGCGAGCGGCGTGCATCGCCGCGTCCGGAGCCGCCTCAGAGGCAACACCGGGATGGCTCAGTCTCGGAACCACTCGCATCCCACACAAGGTACCGGAGCACGGCGCCGACTCCAGGCCGTGACAAGTCACGCGTAGGACACAACCCGATATCAACGCTCTGTAATTCCGGTATGCCACGATCCGCGACATTCGCCGGGCGCTTCCCGGACCTTCCCTGTACAGAGCCCCTTTAGGCCCCTTGGGTCAGCAGGTCGTCGGCCAACACATGCTCACTCTGTGTGGCGCCGCCCGTACGTTGTGTCCGCAGCCACGCCCTCTTGAGGTACAGATGGACGTCGGACTCCCAGGTGAAGCCCATGCCGCCGTGCACCTGGAGGCAGTCGCGGGCGCCGCGCACGGCGGCCTCGTCGGCGAGCAGCCGGGCCGCCGCGACGTCGAGCGGGTCGGCGGACACGGCGGCCGCGTACACGGCCGCGCGCGCCACTTCCACCCGCACCAGCATCTGCGCGCACAGGTGCTTCACCGCCTGGAACGCCCCGATCGGCTGCCCGAACTGCTCACGCGTCCGGGCGTGTTGCACGGCCAGCTCGCAGGTACGGGCGGCGGTGCCGAGCTGTTCGGCGGAGGTGAGGAGCGCGGTGAGCAGTGCGGTGAGGAGTACGTCCCCGGCGGCGGCCCGCGTGGCCAGGGGGTCGCCCGCCGGAGAAACGGAAGCGGGCACCCGGTGCACCGGCGTCAGCGGATCCACCGACCGCAGCGGCTCGGCGCCCGCCGCGTCCCCCCGTACGACATCCGCCTCCGCCAGCCACTCCACCAGCCCCCCGTCGACGGCGGCCACCACCACCTCCCCGGTGGCCGCCCCGTCCACCACGCCCGCCGCGAGATGCGTCGCGATCAGTGGTCCGGGGAGCAGCACCCGCCCCGCCTCCTCGAAGGCCAACACCGCCTCGGGGAGCCCGAGTCCGACCCCTCCGTCCGCCTCCGGCAGCCGCAGCGCGAAGAACCCGGCCTCGCCCAGCTCGCGCCACAGCGCCCGGTCGAGACCCGGCGGCTCGTCGTCCACGGCGGCCCGCAGCCGGTCGCGACCGAAGCGGGCGGTCAGCAGTTCCCGCACGCCTGCCTTCAACGCCCGCTGGTCGTCGCTCAGTTGGAAGTCCACGGGGAAGACGTCACCGTCCCTTCGGAAGGCCCAGGATCCGCTCGGCCACGATGTTCTGCTGGATCTGCGAGGTGCCGGCCGCGATGGTGTACGACAGGGACGAGAGCCGGTCGAGGGTCCACTCCCGCTCCAGGTCGAGGGCGTCGGGACCGAGCACCTCGGCGGCGGCGTCGTACAGCTCCTGGCGCGCGTGGGAGTACCGCAGCTTGAAGACGGACCCGCCGACGCCGGGCACTCCCCCGGTCCTCTGCGACTCGCTGACGTTCCACTGCGTGAGCCGCCACAGCGCGCGGAACTCGGCGTTGAGCCTGCCCAGCCGCCGCCGGAGCACCGGATCGTCCCAGCGGCCGTTCTCGCGGGCCTCGCGGGCGAGTTCGCCGAGCACCCGGCGGCAGGCGACGACCTCTCCGACGAAGGCGGTGCCGCGCTCGTACGACAGGGTCACCATGGTCACGCGCCAGCCGTCGTTCTCGGCGCCGACGCGGTTGGCGACCGGTATGCGCACCTCGTCGAGGAAGACCTCCGCGAACTCGGTGGAGCCCGCGAGCGTGCGCAGCGGCCGGACGGTGATCCCCGGCGCGTCCATGGGCATCGCGAGCCATGAGATGCCCCGGTGCTTGGGAGCGGTGGCGTCGGTCCGGACCAGCAGCTCGCACCAGTCCGCGACCTCCGCGTGGGAGGTCCAGATTTTGGACCCACTCACTACGTAGTCGTCGCCGTCCCGCCACGCGCGCGTGCGCAGTGCCGCGAGGTCCGAGCCCGCGTCCGGCTCGCTGAAGCCCTGGCACCAGACCTCCTCGCCGCGCAGCACGGGCGGCAGCCAGCGCGCCCGCTGTGCGGCGGTCCCTTCGGCGGCGATCGTCGGCCCGGCGTGCAGCAGCCCGACAAAATTGGCCCCCACGTAGGGGGCGCCCGCCTTTTCGGTCTCCTCCAGGTAGATGAGGTGCTGGGTGGGGGTGGCGCCCCGGCCGCCCGCGTCGACGGGCCAGTGCAGCCCCGCGTACCCGGCGTCGTACAGCATCCGCTGCCAGCCGAGGTCGTACGCCCGTCTGCCCGGCCAGTCGTCGGGCGACGGCTTCGGGGGCAGCGACGGGAGCACCTTGGCGAGCCACTCGCGCAGTCGCGCCCTGAAGTCGTCCTCTTCAGGGCTGTACGCCAGATCCACTAGAGGTCCAGATCCAGCATGCGGATCGCGTTGCCGCGCATCAGCTTGTGGATGGTCTCGTCGTCGAGGCCCTTCACATGGTCGAGGGCGACCTCCTTGGTGTGCGGGAAGGTCGAGTCGACGTGGGGGTAGTCGGTCTCGAAGGTGGCGTTGTCGCGGCCGACCACGTCCAGGGACGCCACGCCGTGCTTGTCGCGGAAGAAGCAGCAGAAGATCTGCCGGTAGTAGTACGTCGACGGGGGCTCGGGAATGAGGTCGCGGACCCCGCCCCAGGCGCGGTGCTCCTGCCAGACGTCGTCGGCGCGCTCCAGGGCGTACGGGATCCAGCCCATCTGCCCTTCGGAGTAGGCGAGTTTGAGCGCCGGGAACTTCACCAGCACGCCGCTGAACAGGAAGTCCATCATCGAGGCCATCGCGTTGTTGAAGCTGAGCGAGGCCTGGACGGCGGGCGGCGCGTCGGGTGAGGCGGCGGGCATCTGGCTGCTGCTGCCGATGTGCATGTTCACGACCGTGCCGGTCTCCTGGCAGACGGCGAAGAACGGGTCCCAGTAGCCGGAGTGGATCGACGGCAGCCCCAGGTAGGTGGGGATCTCCGAGAAGGTCACGGCCTTCACGCCCCGGGCCGCGTTGCGCCGGATCTCGGCGACCGCCAGGTCGATGTCCCACAGCGGGATCAGGCACAGCGGGATCAGCCGGCCTCCGCTGCCGCCGCACCACTCCTCGACCATCCAGTCGTTGTACGCCCGCACGCAGGCCAGGGCCACTTCCTTGTCGTGCGCCTCGGCGAAGGTCTGGCCGCAGAAGCGGGGGAAGGTGGGGAAGCAGAGGCTGGCCTCGACGTGGTTGAGGTCCATGTCCTTGAGGCGCTCGACGGGGTCCCAGCAGCCGGGTCGCATCTCCGCGCGCGTGATGCCCTCCAGCGTCATCTCGTCGCGGTCGAAGCCGACGGCGGCGATGTTGCGCTTGTACGGGAACTTGAGGCCCTCGTAGATCCACCAGTCGGTGGGCGGCCCTTCCGGGTCCATGGTGATCCGGTACTTGCCTGCGATGTAGGCGAGTTCACCGATTCCGGCGGTGAGGGGTTGCGGCCCGCGCTCCCGGTACTTCCGCGGCAGCCAGGTCTCGAAGAGGTGCGCGGGCTCGATCACGTGGTCGTCGACGCTGATGATGCGGGGCAGTTCGGTCATGGTTCCCCTCCGCCTGGTACATATCTGATGACCCGTCAGATTCATGTCCACAAGCAGGCTAGCCCCGCGCCTATGGACCGACAAGGCGGTGAGCCCTACGCTCTGCCCACGATCTGACTATCCGTCAGCTACAGGGGGCATGAAGTGACCGACTCCGCACACGCCCTTGGTGCCGCGCGCACGCTCTGGGAACTGGTCGTCCGTCGCGCCGACCTCACCCCCGACCGGCCCGTCCTCCTCCAGGACGACCGCTCCCTGAGCTTCGGCGAGCTGCGCGACCGCGCCGAGCGGGTGGCGGCGGGCCTGTACGACATGGGCGTACGCCCCGGCACCGTGGTCGCCTGGCAGCTGCCCACCCGCATCGAGACCGCGCTGCTGTCCTTCGCGCTGGCCCGCCTCGGCGCCGTACAGTCACCGGTCATCCCGTTCTACCGCGACCGCGAAGTCGGTTTCGCGCTACGGGAGTCCAAGGCCGAGTACTTCGCCGTACCGGGCGAGTGGCGCGGCTTCGACCACACGGCGATGGCGCGGCGGCTCGGCGCGAAGGGCGTCTTCGAGGCGTACGACATGCTGCCGGACGGCGATCCCTCCGTGCTCCCCTCCCCGCCCTCCAACGGCACCTCGGTCCGCTGGATCTACTGGACCTCGGGCACGACCTCGGATCCCAAGGGAGTCCTGCACACCGACCGTTCGCTCATCGCGGGCGGCTCGTGTCTCGCCCACGCGCTGCACCTGTCCGCCGCCGACGTGGGCTCGATGGCCTTCCCCTACG
Organism: Streptomyces sp. NPDC029292; assembly: GCF_055569295.1. Classification (NCBI taxonomy): domain Bacteria; kingdom Bacillati; phylum Actinomycetota; class Actinomycetes; order Kitasatosporales; family Streptomycetaceae; genus Streptomyces; species Streptomyces sp. NPDC029292. The sequence continues at coordinate 65,072 of NZ_JBVHXR010000022.1, forward strand.
CGCACATCGCCGGGCCCGACTACACGGTGATGCTGCTGCTGTACGGCTTCCCCGCCGTCATGTTCGAGCAGTTCGCGCTGCCCGCCGCCCTGGAGGGCTACCGCACACACGGGGTGACGGTGGCCGGCGGCTCCACGGCCTTCTACTCGATGTTCCTCACCGAGCAGCGCAAGCAACCCGGTCGCCCCGTGATTCCGACGCTGCGGCTCCTCGCGGGAGGCGGGGCGCCCAAGCCGCCCGAGGTGTACCACTCCGTCGTACGGGAGATGGGCGTGCAGCTCACCCACGGGTACGGGATGACCGAGGTCCCGATGATCACGATGGGGTCGCCGGACGACACGGTGGAGAACCTGGCGACGACGGAGGGGCGGCCGCCGGAGGGGATGGAGATACGGATCGTGGACGGCGAGGTACGGCTACGGGGGGAAGCCGTCTGCCAGGGGTATCTGAACCCGGAGCAGACCGCCGAGGCCTTCGACGCGGACGGATTCCTGATCACCGGGGACGTCGGGCACCTGACCGACAGCGGGCATCTGGTGCTCACCGGCCGTCTGAAGGACGTCATCATCCGCAAGGGCGAGAACATATCGGCGAAGGAGATCGAGGATCTGCTGCATCAGCACCCGGGGGTGGCCGACGCGGCGGTGATCGGGCTGCCGGACGCCGAGCGCGGGGAACGGGTCTGCGCGGTGCTCGAACAGCCGCCGGGGGCCGAGGAGCTGACGCTGGCGGCCGTGACCTCGTATCTGCGCGCGGAAGGGCTGTCCGTGCACAAACTGCCGGAGCAGGTGGAGGTGGTGGACGGCCTTCCGCGCAACGAGACGCTGCGGAAGGTGCTCAAGTACAAGCTGAGGGAGCGCTACTCACAGAGGTTCACTCAGGCACCGTGATGTTCATCAGGCACCGTGCATTCGCTTGGGCACGTGAATTCACTCAGGCACCGTGAAGTAACGGGCGAACGCGCTCACGACCTCCGCCTCGCCGATCCGGCCGTCGGTGTCCGTGTCGAGGGTCGCGGCAGCGACGGCGGCGATGTCCTCGCTCACGCCGAGGGCCTTGAGGACGCGCGCGGTCTCGTCGACCGTGGCCGAGCCGTCCCCGTCGGTGTCCGCGACGGCGAGGGCGGCGTGCAGGAAGGGGCGGGCGATCTCGGCGAACCGCTCGGGGTTGTCACGCAGCCGCTTCACCGCGCCGCTCACGAACTCCTCGCGCGTGATCCGCTGGTCGCCGTCCCGGTCCGCTATCCCTGCCATGCCCTGCCAGAACGCCTCGGCGCCGACGTACAGGTCCTGGCCCTTGTCCGACCGGGCCGTCGTACCGAACTCGGCGAGGACCGCCTTGGCAGCGGCGCTGAAGTCCTCCCGGTCGATATAGCCGTTGCCGTCCTGGTCGAAGCCGGCGAACCGGGCGGCAATCCTGCGCTCGTACTCGGTGCTGACCATGGTGTGTTCGGACCGCCTTACATCTCAGCCGGACTCTCCGCCGGACTGGGGGTTCATCTGGGACGGAGCGTACGACGCCGGTGCCACCCCGGGAGCGGGAAAACGACGGTTGTACCAAGACTGCGGGAATTCTGGGACAAGTGTGTGGCGTTGCGTCGCGGACCGGGTGAGGGGCGTCACGCCGAGGTCGCGCCGAGGTCGTGCCCGCGCCGCGCCGGAACGGGCGCGCCTCCTCGTCGGGCGTCACGCCGACAGGGGGCGCGACTCCTCGTCGGGCGTCACGCCGACAGGGGGCGCGACTCCTCGTCGGGCGTCACGCCGACAGGGGGCGCGACTCCTCGTCGACGGCCGTGGTGACGTCCGGATAGACGTCGAAGAGGCGGCGGACACCGAGGGCCGCGAGGACACGGTTGACGTGGGAACCGTCGACGGCGCCCTGGGAGGGCAGGATCAGGCGCAGTCTGCCCTGGCAGGAGCGGATGAGGCGGCGGGTGGCGATGAGGACGCCGACGCCGCTGGAGTCGCAGAAGAAGACCTCGGAGAGGTCCAGGACGAGACTGTGGCGGCCGTCCGCCACCGCGTCGTGCACCCGCTGGCGCAGCACCGGCGACGTCACGAGGTCCATCTCGCCCGACACCCGCAGCACGGACCAGTCGCCCTGTTCGCCGTCGGTCACCCTGAGCGTCACCGCCACGCCTCTCGCTCGCCTCGCCCACCGGAAACGGAAGCAGTTCCTACGCTTCCTATCAGCGCGGCTGCCCCGCCGTCGTTCCATGAAACACCGGTCCGCGAAAGAAGAAACGCCGGTCTACGGTCGAAAGTGCTTGATTAGCGAGCTATTTCGGTCGCATATCATCTGGCATCGATCGGTTCTGGTCGGGTATGTGATGCGCTTCTACCATCCATGGCCCGTCCAGGAGCGCACATTGGCGCAAAGGGGCGTGCGCTGTCGGACGTGCCGACTACATTCGAGACAGCTGTGCACACACGCTGGACCGCAGCAGCGCACACGCTGGACACAGGGACAGGCGCCGGGCACGACCAGGGGTGAGGGGGCCGCATGGCGAAGAAGGACGCACCGCCCCGCTGGGACCGCAAGATGCAGCAGCGGCTCTCACGCGGGGAGGCGGCGGCGCTCGGTGAGTTCTACGACCGGTTCGCTTCGCTCGTGCACGGCCTCGCCCATCGTGTGCTCGGAGACGAGCGAGCTGCCGACGGCATCACGCGCGAAGTGTTCGCCCACGTCTGGGAGAACCCCGACGCGTACGACCCCAAGCAGGGCCCGATGCGTTCCTGGGTCGCCGCACTGACCCACCGCCTCGCCGTGCAGCGGCTGCGCACGACCGAGACCGCCGCGCTCGCCCGGGGCGGCCAGGGCTCCACCGAGGAGCTGGAGCGGAAGGTGCGCAGCGCGTCCGTTGCCGCCCGCGCGGACTACATCGTCACGTCGATGCCCGCCCCACTGCGCGCCGCCCTGGAGCTCGCCTACTTCCAGCGCCGCGACTACCGCCAGGCCGCCGCCGACCTCGGCGTCACCGACGACGAGGCCCGCCGCCGCCTCCGCCTCGGCCTCCAGCTCCTGTCCACCGCCCACGACACCGGCTCCTCCGGGGTACCGCCCGAATACGGGGGTGCGCGGTGAACGGAGGCGCGGACCGGTTCAAGGAGTACGACGAGCGGAACCAGGAGGGGCGCGAGGGGCACGAGGGGCACGAGGGCAAGGACGGCGAGGAGCAGCAGAAGCCGTACGAGGAGCAGGCGGGCGTCGACGATCGTATGGGCCCCCAGGGTGCGGGCGTCGGTCCCGGAGCGGACGCCGATCGCGGGCCGGACGCCGGGTCCGCGGGGCCGCCCCGGGGACCCGGCGGGCCCGAGAACGGCGACGGTGCTGAGCCGGGGCCGGAGAAACCCCCGCGCATACCTCTGCCGCGTTCCTCCGTCGAGGACACCGGGCTGCCGCTGCCCGAGCCGGTCGCGCCTCTCGAGCCGGTGGCGTCTGCCGAACCCGTCGCGCCTTCCGAGCCCGTCGCGGCTCCCGAACCCGTCGCGGCTCCCGAACCGGTGCCGCTCGTCCTTGAGCACCGGGTACTGAAGGCGCTGCTCGGCGCGTGGGCACTGGCCGCCTGCTCGGCGGAGGAGACGGCGGCCGTCGAGGAACACCTCGGGGACTGTGGCTCCTGCGCGGACGAGGCGCTGCGGCTGCGCGAGGCGGTCGGGCTGCTGCACCGCCCGGAGAGCCTCGACCTCGACCCGACGCTGCGCACCAGGGTCCTGGCGGGCTGCCTCGACCGGCGCCCGCCGCGCATCCCGGTGCCCGAGTGGGCAGCTCCGTACGACGCGGAGACGGCGCGGCTCGACGCGCTGCTCCAGGACATAGGCGGCGCCGAGTGGCACGCGCCCGTGCGGCTGCGCTGGTTCGAGGGCGACGGGCCGGTGAGCCGTCGTACGACCGTCGCCGGGGTCATCGCCCATCTGCTGAGCGTCGACGGCCTGGTCGCCGTCGCCCTCGGCCTGGAGGACCCGCTCGACTCACCCTCGGACGGCCCGACTCCGCAGGCCCGCACAGAGGCGTACTGGCGTGCCTCCCACTTCCCGCCCACCCGGTCCGTACGCGAGCCCTGGCGGGAACAGAGCCACAACCTCGTCCGTACCGTGTCGTTCGCCGGCGGCGGCTCCGGGCGCCTGCCCGTGCCCTACGGCGGCTTCGAGCTGCCGCTGCGCGACTCCATGCTGGACCGGGCCTTCGAGTGCTGGGTCCACGCGGGGGACATCGCGGATGCCGTGGACTACCCGTACGAGCCGCCCGCACCGCGCCATCTGCACCGCATGATCGACCTCGCGGCCCGGATGCTGCCCGGCTCCCTCGCCGAGCGGCGCCGGGCGGGACTCTCCGCCGCGCCGCCGCGCCATCTCGTCCAGGCGGGTGCGTCCGGGCGCAGTCTGCGCCTGGAGATCGAGGGCTCCGGGGGCGGCGAGTGGCTGATCCCGCTCGACTCACCCGGCGCGGTCGGCTCCGCCGAGCGTGAGGTGGCGCATGTCGCCCTGGACGGCGTCGAGTTCTGCCGTCTGGCGGCGGGACACGTGTCCCCCGAGGAGGCGGCTGCCGGGCAGGACGGGGACCGGGAGGCGATCCGGGATGTGCTGTTCGCCGCGGCGTCACTGAGCCGGATGTAGATCTTCAGCCCGTCCGGCGTTCGAGGACGAGCGCGCAGCGCGATACAGGGGTCTGGGGGCGGAGCCCCAGGTACGGGAAGGGCAGGGGCGGAGGGGGCGAAAACCCCTCACGCCCGCACCCCCACGCACCTCTACGCGAACACCACCGTCCGCCGCCCGTTCAGCAAAATGCGCCGCTCCGCATGCCACTTCACCGCGCGCGCCAGCGCCTGGCACTCCACATCGCGCCCGATGGCGACCAGCTGGTCGGGGGTCACATCGTGGCCGACCCGCTCGACCTCCTGCTCGATGATCGGCCCCTCGTCGAGGTCGGCGGTGACGTAGTGCGCCGTGGCGCCGATGAGCTTCACGCCCCGGGCATGCGCCTGGTGGTACGGCTTCGCGCCCTTGAAGCTCGGCAGGAAGGAGTGGTGGATGTTGATGATCCGGCCGCTGAGCTGCTTGCAGAGATCGTCCGACAACACCTGCATGTAGCGGGCGAGGACGACGAGTTCGACGTTCTCCTCGCGGACCAGCTCGAGCAGCTCCGCCTCGGCCTCCGCCTTCGTGTCCCTCGTCACCGGAATGTGCCGGAAGGGGATGTCGTACGAGCCCACGAGCTCGGCGAAGTCGGTGTGATTGGAGACCACAGCGGCGATCTCGACGGGCAGCGCGCCGATCCGTGCGCGGAAGAGCAGGTCGTTCAGGCAGTGGCCGAACTTGCTGACCATGAGGACGACCCGCATCTTGTCCTCGGCCCGGTGGAGCTGCCAGTCCATGTGGAAGGAGTCACCGATCGCCGCGAAGCTCGCGCGCAGCTTGTCCACGGTCACCGGCGCCTCCGCCGAGAAGTGGACCCGCATGAAGAAGAGTCCGGTGTCGCGGTCGCCGAACTGCTGACTGTCCTCGATGTTGCAGCCGGTCATGAAGAGGTAGCTCGACACGGCGTGCACGATTCCCTGCTTGTCCGGGCAGGCGAGGGTCAGGACGTACTGCTCGGCGGCGGGCGCGGCCCCGCGGACGGACTGCTCATTCATGCAGGACAGGGTCCCATACCACCCGCCCCCGACGAATGCCCGTCCGCCAGACGGACCCCCGCGATGACCGGATGGATCCCGCCGTGATGCCGGGACGGACCCCGCCATGACGCGCGGCCCGGTCCAGCGTGATGCCCGGCCGGCCCCCGCCACGATGCCCGGACGACCCCGCCGTGACGCGGGGCCCGGTCTACGCGGACCGCGTCAGGATCCGCAGCACATCGAGCGTCCGTGGCGGGGTGTCGGGATCCTCCCCGTCGCTCGCCGCGAGGCGCACATGCGCGTCACGGGCGGCCCGGACGGCCTCCGGCCACGCCTGGTGGTCGAGGTAGGCGGAGACGGGCGCGTCGGGCCCGACCTGGTGCATGATCCGCAGGACACGGAGCACCGCGGAGTCGACGAGCGCGGCCTCCTGGGAGTCCCGGAAGATCGTGCCGACGTATTTCTCGGCGGACCAGTTGTCCAGCCAGGTGTCCTCGACCAGGCGGTACACGGCGTCGGTGACGTCTCCGTACCCGTCGACGCCGGCGAGCCAGACGTCACGTTGGAAAGCGGGGTCGGAAAGCATGTGCAGCGCGGAGCGCACATTGCTGCGCCAGCGCCACCACGGCATGTCGTTCAGTGGCATGCCGCCCATGGTGGATGAGCGACGGCCGCGACGGGAAGAGTTCTCCGAACCTTGCACGGTCACCGATCGTACGTTCCCGCCGAAAAACAGATCATCGGCCCCCGCAATTCACCTCTGCGTCACCCTTCGTTGACCACGGGTCACACCAGGGTTAGTGATGTGACGGAATCGTGCGTGTCCATGACCGGCAGGCGACGCACGCGCACCAGCTCACCCGTCCTCCCCCGGCCCGTCAGGGCCACGCTGCTGTCCGCGGGCGCGCTGGCCGCGTGTGCGTCGATCGCCATCGGATGTGGGGTCGTGCCCGGAGTCACGGGGGGCTCCGGGGACGACCCCATCACCGTCATGACCTGGGCGCCGGAGAAGACCGCCGCGACCAACAAGCCCGGCATGCCCGCCATGGCGAAGGCCTACGCGCGCTGGGTCAACGCCCACGGCGGCATCAACGGCCACCCGCTCAAGGTCCTCACCTGCAACGACGACAACGACTCGGTGCAGGCCGCGCGGTGCGCCCGGCGCGCGGCCGAAGAGAACGTCGTCGCGGTCGTCGGCTCCTACAGCCAGCACGGCCGCTCCTTCCTCGCGCCACTGGAGAACGCGGACATCCCGTACATCGGCGGCTACGGCGTCACCGACGACGAGTTCACCAGTCCCCTCTCGTACCCCGTCAACGGCGGCGAGCCCGCCCTGCTGGCCGGTCTCGGCCAGCAGCTCGGCAAGGCCTGCGGCCCGGTCGCGCTCATACGTCCCGACTCCATCGCCGGCGACGAGCTCCCGGTGCTTCTCGACTCCGGCCTGAAGTCGGCGGGCCACGCGGCCGCCGCGGACCAGCGGGCCGCCGAGGACGCGACCGAGTACTCGCGGCAGACGCAGCAGGCCCTTGAGCGCGTGACCTCCGACACGCTGACGCAGGGCTGCGTGGTGCCCGCGCTCGGCGACCGTACGGACACCTTCATGGACTCCTTCCGGCGCGCCAAGGACGACTACCCGAACGTGAGCATGGGCACCGTGCTCGGCAGCGTCGACCAGTCGCTGATCGACGCCACCGGCGGCAAGTCGAGTCCGTACGAGGGCTCGTACGTCACCGGCTGGTACCCGAACTCGAACGACGCGCGCTGGAACGCGATGCGCAAGGTGATCAAGGAGGAGGCCTTCGACGACAACCGGATCGACCCCGCGGACCCCGGGGTGCAGACCACGTGGATCGCCTACACCGTGCTGAAGGCGGTCGTCGAGTCGATCGGCGACGGCGAGGTGACCGCGCGCACGATCCGGCGGGCCCTCGACAACGGTCTCAAGGTGAACACGGGCGGGCTCACCCCGACGCTCCGCTGGCGTTTCGAGGACCTGATCGCGGCCCGCGACTTCCCCCGCCTCATCAACTCCGACGTCACCTTCCAGGTCGTACGCCAGGGTCAACTGGTGTCCGCGCGGCGCGGGTTCGTCGATGAGTCCAAGACGCTGGAGAACGCGGACTGAGGCCCGGGTGGACCGGGGGACCCTCCGGTCCCCGCGGTCCCCGGGGGGCTTACAGCTGGGTGCGCGAGCGCTGCGTCAGTCCGTACGTCGACGCGATGGAGTTCCACAGCTTCGCGGCTTTCTCCTTCTGAACGGACGCGGTGCCGCTTGCCCGGTCGCCCGCCTGTCTCTGGCCCGTGGTGCGGGCCTGGCCCTTCCTGCAGCCCTTCTTACCGGCGGCCTGGTCGGCCCAGGCCGCGTAGTGGTTGTCGGCCGACGCGGACGCCTTCCAGGCACTGGTGAGCGATGCGGTCAGCGCGGCGTGGTTCGGGAGCTTGTCGACGGAGAGCCCGGCGAGCCGGGTGACGAGCTCGCCGCGCTGCTTGGCCGCGTCGCGCAGGTCACTGGCCGCCTGGCCCAGGTTGTTGCACGCCTTCACGTTCGCCACGGCATTGATCACCGAGTCGCGGCTGCTGGTGCTGTCCGCCAGGAGCTTGTCCAGCTCCACAGCCTGCGCCTTGACCGGGTCGGCTGACGGCGACGCCGAGTTGTTCGTGGCGGGGGCCGTCGCCGAGACGGTCTTGCTGTCGCCGTCGCTGCCGCTGTCGTTGTCCTCTCCACCGCCGCTGAGCAGGGCGCCGGCGCCGATGCCGAGCACGGCGATGCCGATGCCGACGGCGGCGATCAGCGGGACGCGCGAGCGGTTGCGGCCACCGCGCCCGCCACCGCCTCCGTCACCGTCGCCGTCGAACGCGCCGCCGCGCCGTGCGGCGGCCCGGCCGCCGGGGGCCCCGGGCGCGCCCTGCGCGCCGTAACCGTTGTGCGCCCCTTGCGGGGCTTGCGCGCCGTACGGAGCCGACGGGTCGAACCGCGGCATCTGCTGCGTCGACGCGGGCCCCTCCGGTTCACTGCGGAACAGGTTGTCGAACTCCGCCGGGGGCTGCCGGTCCTCCGGCGCGCCGGGACGTATCCCGTACGGCGCCTTGGTCGGCTGCGCGGGCACCGGAGCGATGTACTGCGTCGCCTCGGCGTCGGAGTTCGCGGCAGGCGGCAGCGGTCCGGCGGCCCCGGGCATGGGCCCGGCACCGCCCTGCGGCGCCCGCCCCAGGAACTGCGTCGCATCCGGCGCCACCTCCGGCGGCAGCGCACCCGGGCCCACCGGGGGGATGTACTGGGTCGCACCCTCGTCGGGCGCGGAGGCCGCGGCGGGCGGAATGTACGGGATGTACTGCGTCGCACCCTCGTCGGCGGCCGGTGCGGCCGGAACCGGCGGTATGTACTGCGTCGCGCCGTCGGCGGCGGCGGGCGGCAGCGGCGCGGGCCGCGCGGCGGGCGGCAGAGAGGGCGAGGATCCGGCGGCGCCGTACCCGTCCGCTCCCTGCGGGACGGCGTTCCCGGCATGCGGAGGCTGCTGCGGAAGCTGCTGGCCCAGCGCCGGGTATCCACCGTCGGCGGGCGGCAGGGAGGGCGCGAGGCCGGGAGCGCCGGGCGCCTGCTGCGGCGCGAAGCCCTGCGGCTGCGGGACCCCGTGCGGGCTCGGCAGCTGGTAGCCCCCGTTCTGCGCCGGCTGTTCCCAGCCCGGTCCCGGGTGGGAGGTGCCCCAGCCCTGTCCGGGCTGCGCGTCGGGGGTGCCCCAGTCCGGAGCGGGGGCGGTGGACTGGGGCGGCTCGGCGGCCCCCCAGGTCTGTGTGCCGTCCACCGGCGCTCCCCAGCCCTGTCCGGGCTGCGCGGCGGGGGCGGCCGGCTGGTCGGGGCCCCACGGCTGGCCCCAGGCCTGGCCGCCCGCCGGGGCGGTACGGTCTCCCGTCATACCCGGCAGCAGCGGTTCGCCACCGTCGGAGGGCAGCACGATGCCTTCGCGCGCGGGCTGCGCCGAGGGCTCCTCGCCCTGTCCACTCTGCGTCACCGGGACTCCTACGAATGGGGGACCTTCGGAATCGTCGGCTCACGCTACCGGGTCCCCGCAACCCGGTGCCACGCAGCACAGGACGTGACGTCCACCCCGTGTGACCGGGGTAACGAAACCGCCCCTCGGCGCGCTGTATATGCCTCCTCACCCTCCCGGCGCCCACGTTTCCCTCGTGTTCACGCCCGCGCACGCCGTACGTTCACGAGCGCGCACGCTGCGCTACAGGGGGGCGCGCCCGCCTTGCGCTCACGCCCGCGCCCGTACGTTCACACGCGCTCTCGCGTCCGTACACTCACGCCCGCGCTCACGTCCGTACGCTCACGCCGCCGCCTGCAACTCCAGTCGCGCCCCGAACTCCCGTACCACCGGCTCGTCCTGGTACGGCTCGAGCCGCTGCTGGAAGTCGTCGAGATACTCGGCGCCGCGGTTGGAACGGAGGGTGCCCAGCAGCTCCACCGCGCGCAGGCCCGTATGGCAGGCCTGTTCCACCTCGCGCTGCTGGACCTGCGCGGTGGCGAGCAGCACATAGCCGATCGCCCGGCGGCGGGCCCGCGACTCGGGGAGCCCGGCGAGGGACTCCTCCGCGCACCGCGCGGCGGCCTCCGCCTGCCCCAGGTCCCGGTGGCAGTGCGCCAGCTCGTCGGCCAGATAGGCCTCGTCGAAGTGCGCGATCCACGCCGGGTCGTCCCCGGAGGCGGCGTCGGCCCCCTCCAGGGCGGTGACCGCCCGCCCGGACGCGGTCTGGGCGGCGCGCGCGTCGCCCATCAGCGCGTGCCCGCGCGCCTCCGCGGCGTAGAACATCGCCTCCGCGCGCGGTGTCACCCGCCCGCGCGCCCCCTCCTGCGCCGCGCGCGCCAGCTGCGCAATCTCGCGCGGGTTGCCGAGCTGCGCCGCCAGGTGACTCATGGACGCGGCGAGTACATACCCGCCGTACCCGCGGTCCCCGGCTGCCTGCGCGAGCCGCAGCGCCTGGATGTAGTACCGCTGGGCGAGCCCTGGTTGACCGGTGTCGATGGCCATATAGCCGGCGAGTTCCGTCAACCGGGACACGGCGGCGAACAGTTCGCGCCCGACCGCCTCCCGGTAGGAGCCCGCGAGCAGCCCGGAGACCACGCTGTTGAGGTAGTGCACGACGACCGGGCGGACATGCCCGCTGCCGTACTGGTGGTCCAGGTCGGTGAGCGCCTGGGTCATCGCGCGGACCGCCGCCACGTCCGACAGACCGACACGCGGCCCCGCCGCACGGGCCACCTGCGAGTCCGGCGCGGAGATCAGCCAGTCGCGGCTCGGCTCGACGAGCGCGGAGGAGGCGACGGACGAGCCGGCCAGGAAGTCCCGGCGCCCCACGTCGCTGCGCCACAGCTCGCAGACCTGCTCGATGGCCCCCAGTACAGTCGGCGAGAACTGGAGACCGACGCCGGACGCGAGGTTCTTGCCGTTGGCCATGCCGATCTCGTCGATCGTGACCGTACGGCCCAGCTTGCGGCCGAGTGCCTCGGCGATGATGGCAGGTGCCCGTCCGCGTGGCTGCTGTCCGCGCAGCCAGCGCGCCACGGACGTCTTGTCGTAGCGCAGATCGAGACCGTGCTCCGCGCCGCACATGTTGACCCGGCGGGCCAGCCCGGCGTTGGAACAGCCCGCTTCCTGAATGAGCGCCTGCAACCGTTCGTTCGGCTGCCTGGCGACGAGCGGCCTTGCGGCCATGGCGTACCCCCTGTGGCTGCGGTGCCTGCCCACGCACCGAGTTGACGTGTCTCCAACGGCCGACCGCACCGAGAGAAGTCGGCCATGAAGATCAATGCCCCGCGGAGATGCCGAAGATGCGAGACATGTGAGGATTGCCGGGGTAAAGGCGGTCGCCCAACCCCACCCCTGGTTACCCACACCCCGCTGTCGTTGCCCATGCGCGCCCCCACACGTGCATCCATGCGCCCCACATGAGGAATCGATGCCTCTCCCCCCGCGCGCGTGCCCCCCGTAACCCGAGGTGGGCCCGGGAGTTGAGTTCAGCGTGGAAGAGACCATCGCAGGCACCGTGACCGCACAGATCCCCAAGCAGCGCGGCGAATCGCTGCAGGAAACCGCCGTGCGCTATGCCGAGGAGCGCCACTGGGACGTGTTCCCCGGCACCTGGCTGGAAGCCGTCGACGGGGTGCAGCGCTGCTCCTGCGGCGAGCCCGCGTGCGCCCTACCCGGCGCGCACCCGGCGCGCGAGGACTGGGCGACGCTGACGACGGGCAGTGCGACCGTCGCGCGCCGCATGTGGTCGAAGCAGCCGTCGGCGTCGATCCTGCTGCCCACGGGGCGTACGTTCGACGCGATCGATGTGCCCGAGACGGCCGGGTTCCTCGCGCTCGCCCGTATGGAGCGGATGGAGCTGACCCTCGGGCCCGTCACCTGCACACCGAACCGGCGCATGCACTTCTTCGTGCTGCCCGGTGCCGCGATGAAGGTCCCTGACCTGGTACGGAAGCTGGGGTGGCCGCCTGCCTCCCTTGACTTGGTCGCCCTCGGGGAGGGGGCGTACGTCCCTGCCCCGCCGACCCGGTTCGGTTCCCGGGGTGCCGTGCAGTGGGCCTGCCGGCCCACCCCCGCGAATCGGTGGCTGCCGGACGCGGAGGAGCTGATCTCGCCGCTGGCGTATGCGTGCGGGCGGGAGCGGTAGCCGCCCCCTCCGTCCTGCCTGGTCCGGTTCTTCGGCGGCTGCGGGTCGGCGGTGGTTGCTCGCGCAGTTCCCCGCACCCCTATAGGGGCGCTGCTGCCCCGTAGGGTGCTCACATGACCGAGGGAGCAGGGGCCGACGTGCCCGCCGTACGTGTGCGAGGGCTCTGGAAGCGGTTCGGGGAGCAGGTCGCCGTCGCCGGGATCGATCTGGAGGTGCCCGCGGGCCAGTTCATCGGGCTCGTCGGGCCGAACGGAGCCGGGAAGACCACCACCCTCTCGATGGTGACCGGGCTGCTCAGGCCCGATCACGGGAGCGTCGAGGTCGTCGGCCACGACGTGTGGCGCGACCCCGTGGACGTGAAGGCCCGCATCGGCGTCCTGCCCGAGGGGCTCAGGCTCTTCGAGCGGCTCTCCGGGCGCGAACTCCTGGCGTACACCGGCCGGTTGCGCGGCCTGCCCGGTGCCGAGGTCGACAAGCGGGCCACCCAGCTCCTCGACGTCCTCGACCTCGCGGGCGCCCAGCACAAACTCGTCGTCGACTACTCCACGGGCATGCGCAAGAAGATCGGCCTGGCCTGCGCTCTCCTCCACAACCCCGAAGTCCTCTTCCTCGACGAGCCGTTCGAGGGCGTCGACCCCGTCTCCGCGCAGACCATCCGCGGCGTCCTGGAGCGGTACACGGGATCGGGCGCCACGGTCGTCTTCTCCTCCCACGTCATGGAGCTGGTCGAGTCGCTGTGCGACTGGGTGGCCGTGATGGCCGCGGGGCGCATCCGCGCTCACGGCCCGCTCGCGGACGTACGCGGCAGCGCGCCCTCGCTCCAGCAGGCCTTCCTCGAACTGGTCGGCGCGAACGAGCGCGCCGCCGGGACCAGCCTGGACTGGCTGGGCGGCGGGGCGCGATGAGCACCGACGCCGGTGCCTCCGCCGCCTCCATCACCCCCGTCGTCGTACGACTGAAGCTGGCGCTCCTGCGCAACGGGCTGCGTCAGTCGGCCGGGCGGCGGGCCGCGTACGTCACCTCCGTCGTCCTCGTGCTCCTCGTCGCCGCCCTCCAGCTGCTCGGCCTGATCGCGCTGCGCGGCAACGCGCACGCCACCGCCGTCGCCGTGCTGCTCGTGGCGATCCTGGCGCTCGGCTGGGCCGTGATGCCGCTGTTCTTCCCCAGCGGCGACGAGACGCTCGACCCGACCCGCCTGGTGATGCTGCCGCTGCGCCCGCGTCCGCTCGTCCGGGCGCTGCTCGCGGCCTCGCTGGTGGGCATCGGGCCGGTGTTCACCCTGTGCCTGCTCATCGGATCCGTCGTCTCCGTGGCGCACGGCACGGCGGCGTACGTCACCGCCGTCGTCGGCGTGGCCCTGGGGCTGCTCGTCTGTGTGGCCCTCGCACGGGCCGTCGCGGCCGCCAACATCCGGCTGCTGTCCAGCCGCAAGGGCCGCGATCTGGCAGTGCTCAGCGGGCTGGTGATCGCGGTCGGCGCGCAGCTCGTCAACTTCGGGGCGCAGCGGCTCGGTGCGGCGGGCGGCCTCTCGGAGCTCGACCCGGTGGCGGACGTACTGCGGTGGGTGCCGCCCGCGTCGGCGATCGGCGCGGTGGACTCGGTGAGTGCGGGGTCGTACGGGACCGGGGTCGCCCAACTGGTGCTGAGCGCGGCCGCGTTGGTGGGGCTGCTGGCGCTGTGGTCCCGGCACCTGACCCGGCTGATGACCTCGCCGGACGGGTCGACGTTGCAGGCTGCCGAGCCCGCGGCCCGGGAGCGGGCTTCGTCGGGGCTCGGCCGTCTGCTGCCGGCCGGCCGCACCGGGACGGTCATGGAGCGCAGCCTGCGGTACGTGTGGCGCGACCCGAAGACCAAGGCCGCGTGGGTGACGTCGCTCGCCATCGGGCTGATCGTGCCGGTGTTCAACGCCCTGCAGGGCACCGGCACGATCTACTTCGCGTGCTTCGCGGCCGGGATGCTCGGCATCCAGATGTACAACCAGTTCGGGCAGGACACGTCCGCGTTCTGGATGGTCGCGATGACGATCTCGTCCACGCGCGACGCGTACGTCGAACTGCGCGGGCGGGCGCTGGCGCTGCTGGTGATCACCCTGCCGTACGCGACCCTCGTGACCGTCCTGACGACCGCGCTGCTCGGCGACTGGCCCAAGCTGCCCGAGGTGCTCGGCCTCTCCTTCGCGCTGCTCGGCGCGATGCTCGCCACCGGCGCGTGGTCGTCGGCACGTTTCCCGTACTCGATCCCCCAGGAGGGTTACAAGAACGTGGCCCCCGGGCAGGCAGGGCTCGCCTGGATCGCGGTCTTCGGCGGCATGGTCTCGGCGGCCCTGCTCGCCGCCCCTGTCATCGCCCTCACGATCTGGCTGAACGTCACGGCGGACGGCGACGAGTGGACCTGGCTGCTGCTGCCGCTGGGCGCCGCGTACGGCGCGCTGATCACGGTGGGCGGGCTGCGTCTCGCCGCTCCGCGGACCGCACGGCGGCTGCCGGAGATTCTGGCGGCGGTGAGCAAGGGGTGAACCCCGGTCAGCTGGTGAGCACCCCGTCGAGAAACGGCTCGATGGCCGTGCGCCAGGCCTCCGGCTGGTCGTAGTGCACGAGGTGACCGGCGTCGGCCACCTCCGCGTACTGGCCGTGCGGCAGGACGCGGACCATCTCCTGGGACTCGGCCCGGCCCAGCTCGCCGTCGAGGCCGCGTACGACCAGAGCGGGGCAGCGGACCTGCGCGAGCTCCTCCCAGTGGGCGTCGTACACCCAGGTCTGGCGGGACTTGAGCATCTGCTCGGGCTCGAAGACGGGGCGCCAGCCGTCGCCGGACTCGTGCATCACCTCGGCGTAGAACTCGCCGCGGGACGGATTGGGGCGCTCCACCCAGGGGTCGTCCTCGCCGAACCACTTGCGTACGTCGGCGAGCGTGGCGAAGGGGACGGGCCAGGCCTTGAACCAGTCCTCCCACTCGCGCTGCGACGCGGCCCCTAACGCCGAGGCCCGCATGTCGCAGATGATCAGGCCGCGGACCAGATCGGGGCGCTTGGCGGCGAGCTGCCAGGCGGTCAGGGCGCCCATGGCATGGCCGATGAGGACGGCCGGGCCGAGGCCGAGCTGCTCCAGGGCGGCCTCGGCGTCCTCGACGTATGCTTCGCGGGTGTACTCGGCCTCCGGCGCCTTGTCGCTCTGGCCGTGGCCGCGCTGGTCCAGTGCGACGGCGCGGTGCCGCTCGGAGAGCCAGCGGGCGGTGGACGCCCAGTGGGAGGCGCGGCCCATGAGGCCGTGCAGTAACAGCACGCCCGGGGGCTGAGAGTTCTCACCCGTCCTGGAGAGATCCGCCTTGGAGGCATCCGCCCCGGAGGGGTCCGTCTTGGAGGGGTCCGTCTTGGGAGGATCGGCGAACTCCCAGGCAGCGAGGCGTACGCCGCCCGCTCCCGTCACGTCGATGCGCCGCACCATCGGTAATGGCACCCCCCTAGCTCGCTCGGACCGCCTCGCTCCCGCTCGAGCCAACCGGTCCACTCGTACCGCTTCCTACCGCTGCCGTACCGCTGCTCCTGCTGGTGTGCTGCTCTACGTGTACCCCCTGCTACGCCGCCACGTTATCGAATGGGGATTCGAAAATGGCCTTCCTGGCTGCAACACCCCTCATTCGAGTGACCACGCCCAAGGATTGACCGCCGTCGCCGAGGGGAGATCTTCAGCGGGAGGCGGACCGCTCGGGGAAATCGGTCCGAGGGGAATGACCCTGAGAGCTCGGGGCTCCGGGTCAGCACAGGGGAGGACAGGCCCCGGCGCCACACGGCGCCGGGGCCCTCTCCACAACTGCGGCACATCCTCCCGCCCCCTCCCCGACCGCGCGACATCCCTCTCGGACACGGTCAAGAGCCCTCAGGTCATATGCCTCACGCGACAGCCTCGCACGCAAATGGTCCCGGCGCTGCGATTCCGCACACTGAATCTTGGTTTCAGTGAGGTCGCGGAAACATCACAACTACCTCTGGGGTCGCGGCAGTTGACACGCTTGAGGAGGGGAGCACGTGAGGGGGTGGCGCGCGCGTGAGGGGGGCGTGGCGAGCGCAGGGGCCGACGCGGGGTCCGCGACTGCCGGACCGGCGGTCGGCACCTGGGAGTTACCCCTGGCGGCGGTCACGATCCCGTGGCGGAGCCGGCCGTCACAATCCCGCGCCGGCGCGTGCCAACACGCTCCGGTGGCGGAGCCTGCTGTCACGGTCCTGTGGCGGTGTCTGACGTCACGATCCCGTGCGGAACCTGCCGTCACGATCCCGTGCGGTGTCTGACGGCGCACACCGGGTGCATGCCGACGGACGGCACCCCGCCGGGCGTACGTCAGCGCTTGGCTACGAACACGTGGGAGGCGACGTCCGCCTCCAGCTCCGCGGCCTCGCCGCCGCTGCCCACGAGCACCCCGCCCGCGGACTCCGTCACGCTCACCACGGAGCCGGGCTGCACGCCCGCCCGCCGCAGCGTGTACATCAGCTGCGCGTCCGTCTGGATCGGCTCGCCGATGCGCCGTACGACCACCGTCTTGCCGTCCAGCCCCGGGTCGAGCTCGGCCAGCGATACCATGCCCTCGTCGAGGAACGGGTTGGCGCCGTCCTTCTCGCCCAGCTCCTCCAGGCCCGGGATCGGGTTGCCGTAGGGCGACTCCGTCGGGTGCCGGAGCAGCTCGAGCACGCGCCGCTCCACGGCCTCGCTCATCACGTGCTCCCAGCGACACGCCTCGGCGTGCACCTGCTCCCACTCCAGACCGATGACGTCGACGAGCAGGCACTCCGCGAGGCGGTGCTTGCGCATCACGCGGGTGGCGAGACGGCGCCCCTCCTCGGTGAGCTCCAGATGCCGGTCGCTGGCGACCGCCACCAGGCCGTCGCGCTCCATCCGCGCCACCGTCTGGCTGACCGTCGGCCCGCTCTGGTCGAGCCGCTCCGCGATCCGGGCGCGCATGGGGACCACGCCTTCCTCCTCCAGCTCGAGGATGGTGCGGAGATACATCTCCGTGGTGTCGATCAGTCCGGACATACGTGCCCCTCGATTAGCTCTGCCGGAGACTCGATGGCTCACCGGCGTGTGCGCTGGCCCTGAACTCAATTCTGACGCATACCACTGACAAGCGTGCCTCGCCGTTGAAACCACGCGGTTACAACTGCCTCTGCGGCTGTACGGGCCTGGGGTCCGGACGGACTGGAAACTCACGCCGGCTCAGGGAGCGGGATCCCCAGGGCTCGCGGAGCAAGGAGCCTGCGCCGTATTGACAGCGCACTGGTCCAGACCGCAACGTGATCCGCGACGCGTCGACGCTGACGATACTTCGAAGGGGCTTCGCCGATGAGCGACAGCAAGCTGGCCGGGCAGTTCTTCGACGCCGCGATCGGCCTGCTGCAGCGGGTGCGGGACGAGGACGCCGGGGACATCGAGGCAGCCGGAACCCTGATCGCCGACACCGTCGCCGACGGCGGACGGCTCTTCGCCTTCGGCGCCGGCCACTCCTCGCTCGCCGCACAGGACATCGTCTACCGCGCGGGCGGCCTCGCCCTGATGAACCTGCTCGCCGTCCCGGGCGTCGTCGGTGTCGACGTCATGCCCGCGACGCTCGGCTCCGCCCTGGAACGCGTCGACGGCCTCGCGAGCGCCGTCCTGGATTGCAGCCCGGTCCGCGCGGGCGACGTACTCGTGATCATCTCGCTCTCCGGCCGCAACGCGCTCCCCGTCGAGATGGCCATGAACGCCCGCGCCCTCGGCCTCAAGGTCATCGGCGTGACCTCGGTCGCGTACGCGTCGGAGACGAAGTCCCGGCACGTCTCGGGGACGTACCTGAAGGACCACTGCGACATCGTCCTCGACTCGAGGATCGCGGTCGGCGACGCGGAACTCACCGTGGACTCGATCGAGGCCCCCTTCGCCCCCGCCTCCACGGTCGTCACGACGGCCCTCCTCCAGGCCGTCATGGCCACGGCGGCAGGCGCACTCGCCGACCGCGGCATCGAGCCCCCGCTCCTCCGCTCGGGCAACGTGGACGGCGGCCACGAGTGGAACGGCCGCGTGATGACGGAGTACGGAGACCGGATCTTCTACCGGCGCTGAAACGGCCACCGAGACGCTCTTGGGGCGAGACGCTCTTAGGAGGAGGCAAGGGGGCAAGTGCCCAGGGGGCAGAAGGGCCCCCAGCAGCCCCAGAGACCCACGGGACCCACGGGACCCACGGGACTAAGGACCCCCCACCAGCCCCTCCAAATCCAGCGCCATGGCAATCCGTACGGCCACGTCCTCCGCGTACGTCGCGTCCGTGCGCTCGAACTGACTGCGCCCCGCCCCCCGAAGAAACGTCACGACACCCAGCGTCCGCCCCCGGCTGCGCAGCACCGCGCACAGCGCGTGCACCGAGTCCGGCGGCCACTGGCGCGCCACGGCCCACTCGCGGGTCCGCTCGGGGGTGGACTCCCCCGCGCTGGCCCGTACGGACCCGGCCCGCTCCACGCACTGCAACGCCGGATGCCCGTCGCCGTACCGCACCGGCAGCCCCGCCTTCCCCGCGAGCACGCTCGGGCCCGGGGCCCCGGAGGGCGTGGCGGCGGCCCGTACGAGCCGTACCGGCCCTTCCCCGTCGGCCACCGAACCACCCGCCATGCGGTCTATCAGCGCGTGGTCGGCGAATCCGGCGAGCGAGAAGTCGAGGTGGACGGTGGCGGCCTCGCCCGGGTCCTCGCACTCGGCCGCGGCCCGTGCCGCCCGGTGCAGCTGGTTGGCCCGGAAGCGCAGCAGCGCCGCCTCCTGCTCAGTGTGCTTGGCCTCGGTCACGTCCTGGAAGAGCCAGCCCACGCCCAGCGGAACGGGCTCCTCCGCGAGCGGCGAGGCGAGCCGCAGGAACCCGCTCCTCCAGCACCGCCGCTTCTCGCCCTCCGGCGTCCGCACGCTCACCCACATCTCGGCCGGCGCGGGCGGCGCGCCCTCGGCCAGCACATGGGTGAGAGCACCTTCCAGCTCCTCGACCCCCTGGGAGAGCAGCTCCCCGAGGGGCCGCCCAAGAACAGCCGTACGCCCGATTCCCAGCGCCCGAGCCGCATGAGCGTTGACGACGGCGGGCCGCAGATCCGCGTCCACCAGGACCACACCCCAGCTGGCGTCCTCGAACAACGCCTCGCTGAGCGCGATGGACCGCTCGAGGTCAATCTGCGCGTGCACCTCGCTGAAGGCGCAGTACACCCCGGCGGGCTTCCCGTCGGGCCCGCGCACGGCGGCGGACTGAGTCCGTACGAGCACTCGCCCGCCGTCCTTGGTCACGAGGGCGAACTCGTGCACCTGCCGCCCGGGGGCCTGCATGGCGGACAACAGCCGCTCCTCGACCTCCTCGGCGTCCGCGGTCCGCACGGCCCACCCGGCGAACCCGTGCCGCCCCACGGCCTCGGCCGCGGTCCACCCGAGAATCCGCTCGGCCTCACGATTCCAATGGGTGACGACCCCATCGGCGTCAAAGGCGCACAACGCCGCGTCCATCCCATCCAGCAGCGCGGCAAGCAGATCCGAACCATCCCGCTCGGGCTCGTCCGGCCCCAGCTCATCGGTGGTCCCACTACGCCGGGAAGCACTCACCTGGACCCCCTGCAGGCTGCGTCCGCACGTACGGCGCGACAGTTCGCTCATGCACCTTCATTCAACTCGAACGTGACCCAGCCCACACCATGTTCCCGGAAGATTGGACGAAATCGTTGTACGCCGGAATCCCGCCCCGTCCGCCCCACCCAGCGCGGGCCGGTTCCAGCACCCTCGCGAACCTTTCGAAAAAACTGGTTGAGCCGTGCGCGATCGGTTCCTAGTGTGTGACGCACGCCGAAAGGAGGTGATCGGGTACATGTATGAAACCCGGACTCGCGAGGTGGCTGCGGGCTAGCGGCCCGTCACCACATCCAGTGCGGTGCCGGACCAGCGTGTGACATGTGCGCGCACCCGGCCCAATCTCCAGCAGTCACCCAACCCGCGGGCTCGCCGGTACGTCCGGCCGGCTCCCCCGCCGTGAGGCGGAGGGGACCAGAGCTCGCGGGTCGTCTGCGTTCCGAGGGCCGCCTCCCGGAGCCAAATTCACACCGCACGGAAGCACCCCGAGCTTCTCCGGTGTACCGCCACCGCCGAGGCGTTCATCGACTGAGGCGTTCCGTACCCTTCTTCTACAACCGTTCCTATGCACCGAGCGGGAGCGGGTCCTGTTGCCAGGGCCGTTGCCCGGTGGCGCTGCCCCGAACGGTGTTGGGCAGGCTGGTCCCCCGCTTTCGCTCCACCACCGGCGACTCGCATCTGGTGCGCGGTCCGGGCTGGTGAGGGCGGGTTTCCTCGCGCATTCGGGTTTCCGGTCGGGCCTGGACGGTCCGATGCCCACCATGATCACTCTGGTCAGGGTGGGGCGGTGCCGTCCGTCGCCGGATCGGATGCCCGAGGGCGCGTCGCCCGATTGCGATGCTCGCTGCATCGTGTCGGGACGTCTTACGTCGTGGGGTGGTCAGCGGTTTCTGCCAGTACTGGGCGCCCCACCTGCTGGTGTAGGCCGGGTCGACCGTAACGACCGCCACGCCCTGTTCTGCGGCCATCGACACCAGCCGGGCTCGGAGCTTCGCAGTGGGGAAACGGGAGAGCAACCGGCGGAACCGCTTGTTGCGGCCGTGCTTCTCACGGCTCCTGCCATCGGCGAAGTCGAGATCCTCGATCGCGATCGCCTTCGCGCCGCAGCGGCGGGCGAAGTGCAGCAGCCGGGTCAACGCGTGACGAATCTGAGCATCCCTGTGCGCGGCGGTACCGGAGAGGTCGTAGAAGAAGCGCTCTGGGTCCCCAACTGGATTGCCGTGTTGATCAAGCCGCCAGACGGCAAGGTGATCGTCGTTCATGTCCACGCCGACGACACCTTGGGTGAGAGCCCCCTCCAGCGGCAGGACGGGAACGGTGGCCCGCTGCCAGGACGCCGTCACATACCAGCGGCCCCGCAGCACGTCGTGGTGGATTCGGTAGGCCACAGCCCGCTTGCCCGCGATCCGGTCCCGCCACTCCTCGTCCCGGTGCCGGAACGCCACCCTCGCATCCAGGACGTATCGGCCATGCGGCGAATTGACCAAATGGGCCAGTGCGGCCGGGAGTTTGATCGAGATCTGCCCGGTGTCGGTGACACGGATGGTCAGATTGCCATGCCGCACACCGGACTCCCCGTCGGCGGCCAGGAACATCCGCGCCGCCTCCCACCGCGCACGCCACGCCTGCTCGCTCACCTCGGCCTCATCAAGGTGGTGACGCATGTGCGCGAGAGCGCGGCCGCCGCGCACCACGTGCACCCGCCCCGATGCCCAGTCCGCCTCCGCTGCTGTCAGCCGGTCCTTCAGGACATTCAGGCGACGGGACTTGGCATGCCACTCGGCCCGCGAGGCATAGCCACGAACCAGGCCCTCGCATTTGTTGGCTTTGGCTCCCAGCGGCCGCGCCATCCGTGACTCGATTTGTGCGACCTGCGTCCGCAGCCAGGCCAGATGCGAGGCCTGGCTGCGCCTCGCCAGAGCCCACTGATCATTCGTGGCCTTGGTGATGCTCCCGGCCCAGCGTGCCGACGACTTACCGGTCAGCTCCCGCTTCCGTAACGCCCAGGAGGCAGCATCATGCTCCAGGCCTTGCCGGGAGCGGGCTGCGAGATCACCGGATGCCAATGAGCCGAGAAACGCGCCGACCTCGGTCAGTACGGCCGCGTCCGTCTCCGACACCCTTAGCCGGTCGCGGATCGCAACCCCCGCAGAGCCTGGCACCACGAACGATGCCGCCAACTTCCGCACCCCGCCCACCGCCCCCTTCGGCCCGAAGATCCCCACACCGAACCCAACGAGCACCAACCACAAGAGTCACTCGTTCGACGCAAGTACTTCCGTTCCCTTTTCGGAAAGGATCCGGGACCCACACGGTGAGCGGGGGAAGCGACCCCTATCGAACAAGACAAGCAATTCGTATCGGCGTGGCGCACGTGTGGCGACGCCTATGGGGTGCCGCCACACAGGTGGTCCGCGCATCGACGGTACGCGCGGGATCTCAGTGCGCGATGTCCGCGTAGCCGACGATTTCCTGGGGGCTGCGTGAACCGGGGCCCACGTAGCGCGCGGACGGCCGTACGAGCCGTCCGGTGCGCTTCTGTTCCAGGATGTGCGCGGACCAGCCCGCGGTGCGGGCGCAGGTGAACATCGAGGTGAACATGTGCGCCGGGACCTCGGCGAAGTCGAGGACGATGGCGGCCCAGAACTCGACGTTGGTGGCCAGGACGCGGTCGGGGCGGCGGGCGTGGAGTTCGGCCAGGGCGGCCTTCTCCAGGGCCTCGGCGATCTCGAAGCGGGGGGCGCCGAGGTCGCGGGCCGTGCGGCGCAGGACTCGCGCGCGCGGGTCCTCGGCGCGGTACACCCGGTGGCCGAAGCCCATGAGGCGTTCGCCCTTGTCCAGCGCCTGCTTCACATACGCCTCGGCGTCTCCGGTGCGCTCGATCTCCTCGATCATGCCGAGGACGCGGGAGGGGGCGCCGCCGTGCAGCGGGCCGGACATGGCGCCGACGGCTCCGGAGAGGGCCGCCGCCACGTCCGCGCCCGTGGAGGCGATGACGCGGGCCGTGAAGGTGGACGCGTTCATGCCGTGTTCGGCCGCGGAGGTCCAGTACGCGTCCACCGCCGCGACATGCTTGGGGTCCGGCTCGCCGCGCCAGCGGATCATGAACCGTTCGACGACGGACTGGGCCTTGTCGATCTCGCTCTGCGGGACCATGGGCAGCCCCTGGCCGCGGGCGGACTGGGCGACGTACGAGAGGGCCATGACGGCGGCGCGGGCGAGGTCCTCGCGGGCCCGACGCTCGTCGATGTCGAGGAGGGGTTTGAGGCCCCAGACGGGGGCGAGCATGGCGAGTGCGGACTGGACGTCGACGCGGATGTCGCCGGAGTGGACGGGGATCGGGAACGGCTCGGCGGGCGGCAGGCCGGGGTTGAAGGCGCCGTCGACGAGGAGTCCCCAGACGTTTCCGAAGGAGACGTGGCCGACCAGATCCTCGATGTCGACGCCTCGGTACCGGAGTGCGCCGCCCTCCTTATCCGGTTCGGCGATCTCCGTCTCGAACGCGATGACTCCCTCGAGTCCGGGTACGAAGTCGGACATCAGGCGGCTCCTCATGATGTGTACGACAGACAGATGGGTTTGTGGGGGTTGCCGAGTGGTGCGGGGTTGTTGACGACTCTTGCGGGGGTGTTGACGACTACTGCTGCGAAGGTGCTGACGACCGTGGTCGTACGGGGGTGATCGTGTCCGGTCCGGTTCCACGGCCACGTCCTGTTACGGCTCGCGGTCCGAAGCGGTCACCCCGGTGATGCCCCGTGCGGCTGGCGGTCACCCAACCGGAACGGCAGCAGCACGATATCCCCGAGTGCCACCTTTGGGGAGAGCGCACGGCACTCAGTGCCACGCAGTGATGAAGCGCACCCCGCCAGGTGCGGGCGCGGATACGGCAAGATGACCGCGTGAACGACCGTTTCCCGGACGAATCCGCTGCCGAGCCCCTCATCCAGCGCGCGGCCGCCGCCGCCGAGGCCGCTGCCGAAGAAATCGCCGACGATCCCGCCGCGATGCGCGCGCACTATCGCGCCGAGGGTCTCGACGAGAACGACCTCGCCACGCATCCCATGGAGCAGTTCTCGCGCTGGTTCAAGCAGGCCGCGCAGGCCGCGATGCACGGCTTCGTGCACGAGCCGAACGCGATGGTCGTCTCCACCGCGGACGCCGAGGGCCGGCCCAGCTCGCGCACGGTGCTGCTGAAGCAGTACGACGAGCAGGGCTTCGTCTTCTACACCAACTACGACTCCCGCAAGGCCCGCGAGCTGGCCGAGAACCCGTACATCTCGCTGCTCTTCCCCTGGCATCCGATGGCCCGCCAGGTCATCGTCACGGGCACGGCGCGGCGCACCGGCCGGGACGAGACGGCCGCGTACTTCCGCACCCGCCCGCACGGCTCCCAGCTCGGCGCCTGGGCCAGCGCACAGTCCTCGGTCATCTTCTCCCGCGCCGAACTGGACGCCTCGTACGCGGAGTTGAGCGCCCGCTACCCGGAGGGCGAGCAGGTCCCGGTGCCCCCGAACTGGGGCGGTTTCCGCATCGCCCCCCAGACGGTCGAGTTCTGGCAGGGCCGCGAGAACCGACTCCACGACCGCCTGCGGTACGTGGCGGAGCCGGACGGCAGCTGGAGGGTGGAGCGGCTCAGTCCCTGACCTCGGGCGGGGTTCACTCCCTGGCCTCGGGCGGGGTTCACTCCCTGGCCTCGGGCGGGACTCAGCCCAACGCCTCCTCCAGCAGCACCCCCCACTGCGCCACCACCCTCTCCCGTCGCCCCCCGTCGTCCGTGAGCAGGTTGGCGAGGCCCAGGCCCCGTGCCATGTCCAGGAGGCCCTGGACCGTCTCGCGTACGCCCGGTCGGGACTCGTCCGCGGCCAGGAGGTCGACCGCGATGCGGTGGGTCTCGCGGCCGACGTGGGCCTCGAGTTCGGTGACGCGGGGGCGGAGTTGTTCTTCGCTGGAGGCGGCGACCCAGAGGTGGAGGGCGGCGCGGAAGAGGGGGCCGGTGTAGAGATCGACGAGGGCGGCGACTACCGCGCGGCGGTCGGCGGGGCCCTCCGGGAAGAGGGCGCGCAGGGCTGTGGAGCGTTCCTCGGCGACGTACTCCACCGCCGCGGTGAAGAGGTCCTCGCGGGTGGGGAAGTGGTGCTGGGCGGCGCCCCTGGAGACGCCGGCGCGTTCGGCGACGACGGACACGGTGGAGCCCGCCCAGCCGTGTTCGGCGAGGCAGGCCACGGCGGCCGCGAGGAGCCGCTGCCGGGTGGCCCGGCTGCGGTCCTGCTTGGGGACATGCGGAAGGCGCGGAGCGTGCTGCGGCGTGGTCACACCACCCATGCGGGGTCCCGTCGTTCGAGGAAGGCCGTCATTCCCTCGCGGGCCTGCACGGAGGAGAACAGCCGGGCCGAGAGCGCGGTCAGGTCGGCCGCGTCCCGGTCGAAGGCCTCCAGCACCTTAGCCGTGAGCAGCGCCTTCGTCTCGGCGAGGCCCTGGGGGGAGG
The DNA here is from genome assembly GCF_055569295.1 of Streptomyces sp. NPDC029292. NCBI lineage: Bacteria > Bacillati > Actinomycetota > Actinomycetes > Kitasatosporales > Streptomycetaceae > Streptomyces > Streptomyces sp. NPDC029292. Next base: position 90,465 of record NZ_JBVHXR010000022.1, read on the forward strand.
CGCGGCGCAGGCCGTCGAGGACAGGGGCCAGTACGGCGTCGACGTCGTCGCCCGCCGCCGTGAGGAGCCCGGTGCGCACCGCCTCGGCCGCGTCGAAGCGTTCGCCGGTGAGGTAGTAGCGGGCGAGGGCGCGGGGGTCCGTACGGGGCAGCAGGGGCAGGGAGATGACGGCGGGGGCGACGCCGATGCGTACCTCCGTGAAGGCGAAACTCGCATCCCGGCCGGCCACCGCGATGTCGCAGGCGCCGAGCAGGCCGAGGCCGCCCGCCCGCACATGTCCGGTCACCCGGGCGAGTACGGGTTTGCGCAGTTCGACGATCTGCCGCAGCAGCCCGACGAGGGCGTCCGGGGGATGGGGGTCCCCCCGCTCGAGCGAAGCCGAGAGTGGGGGAGGGTCGCGCAGGTCGGCGCCCGCGCAGAACGTGTTCCCGGTGTGGGTGAGGACGATCGCGCGGACGTCGCCGTCCTTGCCGCACCGGGTGAGCCCGTCCGTCAGTTCGCCCACGAGCGCGGCGGACAGGGCGTTGCGGTTGTCCGGCGAGTCGAGGGTGAGGGTGGTGACGGCCCGGTCGTGGGCGGTGTGGACGAGGGGCGTCACGACAGCTCCCGCAGTTGACGGCGGAGGATCTTCCCGGAGGCCGCCCGGGGGACGCCTTCGATGAAGGTGACCTCGCGGACCCTCTTGTAGGGGGCGACGCGTTCGGCGACGTACATCATGACCTCTCCTTCGGAGAGGTCCGTCGCGGACGGCTGGCGCACCACGTACGCGTGGGGGACTTCGTTGTTGTCGTCGTTGTAGACCCCGATCACGGCGGCGTCGGCGATGCCGGGGTGGGTGAGCAGCAGGGCTTCGAGTTCGGCGGGGGCCACCTGGAAGCCCTTGTACTTGATGAGTTCCTTGACGCGGTCGACGACGAACAGCCAGCCGTCGGCGTCCACGTGGCCGACGTCTCCGGTGTGCAGCCAGCCGTCCTGGTCGATCATCGCGGCGGTGGCGTCGGGGCGGCCCAGGTAGCCCTTCATGACCTGGGGGCCGCGGATGGCTATCTCGCCCGCTTCACCGATGCCCAGGTCCTTGGTGGGGTCGTCCAGCGACACGATGCGCATCTCCGTGCCGGCGATGAGCTTGCCGACGGTCCCCGGGGGCGGGTTTTCGGCGCCCTGGGGGACGACGTGCGTGCCGGGCGACAGTTCCGTCATGCCGTACGCCTGGCCGACGGGCGGCAGTCCGAGTCGCCGTGAACAGGCGGCCGCCAAGGCGGCGTCCAGGGGGGCGGCCGAGCAGATGATGTGCTTCAGGGACGACAGGTCGTACTGCGTGACGGCCGGGTGTTTGGCGAGGGCGAGGACGATCGGCGGGGCCACGTACAGGGAGGTGATGTGGTGCTTCTGGATGGCCGCGAGGAAGGTGTCGAGGTCGAAGCGGGGCAGGACGACGACGGTGGCGCCCTGCCTCAGGGGCGCGTTCATGAGGGCCGTGAGCCCGTAGATGTGGAAGAAGGGCAGCACGGCGAGGATGCGGTCGCCGGGGCCCGTCGGCATGGACGGCGCGAGCTGCGCGAGGTTGGTGGCGATGGACCGGTGGGTGAGCATCACACCCTTGGGGATGCCGGTGGTGCCCGAGGAGTACGGGAGGGCGGCGACGTCCTCCACGGGGTCGAAGTCGATGTGCGGTTCGGGTGCGGTGGAGCCGAGCAGGTCGATCAGCGAGCGGTGCCCGGACGCCTGGTCGCAGACGAAGATCTCCCGTACGCCGCCGGCGAGTTCGGCGGCCTGCCGTGCCGTCTCCAGGAGGGGCGAGACGGTCACGATCCAGCTCGCGGCGCAGTCGCGCAGCTGCTTGGCGAACTCCTCGGGCGTGGCGAGCGGGTGCACGGTCGTGACCGATGCCCCCGCGCGCGTGGCCGCGTAGAACGCCATCGGGAAGGCGATGGTGTTCGGGCTGTGCAGGGCCAGTACGTCACCCTTGCGGACGCCCGCGTCGGCGAACGCGGCGGCCAGCCGGCGGTGGAAGAAGTCGAGTTGGCCGTAGGTGAGCGTGGTGCCGTCGACTCCGTCGATGAGCGCGGGTGTCTCGCCGCGCTCGGCGGCGCTGCCGAGGACGGCCTCGTGGATGGGTTCCTCGACGGCCGGGACATCTGCGTACTCGCTGCGGAACACGGTTCCTCCTAGTACGGCCTTGTACAACCTTGAACTGCCTAGTACGACTTGGGCAGGCCCAGGGTCTGGTGGGAGACGTAGTTGAGAATCATCTCCCTGCTGACCGGTGCGATACGAGACACGCGCGACGCCGTAATCAGGGAGGCGAGGCCGAACTCGCGGGTCAGGCCGTTGCCGCCGAGGGTGTGCACGGCCTGGTCGACGGCCTTCACGCAGGCTTCGGCGGCCGCGTATTTGGCCATGTTGGCGGCCTCTCCGGCCGCGACGTCGTCCCCGGAGTCGTACAGGAACGCCGCCTTCTGCATCATCAGACGGGCCAGTTCGAGCTCGATGTGGGACTGCGCCAGGGGGTGCGCGATCGCCTGGTGGGCGCCGATGGGTTCCTTCCAGACGGTGCGTTCGCGCGCGTACTCGACGGCCCTGGAAAGCGCGTAGCGGCCCATGCCGATCGCGAACGCGGCCGTCATCACCCGCTCGGGGTTGAGCCCGGCGAAGAGCTGGAGCAGCCCGGCGTCCTCGTCGCCGACGAGCGCGTCGGCGGGCAGCCGTACGTCGTCGAGGGTCAGCTCGAACTGCTTCTCCGCGCCGTGCAGTTCCATGTCGATCTGCCGCCGCTCGAAGCCGTCGGCGTCGCGCGGGACGATGAACAGGCAGGGCTTGAGGCGGCCGGTCCTCGCGTCCTCCGTGCGTCCCACGACGAGCGTCGCGTCGGCGATGTCGACGCCGGAGATGAACACCTTGCGGCCGGTGAGCACCCAGCCTCCCCCACTCTCGGCTCCGCTCGAGCGGGAGGTGCCCCCATCGTCCCGGCGGGCCGTGGTGGTGATCCGGTGCGAGTTGGAACCCGCGTCGGGTTCGGTGATGCCGAAGGCCATGGTGCGGGTGCCGTCGGCGAGGCCGGGCAGCCATTGCTGTTTCTGTTGGCCGGTGCCGAAGCGGGCGATGACCGTTCCGCAGATCGCGGGCGACACGACCATCATCAGCAGGGGGCAGCCCGCGGCACCCAACTCCTCCAGGACGATGGAGAGTTCGGCTATGCCGCCGCCCCCGCCGCCGTATGCCTCCGGCAGGTTGACGCCGAGGTAACCGAGCTTGGCCGCCTCGGACCAGAGTTCGTCGGGGTGGCCCCCGTCGGCGACGATCTTGGTGAGGTACTCGCGGCCGTAGCGCCTTCCGAGGGCGGCCACGGCGGAGCGGAGGGCTTTGTGTTCTTCGGTCTCTGCGGCGGGGCTCATGGGTGCTCCTGAGGGCGTCTCGACAGTGCGGCTTGTTCGTGACTGATCGCGCAGTTCCGCGCGCCCCTGTCGGGGCGCGTTCCTCACGAGGTTGCTTCTACGACAGCGAGCAGCGTGCCGACCTCCACCTGCTGTCCGGGGGCGGCGTGAAGGGCGCTGAGCGTCCCCGTGGCCGGCGCGGAGACCTTGTGCTCCATCTTCATCGCCTCCAGCCACAGCAGGGGCTCTCCGGCCCGTACGGCGGCCCCTACGGCCAGCCCTTCAGCCACTCGGACGACCGTGCCGGGCATCGGTGCGAGCAGTGAGCCGGGGGCGCGGTCTGCGGCCGGGTCGGGGAAGCGCGGCAGGGCCGTGAGGGCCACGGCGTTCACGAACACCTGGCCGCCGTACCGCGCCACCTCGAACTTCCTCCGTACGCCGTCCACTTCGAGTACGACGAGACGGGCGTCGGCGTGCACCACGCGCACCCCGTCGGCGGTCAGGCCGTCGCGGGTGTGCCGGTAGTGGACCTCGTGTTCCTCCCCTGCCATGAGGTAGCGCTTGAGTTGCGGCTGCGAGGGCAGGTTCCGCCAGCCGCCGAACCGGGAGCGGCCGTGCGCGTCCGCGAGGGCGGCGGCCAAGGGGGCGTACGGGTCCGGGGCGAGTGTCGTGAGATCGGCGAGGTGGCGCTCGTAGAAGCCCGTGTCCATCCGGGCCGTGGTGAACTCCTCGTGCCGCAGCGACCGTACGAGAAGGTCCCTGTTGGTGGCCGGGCCGTGGATCGTCGCGCTCTCCAGGGCGCCCGACAGTTTGCGGAGGGCCTCCGCGCGGGTGGGGGCGTGGGCGACGGCCTTGGCGAGCATCGGGTCGTAGTGGATGCCGATGGGGTCGCCGTCGGTGTAGCCGGTGTCCAGGCGGATGCCGTCCGGGACGACGAGGCGGTGCAGGGTGCCGGTCTGGGGGGCCCACGCACTGGCCGGGTCCTCCGCGTACAGGCGGGCCTCGATCGCGTGGCCACGCGCGCGTGGAGGGTCGGTTTCGAGGGGCGCGCCCTCGGCGACCCGGATCTGGAGCGCCACGAGGTCGATGCCGAAGACCGCCTCCGTCACCGGGTGTTCGACCTGGAGGCGGGTGTTCATCTCCAGGAAGTGCGCCTTGCCGTCCGCGACCAGGAACTCGACCGTCCCGGCGCCCACGTAGTCGACGGCGCGGGCGGCGCGTACGGCCAGCGCATGGAGCTCTTCCGCGAGCCGGGGTGCGAGCCCGGGCGCCGGTGCCTCCTCGATCACCTTCTGGTGGCGTCGCTGGAGGGAGCAGTCGCGCGTGCCGAGCGCCCACACCGTGCCGTGCGCGTCGGCGAGAATCTGCACCTCGATGTGCCGGCCGCCCTCCACGTAGGGCTCGACGAAGACCTCCCCGTCACCGAAGGCACTGAGGGCTTCGGCGCGGGCGGCTGCCAACTCGGCGTCCAGCTCGCCGCGTTCCCGCACGACGCGCATACCGCGCCCGCCACCGCCCGCGGCTGCCTTCACCAGCACGGGGAGGTCGTCAGCCGTCACGGTCGACAGGGGCTCGAGCCCCATCAGCTTCTTGGCGCGCGTCTTGGAGGCCATCGCCTCGATCGCCTCGGGGGACGGACCGATCCAGGTGAGGCCCGCGTCGATGACGGCACGCGCGAAGTCGGCGTTCTCGGAGAGGAATCCGTACCCGGGGTGCACGGCGCTCGCGCCGGCGCTCAGGGCCGCCTTCACGATCAGATCACCGCGCAGATACGTCTCCGAGGGCGCCGCGCCCGGCAGCCGTACCGCCGCGTCGGCCACGCGCGCGTGGAGGGCGTTTTCGTCGGCGTCCGAGTGCACGGCGACGGTTCGGATTCCCAACTCACGGCAGGTGCGGAAGACCCGGCAGGCGATCTCGCCGCGGTTGGCGACGAGGACGGAAGCAATCACTTCGGAGGACCTCATATCCGTCATGGCCATCACATCCGGAAGACGCCGAAGCCGCCGCGCGCGCCCTCGTAGGGAGCCGTATGGATCGCGGACAGGCACAGGCCGAGGACGGTGCGGGTGTCGCGCGGGTCGATGACCCCGTCGTCGTACAGCCGCCCGGACAGGAACATCGGCAGGGACTCGGACTCGATCTGCTGCTCGACCATGGCGCGCAGTGCGGCGTCGGCGTCCTCGTCGTACGGCTGCCCCTTCGCGGCCGCCGACTGCCGGGCGACGATCGACAGGACGCCCGCGAGCTGCTGGGGGCCCATGACGGCGGACTTGGCGCTGGGCCAGGCGAAGAGGAAGCGCGGGTCGTACGCGCGCCCGCACATGCCGTAGTGACCGGCTCCGTACGAGGCCCCCATGAGCACGGAGAGGTGCGGGACCCGCGAATTGCTCACCGCGTTGATCATCATCGCGCCGTGCTTGATGATGCCGCCCTGCTCGTACTCCTTGCCGACCATGTAGCCGGTGGTGTTGTGCAGGAAGAGCAGGGGGATGTCCCGCTGGTTCGCCAGCTGGATGAACTGGGCCGCCTTCTGGGACTCCGCGCTGAAGAGCACGCCCTGTGCGTTGGCGAGGATGCCGACCGGGTAGCCGTGGAGCGTCGCCCAGCCGGTCGTCAGGCTCGTCCCGTAGAGCGGCTTGAACTCGTCGAAGTCGGAGCCGTCGACCAAGCGCGCGATGACCTCGCGGGGGTCGAAGGGGTGTTTCAGGTCGCCGGGGACGATCCCCAGGAGCTCGTCCTCGTCGTACTTGGGAGGGGCCGCCGGGCCCGGATCGCCGTACGCCTTGCGGTGGTTGAGGCGGGCGACCACGCGCCGCGCCTGCCGGATCGCGTCCTGCTCGTCGACGGCGAAGTAGTCCGCGAGGCCCGACACGCGCGCGTGCATCTCGGCGCCGCCCAGGGACTCGTCGTCGCTCTCCTCGCCGGTGGCCATCTTCACCAGCGGCGGCCCGCCGAGGAAGACCTTGGCCCGCTCCTTGACCATGATCACGTGGTCGGACATACCGGGGATGTACGCGCCTCCGGCGGTGGAGTTCCCGAAGACGACGGCCACGGTGGGGATTCCGGCCGCCGACAGCCGTGTGATGTCACGGAAGATCGCACCCCCGGGGATGAAGATCTCCTTCTGGGACGGCAGATCGGCCCCGCCCGACTCGACGAGGCTGATGCAGGGCAGCCGGTTGGCGAGGGCGATGTCATTGGCCCGCAGGGCCTTCTTCAGGCTCCAGGGATTGCTGGCGCCGCCGCGCACGGTCGGGTCGTTCGCGGTGATCAGGCACTCCACGCCCTCGACGACCCCGATCCCGGTGACGAGCGAGGCGCCGACCGCGTAGTCGCTCCCCCAGGCGGCGAGCGGCGACAGCTCCAGGAACGGCGTGTCCGGGTCCAGCAGCAGCTCGATGCGTTCCCGGGCCAGCAGCTTGCCGCGCTTCCGGTGCCGGGCGACGTACTTCTCGCCGCCGCCCGCGAGCGCCTTGGCGTGTTCGGCGTTCAGCTCGGTGAGCTTGGCGAACATGGCTTCGCGGTGGGCGGTGTAGTCGGGGGCGGCGGTGTCCAGAGCGGACGCCAGGACCGTCACAGGAGTACCTCCGGGATGTCGAGGTGGCGGGAGCGGAGCCATTCGCCGAGGGCCTTGGCCTGGGGGTCGAAACGGGCCTGGGAGGCGACGCCTTCGCCGAGGATGCCTTCGACGACGAAGTTGAGGGCGCGGAGGTTGGGCAGAATGTGACGGACAACTTTCAGATGACAACTTTCAGTTATCAGACTCTGAAATCTGTCAGCTGTCAGTTCATGAACCAACCACCGCCACGCCTCGTCCGTCCGCACCCACACCCCGACGTTCGCGTTGCCGCCCTTGTCACCGCTGCGGGCCCCGGCGATGAGGCCGAGGGGAGCCCGGCGGGTCCGGATTCCGATTGGCAGGGGCTCGGGCAGAGACGGTGGGGCCAAGGTCTCCAGTACGAGGGTGTCGTCTGCCGGAGCCACAGGGATACGGCGTCCGTCGTGGAGGACCGCCACATGGTCCACGGCTCCATGGGGGACGTACACATCCTCGAAGACCCCATAGGGCGAGCCCGTCCCAGGTGGTGCCATCACATGGAATCCGGGGTAGCTCGCCAGCGCCAGCTCGATGGCGGCTCCGCTGAGCGCCCGGCCCACCGCGTCCTGGTCCGGGTCGCGTACGACGAGCCGGAGCAGCGCGCTCGCGGTCTCCTCGGTGGGGGCGTCGGGGCGGTCGGTGCGGGAGAGGTCCCACCGGACCTCGGCGGGGCGGGACTTGGCCGCGTCGAGCGCGGCTTCCATCTGGTCCCGTACGAGCGCGGCCTTCGCCTCGATCTCAAGCCCGGTCAGCACGAAGACGACTTCGTTGCGGAAGCCGCCGAGCCGGTTGAGGCCGACCTTGAGGGTGGGGGGCGGGGCCTCGCCTCGCACGCCGTCGATGCGTACGCGGTCGGGGCCCTCCTGGGTGAGCCCGATCGTGTCGAGGCGGGCGGTGACGTCGGGGCCGGCGTACCGGGCGCCCTGTGTCTCGTACAGAAGTTGCGCGGTGATCGTGCCGACGTCGACGACGCCGCCGGTGCCGTCGTGTTTGGTGATGACGCTCGTGCCGTCCTCGTGGAGTTCGGCTAGCGGGAAGCCGGGGTGGCGGAGCGTGTGTGGGGCGTGCTCGGTGAGTTCGCTGAAGAAGGCGTAGTTGCCGCCGGTGGCCTGGGTGCCGCACTCCAGGACGTGCCCGGCGACCACGGCGCCCGCGAGCCGGTCGTAGGCGTCCGGGGCCCAGCCGAAGTGGGCGACGGCGGGCCCGGTGACCAGCGCCGCGTCCGTGACCCGCCCGGTGACGACGATGTCCGCGCCCGCGCTCAGACACGCGGCGATTCCGGCACCTCCGAGGTAGGCGTGCGCGGCGAGGCTCTTCGGGTGACGAGGTGTGAGGTCGTCCCCCTCGACATGGGCGACGCGCGCCGGAATGCCGAGCCGGTTAGCCAACTCCCGTACGGCGTCGGCGAGTCCGGCGGGATGGAGACCACCGGCGTTCGCGACGATGCGTACACCCCGGTCGTGCGCGAGGCCGAGACACTCCTCCAGTTGCCGCAGGAAGGTGCGCGCGTATCCGCCGGCGGGGTTCTTCAGCCGGTCCCGGCCCAGGATGAGCATGGTCAGCTCGGCGAGATAGTCGCCAGTGAGGACGTCCAGGGGGCCGCCGGTGAGCATCTCGCGCATCGCGTCGAAGCGGTCGCCGTAGAAGCCTGAGGCGTTGCCTATGCGCAGGGGCGCCACGGTCACTTGGCGTCCCCCTTGGGCTCACGCCCCGGTCCCGGGGGCCCCGCGAAGGCCTGCGCGATGTCCAGCCAGCGGTCGGCGTCGGGGCCGTGCGCTTGGAGGGCCAGATCGGCGCGGTGTGCCCGCTGGGTGACAAGGAGGCAGAAGTCGAGAGCGGGCCCGGTGACGCGCTGGGCGGCGCCTTCAGGGCCGTACGCCCACAACTCACCCGACGGACTGACCAGTTCCACGCGGAATTCCTCGCCCGGTGCGGTGAGCCCCCGCACCCCGAAGGCGAAGTCCCGCGTCCTTACCCCGATCCACACCACATGCCGGAGCCGGTCAGTGGGTGCTCGCATCACACCCAACGCGTCTGCCACGTCCTGGCCGTGGGCCCAGGTCTCCATGAGGCGCGCGGTGGCCATGGAGGCGACCGACATGGGCGGCCCGTACCAGGGGAAGCGCGCCCCTGCGGGCGCCGTGCGCAACGCGCGCTCAAGCTCCGCGCGCCGCGCGCGCCACTCCGCGAACAACCGTGCGGGCGCCGTGCGCGCCCCCTCCTCCGCCCCTTCGTCCACGAACGAGTCGGGCGCCGCCAGCGCCTTCTCGGCCTCCCGCGCGAACGCCTCCGCGTCCGTGACGGCCAGCAGCGCCGCCCGGTCCGTCCAGGCGAGATGCGCGATCTGGTGGGCGATGCTCCACCCCTCGGCGGGCGTCGGAAGGACCCACGCAGCCTCCCCCAACTCTCCGACAAGCCGGTCGAGTTCCTCACTCTCCCGGTACAGATCGTCGATCACGAACGACGGGTCGGACACGATGCGCTCCCCTCGGGGCACGACGGTGTGTGCCCCGGAGCATGTCAGCGCCCAAAGAAACAAGCAAGCATGCTTGCATGATTGATTCTCGCCGTCGGGCGCGCGCATCGGAAATTGGCGCGCGCCGCGACTGACCTCCGCCGTACGGTCTCCCTCGTGGACGATGAAGACGGCTACGACGACGAAGACGGCTACTTCGGAGAGACCGTCGCGGCGAGGTATGACGAGTCTTCGGCGGGGATGTTCGCGTCCCGTGTCGTGGACCCGGCCGTCGATGTCCTGGCCGGGCTGGCCGGGCCGGCCGGTGGCGGCCGGGCGCTTGAGCTGGGCATCGGGACGGGCCGTATCGCGTTGCCGCTGTCGCGGCGCGGGGTCGCGGTGCACGGCATCGACATGTCGCGGGCGATGGTGGAGCGGCTGCGGGCCAAGCCGGGCGGCGACGCGATCGGCGTGACGATCGGCGACTTCGCCACGACGAAGGTGGACGGCACCTTCTCCGTCGCGTATCTGGTCTTCAACACGATCAACAACCTGACGACGCAGGACGCCCAGGTGGCCTGCTTCCGCAACGTCGCCGACCATCTGGAGCCCGGCGGGACGTTCGTCGTCGAGGTCGGGGTCCCCGGACTGCGCAGGCTGCCGCCGGGGCAGAACGTCGTGCCGTTCCACACCAGTCCGACGCGGTGGTCGTTCGACGTGTACGACGTGGCGACCCAGGCGATGAGTTCGAACTACGTCGAGGTCGTCGACGGCCGCGGCTCCTACTGGTCCGTCCCGTTCCGGTACGTGTGGCCCGCCGAGCTCGATCTGATGGCGCGGCTGGCCGGGCTGCGGCTGCGCGAGCGGTGGGACGGGTGGACTCGGGAGCCGTTCACGAGTGAGAGCGAGCGGCACGTCTCGGTGTGGGAGAAGCCGGTGGGCTGACGACGGTCCCGACTCGGTCTCGGCCTCAATTGCGTCCCAGGCTCAATTGCGTCCCAGGCTCATCTCCGTCCCAGGCTCATCTCCGTCCCAGACTCAACTCCGTCCCGGACTCAACTCCGTTTGCCGTCCAAGAGCCGCCCCCCCACATACACAACATCGCCATGCACAGGTCACCTCAGTAAGCTCTCCGGCCATGTTCCCCTCTCCACCGCCCCACCCCGCACCCGACGCCGCCGTCTTCCGCTTCGGCATGCGGCGGCTCCGGACCGGCCTGCCGGGCACCCTGATCGCGCTCTGCCTCGCGCCGCTCCCGCTGGTCGTCACGGCGGGCAAGGGCGGGGCGGGCGTCGGGCAGTGGGTGTTCGCCGGGGTGTGGCTGCTGCTCTGGGGCGGGCTCGGGCTGCTGATGACGTACGCCCTGTGGGCGGGGCGCGGGACGCTGCTCGCCTTCGACGCGTACGGGGTGTGGTGGCGACACAGCCGAGAGCGGCACGCGGTGGTGCCGTGGCAGTCGCTGGCCGGGGTCGGCCTGTACTGGGCCCACAAGGGCAACGCCAAGGCGGGCCAGAAGATCATGAGCCTTGAGCTGTGCCCGTACGGCGACGTCGACACCGCCGATCCCCTGCTCAAGCGGCTCGTGGCGCAGGACCAGCCGCTGCGCCCCGGCCTGCCCGACCACCGCTACCGCATCGGCATCCCGATGTACGCCAGCCGCCGCTGGGGGCGCGAACTCGCCGCGGCCGCGTACGACCGCGCGCCGCACCTGTGGTTCGGCGAGCACGAGCGGCCGTACGGCTATATGGGCGCGTTGCAGCGCACGAGCTGAGCGGTCGCGACGCGCCGCCACCCCGTGCCCGCGCGCCACGGCGCCCCGTCCGCGGGGACAGCCACCCCTCTCCGCCCTACCCGCTCTACCCGTCCAGCCGCTTGGCCCGCCCCCGCCCCACCTGCGTCCGTACCGCGCCCATGCTCGCCGCGATGACCAGGGCGATCGCGGCGGCCTCGGTGGCGGAGAGGGCCTGGTCCAGGACGAGGAAACCGGCGGTCGCGGCGACGGCCGGTTCCAGGCTCATCAGGATCGCGAAGGTGGAGGCGGGCAGGCGGCGCAGCGCGAGGAGTTCGAGGGTGTACGGGAGGACGGAGGAGAGGCAGGCCACGGCGGCGCCGAGCGCGACCGTCGTGGGGTTCAGCAGCTTCGTCCCCGATTCCACGATCCCCAGCGGCAGGAACAGCACCGCCGCGACCACCATGGCGAGCGCGAGCCCGTCGGCCTGCGGGAAGCGTCGCCCCGTACGGGCGCTGAAGACGATGTACGCGGCCCACATCGCGCCGGCCGAGAGCGCGAAGGCGACACCGACCGGGTCCAGGGTGCTGAAGCCTCCGCCGCCGAGCAGGAAGACGCCGCCGAGGGCGAGGCCCGCCCAGAGAAGGTTCACGGCGCGGCGGGAGGCGAGGACGGAGAGCACGAGCGGGCCGAGCACCTCGAGGGTGACGGCGGGGCCCAGCGGGATGCGGGCGACCGACTGGTAGAAGAGCCCGTTCATCGCGGCCATCGTGATGCCGAAGACGACGACGGTGCCCCAGTCGGCGCGCGAGTGCCCGCGCAGCTTGGGCCGGCAGACGACGAGCAGCACGATCGCGGCCACGACGAGCCGCAGGGTGACTACGCCGAGCGCACCGGCGCGCGGCATGAGGGTCACCGCCAGCGCGCCGCCGAACTGCACGGAGATGCCACCGGCGAGGACCAGGCCCACCGGCCCGAGCGCGCCCCATCCGCGGGTGCCGGCTGCGGGTGCCGCTTCGGGGGCCGTCACCGTGGCGGCCGCGGCAACCGACGGAGACCGGTCAACGCTGGAGTGGTTCACGGGGGCCGTCCAGAGAGCTCAAGTCAGGGTTTGTTCATCGTAATGCACTTTTCAGTGCAGCGTAATGGACCAGGTCAGGCATGTAAACCTCCTTTGCAGCTTACGGGGCTTCTTCGCGGCGCTCGATTCAGCGGCGCGACATGTACAGGTCCAGCGCCTTGTGCAGCAGACGGTTGAGGGGGAAGTCCCATTCGCCGAGGTACTCGGCCGCCTCGCCGCCCGCTCCGGCCTTGAAGCGGAGGAGGCCGAGGAGGTGGTTGGTCTCGTCCAGGGTGTCGGTGATGCCGCGGAAGTCGTAGACCGTGGCGCCGAGTGCGTGCGCGTCGGACATCATGCGCCACTGGATGGCGTTGTTGGGCTGGACCTCGCGCTTGCGGCTGGTGGACGCGCCGTAGGAGTACCAGACGTGGGAGCCGACGGTCAGCATCGTGGCCGCGGCGAGGACGTCTCCGTCGTGGTGGGCGAGGTAGAGGCGCATGCGGTCCGGGTCCTCCGCCGTCAGCGCCGTCCACATGCGCTGGAAATAGGGCAGGGGGCGCGGAATGAAACGGTCGCGTCCGGCCGTCTCCGCGTACAGCTCGTAGAAGGCGGGCAGGTCGTCGTAACCGCCGCGCACCACCGTCACGCCCGCCTTCTCGGCCTTCTTGATGTTGCGCCGCCACTGCTGGTTGAGGCCCCGTTGGACCTCCTCCAGCGACCGCCCGGCGAACGGGACCTGGAAGACGTACCGCGGCTGCCCGGCCGCGAAGCCGTCCTCGCCGCCCGGCTCGGTCTGCTGCCAGCCCATGCGCCGCAGCCGCTCGGCGATGTCGACGGCCCCCGGCTCGCACGAGGTCGCCGGCACGTCCCGCAGGTGCCGCGCCGCCGGATCGGCGATCGCCGCCTTGACCGCGTCCGCGCTCCACCGGCGTACGACCACGGGCGGCCCCATCTTCACCGAGAACGCGCCCCGCGCCTTGAGGTACGCCAGCATCGGTTCCAGCCAGCGCTCGGCGAGCTCCGCCGCGTGCCAGTCGATGACCGGCCCCTCGGGCAGATACGCGAGATACCGCTTCACCTTCGGCAGCGGCCGCATCAGGACCAGCCCCACCCCGACGAGCCGCCCGCCCCCGCCTCCGTCCCTGTCCCCGTCCCCGTCCTTTTCGAACCACCCCACGCTCTCCGCCCGCCAGTCCGGCTTCACATCGCCCCACGACGGCACCTGCATATGGCTGGCGGACGGCCGCGTCCTGATGAACGCCAGATGTTCTTCACGGGTGATCGCCTGGAGGCGGAGACTCATGCGCGGTGCTCCTCGGGTCGGTGGTGCGGCCAGCGTACTTACGGCAGTCCCGCGGACCGCCCGTCCCGCGGTCCGAACGCGCCGAGCGCGTCCGCGTCCGTGGCCCTGGCGTTGAGGTAGTAGTCCGCCCACTCGGCGATGTCCGGGTAGCCGCACTCCTGGACGAGGCGGGTCGTCGCGGCCGGGATGTCGAAGGGCGTGGTGCGCAGGGTGACGCCCGGCCCGAGGAGGGACCAGTGGGCGCCGGGACGGCCGTACGGCATGCCGACGCTGCCCGGGTTGACGACCGCGCGCCCGTGGGCGAGGCGGACGAACGGCATGTGGGTGTGGCCGCAGACCACCGTCCGGACGGCGTCGTCGAGGTCGGCGAAGACCTCCGCCCAGCGCGCGAGGCGGGAGTCGACCAGCACGAACTCCTCGTCGTCCCGCGGGGTCGCGTGGCAGAACAGCACCTCGCCCAGCCCCTGGACGGAGAGGGTCCGGGTCTTCGGGAGCCCGGCCAGGAAGTCGACCTGGTCGTCGCGCAGCCGGTCCGCGGCCCAGGGAGCGATCGGGTCCGGGATCGAGGTGCGCTGTCCCCGGCGGTACTCGACAAGCTCACGGTCCGCGTTGCCGCTGATCCACACCACCCGGTCGCCCTGTTTCGCCAGCAGGTCGAGCACCTCGACGGGCTGCGGGCCCGCCGCGGTGTCACCGGTGAGCACGATGCGGTCCGCGGCGGCCACGTCCGGCTCGGCGAGCACCGCTTCGAGGGCCGGGAGGACACCGTGGATGTCGGAGAGGACTGCGACTCGCTTCACCATCGTCATGGTCCTCACTCTCGGGAATCCCCGGCCTGGGCGGCCGGGTGTTCGCCCGACGCGGACGTCACTTCTCGTCGCCCGGCACGTACGTCACTTCTCGTCGCCCGGCACGTACGTCATTTCTCGTCGCCCGGCGCGTACGCCACGTCTCGTCGCCCGGCGCGTACGTCACTTCTCGCGGCGCCCGCTCAACCCGTCCTCCCGCACCTCCTCCAGCGCCTCCTCCAGCACCTCCGCCAAGTGCCGCCCCCTCCGCCCCGCCAGCTGCTCCAGCTGCGTACGACACGAGAAGCCGTCCGCCAGGATCACCGTGTCGGCCGACGCCGCGCGTACCGCCGGGAGCAGCTGCTCCTCCGCGCAGGCCGTCGACACCTCGTAGTGCCCCTTCTCGAAGCCGAAGTTGCCCGCGAGGCCGCAGCAGCCGCCCGCGAGGGTGCCGGTCAGACCCGCGGCCTCGCGCAGCCGGCGGTCGGCCGCGTCGCCGAGGACCGCGTGCTGGTGGCAGTGGGTCTGGCCGACGGCCGGGCGGTCGACGCGGGGCGGGGTCCAGTGCGGGGCGTGGCGCTCCAGGGCCTCCGCGAAGGTGACCACCGCGGCGGCGAGACGGGCGGCGCGGGGGTCGTCGTGCAGCAGCTCCGGGAGGTCCGAGCGGAGGGCGGCGGCGCAGCTCGGTTCGAGGACGACGACCGGGGTGCCCATCTCCAGGTACGGCTCCATCAGGTCCAGCGTGCGGCGCAGCACGGCGCGGGCGCGGTCGAGTTGGCCCGTGGAGACATACGTCAGACCGCAGCAGACACGGTGCCGGCGGCGCGGCAGCAACATCCGGAGACCGACCGGCCCCTTCGTGACCCCGTCCCCGATCGCCCTCTCCGGCAGCCCCTCGGCAACCCGCCCTTCAGACCCCTCATCCCCGACCCGCCCGTCACTTCCGGCCCGTCCCTCATACCCCTCATCCCCGACCCGCCCCTCAAACGGCCCATCCCCCATCCCCTCCGCGAGCCCCTCCCCCATCGCCCCCGCGAGCTCCTCCCCCCTCGGCCAGAACCTCATCCGCTTGTTCGGCGGCAGCAGCACCGTCACCCCCGCCGCCTCCAGGACACGCACGGCAGCCCGCCCCACGGACGGCGACAGGTGCTCGGTGAAGGTGTCCGGCCACAGGACGACGACCTCCTGGCCCGGGCCGAAGCCGGGGAAGGGACCCGGCTCGCCGCCCCGCTTCAGGTCCCGTACGAACGCTCGTGCCATGTCCCGGAATCTCCGTGACCACCACCGGCTGAACGTCTCGGTCGCCACCCGCGGAATCTCCCGCTCGGGCGCGATCCCGCCCAGCCGCTTGGCCAGGGCCGCCAACGGACGTACGGAGGCGAGGGAGTTGACCAGCGGGGCCGCGCGTGTCCGTGCCACCGCCTCCAGCCACACCGGCAGCCATCCCATCGCGTAGTGCGCGGCCGGGCGTCGCCGCCCCTCGTAGTGGTGGTGGAGGAACTCCGCCTTGTACGTGGCCATGTCGACGCCGACCGGGCAGTCGGACTTGCACCCCTTGCAGGACAGGCACAGGTCCAGCGCGTCCCGGACCTCCGTCGACCGCCAGCCGTCGGTCACGATCTCGCCCGCGAGCATCTCGTGGAGCAGCCGCGCCCGGCCCCGCGTGGAGTGCTCCTCCTCGCCGGTCGCCCGGAACGACGGGCACATGACACCCGCGTCGGCGGCCACCGGCGTACGGCACTTGGCGACCCCCACACATCTGCGCACTGCCGCCGAGAAGTCCCCGCCGTCCGACGGATACCCGAACACCACGTCCACGGGCTCGCGGGGCAGCACCGCGAACCGCAGGTTCTCGTCGAGCCGGTCGGGCCGCACCAGCATCCCGGGGTTGAGCAGGCCGTCCGAGTCCCAGATGTCCTTGGCCCGCTCGAAGAGCCCCACCATCTCGGGGCCGTACATCTTGGGCAGCAGCTCCGCCCGCGCCTGCCCGTCCCCGTGCTCGCCGGAGAGGGAGCCGCCGTGGGACACGACCAGTTCCGCGAGTTCCTCGGAGAAGCGCCTGAAGCGGCCCACGCCCGCCGTCGTCAGCAGGTCGAAGTCGATGCGGACGTGGATGCAGCCGTCGCCGAAGTGCCCGTACGGCGTGCCGCGCAGGCCGTGGGACGTCAACAGGCCCCGGAAGTCGCGGAGATACGCCCCGAGCCGGGCGGGCGGCACCGCGCAGTCCTCCCAGCCGGGCCAGGCCTCTCCCCCACTCTCGGCTCCGCTCGAGCGGGAGGGGCCCCCATCGTCCGGCATCCGACTCGCCCTACCGCTCGCGTCCTCGCGCAGCCGCCACAGGGCGCGCTGCCCGGCCGGGTCGGTGACCACGAGGGCGTCCAGGACGTCGGCGGCCCGCACGATCGCCTCGGCACGCGCGCGTGCCTCCCGCGCGTCCGAGCCGCCCGTCTCGACGAACAGCCAGGCGCCACCCCGGGGCAGCCCCGCATCCGCCGGTACGAGATCCGCGGCCATCCCCTCCACCGTCAGCGGCCCGTGCGGCAACAGCCCCGCCGCCGCCTCCGCCGCCGCGCTCTCGTCCGGGTACGCCAGCACGGCCAGCGCCCGCGCTTGGGGCGCCTCGACGAGTCGTACGACCGCCTCGGTCAGCACCCCCCAGGTGCCCTCGGAACCGCAGAAGGACCGGGCGACGTCCGCGCCCTTCTCGGGCAGGAGGGCGTCCAGCGCGTACCCGGAGATGCGGCGGGGGAGCTGTGGGAAGCCGGTCCGCAGGCGCGCCAGCTCGCCCTCGACCAGGGCCCGGAGGCCGTCGGGGGCGCCCTGCCAGTCCTGCCCCAGCCGCGCGGCGACCCCGTGACCGGTGACCACCGACAGCTCCCGCACACTGTCCGCCGTCGTGCCCCAGGCCACCGAGTGCGACCCGCACGAGTTGTTGCCGATCATTCCGCCGAGGGTGCAGCGGCTGTGGGTCGAGGGGTCGGGGCCGAAGCGCAGGCCGTGCGGGGCGGCCGCGTCCTGGAGGCTGTCCAGTACGACACCGGGCTGGACCACGGCCGTACGGGCGTCCGCGTCGAGCGACACGATCCGGTTCATATGGCGGGTGAAGTCCAGGACGATGCCCTTGCCCGTCGCCTGTCCGGCGATCGATGTGCCGCCGCCGCGTGCCACGACCGGCACGCCGTGCGCGCGGCACACGGCGAGGGCCGCCGCCACGTCCTCGGCGTCGCGCGGGGCCACCACACCGAGCGGGACGCGCCGGTAGTTGGAGGCGTCCATGGTGGTCAGCGCCCGCGCGGTCGCGTCGAAGGCGACCTCGCCGCGCACGGCCTCGCGCAGTCCGGCGCGCAGTCCCGCGAGATCAGTCGCGCCCTGCCGCCCCTGATCGGTCGTGCCCTGCCGCCCCAGATCCGTCATGCCCCCAGGATGCCCCCGAGCACTGACAGTGACGGCTCAGCCACCGCACGGAAATCAGTCGCCTTCTACCGCCGATGCGGGCGAATCGGGCCGGAGGGTGAAGCCCGCAACCAGAACCTTCCCAATTCGATCACGAACTCTCATATAGTGACGCCGAGTTAAGCACCAGGTGTCGCTTCTCGCCCAGGAATCTCGCCCAAGAACCTCGCCCCGGACACGACCGAGGACACGATTCATGACCGCCCCCACCCCCTCCGGCGAACGACCCACCCTCCGCGCCGTCGCGCCCGCGCCCCTGATCACCGCCGTCCCGGCCACGCTCGCGGTCGTCGTCGCCGTCGCGCTGGCACCCGACTCGGTGCGCGCACCCCTCGCCTGGGGCGGGAGCGCGGCCGCCGTGCTGCTGTGCGCGGCCGTCGCGGTGGCCGCCCGCGCCGTACAGGCGTCGAAGCTGGTACGCCGCCGCCTCGACTCCGTGACCCAGGACGCCGGACGGCTCCTTCAGGAACGGGCCCGGCTGGCCGAGGAGTTCAACCAGGAGCGGACCCGGCTGACCGACGACGCCTCCCGCGAGCGGGCGCGGCTCGCCGAGGCCTCGGCGCAGGAGCGCGCACGCCTCACCGAGGCCGCGGAACGGGAACACGCGCGCCTCACCGAGGAGTTCACGGCCAAGCGGCAGCACCTCACCGACGAGCGGGCCCGTCTCACCCAGGAGAACGCCCGGCTGACCGAGCGCGCCCGGCAGGCCTCCAGTGACCGGGCCGCCGCGATCTCCGCGACCGCCAACGCGGCGGGCCGCATGCAGGCGCTGGCCACCGGCATGCTCGCCGACCTGCGCGCCATGGAGGAACGACACTCCGACGAGGAGGTCCTCGCCGACCTGCTGCACCTCGACCACCGCACCGCACAGGCGGGCCGCCTCGCCGACTCCGTGGCCGTCCTCACCGGCGCGCGCTCCGGGCGCCGCTGGGCCCGGCCCATCGTCATGGAGTCGATCCTGCGCGGCGCGATGGGGCGCATCGGCGGCTACCAGCGCGTCCGCGTCCACTCCGCCAGCGAGGCCGCCGTCGCCGGACACGCCGCCGAGGGCGTGATGCACGCGCTCGCCGAACTCCTCGACAACGCCGCGAACTTCTCGCCGCCGACCGCCGAGGTCCACGTGTACGTCGAGGAGGTCCCGGCCGGCGTCATCGTCTCCGTCGAGGACAGCGGCCTGGTCATGGGCGACGTCCAGCTGCGCCGCGCCGAGCGCGCGGTCTCCGGGGACATCGCCGAACTGGGCGGCCTCACCGGCACCCGGCTCGGTCTCGCGGTGGTCGGCCGGCTGGCCCGCAAGCACGGCCTGAAGGTGTCGTTCCGGCCCTCCGCGCGCGGCGGCACGGGCGTCCTGATCCTCATCCCGCAGGACCTGCTCAGCCTCCCCTCGGTCCCGGCGCCCGCCGAGCCCGAGCCCGCCCCGGCAGCCATCGAGGAGCACGTCGAACCGCCGCGCCCCCAGGTGTCGTACGCCGCCGCCCGCGCCGCCGACGACCTCGACCCGGACCCGGTCCCCACCCACGACTCGCCCCGGCACGAGCCCGACTCCCCGTCGACCGGCGGCCTCCCCAAGCGCCGCCGCGGCCGCACCCTCGCGCACGCCGAGCGCAGCCGCACGCACGCCACGAACCCGGCCGACCCGGAACCCCGTACCACCGGGACCGCGGAGGACTCCAAAGCCAGGGCCGCCCGCTTCGGCAGCTTCCGCCAGGCGGTACGCGGCACGACGCCGGGCTCCGAAGACGCCGTACGCCGCACTACGCCGGGCCCGGAAGACGCCGTACGCCGCACGACGCCGGGCCCCGAAGACTCCGTACGCGGCACGTCGTATACGCCCGAATCCCCGGTACGCGGCACGTCGTACGCCCCCGAAGACTCCGTACGAGACGAAGACGAAGAAGCCGTACGGGACACAGCCCCCGCCACCCCCTCGACCTCTCATGCGCACCCGGAAGGCGACACCACCCCATGACCGGCACCACCACCGCCGACGAGAAGCTCTCCTGGCTCATCGAGGGCCTCCTTGAGCGCACCCCGGGCGCCCGGCACGCGCTCGTGCTCTCCCGCGACGGCCTGAAGCTGTGCCGTACACCGGAGCTCTCGGTCGACCAGGCCGACCAGCTCGCCGCGATCGCCGCCGGCATCCAGTCGCTGTCCCACGGGGCGTCCGTCGAGTTCGGCGACGGCAGCGGGGGTGTGCGGTCCGCCATGGCCGAGTTCTACGGCGGGGTCCTGTTCATCGTGGAGGCGGGCGACGGCGCCCACCTCGCCGTGGTCACCTCCGAGGACGCGGACGCCGGTCTGGTCGGGCACAACATGAGCGAGCTCGTGGAGCAACTCGGCGAACACCTGAGCGCGCCGCCCCGTACGTCATGAGCCGTCCGGGCAGGGACGACGCGCCCGACCGGCTGTACACCCTCACCGGAGGGCGAAGCCGGTCCGGGCCCGACACCCCCTTCGACCTGGTGACGCTCGTGGTCGCCGAGTGCGATCCGGTGGTGGGCATGCAGTCGGAGCACGCCGCGATCCTGCGGCTGTGCGAGCGGCCGACGGCGGTCGTGGAGATCGCCGCCGAGCTGAAGCTGCCGGTGTCCATCACCCGCATCCTGCTCTCCGACCTGCTCGCCGCGGGCCGCGTCAGCGCCCGTCATCCGCACGCCGCCGCTCTCCCCGATCCCGACATCCTGGAGCAGGTGCTCGTTGGACTCCGCAACCTCTGAAGACCGGGCCGACGCAGGCGCCCGTACGCCCCTCGGGGCCACCGCCGACAACGGCCTGAAGATCGTCGTCGTGGGCGGATTCGGCGTCGGCAAGACGACCCTGGTCCGCTCCGTGAGCGAGATCCGTCCCCTCAACACCGAGGAGACGATGACCCGGGCCGGCGAGGCGATCGACGACATCAGCGAGGTGCGCGGCAAGTCCGCGACCACGGTCGCCTTCGACTTCGGCCGCATCACGCTCGACGCCCGCAACGTGCTGTATCTGTTCGGCGCACCCGGCCAGGAACGCTTCTGGTTCCTGTGGGACCGCCTCTTCTCCGGCACGCTCGGCGCGGTCGTCCTCGTCGACACCCGCCGCATCGACGACTCCTGGTACGCCATCGACCGGCTGGAGCACCACGGCACGCCGTTCATCGTCGCCTGCAACGACTTCGGCGGGCCCACCCACACCCCCGCCCAGATCCGCGAGGCCCTCGACCTCGACCCGAACATCCCGCTGCTCGACTGCGACGCCCGCTCAAGGGAGTCCAGCAAGCGGGTGCTGATCACGCTCGTCGAGCACCTCAAGACCCGGTACGCCGCCCAAGCCCCCGCCTCTGTCCAGGAGTTGGCCCTGTGAGCCCCGCCCCCGTGCCCCTGAGCGGGCCCCGGTTCCAGACCGAACCCGCCGAGCTGTACCGGGAGATGCGGCGCGACCACGGCGCCGTGGTGCCGATCGTGCTCGACGGCGACATACCGGCGTGGCTGGTGGTCGGCTACCGCGAACTGCACCAAGTCACCGGCGATCCCGTGCTGTTCAGCCGGGACTCCGACCTGTGGAACCAGTGGGACCGCATCCCCGACGACTGGCCGCTGCTGCCGATGATCGGCCGCAAGCAGCCCTCCATCCTCTACACCGTCGGCGAACGCCACCGCGAGCGCGCCGCGATGATCAGCGACGCGCTGGAAGCCGTCGACCCCTTCGAACTGCGCACCCAGGCCGAGAAGTTCGCCGACGAACTGATCGACGCGGTGTGCGCGAAGGGCGAGACGGACATCGTCACGGACTACGCGGCCCTGCTGCCCGTCCGCGTCCTCGCGACGCTCTACGGCTTCGCGGAGGAGCAGGGGCCGGGCCTGGTCACCGCCCTCAACGACATGATCAACGGGCGGGAGGGGGCGCTGGCGGGCCAGCAGCACCTCGCCACGTCCATGGCGCAGCTCCTCGCCGACCGGAAGGCGGCGCCCGCGAACGACGTGGTCAGCCGGATGCTCGCCGACACCTCGGGCTTCACGGACGAGGAGATCTCCCAGGACCTGATGGTCATGATGGCCGCGGGCCACCAGCCGACCGCCGACTGGATCGGCAACTCGCTGCGCCTGATGCTCACGGACGAACGTTTCGCCGCCTCTCTCTTCGGCGGCCGGCACAGCGTCGCCGAGGCCATGAACGAGGTCCTGTGGGAGGACACGCCCTCCCAGAACATCGCCGGCCGCTGGGCCTCCCGCGACACCCAGCTCGGCGGCCGCCGCATCCGCACCGGCGACCTGCTGGTGCTCGGCCTCCAGGGCGCCAACTCCGACCCCCAGGTCCGCACCGACGGCTCCGCCCTCACCGGCGGCAACAACGCCCACTTCTCCTTCGGCCACGGCGAGCACCGCTGCCCGTTCCCGGCCCAGGAGGTCGCGGAGGTCATCGCGCGGACGGGCATCGAGGTCGTCCTGGACCGGCTGCCGGACATCGACCTCGCCGTACCCGCCGAGTCACTGACACGGCGGCCGTCCCCCTGGCTGCGGGGACTGACCGAACTGCCCGTGCGCTTCACTCCCACCCCGGCCCTTGGAGGCTCGACCGTATGACGACCGGCACCGAAGAGACCCGTATCGCCCTGGACCCCTTCGTCACCGATCTGGAGGGCGAGAGCGCCAGGCTGCGCGAGGCGGGCCCCCTCGCCGCCGTGGAACTGCCCGGCGGCGTCCCGGTCTGGGCGGTCACCCACCACGCCGAGGCGCGTGCGCTGCTCAACGACCCCCGGCTGGTGAAGGACATCAACGTCTGGGGTGCCTGGCAGCGCGGCGAGATAGCCCCGGACTGGCCGCTGATCGGGCTCGCCAACCCCGGCCGTTCCATGCTCACGGTGGACGGCGCGGACCACCGGCGGATGCGCACGCTGGTGGCGCAGGCGCTGACTCCGCGGCGGGTGGAGCAGATGCGGGAGCGGATCACGAAGCTGACGGAGGGGCTCCTCGACGGTCTGCCGACGGACGCCGACGTCGTCGACCTCAAGGCCGACTTCGCCTACCCCCTGCCCATGTTCGTCATCGCCGACCTCATGGGGATCGAGGAGTCCCGGCTCCCCCGCCTCAAGGAGCTCTTCGAGAAGTTCTTCTCGACGCAGACCCCGCCCGCTGAGGTCATCGCCACGCTCACCGAACTCGCCGGGATCATGGCCGAGACGGTCGCCGCCAAGCGTGCCGAACCCGGCGACGACCTCACGTCCGCCCTGGTCCTCGCCTCCGAGGACGGCGACCACCTCACCGACGAGGAGATCGTCTCCACCCTCCAGCTGATGGTGGCGGCGGGCCACGAGACGACGATCTCGCTGATCGTCAACGCGGTCGTCAACCTCTCCACCCACCCCGACCAGCGCGCCCTCGTCCTCTCCGGCGAGGCCGACTGGTCGTCGGTGATCGAGGAGACCCTGCGCTACTCCACGCCCACGTCGCACGTCCTGATCCGCTTCGCGACGGAGGACGTGGCCGTCGGTGACAAGGTGATCCCTGCCGGGGACGCGCTGATCGTGTCGTACGGCGCGATCGGCCGGGACGAGAAGGCGCACGGATCGACGGCGGGCGACTTCGACATCACTCGGACGACCGAGAACCGGCACATTTCGTTCGGGCACGGGCCCCATGTCTGCCCGGGGGCCGCCCTGTCCCGCCTGGAGGCGGGCGTCGCCCTCCCCGCGCTGTACGAGCGCTTCCCCGGGCTCGACCTCGCCGTCCCGGCTGCGGAACTCCGCAACAAGCCGGTGGTGACGCAGAACGATCTGTTCGAGGTGCCGGTGCGGCTGATTACGGGCTGAGGTGAGGGGGGGTTCGCCCCCGCCGCCCCTACCCGTCCCTTCCTGGAGCTCCGCCCCAGACCCCGCTCCTGAAACGCCGGAGGTGCTGAATCTTTCCCCGGCCGGGAGTCTGGGGGGCAGCAGCCCCCAGGGACGGGGAAGGGCAGGGGCGGCGGGGGCGAAAAACCCACCCCCCGTCACCCCCACCCCGTCTCACCCGACGGACCACGTTTCACCCAGGTTTCCGGAAACAGTTAGGCTCCCCATCGTGGCTGATATCCAGATTCCCGCTGACATCAAGCCCGCCGACGGACGATTCGGCGCGGGCCCCTCCAAGGTGCGTACGGAGGCGCTGGACGCGCTCGCCGCGACCGGCAGCTCCCTCCTCGGTACGTCCCACCGCCAGGCCCCGGTCAAGAACCTGGTCGGCAAGGTCCGCGCGGGCGTGAGCGAGCTCTTCTCCCTGCCGGACGGCTACGAGGTCGTCCTCGGCAACGGCGGCTCCACCGCGTTCTGGGACATCGCGACCCACGGCCTGATCGAGAACAAGTCGCAGCACCTCACCTTCGGCGAGTTCTCGTCGAAGTTCGCGAAGGCCGCGAAGCTCGCCCCCTGGCTGGCCGAGCCGAGCGTCATCTCGTCCGACCCGGGCACGCACCCGGAGCCGGAGGCCGAGGCGGGCGTCGACGTCTACGCCTTCACCCACAACGAGACCTCGACGGGTGTCGCCGCGCCGATCAAGCGCGTCGCGGACGCCGACGAGGGCTCCCTCGTCCTGGTGGACGCCACGTCCGGCGCCGGCGGCCTCCCCGTCGACATCGCCGAGACCGATGTCTACTACTTCGCCCCGCAGAAGTCGTTCGCCTCCGACGGCGGCCTGTGGATCGGCGTCTTCTCCCCGGCCGCGATCGAGCGCGCCGAGCGCGTCCACGCGTCCGGCCGCCACATCCCGGAGTTCTTCTCGCTCCCGACGGCGATCGACAACTCCCGCAAGAACCAGACGTACAACACCCCGGCCCTCGCCACCCTCTTCCTGCTCAACGAGCAGCTGGAGTGGATCAACGGCCAGGGCGGTCTGGACTGGTCCACGGGCCGCACCAAGGACTCGTCGACCCGCCTCTACAGCTGGGCCGAGG
Source organism: Streptomyces sp. NPDC029292 (assembly GCF_055569295.1). Lineage (NCBI taxonomy): Bacteria > Bacillati > Actinomycetota > Actinomycetes > Kitasatosporales > Streptomycetaceae > Streptomyces > Streptomyces sp. NPDC029292. The sequence continues at coordinate 115,122 of NZ_JBVHXR010000022.1, forward strand.
ACAGCAAGTACGCGACCCCGTTCGTCGCCGACCCGGCCAAGCGCTCGCAGGTCATCGGCACGATCGACTTCGCGGACGAGATCGACGCCGCCGCCGTCGCCAAGGTCCTGCGCGCCAACGGCATCGTCGACACCGAGCCCTACCGCAAGCTCGGCCGCAACCAGCTCCGCGTCGCGATGTTCCCGGCGATCGACCCGGCGGACATCGACGCGCTGACGAAGTGCATCGACTACGTGATCGAGAAGCTCTGACCGTTTCTCGTACGACGATGGGGGCGCCCGGCGCGTGATTCGCGCACCGGGCGCCCCTTTCTCATGTCGCCATGCATGTCTTTCTCATGGCGCCGTGCGCGTCTTCCTCATGCCGCGCACGTCTCTCTCATGTCGCCGCGCACGTCACCACCGGCGTCCCCCCGCCCCCCGGCGCTCCCCCGAACCCGAAGCTCACCGAACCGCCCACCGGCACGCTCCCGTTGTGATCGGCGTTCACGGCGGTGACGGTCGCCCCGCTCTGTGTGTACGTCGCGTTCCACATGTTCGTGACCTGCTGCGCCCCGCCCCAAGCCCAGGTCACCTGCCAGGACTTGAGCGCGGTGGTCCCCGTATTGGTCACCTTCACATCGGCGTTGAAGCCGCTGCCCCAGTCACTGCTGACGGTGTAGGTCGCGGCGCACGCCGCCGTACTGCCGCCGCCCTCTCCTCCACCACCGCTCCCGCCACCGCTGCTGGGAAAGCCCGGGGCTTTGATGCTCGCCAGATACCCGTCCTTCACGGTGTCCACGGTCGCCCAGTCGTCCTTCAGGATCCCGCCCGTGTCACCGGAGTTGGGGTTCCACGACCAGAAGGTCCAGGAGATGCTGTCGGCACCGTAGGTGGCCGTGGGGCGCAGGTACGAGACCAGCGCGGCCAGCCACTTCTGGTCCACCGTCGACTGGAGTGTCGTACCGAACTCGCCGACCCACACCGGCGCGATGTTCTGTTTGAAGATGTAGCCCCAGTACTTGTCCCACACTCCCGGCATGTTGTCCGGGAACGTCGGGTCGCTGAACCAGCTCTGCTGGGCCACGCTGGTGGCGTAGTCGTGGGCGGAGTACACGACCCGGTCGGCCACGCTCAGCTGCACGGGATACTGCGCGACGCCCATCAGATTGCCGCCCCACCAGCCCGACACACCGCCGAAGCTCTGCACGCCCTCCACGAAGATCAGCAGGTCGGGGTTGACGGACAGGACCGCGTTCCCCGCCCGCTGGGCGGCCAGCCGCCAGTCGGTCGCCGTGTCGCCGCAGCCCCAACAGGCAGGATCGTGCGGCTCGTTGTGCAGGTCGATGCCGATGACGGTGTCCTGGCCCGCGTATCGCGCGGCCAGGGACTTGAGATGGGTGATCCAGGTCGACTCCGGGACGGCGGCGGTGTACCAGAGCGCGGACTGCCCGCCCGAGTCCGGCCGGTGCCGGTCGAGGATGACCTTCAGGCCGTCCTGACCGGCGTACGCCACGATCTTGTCCATGACCTGAAGGGAGTTGAGGCCCTGCAGGTCGGCGTTCTTGCCACTGGAGAAGTCGATGCTGTTGGGACTGGTTCCGTTGAACAGGTCGTCGCTGTAGGGCAGCCGGATGGTGTTGTAGCCCAGCGACTTCATCTGGTCGATCATGCTCTTGTAGTCGCGCGACCAGAGGCCGTGGACGACGTAGTTGCCGGTCTCGAAACCGAACCAGTTGATCCCGGCGATGCGTACGGGCTGGTTCGCCGCGTCGAGGATCTGGTGGCCGCTGGTGTGCCAGTAACCGGCGCCGGGTGCGGCGGCCGTGACCTCGGCGTGCGCCGCCTGCACCCCCACCAGGGGTAACAGCAGCGCGGCAGCGGCGCACAGCGCTCTTCGGAAGCTGCGGAACATGTGCGGGTTCCTCTCGGGGGAGGCGCGGCCCCGGAACTGATGGGAGCGCTCCCATGCACCGCGCACCTCCCATGGAACGGATAGAACATGAGCACGTCAAGCCGCTGGGCAGTGCTGGATGACAACGCGTGCATTCGGTGTCTCTATGGATGTATGGCCACTGAGACTCCGAGCCCCGAGCTCGCCCCGCTCGCCAAGCAGTACGCCGTCCTGCTGACGAGCCACAAGAAGGACGGCACAGGCGTCGGCACCCCGGTGAACATCGCCGTCGAGGGTGACCACGCGTACTTCCGCACCCCGGGCAGCACGTGGAAGGTCAAACGCCTGCGCAACAACCCGGAGGTGGAGATCGCCCCGTCCACCTTCCGCGGCGCGCCCACCGGGCCCGAGATCCACGCCCGTTCCCGGCTGCTCGACCACGGCAGTGAGGAGGACAAGCACGCGGCGAAGCTGCTGCGGCGCAAGTACCCGTTCATGCAGGGCGTCTTCGTGCCGCTCGCCCACAAGGTGATGCGGACGCCGACGCTGCACTACGAACTGCGGCCGGTGCAGGAGTAGTTCAGTCCTTGCGCAGCAGCCGCCGGATTCCGAACAGCGCGCCCAGGACGACGGCGACGGCGAGCGCGCCGACCTTGACGTCGGAGCTCATGCCGTCGCCGCCGCCACTTCCGCCTGCGGCGGCCGAATTCCCGTCCTTGGAGGGTGACTTGGAGTCCGAGTACCCCGGCACGCTCTCGGGCTCCACGGAACTCCCCGCCCCCTCGCTGCCGTACATCAGGCGCGACCCGTCGGCGGTGTAGGTGACGGACTCGCCCTGTCCCTGCAACGGGACGTTCAGCCGCCCCTGCCGCTTGAGCTTCCCGCCGTTCCACTCGTACGCGATCCCGCCGAAGTACCCGCGTACGGCGAGCTGTTCGCCGTCGGGCGAGAAGGCGCCGTCGGTGACCCAGAGGTCGATGGCGGCGACGGGCCGGAAGACGTTCGTACCGGAGGCGGAGAGCTGGGCGGGGCCCTCGTACAGGTGCCCGCCGTCCTCGTTCTTGTCGGCGATGTAGACCCGCCCGGTCTTGGGGTGCACCATCAGCGCCTCCGCGTTGCGGGCCCCGTCCCCGTACTTCACGACGTACTGCGTGGCGCGGATCGTCTGGTCCTTGAGCACCTTCGGCTCGGGCAGCTTGTAGATCCACACGTGGTCCCACTTGCCGCCGAGGTTGTCGCCGATGTCACCGACATAGAGGTTGTCGTCGGGCCCGATGGAGATGGCTTCGACATCCCGTGGGGCGCCGACCCCGGTCATGGTGATCGTGGCGACGGTATTCCCCGTCTTGCTGTCGACGGCGTAGAGGTAGGCGCCGTCGTCGCTGTCGTTGTGCGTCCAGTAGATGCCGGGGTGGGCGTGCGAGGCGGCCAGTCCGCTGGACTCCGTGATCCGGGGATCCTTGATCGTGAACCGGTCGTCCCCGCCGGCACCGCTGTCGGCGAGGGCCGGCGCCGCCAGCGCGACGACGAGGGCGGCTGCGACTCCGGCAAGGCACGGAAGGGATCGGCGCATGACCCCAAGCCTGCCATCCCGGCCGGTCGTTCACCTCGGCCATACTCGCCGGGCCCACTCGCACGGGCGTGTCCAGCCTCACACCCCCACGGCCCATGGCACCCGCACCGATCGTCCATGATGAGCGGATGCTCAGGTTCATGCCCGTCGGCGACTCCATGACGATCGGAAGCGCGGGCGAACACACATGGCGTTACCGAATGTGGCAGCACCTGCGCGCGACGTACGGAGGCCCGTTCCGGATCGTCGGCCCGCGCGAGACGCTCTACGACAAGGCGACGGAGTCCCCCGACTCGCACGAGTACGCGGACCCGGACTTCCCCCGCGCCCACCTCGCGGGCTGGGGCGAGGGCTGGCTCCACATGGCCCCCCTGATCGGCGAGGCGGTCCGCTCGCAGCGCGCCGACGTGCTCCTGGTCTCCCTCGGCCTGATCGACCTCGGCTTCTACACGAACGCGACCCAGACGGCGGACAACGCCCGCACCTTCATCGCCGAGGCCCGCGCGGCCAACCCCCGGATCCGCATGGTCCTGCTCCCGGTGATACCGAACGTCCGCGCCGAGTCCGACGCCCCCTTCGCCACCGAGGTCGCCTCCTTCAACGAGCTCCTCGCCAAGACGGTCGCCGACCTCGACGAGCCCCGCTCGCCGCTCCTCCTGGCATCGCCGCCACCCTCGTACGACATCAACTTCGACACGTACGACGGCACGCACCCGAACGCGAGCGGCGAGCACAAGATCGCCGAGGGCTTCGCGGAGGCCATGTACCAGGCCTGGGACCTGGGCGAGCCGTACGGGGCCGAAACCGCCTGACCGAATCCCGGCGTGCCCTGGTCACCCTGCGTATCGTTGTACTGCGCGGCTGCACTCGACCGGGTTGCGGCCGGGGAGGAGCGCCACCATGACCGTCGTAGAGAACGACAGGATTGCCATGGCCACCATCAACGAACACATCCTTGACGAAATGTTCGACCAGATGACCGTCCCCGAGGGCTTCAAGGCCGAGATCGTCGAGGGGGCCGTCCACATGGTGCCGCAGCGGAGTATTCACTGGTTGATCATCCGCAAGATCGTGCACGCGCTAGACGCGAGGTTCGGTGAGGACGCCTTGGTGTTCTCGGATGTCCGCATCGACTTCCCCGGCCATCAGAACGGTTTCTGCCCCGACGTGGCAAAGCTCCGTGACGGGGCAGAGCAGGACTCGACGGGCCACTGGCTCTACCAGGACGTCGAGTTCATCGCTGAGGTGCTCTCCAAAGGAACTGCCTCCAATGACTACGGCCCAAAGAAGACCGCGTACGCCGCCGCAGAAGTGCCCGTCTACCTCGTCGTGGACCCGTACGTCGGCAAGTGCCATGTCCACACACAACCCAAAGGCAGCGACTACCTCATGCAGACGACTGTCGCCTTCGGCGGCGAGGTCGACATGACCTCCACTGTCCTCGGCCTCACCCTCAAGACGGACCGGTTCCCCCGCGACTAGCCAGCTGCACGGGCCGTCACCAGCGCGAACGACAAGAACTCGCCCCCGTCGACCGTCAGCATGTCAATGACCGGCTGCTGGGCGGCCTCGCCGTCCGGGACGTGGGCGGCGCACGCCCGGCTCCACAACAGCCAGTCCCCCCAGCCGTCCTCCTGCAACCGTGCGGACGTCACCCTCACCAGCTCGGTGATCTCCCACTGGAACCGCCACCACTCGGCCGTGTGCCAGGCGATCGCCTCCCAGCCGACAAGGTCCTTGATGTGCGCGGGGATCGCCCCCATCTCACGGACCTCGCGGGTCAACGCGGGCGTGGCGATGCCCAGTTGACCGTCGGGTCGCAGGAACTTCACCAGATACGGCAGATAGCTGTCCGCCGTACCGAAGTACTCGAACGCGTCGATGCTCACGATCGCATCGAAGCTCCCCTCCTCGAAGGGGAGTTGATGCGCCTCGGCCCGTACGGCCTCCACCTGCCCGCCGACGCCCGCCTCGGCGAAGACGGCCTCGGCCTCCTTCTCCCCGACCCACCAGTCGGCCGCGACGACCCGCACGCCGTACTCCCGCGCGAGGAACACGGAGGTCGCCCCCTTCCCGGACCCGAGGTCGAGGACCCGCATGCCGGGCCGCAGGTCCAGGTCCCGCGCGAGGTCCTCCAGCAGCCACAGGGGGTTCGGGCCCATGTCGAGGCCGAGCAGCCAGGCGGGGTCGTAGGCGGAGGAGCGGGGGTAGCGGTCCGGGCGGACGAGTGCGTCCAGGGCGGTGGTCATGGGGTCCGACCCAAGCGGGCCGGGGGGTGGGGGTCAACTGGGTTTCGGGGGCTTGGGCGGGGGCGAGAACCGTCTCAGGTGCCATCCCCGTACCGGAGTGGGCGTCAGCCCATGTGGACCGGCGCCGAAGCCGCGCCCTCGACGTGCTGCTGCTTTCCGGCGTTGACGGCGAACGCGGTGACGGCGAGGCCGGCCAGGAACATCGCCGCGGCGGCGGCGAAGGCCATCGTGTAGCCGTGCGTCACGGCCTCGCCCGCCTTCGACACCAGGACGAAGTCCTGGGTGGCCAGACCCCGGTAGAGAGCCGAAGCGGCCTCGGGCAGCTTGTCGTTCGCGGCCGACGTGGAAATCGTCGAGAGGATCGCCAGGCCGAGCGCCCCGCCGATCTGCTGGGCGGTGTTGAGCAGCGCCGAGGCGACACCGGTGTCCTGGGGGGAGACACCACTGACCGCGCCGAGCGTCATCGGGACGAAGCTCGCGCCCAGGCCGAGGGCGGTGACGAACATGGCGGGCATCAGATGCGCGGCATAGGAGGAGTCCGGCTCCAGGGTGGCGAACCAGAACATGCCCACGGCCGCGACCAGCAATCCCGGCCCGGCGATCAGCCGCGGCGCGAAGTGGGTGACCAGCTTGGAGCTGACGCCCGCGGCCACCGCCATGCCAAAGCTGAACGGAAGGTAGGCGAAGCCGGTCCTGACCGGGCTGTAGCCGAGGATCAGCTGCATGTAGAGGGTCAGGAAGTAGAACGTGGCGAACATGCCCGCGCCGATGAACAGCATGGTGGCGTAGGAGCCCCAGCGGCTGCGGTCGGCGAACAGCCGCAGCGGCATCATCGGATCCGCCGACTTGGCCTGCAGGAACAGGAACGCGACCAGCAGCACGGCCGCGGCCGCGAAGAAGGCCGGCGTGAGCCCGTTGGTCCACCCGTGCTCACCGCCGCGCGTGATGCCGTAGACCAGCGCGATCAGCCCGCCGGTGCCGGTGATGGCGCCGGGCACGTCCAGGCGCCCGGGGTGCCGCTCGGCCTCGACGAGCGTCCGCGTCCCCGCCAGCACCGCAAGCCCAATGGGAATGTTGACGAAGAAGACCCATCGCCAGTCCAGTACGTCGGTGAGCGTGCCGCCCAGCAGCAGCCCGACCGTCGCGCCGACGCCGCCCATCGCCGCGTACACGCCCATGGCCGCATTGCGTGACTTGCCGACAGGGAACGTCGTAGTAATGAGCGCCAGCGCACTGGGCGCGGCCAGCGCCGCCCCGACGCCCTGCAGGATGCGAGCGGCGATCAACAGCCCCTCGTTCGGGGCGAGTCCGCCGAGCAGGGACGCCAGCGTGAAGACCGCGATGCCCACCTGGAACATCTTCCGCCGCCCGAAGAGGTCCCCCGCCTTGCCGCCGAGCAGCAACAGGCCGCCGAACGCCAGCGCGTACGCGTTGACGACCCACGCCAGATTCGAGTCGGAGACACCCAGGTCGGTCTGAATGGCGGGCAGGGCGATGTTGGTGATCGTGGCGTCGAGGACCACCATCAGCTGGGCCGCGGCGATCACGACCAGGGCGAGTCCGAGATGCCGTCCACCGGATGCACGGCCGGAGCCGGAGGTATCCGGCCCCGCGGGGGCGACGACAGCGGTGCTGTCAGCAGACGCAGACATGGAAATACTCCAAAGGTGGGCTGGAAACATTTCCCCGGAGCACGGAAGTGACTCAAAAAGTCAACTTTCATTCCGAGAGAGAAGCCGGGCGAGCGGAATCCGACGAAACGGGACGCCCACACAATGCAATCCGAGAACACGGCGCCAACAAGGCGCAACGGGGCTCGAGACGAAGCTCGACCATAGCAGCCGGCAGCCCTTGAAAACGGCGAGAATTTCCGCCGACCCCATGTGGTGATTCTCCCCTTGACGTGCCCCTCGAATTGTGAGCACAGGAAAGGGAGCGCGGAATGTGCTCACACTTTTCCAGAAATCGCAAACCGATACTCCGGGCAGCGCCCCGGTACAGGACGGGCCCATGCGGTGAGCGGACTGCTCTTGCCTAGAGCGCACTCCACCCCGTTGGCTAAGGAGTCATGAAGTACACGCAGCTCGGACGCACGGGACTCAAGGTCAGCCGACTCGTCCTCGGCACCATGAACTTCGGTCCGCAGACCAGTGAGGCCGACAGCCACGCCATCATGGACGCGGCGCTGGACTCGGGGATCAACTACTTCGACACCGCGAACGTGTACGGCTGGGGCGAGAACAAGGGCCGTACGGAAGACATCATCGGGAACTGGTTCGCCCAGGGCGGCGAGCGGCGCGACAAGGTCGTGCTGGCCACCAAGGTGTACGGGAACATGGCGCCCGACGGCGAGGCATGGCCCAACCACGACAAGCTCTCCGCCCTCAACATCCGGCGGGCCGTGGACGCCAGCCTCAAGCGGCTGCAGACCGACTACATCGACATCTATCAGTTCCATCACGTCGACCGCTCCACTCCCTTCGACGAGATCTGGCAGGCCGTCGACGTACTGGTGCAGCAGGGGAAGATCCTGTACGCCGGGTCCTCCAACTTCCCCGGCTACAAGATCGCCCAGGCCAACGAGGTCGCCGCCAGGCGCAACAGCTACGGCCTCGTCAGCGAGCAGTGCCTCTACAACCTGGCCGAGCGGCGCGCCGAGATGGAGGTCATCCCGGCCGCGCAGGAGTACGGGCTCGGGGTCATCCCCTGGTCGCCACTGCACGGCGGTGTGCTGGGCGGGGTCATCAAGAAGGAGGTCGAGGGCGGGCGCCGGGCGAGCGGCCGGGCGGCCGACACCCTCGCCGACCCGACCGCGCGGGCGCAGCTCCAGGCGTACGAGGATCTGCTCGACAAGCACGGCCTGGAGCCCGGCGAGGCCGCGCTGGCCTGGCTGCTGACCCGGCCCGGCATCACGGGCCCCATCGTCGGGCCGCGCACCGCCGAGCAGCTGGAGTCCGCGCTGCGCGCCGTCGAGCTGGAGCTGTCGGACGAGGTCCTGGCCGGACTCGACGAGATCTTCCCGGGGCCGGGGCCGTCCCCGGAAGCGTTCGCCTGGTAGCCCACGGGGCCTGAGCGCACCGGGGCAGGGCAGAACGGGCGGCGGCGGTCGGCTACTTGACCGCCGCCGCGAGCGCCACCACGACGAACATCAGCACGAGCACACCGGCCATGATCCGGTTTCGGGTCTTCGGGTCCACGTAGTCGAGGTTAACCGGCCGCCGATCCCGGCCCGGCGGCCGCCCCCAGGGGCCAGCTCGCCACCGTCTCGTAACGGGGCTGCTCCCCCGGCACCCCCGACCTCGGCAGATGGCTGCGTACGAGACACAGCTCCCGCACCGTCCACTCCCGCCCGGCGAACGCGTGCAGGGCGGTGACATACGTCTCGAAGTCCGCCGCGGCGCGCGAGCGGGCCACCGTGAGGTGGGGCCGGTAGCGGCGGTGCTCACCCAACGGGACACCCGCCTTCCGGGCCGCCGCCTCCGCCCGGTCGGCCAGCAGCCGCAGGGCCGGGACGCCTCCCGACACCCCCACCCACAGCGCCCGGCCGCCGAAATGGCCGCCGCCGCGCAGGGACAGCGGGAAGGGGGCCGTCCGGTGGGCCGCTCGTGACAGCCGTTCCGAGAGGTCCGGGACGAGTTCCTCGTCCACCTCGCCGTAGAAGGCGAGCGTGAAGTGCCAGCCCGGGCGGCCGGTCCAGCGCAGGCCGTCCGCGCCCGGCAGCCGCTCCAACTCGTCGACCTCGGAGGCGAGTTCGCGCACCACGGCCTCCGGAGGCAGCACCGCCGCAAAGAGTCTCATGACGTCACCCTTCCAGGGAATGGATCACCTGGCGACTGTCCCCGCACCATGGGCGTACGTACGTCGACGGGGAGCCGTCCACATGCCCGTGCTCGGAATCCTGCTGCTCCTGGCGTGCTCGGCGGCGGCGACCGCGGCACTGTTCGCCGTCGCGCGGGCGGTGACCTGACGGGGCACATGGCGGGGCACCCGACAGTCGTCCGTCACGCCGCCGTGGCCAGCTGCTCCCGCTGTTCCTTCGGCACGAAGCGGACCTGTGGGTGGCCGTGGTGCCAGCCGACCGCGAGGCGCAGCCCGCCGACGCGGGCCAGGGCCAGGCCGACGCCGCTCGCGGCGGCCACCGCGATCAGACCACCGAGGGCGAAGCCGACGCGCGGACCATAGGCGTCGGTGATCCAGCCGACGAGGGGCGCCCCCAGCGGCGTACCGCCCATGAAGACCATCATGAACAGGGCCATCACACGGCCGCGCATGGCGGGGTCGGTGGCCATCTGGACCGAGGTGTTCGCGGTGACGTTCACCGTCAGGCCGAAGATGCCTATCGGGACCATGAGGAGAGCGAAGAGCCAGAACGACGGGGCCAGGGCCGCGACCACTTCCAGGACGCCGAAGGCCAGCGCCGCCGCGATCAGGACGCGCAGGCGGGCCGTGCCGCGGCGGGCGGCGAGCAGCGCGCCGGCCAGCGAGCCGAGCGCCATCAGCGTGTTGAAGAGGCTGTACGCGCCGGCGCCCGCGTGGAAGACGTCGTCCGCGTACGCCGAGAGCCAGACCGGGAAGTTGAAGCCGAAGGTGCCGATGAAGCCGACGAGGACGATCGGCCAGATCAGCTCGGGGCGGCGGGCCACGTAGTTCAGGCCCTCGCGGAGCTGGCCCTTGCCGCGCGGGGCGCGCTCGACCACCTGCAGTTCGCGGGCGCGCATCAGCAGCAGGCCGACGATGGGGGCCACGAAGGACAGGCCGTTGAACAGGAACGCCCAGCCGGTGCCCACGCCGGTGATCAGCAGGCCCGCGACGGCGGGGCCGACCAGGCGGGCGGACTGGAAGTTGGCGGAGTTCAGGCTGACCGCGTTCTGCAGCTGGCCCGGGCCGACCATCTCGGAGACGAAGGACTGGCGGGCCGGGTTGTCGACGACCGTGGCGAGACCGACGGCGAAGGCCGCGAGGTAGACGTGCCAGACCTGGACGTGGCCGGAGAGGGTGAGGAAGGCGAGCGCGAGGCCCGTGAGACCCATGGCCGTCTGGGTGAGCAGGAGGGTCGGACGCTTGGGGAGACGGTCCACGAGGACACCGCCGTACAGCCCGAAGAGGAGCATCGGCAGGAACTGCAGCGCGGTGGTGATACCGACCGCGGCGGACGAGCCGGTGAGGCTCAGCACCAGCCAGTCCTGGGCGATGCGCTGCATCCAGGTGCCGGTGTTGGAGACGACCTGGCCCAGGAAGAACAGGCGGTAGTTCCGGACCTTCAGAGAGCTGAACATCGAGGAGCGGGACGGGCGGTGGGGGGTGTCGGGGGTGGGCGGGGAGTCGTGGGTGGCTGGTGCGGGGGCGGAGTCTGCTCCGGGTCCCGTACTCAAAAGGGCTCGCCTCCTTGGCGGTCATGGACGGCGGTCACGGATGACGGCGTCCGGCAGTGCGGCGGTTCTACAGGTGCGCGAGCTTCTCCAGGACGGGTGCGGCCTCGCGGAGCTTGGCCCACTCGTCCTCGTCGAGGTTGGACCCGACCAGGCCGGCCAGGAACGCGTTCCGCTTGCGGCGGCTCTCTTCGAGCATGGCCTCCGCCTTTTCGGTCGGCGTGACGACCTTCTGGCGCCGGTCCTCGGGGTGCGGCTCCAGCCTGACAAGACCCTTGGCTTCGAGCAGCGCGACGATGCGGGTCATCGAGGGCGGCTGCACATGCTCCTTGCGGGCGAGCTCGCCGGGCGTGGCGGTGCCGCAGCGGGCGAGGGTGCCGAGCACCGACATCTCGGTGGGGCTCAGCGACTCGTCGACCCGCTGGTGCTTGAGTCGACGCGACAACCGCATCACTGCGGAGCGGAGGGCGTTCACGGCGGCCTCGTCGTCGCCATGGGTGAGGTCAGGCATGTTCTTTAGAATAACTCATTACTCTCGCTAAAGACCACCGCAATGCCCGTGAACCGCGCCACTGAACCACGACATCACTCATATGAGTGAGCCCGCTCCGGAAAGTGACCCCTCGTCCGCCGGGGTCCGGCAACCCTCGACCGCATGGGGACCAGCGTGCTCAGCCTGCGGATAGACGGGGAGCTGCTCGACCGGCTCCGTGACCACGCCGCCAAACGCGGAATGAGCGTCCAGGACTATGTGGTCCGGACGCTCATTCGCGACGACTTCGACGAGCGGTTCCAGACCGCGGTCGAGGAGACGGAGAAGTTCTACGGGGTCACGTGAGACCCCGTACGGCTGGTCACGTGAGGCCGAGGGCCGGCATCAGGTAGTAGAAGGCGAACACCGCCGACACCACGTACATCGCGACCGGGATCTCACGACCGCGGCCCGCCGCCAGGCGCAGCACCACGAAGGTGATGAAGCCCATGCCGATGCCGTTCGTGATCGAGTAGGTGAACGGCATCATCATCATCGTCACGAAGGCCGGGATGGCGATCGTGTAGTCCGCCCAGTCGATCTCCTTGACCGAGTGGGACATGATCAGGAAGCCGACCGCGATGAGCGCGGGCGTGGCGGCCTGGGACGGGACCATCGTGGCGACCGGGGTGAGGAACAGCGCCACGGCGAAGAGCGCGCCGGTGATGACGTTCGCGAAGCCGGTGCGCGCGCCCTCGCCGACGCCCGCCGTGGACTCCACGAAGCAGGTGGTGGCGGAGGAGGAGGTGGCGCCGCCCGCGGCCACCGCGATGCCGTCGACGAAGAGGACCTTGTTGATGCCGGGCATCTGGCCCTGCGCGTCGGTCAGCTTGGCCTCGTCGCTGATGCCCATGATCGTGCCCATCGCGTCGAAGAAGGTCGACAGCAGCACGGTGAACACGAAGAGGATGCCGGTCAGCAGGCCGACCTTGTCGAAGCCGCCGAAGAGACTGACCTTGCCGACGAGCCCGAAGTCCGGGGTGGCGACCGGGTTGCCCGGCCACTTCGGGGTGGTCAGACCCCAGGACGGGATCTTGGCGACGGCGTTGATGATCACCGCGACGACCGTCATCGTGACGATCGAGATCAGGATCGCGCCGGGCACCTTGCGCACCATCAGCGCGAGCGTGAACAGCGTGCCGAGGATGAAGACCAGGACGGGCCAGCCATTGAGGTGACCGTCGCCGCCGAGCTGGAGCGGGACCGTGGTCTGCGCGATGTCCGGGATGCGCGAGACGAAGCCGGAGTCGACCAGACCGATCAGCATGATGAACAGGCCGATACCGATCGCGATGCCCTTGCGCAGGCCCAGCGGCACGGCGTTCATGACGCGCTCACGCAGACCGGTGGCGACCAGCAGCATCACGACGAAGCCGGCCAGCACGACCATGCCCATGGCGTCCGGCCAGGACATCCGCGGGGCGAGCTGGAGCGCGACCACCGTGTTCACACCCAGACCCGCCGCCAGCGCGATCGGCACGTTGCCGATGACACCCATGAGGAGCGTCGTGAACGCGGCGGTCAGGGCGGTCGCGGTGACCAGCTGGCCGTTGTCCAGGTGGTGCCCGTACATGTCCTTCGCGCTGCCCAGGATGATCGGGTTCAGCACGATGATGTAGGCCATCGCGAAGAAGGTGGCGAAACCGCCGCGGATCTCGCGCGGGACGCTGGAGCCCCGCTCGGAGATCTTGAAGTAGCGGTCCAGGGCGCCTTGCGCGGGCCGGGGCTCCGGCTGCTCAGGGGTGGGGGCCTTGGTGAGGGCCGAGGAGGACATGCGTGACCTCATACGTGCGGGGGCCTTGATGGCCAGTAACGGGCGCCGGGCGGGACGGCGCGCGGCTGGGAACTTGATCGAGTCTGGCTGTCGGACGATCACCAACAGGTTTCTTTGATGTTTCCGTTGGAGTTTCGTACGAACAGAAAGAGCCAGACTCAGGCTGTTTCAGTATGAACATATGAGGCGGAAATCGCTATCTCCGCGCGTAGACCCTTGGTATACAAGGAGCGCACCGACCTGCACGGGGGCCGGGATGCGGTGCTCGTAAGCTGTGCACATGGCGAAGTGGACACCGAAGCACGAGGCGCCGGAGCCCCTGGAGGGTCCCGTCGTCGCCACCATCACGGGCGGCACGATCCTCTGGTTCGTCCTCTTCCTGGTGCAGCTGCCGTTCTACGGCTGGTTCGACGACCACGGGCACCTCTGGTGGTTGTGGACGTGCCTGGCCGGCGCGGGTCTCGGACTGATCGGCATCTGGTACGTCCGGGGGCGCGACGCCGCGCTCAAGCGAGCCGCCGCCGAAGCCGAGCGGTCGACCCCTGCTGCGGAGTAACCGGCTCCCCCTGCAACCACGGCATCACTCCGCGCCGCCCCCGTCCTCCCCTGGTCGGATCTTTGGTGCACTCGGCAGGTGAAGCCGTATATCCGCACGTACCGTCGAATGCATGACGCACATCGACGCGGGCGCCGAACTCGATCCCGTTCACCCCGTGCCCATACCCGCCTCCCGGCGGGCACAGGGGCTGTCCGCCGCCGAGGTGGCCGAACGGGTGGCCCGCGGCGAGGTGAACGACGTCCCCGTGCGCAGCAGCCGCTCCCTGAGCGAGATCGTCAAGGCCAACGTCTTCACGCGCTTCAACGCGATCATCGGCGTGCTCTGGCTGATCATGCTGTTCGTGGCGCCGTTCCAGGACAGCCTGTTCGGGTACGTGATCATCGCCAACACCGGGATCGGCATCATCCAGGAGTGGCGGGCCAAGAAGACCCTGGACTCGCTCGCGGTGATCGGCGAGGCGAAACCGACCGTGCGCAGGGACGGGATCGCCGCCGAGGTCAGTACGTCCGAGATCGTGCTCGGGGACCTGATCGAGATCGGGCCCGGCGACAAGATCGTGGTCGACGGCAGGTGCGTGGAGGCCGACGGGCTCGAGATCGACGAGTCGCTGCTCACCGGTGAGGCCGACCCGGTGGTCAAGCACCCCGACGACGAGGTGATGTCGGGCAGCTTCGTGGTCGCGGGCGGGGGCTCGTTCGAGGCGACGAAGGTGGGCCGGGAGGCCTACGCGGCACAGCTGGCCGAAGAGGCCTCCCGCTTCACCCTCGTCCACTCCGAGCTGCGGACCGGTATCTCCACGATCCTCAAGTACGTGACGTGGATGATGATCCCGACGGCGATCGGCCTGGTCATCAGCCAGCTGGTGGTCAAGCAGCACGGCTTCAAGGACTCCATCGCCCGCACGGTCGGCGGAATCGTCCCGATGGTCCCCGAGGGCCTGGTCCTCCTCACCTCCGTCGCCTTCGCGATCGGCGTCATCCGCCTTGGCCGGAAACAGTGCCTCGTACAGGAACTTCCCGCCATCGAGGGGCTCGCCCGCGTCGACACCGTCTGCCTCGACAAGACGGGCACGCTCACCGAGGGCGGCATGGACGTCACCGAGCTGCGTCCCCTCCAGGGCGCCGACGAGTCGTACGCAGGGAAGGCCCTCGGCGCGCTCGGCGAGTCGGACCCGCGGCCGAACGCCTCTCTCCAGGCGATCATCGAGGCCTACCCGGACAGCGAGGAGTGGCGCTGCACCGAGTCGCTGCCCTTCTCCTCGGCCCGCAAGTACAGCGGGGCGTCCTTCAGCGAGGGCAACGGCGAGTCGAGTACGTGGCTGCTCGGCGCCCCCGACGTGCTGCTGCCCGCCGGGGACCCGGCACTCGCCGAGACCGAGCAGCTGAACGAGGCGGGGCTGCGGGTGCTGCTGCTCGCCCGGGCCTCCAAGGAACTCGACGATCCGAAGGTCAAGGAGGGCGCCCGGCCCACCGCGCTGGTCGTCCTGGAACAGCGGCTGCGCCCGGACGCCGGCGACACCCTGCGCTACTTCGCCGAACAGGACGTCAAGGCCAAGGTCATCTCCGGCGACAACGCGGTGTCGGTGGGCGCCGTGGCCGGAAAGCTCGGGCTCACCGGCGAGGTCGTGGACGCGCGTCGCCTCCCCGACGAGAAGGAGGAGATGGCGAAGTCGCTGGACAAGGGCACGGTGTTCGGGCGGGTCACCCCGCAGCAGAAGCGCGACATGGTCGGCGCGTTGCAGTCACGCGGGCACACGGTGGCGATGACCGGCGACGGCGTGAACGACGTACTGGCCCTGAAGGACGCCGACATCGGCGTGAGCATGGGGTCGGGCTCGGAGGCGACCCGGGCGGTGGCCCAGATCGTCCTGCTCAACAACAGCTTCTCGACGCTGCCCTCGGTGGTCGCGGAGGGCCGCAGGGTCATCGGGAACATCACCCGGGTCGCGACCCTCTTCCTGGTGAAGACGGTCTACTCGGTGCTGCTGGCCATCCTGGTGGCGTGCTGGCAGGTCGAATACCCCTTCCTGCCCCGCCACTTGACCCTGCTGTCGACCCTGACGATCGGCGTCCCGGCGTTCTTCCTCGCGCTCGCCCCCAACAAGGAGCGCGCGCAGCCCCACTTCGTACGGCGGGTGATGCGGTACTCGATCCCGGGCGGGGTCGTCGCCGGGGTGGCCACCTTCGTGACATATCTGATCGCCCGTCACTACTACACGGGTGCTGGCTCGTTGGACGCGGAGACGAGCGCCGCGACGCTGACGCTCTTCCTGATCTCGATGTGGGTGCTGGCGATCATCGCCCGGCCGTACACCTGGTGGCGGATCTGCCTCGTCGCCACGATGGGCGGGGCGTTCCTGCTGGTGCTCGTGGTGCCGGGGCTGCAGCACTTCTTCGCGCTGAAGCTGGTCGGCGAGACGATGCCGTGGATCGCGGTGGGTATCTCCGCGGTGGCGGCGGCCGCCCTGGAGCTCCTGTGGAGGTGGGTCGACCGCCGCGTTCCCGCGTAAATCAGTAATGAGCTACGGGTTACTGCTTACTGCTTACTGCACGTCGACGTAGTCACCCGTGGCGCTGACGGCCGGGGTGGTCGAGGTGCCGGCGAAGCTGTAGCGGAAGTAGCCGTCCGCGGTGGCCGGCGTCGTCGTCTTCAGGTTGCCCGTGCTGTCCGACTTGATCGTCTTGAGCGTGGTGTAGGTGGTGCTGCCCTTCTTGCGGTACTGCAGCTTCACGGACTGGCCGGTGTAACCGGCGTACTTGCCGGTGTCCCAGTTGGCGCGGGACAGCTTGCCCGTGACCGTGATGGTCTTGCCCTTCTTCACCGGCTCCGGCGAGGCGTTGACGGTGAGCTTGGAGTAGCGCTGGAGCTTGTAGGAGGCGACCGCCGGGTCCAGCACGGCGACACCGATCTGGGACGCGTCGGCCGGGTTCTCCGGGTCCTGGCCGTTGTAGGCCACCGCGAAGGCGGCCGCCTTCCAGGTGCCGGCGTCCTCGTTCAGGAGGTCCAGGGGGTCGATCTGGACGACACCGGTGCAGGTGGCGACCGTCGCCGAAGTGGCGGTGCAGGTGGCGTCGTTGCCGACGAACTCCCAGGTGGGCTCGTAGAACGAGGTCCCCCGGTACAGGTCGATGGACGCCACGAAGTCGTCGGCCGTGATGTCGACGTCCGCACCGTGGGTCAGGGTGTAGGAGAAGGGCACTTTCACCGTGTTGGTGGTGCCCACGACGACGTTCTTGCCGTTGTTGACCTTCACGGCCGAGAAGGTGGCGTCGAGGGCGTACGGGGTGCCGTCGGCGGCGGTGCTGAGTGCGGCCTTGCCGGAGTGCGTCTGCTGCGCGGACTGCGCGGCCTTCACGACGACGTCGTGGTCGAGCGAGGTGCCGGCGGCGTGGGCGCCGGGCACGGCGAACGCGGAGAGGGCCAGGGCGCCGGAGACGGCGGCCACGGTGGCTCGAATGCGCATGCGATCCCCAAGTGGAGAAAGGGGCCCCGGCGGTGGTGTCGTTCCTTACGGCTCGTCTTCACAGGGGGCCCACGTGATCGTGGAGTCTGTTGACTCCGGTGATCAGATCTGTGACGCGTGGGAATGGTTGTACGAGTGATGAAGTCTTTGTGTGCGTATTACCAAGGTCACAGCGACGGGAGGGACAAGGGCACAGGGACGTGAGGGACAAGGTCACGGGAACGTGAGAGACACGCCCTGCCGATTGCGGGACGTGTCTCTCATTTCCGGCGGTCTCAGTCGAACCAGCGGTCCCGCGCCAGCTCCTCCGTGCGGGACGGGTCCTCCAGGAGCGCCGCGACCTCGAAGCGGCGCGGCCACTGCCCGGCCGCCCAGGCGAGCCCGGCGGCGACGCCCTCCAGGGTGGAGGCGTGCAGCACGCCGTCCCGCGTGCGGCGCCAGTCGAGTTCGGTGCCGTCGACGACGAGTTCGTCGTGTTCGACGTACGTCGTGGGGGTCGACGGTCCCAGCAGGACCCGTACGGACTCCGGTACGTCGTGTTCGGTGCCCTCCGAGGTCACCTCGCCGGTCACCGACTCGCTGAGCCGCCGTACCTGGAACAGCTCGGCGAGATCGGCGGCGCGCGCGGGCCGTACGGGAAGCAGCGGCACGCCGCTGGTGAAGGGCAGCAGGTCGGGCGAGTCCACGACGACGGCGTCGGCCGCGTCCACAACGGTCACGTGACCGTCGACCACGGCCCGCAACTCCTCCGGCAGGGTCACCTGCTCGGGGTCGAGGTCGGCCAAGGCGCTGTACAGGGCGTGCAGTTGGGCGCCGGAGACTTCCCGCTCGGGGTCGGCGAGCCGGTCCAGGAGCTCGGCGGCACCACCGGGCTCGTCCAGCAGAGCGGCCACCGAAGTCCGTACGCCCAGCGCCCGCAGCACCTGCTCGTCGTCGAAGCCGGTGGCGTCGACGGAGTCGTACAGACCGTGCAGGAGGGGGTCGCCGCCGGCGGCCCGCAGACCGGCCGGACGGCGCCCGTCGAGGACGGGATGCCCGCGCAGCCACCAGGCGGTGTACGGCCGGACGATCTCGTGCGTGCCGTCCGGCAGCAGGATGCGCACCGGCTGGGTGATGGCGTCCCGCAGCGGCGGCCGGGAGAGCAGGGCGAGGGCCTGCGGCCACCGCTCGTCGTCCACCAGGTCCAGGTCGCGTACGGCCACGATCTCGGTGGCGACGGGCGGCACGGGCGTGTCGGGCAGCCGGTCGAGGACGTCCTCACACCACACGTCCACGGCGTCCAGCAGACCCGCGTCGTCGGGTTCGGCGAAGTCGGAGTCGCGGGGCTCGAGTTCGTCCGGGTCGAGGACGATGTCTGTGGTCCGTACGAGGGCGAAGCTGGCGAGCACGCCACAGGCGGCGAGGGGCTGTTCGCCCCACCGTGCGGCCAGGTCACCGTCCACGAAGGCGAGTTCGTCCTCGCGCATGACCTGGGCGAACGGGCTGCCGGGCAGGACCAGTTCGCCCGCGGGCGAGAGTTCGCCCTCCTCGTCGGGGAGGGCGAGGGCGCCGAGCCAGGGCTCGTCGCCGGGTTCGAGGGCGGCGTCGCGGACGAGCGCGAGGATGGTGTCCGCCAGTTCCTCCGCGTCCGGGGTGTCCTCGTCCCAGGCCCCGCCCTCGTCGTCGAGCGAGGCGGCGACGGCGGCGCGCACCTGCGGGGTGGTGAGGACGGCGCGGGGCGAGGCCGGAAGGGCGCCCAGCTTCTCCAGGAGCGGGTGGGCGGCGTCCGGGTGGGCGACCTTGAGGCCGAGACGGGCGAGGGTGTCGGAGGTGGCGGC
Organism: Streptomyces sp. NPDC029292; assembly: GCF_055569295.1. Classification (NCBI taxonomy): domain Bacteria; kingdom Bacillati; phylum Actinomycetota; class Actinomycetes; order Kitasatosporales; family Streptomycetaceae; genus Streptomyces; species Streptomyces sp. NPDC029292. The sequence goes on from NZ_JBVHXR010000022.1 coordinate 134,330, forward strand.
CCAGGTGTCGTCGGGGGTGGGCCCATCGGGGACCGGCAGCAGGACCTGCCGGGGCCCGATCGTCGTACGGCCGTCGGCGAGCGGCACGGGCAGCCCGGACAGCCGTTCCGGGTCCACGCCCGCGAGGCTGTCGTACAGGCGGCGCCACCAGCCCGGGTCCTTCTCGAGACCGGCCAGCCGGTCCACGGCCTCCGTCAGCGGGACACGGGCGACGCCCAGCGTCCGCAGCTCCACCCGGCGTTCGAGCCCGGCGGGCAGCAGGCTGGGCAGCACCTCGGCGAGCACGCGGACGGTCTCGGCACCGGCACCCTCGACGACCTCGGCGTCGCGGGGGCGCAGGGCGGCCGGGTTCTCCGCGCTGCCGGTCTCGGTCTCGGGCCAGTCGGCGGGGACGTCCGGGGCGTTGTCCGGCTCAAGGGCGGGCGGCAGGAAGGCGGTGCGGGGCAGCCGGTCGAGGATCGCCTGGCGCAGGGCGCCGTCCAGCTCGCCCTTGCCGAGCGGGCCGGGCACGAGGTCGATGATCCCCGGGGCCACCGGGCGCCAGGCGGCGAGCAGTTCGGCGTACGCGTCCGCCGCGCGCTCCACCAGGAAGTCGGTCAGCGGGCCGGGGGCGGCGTGCCGACGGGTGGTGTCCAGCGGCAGGGAGGCGATGAGGAGGGCCGGTACGCCCAGCGGCTCGTCGCTGGGCGTGGGGGCGTGTACGACGGGGCTGGTGCGGGGGCGGGCCGGGGTGCCGTCGGCGTCGACGGGGACGGCCCAGGTCACCGACCAGTGCGGGCGCAGGCGCTCCTCGACGGGGCGGTCGGCGAGCAGGGCGGGGTCGAGGGGGCCGTGGCGGGAGACGGTGCGCCAGCGGGTGGTGCCGTCGCGGGAGTCCTCGAGCGCGACGCCGTGCTCGTCGGCGCGGCGCCGCAGCGTACGGACATCGGCGTCCCCGATCTCGACGACCACCTCCTCCAGACCCGGCAGGGCGAGCAGCAGGGCGTCGTCGAGGCCCTGGAGCAGGCGCTCGGCGAGACCCTCGGCGGCGGGGTCCCGCAGCGGCAGGATGACCACGGTGTCGTACGGGTCCGGGGCCGTGCCCTCGGCCGCGAACGGCAGCCGGAGCAACGGCACATGGCCGTCGCGGCGGCGGATCTCGTCACCGAGACCGGGGCTGTGCCGGGCGACGTCCGCCGCGAGCTCGCGGGCCTCGGCGAGCGACCAGCGGACACCGCCGTGGCGGCCCACGACGGCGGGCTCGTCGGTCACGGCGAGGACGGCCGCGAAGCCGACGCCGAAGCGGCCGACGGCCGTGTCGTGGGCGTCCCGCTTCGCGGAGGCGCGCAGCGTGGACAGCGACTCGACGCCCGCGGCGTCGAGGGGGGCGCCGGTGTTGGCCGCGACGAGCACGCCGTCGCGGAGGGTGAGCCGGAGGCGGCCCGGTACACCGGCACGCGCCGCAGCGTCCGCGGCATTCTGGGCGAGCTCGACGACCAGGCGGTCGCGGTAGCCGCCGAGAACCAGGTCCTCCTCGGCGTTGGCGTCCTCGCGGAACCGGGCCGGGCTGGTCGCCCAGGCGTCCAGCACCCCGCGTCGCAGGCGCGCCGTCCCGAACGGGTCCGCGCCCTCGGCTGCCGGCCGCACGAACTTGCTCACGGTTCAGTCTCCTTCTCGCTTCGCGCGACCGCGAGCGCTGGGCCCGGTCGCGGCATGAAGGTACCGCGCGGCGGCCCGCGCTCCACCCCGGGCTCGCTTCACCGGGCACCCTGCGCTGGTGCGGGCGCCGGGGATTTCGCCCCGTCCGCCCCTGCCCTCCCTCACTCTCGGCTTCTCCCCCACTCTCGACTTCGCTCGAGCGGGGGGACCCCCATCGTCGTCCCTGGGGCTCCGCCCCGGACCCCGCTCCTCGAACGCCGGAGGGGCTGATCCCCCTACGAGTGGCCCAGCTCCGCCGAGGACTCGTCCGGGGCCTCGGGGACCGAACCCGAGTCCGGGGCCGGGCGGAGCGGGAACGGGTCGACCCGGGTCTCGTCGATCACCGGAACCGCCGGACGGGGCGGCTTCGGCATGACCGCGGCCTCGGAGTGGCCTCCGCAGCCGTACGAAAGGGACACGACGTGCCCGTCGGCGGGCGAGAACTCATTGGCACAGACTCCGAACGCCTGTCCGAGCGAGCCCCCGATCGGGTTCAGGAAGCCGCAGCTGACGCACGACGCGGGTGCCGCCTGCGCCATCGCCGTCTTGGGCCCGTAGGCCTCCTCCCAGCGGTCGGCCGCGACGTGCAGGCCGTAGCGGGAGAGGACGCGGGCGCGCCGCAGCCCCAGTTCCTCGGCGACCGCCGCGATCGAGCCGCGCCGGGGCGCCACCGGCAGGTGCGCGGGCGTACCGGCGGTAACCTCCGCGTCCTCCGCCTCCACGAGCTCGGCCATGTCCTCGGAGACCGCGGAATTCGGAGCGGGCTCGTCCTCGCCGGAGAAACCCGGTTCGAGGCGGAGATCCTCGGCGTCCGTCGGGAGCAGATCCCCCGGGCCCATGTCACCGGGGCGGAGCCGCTCGCTCCACGGCACCCACTCCGGGGCGAGCAGCGAGTCGGGGCCCGGCAGCAGCACGGTCTCGTCGAGGGTGACGAGCTTCGCGCGGGAGGCGCGGGCGACGGTCACGGCCCAGCGCCAGCCGCGGTATCCCAGCTCCTTGCACTCGAAGAAGTGCGTGACAACGCGGTCCCCCTCGGAGACCAGCCCCACATGCTCGCCGACGACGCCGGGTGCGGCGGCCTCCTCGGCGGCACCGCGGGCGAGGTCGATGGCCTCGGCGCACAGGCGGTCGGGGGTGCGGCTTCGCGTTGTCGCTGCGCTCACAGGTATCGCTTCTCTCCTACGCCGTCTCACGGGTGCGCCATTCCTCGGCGGGGGAGCGGACGGAGCGGACCGGGGGGCCGCGTCGACGTCCGCGCCCGATCGCACTCGGGCGCACCTACGCCATCCATTCTGCGGGATGGCCGAGAGGCGCGCGGCCGAGAACAATCGCCGCAGGCGCGTTACGCACGCTACCTTCTCCTGGCCCCTGGGCCCACACCGGCGGGCGTCTTCGGCGCTCCGCGCCGGGATCTGCGCCCCTCCGCGCCCCGTTTCCTCGCCGCTCCGCGCCCGCCTCTCCGGCGCTCCGCGCCAGCCTCCTCGCCGCTCCGCGCCGGGTTTCCCACCCATCCGCCCGTCTCGGTTGGCTGCAAAGCGGGGGCGGTCTCGGGTTTCCGGGTGCGGAGGCGAGTGCCGGACGTCCCGCCCACGCGCAGAACCTGAGAGCCCTCCCGAGCCCGGCCCCCTCCTCCACACACACCGAAACCCGAGACAGGCGAATCGGCGCACCGAGCGGGAGGCCCCCACTCGGCCCCCATCCGCGCGGTAACCGCACTACGCACCCCCATCTCGGGGCACTATGACGGAGTGGCAGCCGCAAGGTCGCCCCAGGGAGCCACCGGAATCGGCGGGGCCAAGGGGAGTAACCGGAGTGGCGGATCGGGCCGGATGACCGGGTCCGTCCGCGCGGTCGGGCGTGCCCTGCACTTCCCGGTGACGGGGACGGCCCGCGGGATCCGCAAGGCGACGCACGCGCACGGCGCGGGTGAGTCTGGCCTCGGCAAGCTGATCGAGCTGCACGCGGTGAACGGCGCGGGCGACGTCATGATCACCGTGGCGCTGGCGTCGACCGTGTTCTTCTCGGTACCGACCGACGAGGCCCGCGGCCGTGTCGCCCTCTACCTCGGCATCACGATGGCGCCCTTCACCCTCCTCGCCCCCGTGATCGGCCCCCTCCTCGACCGCCTCCCGCACGGCCGCCGCGCGGCGATGGCGGGCGCCATGCTCGCCCGCGCCATGCTCGCGCTGATGCTTTCGGGCGCGGTCGTGACCGGCACGTTCGAGCTGTATCCCGCCGCGCTCGGGGTGCTCGTCGCCTCGAAGGCGTACGGGGTCGTACGAAGCGCCGTCGTGCCACGGCTCCTGCCACCCAATTTTTCCCTGGTGAAGGCGAACTCCCGGGTCACCCTCGGCGGGCTCCTCGCCACCGGCGTCGCCGCGCCGATCGGGGCGGGGCTCCAGGTGCTCGGCGCGCGCTGGCCGCTCTACGGCGCCTTCGTGATCTTCGTCGCGGGTACGTTCCTGTCGTTCTCCCTGCCGCCCAAGGTCGACTCGGCCAAGGGCGAGGACAAGGCGCTGCTGGCGGCGGACGCGGAGCATCTGCACGGGCCGCACAAGACGGTGCCTCGCCCCGGCCTGCGCACCGTCGGCACGGCCGTCACCCACGCGCTCGCCGCCAACGCGGCCCTGCGCTGCCTCTCCGGCTTCCTGATCTTCTTCCTCGCCTTCCTGCTGCGCGAGCACCCGCTCACCGGCGAGAGCGCGGCGGTCTCGCTCGGGATAGTGGGCGTCTCGGCAGGCGCCGGCAACGCGCTCGGCACGGCGGTCGGCGCCTGGCTGAAATCGCGCGCTCCCGAGATCATCGTCGTGACGGTCGTCGCGTTCGTACTGGCCGTCTCGATCGTCGCCGCCGTGTTCTTCGGGGCCGTTCTCGTGGCCTGCCTCGCCGCGGCCGCCGGGTTCGCACAGGCCCTCGCCAAGCTGTCCCTGGACGCGCTGATCCAGCGGGACGTCCCGGAACTCGTCCGTACGTCCGCCTTCGCCCGCTCCGAGACGCTGCTCCAGATGGCCTGGGTTCTCGGCGGCGCAATCGGCATAGCGCTGCCGCTCAACGGCACGCTCGGGATGTCCGTGGCCGCGGCGATCGTCGCCGCGGGGTGGCTCACGACCGTGCGGGGACTGATCGGCGCGGCCCGGCACGGGGGGCCTGCCCGGGCCAAGGTGGCGTGAGGGGCGACGACCGCCTGGCGGCACGCCGCACCCCACGTGAGGGCAGCGCTGGACCTGCCCGATAGCCTTTGGCCATGACCTCCCTGCCCCGCGGCGGAGCCGCCCATGGACACCGCCGTCGCGCCGTTGCCGCACTCGGCGCCGTTTCCGCCGGACTTCTCGTCCTGTCCGCCTGTGACAAGCCGACGCCGCTGGCCACCATCACGGTCGGCAAGAACTCGGTGAGCTCCGAAACCGACTGCTACAACGACGGCAAGGAGGTGAAGACCGCGGACCTGGCCAAGTGCCTCAAGGCCAAGGACATCAAGTCCATCAAGGTCGACCCCGACGAGACCGTGCGGTTCGGCGTGGACCCGAAGATCGCGGACAAGGGCTGGACGATCCTGATGAACGGTCAGCCGCTGACCGACTCCAGCACGAAGACGTACCGGACGATTCCGGGCAGCGTGTTCTTCAACGCCCAGTACGGCGCGAGCGGGAACTCCACGCTCGTCTCCATCAAGGAGGGCGAAAACACGGTGACCGGTCTGTGGTCGTTCAAGCTCAAGAAGGACGCCTGATCGCTGCCGCTGGGCTGCGTGTGCTGGTGGCCACCGCGGTTCCGGTCGAACGGGACGCGGTGGCTGGGGCGTTTGCTGCGGTGGGCCTGTCTGTACCGCTCCCTGGGGTGACCCTCCTGCGGCTGCCCCTGGGCCCCTCTGAACCGGCACCCGGCACAGCAGAGGCCACCATGGCGGCGACCACCACAACGGTCGCCACCACGACGGAAGCCATCACAGCGGAAGCGGAAGCCACCGAGGCAGCGGTAACCCTCGACCTCCTCGCCGCAGGCGTGGGCCCCGCCCGCGCCGCCGCCTCCGTCGCCGCCGCGCTGACCGCGGCCGCCCTCGAAGGCGCGCGCTACGACCTCGTCGTCTCCACCGGAATCGGCGGCGGTTTTCAGCCCGATGCCCCCGTCGGGTCACTCGTCGTAGCCGAGGACATCACCGTGGCCGATCTGGGCGCGGACACCGCGGACGGCTTCGTGCCCGTCACCGAACTCGGGTTCGGGGTGGTCAGCCACCGTCCGCCGAAATCACTCGTACGAGATGTCGTGGCGGCCACCGGTGGACGCGCCGGAACCGTGCTGACCGTGTCCACCGTGACCGGCACCGCCGCCCGCGCCGCCGAACTGCGCGCCCGGCACCCCCACGCCCTCGCCGAGGCCATGGAGGGCTTCGGGGTGGCCGAGGCGGCCGCCGCGCACGGTGTGCCCGTGCTGGAGATGCGCGCGGTGTCCAACCCCGTCGGCCCGCGCGACCGCGCCGCCTGGCGCATCGGCGAGGCGCTCGCGGCTCTCACCGAGGGCTTCGGGAAGCTCGCGCCCGTACTGGAGAGTTGGAACCCACATGACCGCAGTCACTGAATCCGCCGCTGAATCCGCCGAACCCCTGCAGATCGCCTATTCGCCCTGTCCGAACGACACCTTCGTCTTCGACGCCTGGGCCCACGGCCGCGTGCCGGGCGCGCCCGCGCTCGACGTCACCTTCGCGGACATCGACATCACCAACGGCATGGCCGAGCGCGGCGAGTTCGACGTGCTGAAGGTGTCGTACGCCGTGCTGCCGTACGTCCTCGACGAGTACGCGCTGCTGCCGTGCGGCGGCGCACTGGGCCGTGGCTGCGGCCCGCTCGTCCTCACACTCCCCCACTCTCGGCTTCGCTCGAGCGGGGGGACCCCCATGGCGGCCGCGGACCTGACGGGCCGCACGGTCGCCGTGCCGAGCGAGCGGTCGACGGCGTACCTGCTCTTCCGTCTCTGGGCCGCGGACACGATCCCCGGCGGGGTCGGCGAGATCGTGGTCATGCCGTTCCACGAGATCATGCCGGCCGTGCGGGACGGGAAGGTCGACGCGGGACTCGTCATCCACGAGGCGCGTTTCACGTACCAGAACTACGGGCTGCACAAGCTCGCCGACATGGGCGAGCACTGGGAGCGGACGACCGGGCTGCCCATCCCGCTGGGCGCGATCATCGCCAAGCGCTCGCTGGGTGCGGAGCGGCTGAAGGCGCTCGCCGAGGCGATCCGTGCCTCGGTCCGCGCCGCCTGGGACGACCCGGAGGCCTCCCGCCCCTACGTCCTGGAACACGCCCAGGAGATGGACCCTGCCGTCGCCGACCAGCACATCGGCCTGTACGTCAACGAGTTCACGGCCGATCTGGGCGACGACGGCTACGCGGCGATCCGGGGGCTGCTCACGCGCGCGGCGGCCGAGGGGCTCCTGCCGCCCCTCGGCCCGGATGCGCTGAACTTCCCCTGAGAGGTCAGTTCACGAGGTCATACGTCGAGCTGGTCGGCGACCGCTCGCAGCAGCCCCGCGATCTGCTTGCCGGAGGCCTTCTCGGGGTAGCGGCCCTTCTCGAGCATGGGCGTGATGTTTTCGAGGAGGGTCGTCAGATCCTGCACGATGGACGCCAGTTCGTCCGGCTTGCGGCGCTGCGCGGCCGCGACCGAGGGGGTCGGGTCCAGGAGGGTCACCGAGAGCGCCTGGTCACCGCGCTGACCGGCGACGACGCCGAACTCCACGCGCTGGCCGGGCTTGAGAGCATCGACTCCGGCGGGCAGGACCGAGGAATGAACGAAGACGTCGCCGCCGTCGTCGCGGGAGAGAAAGCCGAAGCCCTTCTCACTGTTGAACCACTTGACCTTGCCGGTAGGCACGTCTGTCCTCGTCCTCGTACTCGTCGGAAACTGCTCTGAAACTGCTCGGGCAGTTGCATGGGCAACTGCCCTTAAACGGCTCTGGATAGCACGACAGCGGGTCGTCGGACCCGCCGGTACCAAGGCTAATGGTCCGGGGGCCGGTGACAAGACGTCGCAGGATTGTTCCTTCGCGCTGGGAACTACCCTGGTCGGGTGCGTGACAAAACCCAACCGAATTCCGCCGAGCCCGGTGACCGGCTGATCCGTGCCGGTGCCATCGTGTTCTTCATCGGCGCGGTGGCCACACTGGTCACCGTGGCCCCGCTGTTCCTCGGCACGACGCCCTTTCCGACGTACATGTTCGGATTGAGCATGCTGATGGGTGTCGGCTTCCTGCTGGCCGCAGCGGGGGTGCTCCAGTCAGTCGCGGCAGGACGCCGTCAGGCCCGCGCGGCCTCGCGGTAGTCCCTCGGGCCCGCGCGGCCTCGCGGTAGTCCGTCAGGCCCGAGCGGCCTCGCGGTAGTCCCCGTACTCGCTGAGCCACGCCGGGAACTCCGTCAGGTCGGCGAGCACGACGTCCGCGCCCGCCGCGCGCAGCTCCGCCGCGTCGCACGGTCCGGTGGCCACCGCGACGGAGTACGCGTCCGCGGTGTGCGCGCCGCGTACGTCGCCGGTGTGGTCGCCGACGTACACGCTCGCGCCGTGCTCGCGCAGCGCCTGCGCCTTCTGCTCGGCCCACAGGTTGCCGACGACGGCGTCGGCGTCGATGCGCAGATGCTTCAGGTGCAGCTTGGCGTTGGGCTCCCACTTCGCGGTGACGACGACCGCGCGCCCGCCCGCCGCCTGGACGGCCGCGACGGCCTCACGGGCGCCGGGCATCGCCAGCGTGCCGGTGATGGCGTGTGTGGGGTACATCTCACGGTAGAGGTCGGCCACCGCGGCGACCTCCTCCGCCGGGAACCAGTTGGCCAGCTCGTCCTCCAGCGGCGGCCCGAGCCGGGTGACAACCAGGTCGCAGTCGATGTACGTACCTGTCCGCGCGGAAAGTGCCTGGTAGCAGGCGCGAATGCCGGGGCGTGAGTCGATCAGGGTCATGTCGAGGTCGAAGCCGACGGTCAGCGCGCGAGATGTCATATAGGCCATTGTGCCCAGGGGGTGTGACGCCGTACGCGGGCCCCGGCACCGCCTTGTGCGCTCAGCGTCGGCGCTGTGAGCGCCACACCAGGTACAGCGCGGAGGCGACCGCCGCGCCCCGGACGACCCAGGGCCAGGTCTCGGCGACCGCGTCGTTCATGTGGCCCTGGGCGATGGGGGCGCCCCAGCGGCCGTTCGTACGGCCCCACAGCCAGACGATGCCGGCGGTGGCGGCCAGGCCGGGCAGGACGAGGACCGCCCACTTCGACTCGGCGGGGGTCAGCCGGCGCGAGGCGTAGGCGATGAGCCAGCCGAGGCCGAGGGCGAACCAGTTGCCGAGGACGGCGCCCGCGACGAGGAGTGCGGCGGCGAGCAGGAGGAGGGGGTTGCTCCAGCCCTCGAGGCGGGGCAGGAGGCGTCGCGAGGGCCGGACGCCGGCCGCTTCCTCCGGGACCACCGGTGCCGCGTCCTCCGCCGGTTTCGCTCCCTCGTCGGCCTTCTCCGTCCCCTCGGCCTTCTTCGCCCCCTCGGTCTGCTCCCCGGGCGGCTTGAGCAGCTCGGGGATCTCCAGGCCTCCGACGAATCCCGGCACGCTGTCCCCGAGCCCGAACGGGCTGCTGTCCACGCGCCACCAGTCCGGCACCGCGCCGCTGTCGCCCAGTTCGTGCGCGCTCGCGAGGTGGGGCGGGGACGGGGCGTCGTTGACGTACTCGGCGGGGTCCGGTTCCGCGGGGCGCGGCCTCGGGACGACGCGGCGCAGGCCCTTGGGGCGGGGCTCCGGTTCGCGGGCGCGCTGGGTGGGGACGGCGGCCCAGGTCTCCTTCCCGGGGGCGGCGCCGCCCTGGCCGGCCGCCGCGACGATCTCGTCGGGGGTGCCGAGGCGGGCCAGGATCCGGCGGACGGCGGCCGGGCTGTCGACGGGCGTCTTCGCTCTGCGCCGGTCGATCTCGTTGCGCAGCTCCGAGACGAGCCGCATCCGTGTCGCGGACGGCAGCTGGCGCTGCTGGGCCAGGTCTCCGACCCGGCTCAGGTAGTCGAAGACGAGCTGATCGCTCTCAATCCCCACGAAGTCCCCTCCGGGGCGGGCGCGTTGGATACCCCGTGGTCACGACGGTACCGGGTTTTTCGCCCCCGTCGCCCCTACCCTTCCCGTCCTGGGGCTCCGCCAGGGGGCGCTGCCCCCTGGACCCCCGCTCCTCAAACGCCGGAGGGGCTGATTTCGAGCTGCTGGAGCGAGAACCGCCCCAGCCCACCCCCACCCGCTACCGTTGACCGGATGAGCCCCGAGGAGCACCCCACCACGGACCCCGCCCCCGCGGGGAACGCTCCGCGTTCCCTGGCGGAAGCTCTCCGCGCGCGGGACGACGCCTCGCTGTCCGTCCTCCTCCGCACCCGCCCCGACCTGATCACCCCCGTCCCCACGGACCTCACCCAGCTCGCCACCCGCGCCGGCACCCGCGCCTCGGTCGTCCGTGCCCTGGAGCGCCTGGACCGTTTCGCCCTCCAGACGGCGGAAGCCCTCGCCGTGGCCTCGGACCCGGCGACGTACGACGAGCTCCTGGGCCTGATGGCGGGCGACGAGCGCGACCCGGCGGTCACGGAGGCGTTCCCGCGCGCTCTCCGGACGCTCCGCGAGCAGGCGCTCGTCTGGGGCCCCGACGACCGCCTCCGCCTCGTCCGCACGGCCCGCGAGCTGCTCGCCCCGGCCCCGCAGCACCCGTCCCCGACGGGCCTGGGACCGACCGTCGCGGAGGCCACGGCGGGCATGTCCCCGGGCCGCATCCAGGAGATCGTGGCGGCGGCCGGGCTGCCGACCACCCACGACTCCGTGTCGGCCGTCGCGTCCCTCACCGGCCTGTTCACGGACCGCGGCCGGATGTCGGCGCTCCTCGACGAGGCCCCCGCCGAGTCGGTGGACGTGCTGTCCCGGCTGGTGTGGGGCCCGCCGTACGGCCAGGTGACGGCCGACCCGGCGCGCCATCTGCGCTGGCTGATCGACCGGGGGCTGCTGCTGCCGACGGCGCCCGGCACGGTCGTACTGCCCCGGGAGGTCGCCCTGCATCTGCGGGCGGGCCGCGCGCACCGAGTGACGGAGCCGGTCGCGCCGGCGGTCGAGGCCGCGGCGACACACCGTCCACAGGTTGTGGATGTGACGGCGGCGGGCCAGGCGTACACGGCGCTGGCGACCGTCGAGGAGCTGCTCAAGGACTGGCACGAGGGCGGTCCGTCGGTGCTGCGCGCGGGCGGGCTGAGCGTACGGGACCTGAAGCGCACGGCGGTGGCGCTCGACGTGGCGGAGCCGGTGGCCGCGTTCTGGGTCGAACTCGCCTACGCGGCGGGCCTGTTGGCGTCGGACGGCGAGGCGGAGGAGCGGTACGCCGCCACGCCCGGGTACGACGAGTGGCTGGAGCTGCCCGCCGCCGAGCGCTGGGCAAAGCTCGCCTCCGCGTGGCTGGCCGCGACCCGCACGGCGGGCCTGGTCGGCGGCCGTGACGCCAAGGAACGCACGCTGTCGGCGCTGGGCCCCGGCCTGGACCGCTCCGCGGCCCCCGAGGTCCGCCACCGCGTCCTCACCCTCCTCGCCGCCCTCCCCGAGGGTGTCTCCCCCGCCCAGGACTCCGTCCTCGCCCGCCTCCACTGGGAACACCCCCTGCGGGGCACCCAGTCCCCCACCGACGACCTGCGCACCCGCCTCGCCCAATGGACCCTGTCGGAGGCGGAGTTTCTGGGGATCACGGGCCGGGGCGCACTGTCGGCACAGGGGCGGGCGCTGCTGGGCGTGGCGCCGACGGCCGCCCAGGACAGCGCGTCCGCCTCAGGTCCCGGCGCCAAGCTCCCCGTCCACAAGCGCCACCGCCCGACCGCCGAAGCGGCTCCTTCCCCCGCCTCCGCCAGCTCCCCCGCCGAACGGGCCGCGGCCGCCGCGCAGGCCGCCCATATCCTCGCCCCCCTCCTGCCCGAGCCCCTGGACCACGTTCTCCTCCAGGCGGACCTGACGGCGGTCGCCCCGGGCCCGCTGGAGCGCCCGCTGGCCGACACGCTCGGCGTCCTCGCGGACGTCGAGTCGAAGGGCGGGGCGACGGTCTACCGCTTCACGCCGGGGTCGGTACGCCGTGCGCTGGACGCGGGCCGGTCGGCCTCCGACCTGCACGCGTTCCTCACGGCGCACTCCCGCACGCCCGTCCCGCAGCCGCTCGCCTATCTGATCGACGACGTGGCCCGCAAGCACGGCCATCTGCGGATCGGCGCGGCGTCGGCGTACGTCCGCTGCGACGACGACGCGATGCTGAACGAGATCCTCGCCGACAAACGGTCCCAAGGGCTCCGCCTCCGCCGCCTCGCCCCCACGGTCCTGGCCGCCCAGGCCGACCCCGCGACGCTCCTCGAAGGCCTCCGCGCCCTGGGCTTCGCGCCCGCCGCCGAGTCCGCGGAGGGCGACGTCCTGATCACCCGCGCGCACGCCCACCGCACCCCGCCGCGCACCGCACCCGCGCCCGTCCCGGACGGCCCCCCGGTCCCCGACGCCACCCTCCTCGGCGCCGCGATCCGCGCCATCCGCGCCGGCGACCTGGCCTCCACCACCCCCCGCAAACCGTCCCCGGACGCCGACCTGCCCGGCAACGGCGACCTCCCCCGTACCAGCTCCGCCGAGACCCTCGCCACCATGCAGGCCGCCGTCCTCACCGGCGAGGCCCTCTGGATCGGCTACGTCAATGCCGAGGGCGCCGCCAGCCAGCGCGTCATCGCCCCGATCCGCGTCGAGGGCGGCTTCGTCACGGCGTACGACCACACGGCGGACGAAGTCCGCACGTACCCGCTGCACCGCGTCACGGGGGTCGCGGAGCTCGCGGAGGGCCAGGCCTGAGCGACACCCCCGCGTGATCGTCCGCCGGTGGGGCACACTGGAGGTTTGGCCGGGCATCCACGCGGAGGTGCCGGCAAGCGGAAAGGGACGCGCGTGAACGGACCCCTCATCGTCCAGAGCGACAAGACACTCCTGCTCGAAGTCGATCACGAGCTGGCCGACGCCTGCCGTCGGGCCATCGCACCGTTCGCGGAGCTGGAGCGGGCGCCCGAGCACATCCACACGTACCGGGTGACGCCGCTGGGCCTGTGGAACGCGCGGGCGGCGGGGCACGACGCCGAGCAGGTCGTGGACGCGCTCGTGGAGTTCAGCCGTTATCCGGTGCCGCACGCCTTGCTGGTGGACATCGCGGAGACGATGGACCGCTACGGGCGGCTCACTCTGAGCAAGCACCCGGCCCACGGGCTGGTGCTCACCACCACCGACCGGCCCGTTCTCGAGGAGGTCCTGCGGTCGAAGCGGGTCGCGCCGCTGGTCGGGGCCCGGATCGACCCGGACACCGTGGCCGTGCACCCCTCCGAGCGCGGGCAGATCAAGCAGACGCTGCTGAAGCTGGGCTGGCCCGCCGAGGACCTCGCCGGGTACGTCGACGGGGAGGCGCACCCGATCGAGCTGGACGAGGAAGGCTGGGCGCTGCGGCCGTACCAGAAGCAGGCCGTGGAGAACTTCTGGCACGGCGGTTCCGGTGTCGTGGTCCTCCCCTGCGGCGCGGGCAAGACCCTGGTCGGCGCCGGGGCGATGGCCGAGGCGAAGGCCACCACTCTGATTCTCGTGACGAACACCGTCTCCGCCCGGCAGTGGAAGCACGAGCTGGTGAAGCGGACCTCGCTGACCGAGGACGAGATCGGTGAGTACAGCGGGACGAGGAAGGAGATCCGGCCGGTCACCATCGCCACGTACCAGGTGCTGACGACCCGGCGGAAGGGTGTCTACCCGCACCTGGAGCTCTTCGACTCCCGTGACTGGGGGCTCATCCTCTACGACGAGGTGCATCTGCTGCCCGCGCCGGTCTTCAAGTTCACCGCCGATCTGCAGGCCCGGCGGCGGCTGGGGCTGACCGCCACGCTGGTGCGCGAGGACGGGCGGGAGTCGGACGTGTTCTCCCTCATCGGGCCCAAGCGGTTCGACGCGCCCTGGAAGGAGATCGAGGCGCAGGGGTACATCGCGCCCGCCGACTGTGTCGAGGTCAGGGTCAATCTCACCGACTCCGAGCGGATCTCCTACGCCACCGCCGAGACCGAGGAGAAGTACCGCTTCTGCGCGACGACCGCGACCAAGCGGAAGGTGACGGAGGCGCTGGTACGGAAGTTCGCGGGGCAGCAGATCCTCGTGATCGGCCAGTACATCGACCAACTCGACGAGCTGGGCGAGCACTTGAACGCGCCCGTCATCAAGGGCGAGACGAGCAACGCGCAGCGCGAGAAGCTCTTCGACGCGTTCCGGGAGGGCGAGATCAGCGTGCTGGTCGTGTCGAAGGTCGCGAACTTCTCCATCGACCTGCCCGAGGCGACCGTCGCCATCCAGGTGTCGGGCACCTTCGGGTCGCGGCAGGAAGAGGCCCAGCGGCTGGGACGCGTGCTGCGGCCCAAGGCCGACGGCCACAAGGCCCACTTCTACTCCGTCGTCGCCCGCGACACCATCGACCAGGACTTCGCGGCCCATCGGCAGCGGTTCCTGGCGGAGCAGGGGTACGCCTATCGGATCATGGACGCGGACGAGTTGCTGGCCGACAACTGAAACAGCACCAACAGCCCCAGTAGGGGGTACGGCGACGCCAACACCTGCTGCCACCAGGGGAGTTGGAGGTCCAGGTCACCCTGGTGCGGGATCAGCCAGAGGGTGCGGGCCAGGAAGACGGCGGTGACGGCCGCGGCCACGCGCGGGCGGCGTTCGGCGTACAGCACGGCGATCAGCGGTACGCACCACACCCAGTGGTGCGACCAGCTGATGGGAGAGATCAAGAGGGCCGTGAAGGCGGTGAGGAGCACCCCCCAGCGGTCGTCCGTCACCCGCAGGGCCAGCCACAGGCCCGCGCACCCGACGGCCGCCGCGGGGAGCGCCCAGGCCAGGCCCGGCGTCGGCTCCCCCAGGGCGCGGGCGATCAGCCCCTGAAGCGACTGGTTGTCGACGATCCACGCCTTGCCGACGCGGTCGGTCTCGTACAGCCGCCGGGTCCAGAAGTCCACGCTGGCGGCCGGGAGGACGAGCGCGCCCAGCAGCACGGTCCCGGCGAGCGCCGACGCGGCGGTGGCCGCTTCCCGGTGCCGACGCCTGAGCAGCAGGTATGCGATGAAGAGGGCGGGCGTCAGTTTCACCCCGGCCGCGATGCCGAGCGCGACGCCCTTGCCGGGGGCGCCGGGCGGACGCGTCAGGTCCCAGAGGATCAGGCAGGCGAGGGCGAGGTTGATCTGGCCGAAGAGGACGGTCTGGAAGACGGGCTCCAGCCAGAGCGCGAGGGCCGTGGCGGCGCAGAGGGCGGGTGGCGGCAGCTGGATGCCCGCGAGACGGCAGGAGAGCCTCAGGAGCGCGGCCAGCAGGGCCACGTTCGCGGCGACGAAGGCCACCTTGAGGGCGATCGGGGGGAGCAGGGCCGCCGGTACGAAGAGGAGCGCCGCGAAGGGCGGGTACGTGGCGGGCAGGTGCCACGCGGTGACGGTGAACGCGTAGAGATCCGTGCCGTTGAGTACGGCCGCGCCCTCGGCCCGGTAGACCAGCGCGTCGGCCATGGGGGCGCGCGTGACGAGGCAGAGTGCGGAGAAGGCGGCGAGGGAGAGTGCGAGGGCGAGCAGGGCGGCTGCGGTACCGGACCGGCGGCTCGCGACTTCGATGGGTGAGCGGGTGATCACGTTCCGTTGGAGCACGGAGTGACCCTAGTGTCCGGGCAGTTCGGCCCGGCGTACGGCTCACCGCCGTGGGCTCGGCGTACGGCTCACCGGCGCCGTACGCCCGCCTCCTCGCCGTACTCGCCGAGGAGCACCACTCCCAGCGCCGCGCGCCCGAACACCTTGACGGCGCGCAGGGCGTCACCGAGGCGGTGGCGGTGGAGGGAGGCGGAGACGGCGGTCGCGCCGCTCTGCGGACTGGGATGGACAGGACCTGGGGTGAAAGTGGCTGCGCTCATGTATCCATGGTGGAACGCCGGGCACCGGATGGCGTCGGTCTTCGGACCGAACCTCGGCGGCCCCCTCGTACACCCGCAGGCCGCTCCCCGTACGCCTCACGACGGACCCCGCCCCCTAGGGTCCCCGGGAGTACGCCCCTGAGACCGCGAAAACCATTGGCCCCCGCGTCCTCCGGTCACCTAGAATCTCCGCTCTTGCCCGCCTCCCTTCACGGAGTGCCGCCATCCGGCCGGAAACCGGACGGCACCAGGTATCCCTCACGCAGCAGGTCCCCGGAGGCAACCCCGTGTCCACCCCGTCCGACCGACCGTCCGACGACCCCCTCTCCCGCGAACGCACCCATCTCACCGAGTCCCGCACCGCCCTGCGCGCGATGCGCGAGGACGTGGAGAACCTCGACATCAGCGACGTCACCGCGAACTGGGTGAACGCCGCGGTGCTCCAGCACCAGATCGACGAGCGGATCAAGGCCCTCGCCGACCTCAGCCACACCCCGCTGTTCTTCGGGCGGCTCGACTACCTCCACGCGCCCGGCGCCGACAAGGCCGAGGGCGCGGAGGGCGAGCGCTTCTACATCGGGCGGCGGCATGTACACGACGCCGAGGGCGACCCGATGGTCATCGACTGGCGCGCGCCGGTGTCACAGCCGTTCTACCGGGCCTCGAAGAAGGTCCCGATGGACGTCGGGCTGCGCCGCCGCTTCGGGTACACGGGCGGCGACCTCACGGCGTACGAGGACGAGCACCTGTCGGACCCGGCGGAGGCGGCCACCACCAGCAAGCTGCTCCAGCAGGAGATCGAGCGCCCGCGCGTCGGCCCGATGCGCGACATCGTGGCGACCATCCAGCCGGAGCAGGACGAGATCGTACGGTCGGGGCTGTCCGGCTCCGTGTGCGTGCAGGGCGGTCCCGGCACCGGGAAGACCGCCGTCGGCCTGCACCGCGTCGCGTATCTGCTGTACGCCCACCGGGAGCGGCTCGCCCGCACCGGCACCCTCGTCATCGGGCCGAACAAGTCCTTCCTGCACTACATCGAGCAAGTGCTGCCCGCGCTGGGTGAGTTGGAGGTCAAGCAGGCGACGGTGGACGACCTCGTCGCGCATGTGGAGGTGCGCGGGGCCGATGACGCGGCTGCCGCCGTCATCAAGGGTGACGCCCGGATGGCCGAGGTGCTGCGCCGGGCCGTCCGCTCGCATGTGACCCTGCCCAGCGAACCGGTCATGGTGGTGCGCGGCTCGCGGCGCTGGCGCGTACCGGCGTACGAACTCGAGGAGATCGTGCGGGAGTTGCTGGACCGGGACATCCGGTACGGCGCCGCCCGCGAGGCCCTTCCGCAGCGGATCGCGCACGCGGTGCTGGTCCAGATGGAGCGCTCGGGCGAGGCGCCGGACGACCGCGTGCAGGACTCCGTCGCCCGCAACACCGCCGTGAAGGCCGCGGTCAAGGCGATCTGGCCGCCGGTCGACCCCGCCAAACTCGTCCTGCGCCTGCTCTCCGACGCGGACTTCCTCGCCGTACACGCGGAGGGAATCCTCGACGAGGACGAGCAGAAGGAGATCCTCTGGGCGCTGCCTGGATCTGGGAAAAGGGCGGTGCGGTCCGTGAAGGCGGCCAAGTGGTCATCCGCGGACGCCGTGTTGATCGACGAGGCCACCGATCTCGTCCAGCGGACACACTCGCTCGGGCATGTGGTGCTCGACGAGGCGCAGGATCTGTCGCCGATGCAGTACCGGGCCGTCGGCCGCCGCTGCACGACCGGTTCGGCGACCGTACTCGGCGATCTGGCGCAGGGCACCACGCCGTGGGCGACGCGGAGTTGGGACGAGGCGCTCAGCCACCTCGGCAAGGGTGAAGCCGTCGTCGAGGAGCTGACGGCGGGCTTCCGTGTGCCCACCGACGTGATCACGTACGCGTCCCGGCTGCTGCCGCACATCGCGCCCGGTCTGACGCCGGTCGCGTCGGTCCGTGAGAACCCGGGCTTCTTCGAGGTGCGGACGCACGCGGACGACTCCGACGTGGTCGCGGCCTGCAAGGAGCTGCTGCGCAACGAGGGGTCGATCGGGCTGATCGCCGCCGACGCGCGGATCCCCGTCCTCGCCGAGGCGCTGACGGCGACCGGGCTGACGTATCTCGGACCGGGCGAGGAGACGACGGCCGAGACCCGGCTGACCCTGGTGCCGGCCTCACTCGCCAAGGGCCTCGAGTACGACTACGTGGTCCTCGACGAACCGCAGGCCGTCGTCGACGGCGAACCGGACGAACACACCGGCCTGCGCCGCCTGTACGTGGCCCTGACCCGAGCGGTGTCGGGCCTGATCGTGACGCACGCGGCGCCGCTGCCGCCCCAACTCGCCTAATAAGGCAGAGACTTCAGCAGGGCATCCAAGAGGCTTGTGGGGGCCGGGCTGATGGTGATCGCGACCGGGGTGGCGGCGCTGACGACGCGCACACAGCCGGATGGCCCCCGACGCCGAGCGCCGGAGGCCACCAACAGCCGTACGAATGCCGTTACTTGAACTTACGGCTGGTCGCCAGATACACCTGCTTGGCGTTCTTGCCGAGGCGCGGCCCGGTGATGAACGTCTTGCGGTCACTCAGCGAGTTGTTGGACACCAGGTAGGTCTTGCCGTTGTGCGACATGAACCAGGGACCGCCCGAGGCGCCGCCGTTCATCGTGCACCCGATCATGAACTGGGCCGGCGTCTTGCTGGCGAGCACGAGACGCTTGGTGGCGCCGCGGCAGTCGTACATCTTCGAGCCGTCGTACGGCGCCTCGGCGGGGTAGCCGCGGACCTTCATGTTCTTGACCTTGTTCGCCGCCGGGGCGTTGAACCACACCGGCAGGGCCGAACCGACCGTCTCCTGAAGGGACTTCTTGCCACTCTCGGGCTTCACGTGCAGCACGGCGTAGTCGTACGCCGAGGCCGCGGTGCCCGCGTGGGAGCCGCCCTTGATCCACTGGGCGGACGTCGTGGCCCAGTCGGCCCACCAAATGCCGTACGGGGAGACGGACTTGGCGCGCGCGTTGGTGATCTGGCTTTCCCTCAGCTTCGCGCTGTTGTTGTACGAGGGGACGAAGGCGATGTTGCGGTACCAGCCGCCGCCCTTGCCCGCGTGCACGCAGTGGCCCGCGGTCCACACCATGTTGGACTTGCCCGGGTGCGCCGGGTCGGTGACGACCGCGGCCGAGCACACCATGGCGCCCTCGGGAGAGGAGAAGAACAGCTTGCCCACGGAGGCCGCGCTGTGGTGGTAGGTCGCCTCGACCTTGGTGGCGGCCTTCTTCTTCACCGTCCCGTCGGGCGCGTACGACGCGGTGCCGCTGCCCGAACCGGTGCTGGTGCTGCTCGCCTGGGCGACCGGGATGCTGGACTTGGCCTGGGCCATCTGCTCCGGCGTCCAGAAGTCCTTGATGTACGGGTTGGCGAAGTCCTCTGCCTTGGATGCCCAGTCGCTGTAGTCCTTCCACCCCCCGTTCTTCCACTTCTCCAGGGCGTCGCCGCTGAGGTCGGTGGGGATACCGGCGGGCAGCTTGTAGCCGCCGAGCGAGACGGAGCCGTCGTCCTGGCCGGTGTCGACGTTCTTGTCCGCCTGGGCGGACGACGAGGGCTGGGCGGCAGCCCCGTCGTCCTTGTTGCTGTCACAGGCCGTGGTGGTGAGCAGAATGGCCGCGATCACGGCCGCTGCCGCCGAGAGCGATCGGCTGCGTATGGATGGCATGGAGCCTTGTCCCCCTGTTGCTGCACACGTGCATATTTGTCATGCCCCGGCTCATCGGGGCATGACCAATATGCACATACGAAGCCGGACAGTGATCGTCCCGAGACTCTCAACACACAACAACTACCTGGCGGAGATGGATCCGTGACCTGGAGTCAGGCGCGTCGACGTCCGCTACCGGGATTCATTCGCAGTGCATCGGGCTTCAGCCCGAGGAGCAAGTCAAGCGTCCAGGGCCGCCCGCCACTCCCGTATCACCTCCACCGACACGGGCCCGCTCCAGCCGCCCGGCCGGGCGGCGCCGCCGATGTGGAAGGCGTCGATGCCCGCGGCGCGCAGGCGCGGGACGTGGTCGAGGCGCAGCCCGCCGCCGACCATGATCCGCGGCTGATAGCCGGGCTCACCACGGCGCGCGGCCTCCTCGATCAGCGTCGGGACTCCGTCGTCGACCCCGGTGGCCGACCCGGCCGTCAGGTAGGCGTCGAGACCCGGCAGGTCCGCGAGCTGCTTGCGCAGGGAGTCGCGGTCGGCGGCGCGGTCGATCGCGCGGTGGAAGGTCCAGCGGCAGCCGTCCAGCTCGGCGACGATCCGCTCCACGGCGGCCAGGTCGGGGCCGCCGTGCTCGTCGAGGAACCCGAGCACGAACTCGTCCGCCCCCGCGGTCCGCATCTCGCCTGCAGCGCGTACGAGGGCGTCGACGTCGCCCGCCGCGAAGCCGTCCGCCAGTCGCAGCATCACGCGCAGCGAGATGTCGACGGCGGCGCGGATCCCGGCGAAGGTCTCCACCGGCGGGGTGAGCCCGTCGGCGGCCATGTCGGTGACCAGCTCCAGCCGGTCCGCACCTCCGGCCTGGGCGGCGACCGCGTCCTCCACGCCGAGGGCGATCACCTCCAGGACGGCACGCTTACGCTCACTCATCGGACCTCTTCCCTTGGGCGGCTACAGGTCTAGTCCAATTCCAGCGTACGCCCGTGGTGGCGGTGTCGCGAGAAGATCGCGGGGAGTCGGTGTGGGGGTGGGGTGGGTTTTTCGCCCCCTCCGCCCCTGCCCGTCCCGTACCTGGGGCTCCGCCCCAGACCCCGCTCCTCAAACGCCGGAGGGGCTGTCTCCAGCCGCAGCGCGAAGTCCCCTTCGGGCCGCGGCCCCGGCGCGGGAGAATGCCGCCATGCCCGACCTCGACGCGCTGCGCACCCGCTGGATGCACGCACTGGAAGCCGCCCGCTCCCCCGGTGGCCCCGACCCCGCCCCGTACGCGGACAACCTCCTCGCCCGCTGGCAGGAGCCGCAGCGCCGCTACCACACCGTGGCGCACCTCACGGCGGTCCTCGACCACATCGACGTACTGGAGAAGTACGCGGACGACCCTGACCTGGTGCGTCTGGCCGCCTGGTTCCACGACGCCGTGTACCTCCCCGACCGCTCCGAGAACGAGGAGCGGTCGGCCGGCCTCGCCGAACGCGCGCTTCCCGAGGCCGGGGTGTCCGAGGAGAGGACCGCGGAGGTCGCCCGCCTGGTCCGCCTCACCGTCACCCACGACCCGGCCGGCAGCGACCGCAACGGCCAGGTCCTGTGCGACGCCGACCTGGCGATCCTGGCCTCGGCACCGGACACGTACGCCGCCTACACCGCCGCCGTACGCCAGGAGTACGCCTTCGTCCCGAACGACGCGTTCCGCGAGGGCCGCGCCGCGATCCTGCGCCAACTCCTCGACCTGCCCCGCCTGTTCCACACACCGCACGGCGCCGCGGAGTGGGAGAGGACCGCGCGGTACAACATCGGCGGCGAACTGGAGCTGCTCACCGACTGACCACTCACCACGCGCGGCACCGGTGGGACGGCGGCCCCTGAGGCGAGCCCAGGGGAATGGCCCCGGGCGGCCCCCGTTGATGCTTGACATGCCCGCCCCCGCCGAACGTCCCCGCATGCCCCTTGCCGTCTACGTCCTCGGCGTGGCCGTCTTCTCGCTCGGGACATCCGAGTTCATGCGTCGTGGGCAAGGCGGGCGCGGCGAATAATCCGGTACGTATGGAAGCGTGATCCGAATTATCCTCGCCGCATGCGAGACATGGGTGGGGACCAGGTGTCGGAAGCAGTCACGGAATGCGTGACGCTGTTGCGGACGGTGGCCGGGCGGGACTGGGACGGCGTCAAGGCGGGCCGCCTGGAGTGGAGTTGCCGTCAGGCGGCGGAGCACATCGCCTCCGATCTCATCGCCTACGCGGGCCAGTTGGCGGGGCGGCCCACCGAGGCGTACGTCCCCTTCGAGATCGTGATGGAGGACGGCACGGACAACGCGGGGGTCGTCGACGTGATCGAGGCGACCGGCGCCCTGCTCGCCGCCGCCGTCCGCACGGCACCCCGCGAGGCGCGCGCCTTCCACCCGTATCCCTTCCGCAGCGCGAACCGTGAGGGGTTCGCCGCGATGGGGATCGCCGAGGTACTGCTGCACACGCACGACATCGCGCAGGGGCTGGGCGTGGCTTACGAGCCCCCGGCCGCGCTCTGCCAGGGAGTCCTCACGCGGATCTTCCCGCACGTCCGGCCCGGCCCGGACCACTGGCGGACCCTGCTGTGGGCGACGGGGCGCGGAGAACTGCCGGGCCGGGCCCCGCTCACCGAGTGGCGCTGGAACAACAACCTGGTGATTCCCGCCGACCGGCTCACCCTGCAAGGCGTCACGCCCGCGGCCGCCGCCGATCTGCGCGCGGGCGGCACGGGGGGCTTCGAGTGGATCGAGGGCGGCCCGTTCGAGGGCACGCGGGACGCCGCCGGGATGGTGATGAAGGCGTACGAGGACGGGACGCACCGCCCGGAGTGGGGCATGTTCGTGCTCGTACGCGGCGAGGACGGCCGCGCGGTCGGCGCCATGGGCTTCCACGGCGCCCCCGACGAGGAGGACCGCGCCGAGGTCGGCTACGACCTCGCGGAGAACGCCCGCGGCCACGGCTACGCCACCGAGGCCCTGCGTGCCCTCTCCGCCTGGGCCCTGGCCCGCGACGACGTCAAGCTCCTCTTCGCGGCCATCGACCGGTCCAACTTCCCTTCCCAGGGCGTCATTTCGCGCGCCGGGTTCACTCGGGTGAGCGAGGACGTGGAGCGGTACGCGTACGAGCTGAAGGGGATGGACCGGGCGTTGCAGTTGTACGCCCGCCAAGGCTGACCCGGGGCTCCGCCCCTCTCGCCCAGGCCGTCACCGGCTCAGACCCTTCCGCCGCCGCAGCCCCGCCCCGTGCAGCAGCCGCACCACCTCGCGGCTGCTGACCTCCACCGCGCCGGCACGCACGGCGTCCGGGTAGCGGTGCGAGGGGAGGTCGTAGTGGTCGCGCTCGAAGGCGCGCCGGGGGACGCCCAACTCCGCCGCGAACAGATGCAGTTCGTCGTACGAGACATCGCTGATCAAGTGGGACCACACGCGCCCGTGCCCCGGCCAGGTGGGCGGATCGATGTAGAGCGTCACGAGGACGGGCTTTCGCCGGTCGCCGCCCCCAGCGACCCCACCGACGCCACCTTCACCCCCACCTTGTGGCACACCCAGTGCGGGTCGGGGCCCAACTCGGGCTCGACGTCGAGGGCGTGCGGGTCGCCGGAGCCGCAGACGGGGCACAGCGGCCACCGTCCGTGCCGCTCGAGAAGGGCGTCCTGTACGTCCTGGGCGACGAGCCCGGCGACATAGTCGACGCCGTCCGGCCACTGCTCGACCCACCAGCGGCGCTGCACCACCGACTCCTCGACGAGCGAGACGACGTCGGCCTCGGCCGCCTCGGCCGCGACGAGATCGGCGAGGACGAGCGCGCGAGCCGCGTGCAACGCCTGCTCCAAGGGGCTGACGGGGTTGCCGGTGGGGTCCATGTCCCTATTGTGCGCACCCTTGACCGCACGCCTCAACGGAAAATATCTTTCAGTATGTGACCCATGACGTGAAGGAAATTTTCGCCGGGGAGGCGCCGCCCGCCCCGGCCGCCCTCGCGGCCAAGGTGCGGACGCTCGCCCCGTCGATGACCCGCTCCATGCAACGGGTCGCCGAGGCCGTCGCCGGGGACCCGGCCGGCTGCGCGGCCCTCACGGTCACCGGCCTCGCCGAGCTCACCGGCACCAGCGAGGCGACGGTCGTCCGGACCGCCCGTCTCCTCGGCTACCCCGGTTATCGGGATCTGCGCCTGGCGCTCGCGGGGCTCGCCGCCCAGCAGCAGTCCGGCCGCGCACCCGCCGTCACCGCCGACATCGCGGTCGACGACCCCATCGCGGACGTCGTCGCGAAGCTCGCGTACGACGAGCAGCAGACCCTCGCCGACACGGCGGCCGCGCTGGACACGGTCCAGCTCGGCGCGGCCGTCACCGCGCTGGCCGCGGCCCGCCGTATCGACATCTACGGCGTCGGCGCGTCCGGCCTGGTCGCCCAGGACCTGGCCCAGAAGCTGCTGCGCATAGGGCTGATAGCCCACCCGCACAGCGACCCGCACCTCGCCGTCACCAACGCGGTGCAGCTGCGCGCCAAGGACGTGGCGATAGCGATCACCCACTCCGGCTCGACCGGCGACGTCATCGAACCGCTCCGGGTCGCCTTCGAGCACGGGGCGACGACGGTCGCGATCACCGGCCGCCCGGACGGGCGCGTCACGCAGTACGCCGACCACATCCTCACCACCTCGACGGCCCGCGAGAGCGAGCTGCGCCCGGCGGCGATGTCCTCGCGCACGAGCCAGCTGCTGGTCGTGGACTGTCTGTTCGTGGGGGTCGCCCAGCGGACGTACGAGACCGCGGCGCCCGCGCTGTCCGCGTCGTACGAGGCGCTGGCGCACCGGCATACGCCGCGCGGCGGCCGATAGCACGTCGCGCCCCTCTCGGGGCGCGGTACGACACCTCACATGAAAGAGCCGCTCCTCTCATGACCCCCATGTCCAACTATGGCGATCTTCGAGCAGAGTTGGAGACGCTGACAACCGAGGCGTTCCGCCCCGAACTGTCCGAGATCGACCAGTTGCCCACACTGGAGATCGCGACGCTCATGAACGGCGAGGACGCCACCGTGCCGACGGCCGTCGCCGAGCGGCTCCCGCTCATCGCCGCCGCGATCGACGACATCGCGGACCGGATGTCCCGCGGCGGACGCCTGATCTACGCGGGCGCGGGCACCGCGGGCCGCCTCGGTGTCCTGGACGCCTCCGAGTGCCCGCCCACGTTCAACACCGACCCGTCCCAGGTCGTCGGCCTGATCGCGGGCGGCCCGACCGCGATGATCACCTCGATCGAGGGCGCCGAGGACTCCAAGGAGCTGGCGGCGGCCGACCTGGAGGCGCTCTCCCTGACGGCCGACGACACGGTGGTCGGCGTCTCCGCCTCCGGCCGCACCCCGTACGCCGTCGGCGCCGTCGAACACGCCCGGACGCGGGGCGCGTTGACGATCGGCCTGTCCTGCAACGCGGACAGCGCGCTGGCGGCTGCCGCCGAGCACGGCATCGAGGTCGTCGTCGGCCCGGAGCTGCTCACCGGCTCCACCCGTCTGAAGGCGGGCACCGCCCAGAAACTCGTCCTCAACATGCTCTCGACGATCACGATGATCCGCCTGGGCAAGACGTACGGGAACCTGATGGTCGACGTACGCGCCTCGAACGAGAAGCTGCGGGCCCGCTCCCGCCGCATCGTGGCGCTCGCGACCGGCGCCTCGGACGAGGAGATCGAGCAGGCGCTCGCCGCCACGGACGGCGAGGTGAAGAACGCGATCCTGACGATCCTGGGCGGCGTGGACGGGCCCACGGCGGCCCGCCTTCTGGAGGAGAGCGAGGGCCACCTGCGCGCCGCGCTGGCGACCGCGCCCCGCTGACCAGCACCCTCGGGGGGTGCGCACACCGAACGAGTCCATCGCCGCGGCGCTCCTCCCCCTCGTGGGCGGCCCCGCCAACGTCACCTCCGTGGCCCACTGCATGACCCGCCTCCGGCTGGGCCTGCGGGACCGGAGCCTGGTTCAGGAGGAGGCCCTACGAGCGCTTCCCGCCGTCCTCGGGGTGGTCGCGGACGACGACACGTACCAGATCGTCCTGGGTCCGGGCACGGTCTCCCGGGTGACCCCGGAGTTCGAGGCGCTGCTGGCGACCACAACCGACGATCAGCTGCCGGCGACCACCACCGACGATCAGCTGCCGGCGACCACCACCGGCGGTCGGCTGGGGGCGGGCACCGCCGACGATCGGCTGGGGGCAAGCACCGCCGATCACCTGGCCTTGCGCGGCGCCCATTTGAAGGCCGCCCAGCAGCAGCGCAACACCACCCCCCTCAAGTCCCTCCTCCGCCGGATCGCGAACATCTTCGTCCCCCTGATCCCCGCCCTGATCGGCTGCGGAGTCATCGCGGGCCTCAACGGCCTGCTGGTCAACCTGGGCTTGCTGCCCTCCCTCACCCCCGCCCTCGCCGCCATCGCCTCCGGCTTCATGGCGCTGATCGCCGTCTTCGTGGGCTACAACACGGCGAAGGAGTTCGGCGGCACGCCGGTCCTCGGCGGCGCGGTGGCGGCGGTCATCGTGTACGCGGGGGTCGCGAAGGTGACGGTGTTCGGGATGACGCTCGCCCCGGGCCAGGGCGGCGTCCTGGGTGCACTGGCCGCCGCGGCCCTCGGCACGTACGTCGAGAAATGGTGCCGCCACTGGGTCCCGGAGACGCTGGACGTCCTGGTCACCCCCACCCTCACGGTCCTGCTCACCGGCCTGGTGACGCTGTACGCGCTCATGTACGCGGCGGGCGAGCTCGCCACGGCGATCGGCACGGCGGCGAACTGGCTCCTGGACCACACGGGCGCCTTCGCGGGCCTGGTCCTGGGCGGCCTCTTCCTGCCCCTCGTCATGCTGGGCCTGCACCAGGCCCTGATCCCCATCCACACCACCCTCATCGAGCAGCAGGGCTACACGGTTCTCCTGCCCATCCTGGCGATGGCGGGCGCGGGCCAGGTCGGCGCGGCACTCGCGGTGTACGTCCGCCTGCGCCACGACCAGTCCCTGCGTACGACGATCAGGTCGGCGCTTCCGGCAGGGTTGTTGGGGGTGGGCGAGCCGCTGATCTACGGCGTTTCACTCCCGTTGGGCCGCCCCTTCCTGACCGCTTGTGCGGGCGGGGCGGCGGGCGGGGCCTTCGTCGGGTTCTTCGCGATGCTGGGTGACAAGGTGGGCGCGACGGCGATCGGACCGTCGGGCTGGGCCCTGTTCCCCCTGCTCTCGGGCAACCAGGGCCTGGCCCTGACGGCGGCGATCTATGCGGGTGGGCTGGTGACGGGCTATGTGGTCGGCTTCCTCACGACGTACGCCTTCGGCTTGGGCGGCCGAAGGCATACGGGCACAGCGGCCGACCCGTCCAAAACAGCTGCCGGGCCCACGGCGTGGGTGGGCCCGGCAGGAGATGATCGGCCTACTTCTTGACCTTGCTCTTGTAGCCCGACACCGTGGCGATCCACTCGATGAAGTCGCCCGGGTCCTGGTCCGCGCCGTGACCGGCGTCCCAGTAGTACGAGGTGTTGACGTCGTCGCCCAGGTTCTTCAGGCGGGCGCCGAGGTTGCTCGCGACCGTGAGCGCGGTGTCGCTGTCCTTCGTGCCGAGGCGGATCCACCAGTGCTTCGAGCGGCTTCCGTTGACTTTGTCGACGAGGTGGTACATCGGGTTCATCAGGTGGAGCTTCTCGGGGATGTCGCTGTCGAGGCGCGCGCTGCTGCCGCTCTCGTGGCGCAGGCTGTAGAGGGTGAAGTGGCGGGCCTTTGTCGTCCCCGTACCGAACTCGTTGTTCTCGCCCGCGGACAGGTCGAACGCGTCGAACGCCGTGGCGTCCTTCTTCCGCGCGCCCACGTGGGTGAGGAAGTCGGCCCAGGAGAAGGTCGCGTTGCTGCCGTCCCAGGTGATGAACGTGTTCGCGGCCAGGTAGGTCGTACGGTCCGCATCCGACAACGCGGCAAGGTACTTGGTGGCGGACGGCTCCAGGTGGGTCTTCACCAGGTACGCGTCGAGGTTGCGCGTGGTGAGGGTGCCGAAGCCCTTCGCCGTCAGCTTGAGGGAGGCCAGGTAGTCGCCGTACGCGGTGCTCAGTTCCTTGGAGACGGTCTGGTCGACCAGCGAGCCGCTGCTCAGCGCGTTGGCGCCCCAGTTCCACTCGTACGCCATGTCGGCGTGCTCCAGGTCGGTGATCGGGCACCAGGCGCCGGTCGCGAAGATCGCGTCGCTCGCGTCGGCCGCGCCCAGCTCCTCCAGGTAGGAGTCGTAGATCGGGCTGTCGCCGGACGCGCCGAGCAGGGAGGAGAGGGCGCCACCGGCGCTGACGCCGGAGGATACGATCCGGTTCACGTTGCCCGGGATGCGGCCCTTGTTGAACTTCACGTACCGGACGGCGGCCTTGAGGTCGACGATCGCGGCGGGCGCGGTGCCGTAGTACGTACCGCTGGAGTCGACCAGGGAACGGCCGCGGGCGCCCGGCTCGACGACGACGTACCCGGCGGCGAGCGCCAGCTGCTGGCGGCTGAGCGTGCCACCGGGGCCCATGGCGCCGCCGACGCCAGTGGCGCTCGCCACGGACGACGGCATGTAACCGCCCACCTGGTTGGCGAGGAGGATGGGGGCGTCGGTGGCGTCGACGGCCGTGCCGTCGATCGTCACGGGAACACTGACGTTCAGGGACTGGTAGGTCGCGTCGACCGGCTTGGCCACGTAGGTGCCGACCTTGTAGAAGTGGTACGTCACCTCGTGGGCGACGCCGTCGGTGTCCGTGACGCTGATGGTCAACTCGGTGTAGGTGTCCGGGTCGAAGACCAGGGAAGAATCCGTGGCCTTCGAGGACTTGGCCGCGGTTGCGTCTGCGGCCTGCGCGCCGGAGGCGAACCCAACCGCCGGCACCGCGGCGGCCGCGGTGAGCCCCATGACCACTGTCCTACGCTTCACTTCGGTCTCCTGTCTTCGCGGCTCGTTCGGACAATGACCGTTTGCCCGTGCACAGCTGGGCGCGGCCACACCTCAAGTGCAACAGCCGTTTCTTAAGGCCTCCTGTGCGCTTTCAGTGACAGCGCCGCGAACCGGCCACCGACCCCACCGGGCCCGACCACCCGGGTCCTGACTGACCCGCCTGCAAACCCCAGCAATCGTCCACAAAATTGTCAGCACTTTTGGCGCATTCTCGCGCCCGCGGCGTCGGCAGTCGTCGGACGACGGCGAATCCAGGTCTCCGCCACTTCTCAGGTCCGGTGCAGCGCCCCGGTTGTCAGTGGCGTGTGCGACGGTTGCATTACCGACGCCGTACGGATGACAACGCCGGACGGAAGACAGCAGCCAGAGACGGAGCCGCACACCGTGAACCACGCACAGCTGACCGCCCTGGGACGCGCCCTGCGGCTGCTCGGCGAGCACGGCGACGCCCTGTCCGCCGACACCCCGGACGCCAAGCTGCACGAGGTCAAGGCGGACCTGAAGCGGGCCCTGGACCTGCTCGACGAGACGGTGACCACGGCGGCCCCGACGACCCGCTGCGCCGAGCATCCGAACGGGCCGGTCGACGAGGCCGCCGCCGACCTCTGCCTGCTCTGCGAGACCCGCCGCCGCGCCGCCCGCCGCTCCGAGGTGAACGGCGCGTTCCCGCACGGCCGCCCCACCGGCCCTGACGAATCCCCCGAGCGCACGAAGTCCCGCTACGGCGTCCGCGGGGACCGCCCCCAACCCCAGCAGCGCTGGCTCCCGGAAGTCTGGAACGGACAGGCGTGGCAGCTCTGCGGCACCCCGCGCCGAGACCGCCACGAAGCCGAGCGCTACCTCGCCGCCGAGCGCAGAACCCCCCGCCCCGGCATGGCCTACCGCCTGGTCCACGAGTTCACCGACTACGAGGTGCTGCGCATCTGGGGCACTCCGGTCAAAATCGACATCGAGCCGATGGGGAACCTGTAGTCGGGCCCGCTCTCCTGGGCCCTCCCCCCCCCGGCCGCATGGGCACGGCGCCGCATGGGCACGGCCTACCGCCGGGATTGGCAGATTCGTGCCACCGTCAGGCCCTGGAAACGCCGGTTTCCGCCGTGCGGGGTGGCACAAATCCGCCAATCCCGAGCCGCAGGGCAGCGGCTCACGGCAGCCGCCCCTCCCGGTTGATGCTTCGCACCCGGGCCCGCAGCACCTCCCCCGGCGGCGCCGGACCCACCGCCTCCGGGGGACAGTCCCACTCCCGCCCGCCACCCACGGGCCGCAGCTGTACGTATCCGCCCTCGCGCCCCATGACCTGGCCGAGGCGCCCGTCCCGTACGTCGACCACGTACTCCCCGTTCACGAGTCACCCCCGGCGGCGACCCCGCGCAGCACGGCGGTCAGCTTCTGCGCCGTGCCGACATTGCAGCGTCCGAGCGCGACCAGAGCGAACGGCTCGTCGCTCGCGCCGGTCACCGGGTCGACCCGCAACGAGGGCAGCACGACACCGACCCCGACAAGCGCCGCGCGCAACTCCTCGACGATCTCCTCGGTGGGCCGCACCCGCTTACTCGACGTCATCTCCATCGCTCTGATCCCTCCACGCTGAGTGTTCCTGTTCCACACACAGCGTGGCGATCTGCCCTCTAACCTGGCCAGAGACGGCGTCCAACAACCCCACCTGCGTGACAGGGAGTTGCCATGCCTGGGCCAAAGGATCTCGAGCCGTCCTCGTCGCCACGCGCCATGATCGGTGCGGAGTTGCGGCACGCTCGCGAGAACGCGGGCCTCAGCCAGGCCGATCTGGGCGAGCCCCTCTTCGTCAGCGGCTCGTTCATCGGCCAGCTGGAGGCCGGGACGCGGCGCATGCATCTCGAATACGCCGTCCAGATTGACGAGATCCTGGGCACGAACGGCTTCTTCGAGCGCAACTGCACCGCTCTGGCCAAGTCCAAGTACCCGGACCACTTCGCAGAGGCGGCGGAGGCGGAGGCAATCGCTACGGCGATCAGGGAGTACGCAACGCTACTGATTCCCGGCCTGTTACAAACGAGGGGGTACGCGGAGGCAGTGTTCCGCGCATACAAGCCAACGGCGCCCGACACCGAGATCGACGCGCTGATGGCCGCCCGACTCGAACGCGCGCACCTCATCAACGATCCAACAACCCTGCTGTTGTGGGTGGTTCTGGACGAGGCCACACTCCGGCGGACAGTCGGCGGCGGCTCGGTGATGGCGGAGGCCCTCCTTCACGTAACGAGCTTGGCCCGCAACCACCGGATCATCATGCAAGTGCTGCCGTTCGGCTCCGGGGCTCACGCGTCGATGACGGGTCCCCTGAAACTCATGGAGTTCGAGGACGCGCCTCCGCTCTCCTTCGTCGAGGGCCCGGACATGGGCAAGCTGCTCGACGACCCGGCCACCGTCGCCCGCCACACCCTGACGTTCAACCTCCTCCAGGCGGCTGCACTTTCGCCTCAGGATTCCCTGGCCCTGATCGAGTCAGTGGCGCAGGATTACGAGCATGGAGAACAGCACCCGTGAGTACGACCTGAGCACTGCCACCTGGTACAAGTCCAGCTACAGCGGCGGCGAGGGCGGCAACTGCCTCGAAGTGGCCGACGGCTATCCCTCTCTCGTCCCGGTCCGCGACTCCAAAAACCCCCTCGGCCCGAAGCTCACGTTCCGGGCAGAGGCTTGGTCCGTGTTCATCGCGGACGTCAAGGACACAGCCCAGGCGGCGCATTGAGCGGCGGCCCCCGTGACGACGAACCGGTCTTCGTCAGAAGCAAGTGGGGCACGAACCGGTACGTCTACAACCCGAACAACCCCCTGGGCCTCGCCCTGATCATCGGCTCACTGCTCTTCGCGGCGGGCGGCATGTACTACCTCCGGGCAAGCTCGCCACACCCGAACTCCAGCTGGAGTGAGGGCGAGCTGCGCTCGGCGGTGCATCAAGCGGCGCGGGACCTGGAGAAGGAACCGCAGTACACCGACGCGTATCTGGGCTATGGCGAGGCCATCAAGGGCGCCGTGGAACAGACCGGAAAGGGACCGTCGTACGGAGTCGGCGTCTCCACAGGCCCGTACGACTACACGATCACCGGTGACGGAACGGACGCGAAGTTCTGCATGCACGTCATCGCGATGCAGTTCGACGAGACGAAGGCGAACGCGAAGCTCTCCATCGACGTCACCGACGGCAGCTGCTGATGGCCTGAGGTTGACGACGCGGGTCAGCCGACGAGCAAGTCCATCTTAAGATCACGGAGTTCGCGCGAGTCGATGCCCAGGCCGAGGACCGGCTCACCGCCCGCATCAACTCGGGCCGTGATCCAGGAAGTTGGCGATCCAACGCCCGAGGGCGACACTCCTTCCGGAAGCCGGAAGCCGGAAGGAGTGCCGCCCTCGGGCGAAACGAAAGTCCGCTCGGCTCAGCTGAGCGTGCTCAGCGCCTTCGGGTCGTACGCCCCCAGCTCACCGAAGCGGCCGTCGAGGACCTTGGCGGCCCACTCCGGGTCCTGGAGCAGGGCGCGGCCGACGGCGACGAGGTCGAACTCGTCGCGCTCCAGGCGGTCCAGGAGGTTGTCGAGGCCCGCCACCGGGGCGCCTTCGCCCATGAAGCCCTTGATGAAGTCGCCGTCCAGGCCGACCGAGCCGACGGTGATGGTGGGCTTGCCGGTGAGCTTCTTCGTCCAGCCCGCCAGATTGAGGTCGGAGCCCTCGAACTCCGGCAGCCAGTAGCGGCGCGTGGAGGCGTGGAAGGCGTCCACTCCGGCCGCGGCGAGCGGGGCCAGGATCGCCTCCAGCTCCTCCGGCGTCTCGGCGAGCCGGGCGTCGTACGCCTCCTGCTTCCACTGCGAGTAGCGGAAGAGGATCGGGAAGTCCGGGGAGACCGCGGCGCGCACCGCGGCGACGATCTCCGTCGCGAACTTCGTACGGGCCACCAGGTCACCGCCGTACGCGTCCGTGCGGCGGTTGGTGCCGGACCACAGGAACTGGTCGAGCAGGTAGCCGTGGGCGCCGTGCAGTTCGACACCGTCGAAGCCGATGCGCTCGGCGGCGGCCGCGGCCTCGGCGAACGCCGCGATGACGTCGTCCAGGTCGGCCTGGGTCATGGCCTTGCCGGTGGCCTCGGTGGCGCCGATGCGCAGGCCGGAGGGGCCGACCGCGGGGGCCTCGGCGAACGGCGGCTGGCCCGCCTCGCGCACCATGCCGATGTGCCACAGCTGCGGCACGATCTTCCCGCCCGCCGCGTGCACGGCCTCGGCGACCTTCGCCCAGCCCGCGAGCTGCTCCTCGCCGTGGAAACGCGGGATGCGGTCGCTCTGCCCGGCCGAGTCGTGGCCCACATACGTGCCCTCGGTGACGATCAGGCCGACGCCCGCGGCGGCGCGGCGGGCGTAGTAGCCGACCACGTCCTCGCCGGGGACGCCGCCCGGGGAGAACTGCCGGGTCATCGGCGCCATGACGATCCGGTTCGGGACGGTCAGGCCGCCCAGGGATACGGGGCGGGAGAGGATCTCGGCCGCGCGGGAGGCGGAGGCGTCAAGCGTCACGTGGGGGCTCCTCGGAGAGGTCGGTCAGACATCGAGCAGATACAGACGGGGGATTCCAGGCGGTATGTGCATGTGCATCAACCGTCCGTGAGCGTCAACCGACCCGTCCCTCACCGCATTCCGCCGCATGACCGGAGGCCCCTGTGATCCCGGCCACCCACACCGGGAAGATCCCCGAAAACGCCCGAGGGCGGCACCCCTTGAGAGAAGGGGTACCGCCCTCGGAACGTCAGGACAGTGATCAACCAGAGGTCGATCAGAAGTCCATGTCACCGCCCGGCATGCCGCCCGGAGCAGCAGCCCCGGCCTTCTCCGGCTTGTCGGCGATGACGGCCTCGGTGGTGAGGAACAGCGCGGCGATGGACGCGGCGTTCTGCAGGGCAGAGCGCGTGACCTTCGCCGGGTCGATGATGCCCTCGGCGATCATGTCCACGTACTCACCGGTGGCGGCGTTCAGGCCGTGACCGATGGGCAGGTTGCGGACCTTCTCGACGACGACGCCACCCTCGAGACCACCGTTGACGGCGATCTGCTTGAGCGGGGCCTCCAGGGCGAGACGCACGGCGTTGGCGCCGGTCGCCTCGTCACCCTCGAGCTCCAGCTTCTCGAAGACCGCGGAGGCCTGGATGAGGGCCACGCCACCACCGGCGACGATGCCCTCCTCGACGGCCGCCTTCGCGTTGCGAACGGCGTCCTCGATGCGGTGCTTGCGCTCCTTGAGCTCGACCTCGGTGGCGGCACCGGCCTTGATGACGGCCACGCCGCCGGCCAGCTTCGCCAGGCGCTCCTGGAGCTTCTCGCGGTCGTAGTCCGAGTCGGAGTTCTCGATCTCGGCACGGATCTGGTTGACGCGACCGGCAACCTGGTCCGCCGAGCCCGAGCCGTCGACGATCGTGGTCTCGTCCTTGGTGATGACGACCTTGCGGGCGCGACCGAGCAGGTCGATCCCGGCGTTCTCCAGCTTGAGGCCGACCTCCTCGGAGATGACCTCGCCGCCCGTGAGGATGGCGATGTCGCCGAGCATGGCCTTGCGGCGGTCACCGAAGCCCGGGGCCTTGACGGCGACGGACTTGAAGGTGCCACGGATCTTGTTGACCACCAGGGTCGACAGGGCCTCGCCCTCGACGTCCTCGGCGATGATCAGCAGCGGCTTGCCCGACTGCATGACCTTCTCGAGGAGCGGGAGCAGGTCCTTGACGTTGGCGATCTTGGAGTTGGCGATCAGGATGTACGGGTCGTCGAGGACGGCCTCCATACGCTCCATGTCGGTGGCGAAGTACGCCGAGATGTAGCCCTTGTCGAAGCGCATACCCTCGGTGAGCTCCAGCTCCAGACCGAAGGTCTGGGACTCCTCGACGGTGATGACGCCTTCCTTGCCGACCTTGTCCATGGCCTCGGCGATGAGCTCGCCGATCTGGGTGTCGGCGGCGGAGATGGAGGCCGTCGAAGCGATCTGCTCCTTGGTCTCGACATCCTTCGCCTGCTCAAGGAGGGCACCGGAGACGGCCTCGACGGCCTTCTCGATACCGCGCTTGAGGGCCATCGGGTTGGCACCCGCGGCCACGTTGCGAAGGCCCTCGCGGACCAGCGCCTGGGCGAGAACGGTCGCCGTGGTCGTACCGTCACCGGCGACGTCGTCCGTCTTCTTGGCGACTTCCTTGACCAGCTCGGCGCCGATCTTCTCGTACGGGTCCTCGAGCTCGATCTCCTTGGCGATGGAAACACCATCGTTGGTGATCGTGGGGGCGCCCCACTTCTTCTCGAGGACGACGTTGCGGCCCTTGGGGCCAAGGGTGACCTTGACGGCGTCGGCGAGCTGGTTCATCCCGCGCTCGAGACCGCGCCGTGCCTCCTCGTCGAACGCGATGATCTTGGCCATGTGAAGTGGTCCTCCCGGACGGGGTGGATTGCTCCGGATCGCGCCCGCGCCCGCGACGGACGGCCTGCAGCCCTTGTGGTTCCTTGCCCCACCGGCCTGCGGACCTCACTGGCCCGATCCAAGTTCTGTCACTCTCACTGGGAGAGTGCTAACGCCAATGATTAGCACTCGACCCCGTCGAGTGCAAGGTGCGCCCGCGAAGCGGGCTCGTTGCGGGGTGGTGGTCGGGTGACGGGCGGGCGCAAGCGCCTCTCACGAACGAGGGCGGACTCCCGGAACGCACGAGGGGCCCGCATCCCAGATGGGATGCGGGCCCCTCGGCGTGAGTGCGTCGGTGGCCGATCGCGCCGAGATCAGACGGCGAGCTTGACCATGTCCGCCTGCGGACCCTTCTGGCCCTGCGAGATCTCGAACTCCACTCGCTGACCCTCTTCAAGGGTGCGGTAGCCGTCCATCTGAATCGCGCTGTAGTGCACGAAGACGTCCGCACCACCGTCGACCGCGATGAAGCCGTACCCCTTCTCCGCGTTGAACCACTTGACGGTGCCCTGAGCCATGCCTAACTCCCCTATTACTGGCCCTTGCACAGATCCACACTTCGTGGATCCGGGTCAGACCTCACCCCCCAACGGTTGGGGGTGTGCGCCGGAACGCGTCGACCGCGGCTGAATGTATCTGTCCAACTGCCGTCTGCAACAGGTCAATCGGACGAGAATTCTGGGCACGGCCGATCGGTAATATGCGGAGAATTCGCAAGGATCCAGGGCAAGTCGGGCCCCGTATATGCCATAAACGGCTCAAAAAAGCGGGGCACTTTGGCTGCTTCTTGTCGGGCGTCGAGCAGAGGCTCATATGCACCCGGCATGGAACTGGCATAAACAGCGAAGCAGGTTCCCCAACTGTACCGTGCTCAACCATGCAGAATTGCCCCCTCCGTTTCTCTCGCGGAGGGGGCAATTCGATGAACTCCCGGTGATTTACGTTACCTACGGTAACAATCTCACCGTGCGTGACGGTCAGCCTCCGGCGACGGCGGGGATGATCGAGACGCCCGCGCCGTCCGGCGTCGCCGTCTCCAGGCCCTGCTCGAAGCGGACATCGTCGTCGTTCACGTACACGTTGACGAAGCGGCGCAGCTTGCCCTGGTCGTCCAGGACGCGCGCGGCGATGCCCGTGTGGTTCTTCTCCAGGTCGGTGATGACCTCGGCGAGGGTCGCGCCCTCGGCCGTCACCTCGGCCTTGCCGCCGGTGTAGGTGCGCAGGATGGTGGGGATGCGGACGTTGACGCTCATGATGCGAGGCCAGCCTCTCGGAAGGAGTCCAGGTTCGGGCGGATGGTCGCGGTCAGGCCGGTGCCGGCCACCGCGTCGAGGGTCTTGAGGCCGTCACCGGTGTTGAGGACGACCGTCGTCAGGGTCGGGTCTAGGAGACCGTTCTCGATCAGCTTCTTGGTCACACCGACCGTCACGCCACCCGCCGTCTCGGCGAAGATGCCCTCCGTCCGCGCGAGCAGCTTGATCGCGTCGACGACCTGCTCGTCGTTCACATCCTCCACCGCACCGCCGGTACGCCGCGCGATGTCCAGCACGTACGGCCCGTCGGCCGGGTTGCCGATGGCGAGCGACTTGGCGATGGTGTTCGGCTTCTGCGGCCGTACGACGTCGTGCCCGGCCTTGTAGGCGACGGACACCGGCGAGCAGCCCTCGGCCTGCGCCCCGAAGATCTTGTACGGCTTGTCCTCGACGAGCCCGAGCTTGATCAGCTCCTGGAGACCCTTGTCGACCTTGGTGAGCTGGGAGCCGGAGGCGATCGGGATGACCAGCTGGTCGGGGAGCTGCCAGCCGAGCTGCTCGCAGATCTCGTACGCGAGGGTCTTCGAGCCCTCCGCGTAGTACGGCCGCAGGTTGACGTTGACGAAGCCCCAGCCCTCACCGGCCGGGTCGCCGATCAGCTCGGAGCAGAAACGGTTCACGTCGTCGTAGTTGCCCTCGATGCCGACGAGCTCGCCGCCGTAGATCGCGGCCATGACGACCTTGCCCTGCTCCAGGTCGTGCGGGATGAACACGCAGGAGCGGAAACCGGCGCGGGCGGCGGCGGCACCGACGGCTCCGGCGAGGTTTCCGGTGGAGGAGCAGGAGAGGGTGGTGAAGTTGAAGGCGCGGGCGGCCTCGATGGCCTGGGCGACGACGCGGTCCTTGAAGGAGTGCGTCGGGTTGCCGGAGTCGTCCTTCACGAAGAGCTTGCCGGCGTCGACACCCAGCTCGCGCGCGAGGTTGTCGGCCTTGACGAGCTTGGTCCAGCCGGGGTTGATGTTCGGCTTCTCGGCGACGTCCGCGGGGACGGGCAGCAGGGGCGCGTAACGCCAGATGTTCGCGGGGCCCGCTTCGATACGCTTGCGGAGTTCCTCGGTGTCGTAGGCCGAGAAGTCGTACGCGATCTCCAGCGGGCCGAAACACTCCTCGCAGGCGAAGACCGGGCCGAGGGGCACGCGGTGACCGCACTCGCGGCACGAAAGAGCCGCGGCGGGGCCGAGGTCTACGGAGTTCGCGGCGTTCGCCGAGTCGGCGGAGATCCCAGCGTTCGTGGTGCTTGCAACTGTCTGCGCAGCCATGGAGGCGAGGCCCTTTCTCCTCATCTTCCTCACGACGCACTTCGCCGTGAGACGGATTTGGCACCTTCCCGAGCCGGGAGCCTCGCGACGACGACGCAGTCGTACGAGACCGGCTGGAGGGTTGCCGGGGCTTCATCGGGCCGTATCCCTCTGCCCCTCTGGATGAGCGGTATTCGATTGTTGAACTGTGGAGCACGGTGTGCGCCGATGATCCAGGACATGCGATGGTCATCCGCGTTGTTCAAGACTGTAACCGAAGGCCAGGACAGTTGAGATAGTCGTCCGAACCGCGAGATGGATCACACCGTGCGAGACGGGGTGATCAGACAGTGAGGAGCCGCAGACTGTGCTGAAAGAAGTTGAGCGCTGGCTGAGCACACGCTCCTGGTCCCTGACCGATCGCCCGCTCCACAAACTCATGGCCGCCAAGCGCACCACGGGCTCGACCGTCAGTGTCGTGCTGCCCGCTCTCAACGAGGAGGAGACGGTCGGCGAGATCGTCGCCGTCATCCGCCACGACCTGATGCAACAGGTGCCGCTCGTCGACGAGATCGTCGTCATCGACTCGGGCTCGACGGACCGCACCTCGGAGGTCGCCGCCGCCGCGGGCGCGCGAGTCGTCCACCGGGACGAGATCCTCCCGCGCATACCGGCCGTGCCCGGCAAGGGCGAGGTCCTGTGGCGGTCACTGCTCGTGACCAGCGGGGACATCATCTGTTTCATCGACGCGGACCTGAAGGAGTTCTCCTCCGACTTCGTCTCCGGGATCGTGGGACCGCTGCTCACCGACCCCGGCGTCGACCTCGTCAAGGCCATGTACGACCGTCCGCTCGGCTCGGCCGCGGGCCAGGGCGGCCGTGTCACCGAACTCATGGCGCGCCCCCTGCTGAACATGCACTGGCCGCAGCTCGCGGGCTTCGTCCAGCCGCTGGGCGGCGAGTACGCGGCCCGCCGCTCCCTCCTGGAGCAGCTCCCGTTCCCCGTCGGATACGGCGTGGAGCTGGGCATGCTCGTCGACGCCCTGCACCTCGTGGGCCTGGACGCGCTCGCCCAGGTCGACGTGGGAGTGCGCAAGCACCGCCACCAGGACGGGCAGGCACTGGGCCGTATGTCCGCCGCGATCTACCGCACCGCGCAGCTCCGGCTGGCCCGCGGCCACCTCATCCGTCCGGCTCTCACCCAGTTCGAGCGGGGCGAGGAGGGATTCGAGCCGCGCACCTACTCCGTGGACACGGAGGAACGGCCTCCGATGGCGGACATCGCCGAATACCAGTCACGCAAAGTGGCCTAGGAGAGGACGTGGAGTAACCGACTCCGGCGGTCGTATACGGCCCACGGGAACGTTTGAGCGTTTCGACGCCGGGCTAGGTTTCGAGGCATGGCTTCAACCCAAGGTGCCCATCGGATCCTGGTCGCCTCCAACCGCGGCCCGGTCACCTACGACGTCCGTGAGGACAGCTCGCTGCACGCCAAGCGGGGCGGCGGCGGGCTGGTCTCGGGCCTCTCGGCGATCGGGCCGGACGCGGGCGCCCTGTGGGTGTGCTCGGCGCTCGGCGACGGGGACCGCGAGGCGGTGCGGCGCGGGGTCGGCGAGGACGGCGTACGGATGCTGGACATCAACGCCGACGTGCATGCGGACGCGTACAACGGCATCGCGAACTCGGTGCTGTGGTTCGTCCACCACATGCTGTACCAGACGCCGCTGGAGCCGGTCTTCGACGCGGAGTTCCGGCGGCAGTGGGCGTCGTACGAGACGTACAACCGCGCGTTCGCGCGGGCGCTGGCCGAGGAGGCCGCCGACGGTGCCGTGGTGGCCGTACAGGACTACCACCTGACCCTCGTCCCCGAGATGCTGCGCGAGCTGCGCCCCGACCTCCGGATCGGGCACTTCTCGCACACGCCGTGGGCGCCGGTGGACTACTTCCGGATGCTGCCCGACGACATCGCCGAGCAGGTGCTGCGCGGCATGCTGGGCGCCGACCGGCTCGGCTTCCTCACCCACCGCTGGGCGGCCGCGTTCACCGCGTGCGCCGACGAGCTCGTCGGCGGCCTCGGTGACACCCGGGTCGGCGTGCACGGCCTCGGCGCGGACGCCGACTTCCTGCGCCGGCGTTCGCACGAGGCGGACGTCGCCGAGCGGATCGTGGCGCTGCGGGAGCAGATCGGCGCGGGACGGAAGACGATCGTGCGGGTCGACCGGACCGAGCTGTCGAAGAACATCGTGCGCGGGCTGCTGGCGTACCGGCACCTGCTCGACGAGCACCCCGAGTGGCGCGAGGGGGTCGTACACGTCGCCTTCGCGTACCCGTCCCGGCAGGACCTCGCCGTGTACCGGGACTACACGGCCGAGGTGCAGCGCCTCGCCGACGAGATCAACTCCCAGTACGGGACGCCGGGTTGGACCCCGGTCGTGCTGCATGTCAAGGACGACTTCGCACGCTCCCTCGCCGCGTACCGGCTGGCCGACGTGGCCCTCGTCAACCCCATCCGGGACGGCATGAACCTCGTCGCCAAGGAGGTGCCGGTCGTCTCCGACGAGGGGTGCGTGCTGGTGCTGTCGCGGGAGGCGGGGGCGTACGAGGAGCTGGGCGAGGACGCGATTTCCGTGAACCCTTACGACGTGGTCGGCACGGCGCGGGCGTTGTACGAGGCGCTGTCGATGCCGCTCGGGGAGCGGGCCGAGCGGACGAAGCGGTTGGCTGCCGCCGCGACTGCGCTGCCGCCCGCCCAGTGGTTCCTGGACCAGCTGCGCGAGCTGGAGCGCTGAGCACGAGGAGTCCAACAGCGCTCCCCGTTGGTCCATGGGCCCCGTGATCCCCCGCCGGCTGCCTTCCGCGCATGTCTCTCTGGCGTACGCGCCTCCTCACGGCGCTGACAGTGGTGGCTCTCTTGCCCACCGGTGCGGCCCTCGCGAAGACCTCCGTCGGCACGCCGATCCGCGGTTCGTGTCCGAGGCGCCGGGCGCTCCGGCGGACGTACGTCTGCGTGCCGGCTCACCCGCCCGCGGTGCCGGATCGATCACCGCGCGCGGCAGGGACCACTTCGGGAACCGGATCCCGGACCCGTCCAATATCGGCGCCGATCAGTCGAGTTGAGCCGCCAGGACGGAGAGCAGTCGTACGACGCCGGGCGGGCCGTCCACCACCAGGTCGGCCCGGTCGGCGAGTTCGGCGACCTCGGAGCTGCCGCTGCACACCAGGAGCCCCGGGATGCCGTCGGAGCGGAGCTTGTCGACGGCGGCGAAGGCGGGCAGGTCGCCCAGGTCGTCGCCGGCGTAGAGGACGGACTCGGCGCCGATCTCGCGGACGTACTCCAGGAGGGCAACGCCCTTGTCCATGCCGGGGGGACGGAGTTCGAGGACCATGCGGCCCGGTTCGACGATCAGGCCGTGCCGGGTGGCCAGGTCGGTGAGGGGTTCGCGCAGGGCCTCGAAGGCGGCCTGCGGGTCCGCGGCGCGGCGGGTGTGGACGGCGACGGCGCGACCCTTCTCCTCGATCCAGGTGCCCTGCCAGGCGCCGATCCTGTCGAGGAATCCGGGCAGCTCGGCGCGGACGGCGGCGACGCCGGGGTGGGGGGCGGGGGCGCTGACCGTGCCGCTCACCGCGTCCCAGCGTTCGGCGCCGTAGTGGCCGAGGACGACCAGGTGCTGCAGGCCCGGCACGCCCGCGAAGCCGCCGTAGCGGACCGCTACGCCGGCCGGGCGGCCGGTGACGACGGCGACCGAGGCCACCTTCGGGGCGAGGGCCGCGAGTGCGGGGACCGCGTCCGGGTGGGCGCGGGCCTGGTCGGGGTCGGGGACGATCGGGGCGAGTGTTCCGTCGAAGTCGAGCGCGATCACGGCCCGGGCGGGCCGCGCGAGGATGGCGTCGAGGCCGTCGCGCCCGGCGGGGGTCGCGGGCGTCGGCAAGGAGTCCGTGGATTCCGGGTGGCTGCCCATACGCCGACCCTATCCGCGCGCGGGCCCGGGGGCGGGTGCCGGTGGGTGGGTGGGTGGGATGTTTTTCGCCCCCGCCGCCCCTGCCCGTCCCATCCTTCTGGGGCTCCGCCCCAGACCCCGCTCCTCAAACGCCGGAGGGGCTGAAAATCTTTAGCCCGTCCGGCGTTTGAGGACGAGCGCGTCAGCGCGACACGGGGGTCCCACCGTCACCGCTCCCCCCTCCGCGCCTCCCGGACCCGGCGGAGCCGGTTGACCGTCACGGGATCGTGGGCGAGGGCCCGCGGATCGTCGAGGAGGGCGTTCAGCAGCTGGTAGTAGCGCACGGGAGCCAGGCCCAGCTGCTCCCGTATCGCCCGCTCCTTGGCCCCGGGCCCGGCGAAGCCACGCCGCTCCAGCGCGAGAATCCCCCGCTCCCGCGGACCGAGCTCTTCCATCGCCATGGACAGCACCGTAGCCCCACCCACCGACAGTCAGTCCTGGGCGGTGCTGTCCGCCGCGGTCGCCGCGACCTGGAGGGAGCCGAGCACCGCGGCCGGGCTGCCGTTCGGGCTCACGGCCTTGCCGATCTGCTTCTTGACGGCGGCGCTGACGTCGGCCCAGGAGGTCTTCCCGACGGGATAGAGCTCGGAGACGGGGAGCTGCTCCAGGAACGGAGCGAGGTCCTTGTCGTCCTTGTCGGCGGCCATGGCCTGGGACGCGGCCGTCGTGACCGGCAGCAGGTCGTACTCGTGGGAGAAGGCGAGCACGTTCTTCTCGCTGTAGACGAAGTCGAGGAAGTCCCCGACCTGCTCACGGTGGCCGTTCTTCTTGAAGGCCATCATCCAGTCGGCGACCCCCATCGTGGCCTTGGCCGACCCGTCGGCCCCGGGCATCGGCACCATGCCGAACTTCACGCCCTTCGCGGCGGCCGTCTTCATCAGCGTGGGGTGCCCGCTGAGCATCCCGACCTCACCCCGGGTGAACGCGGCGAACGCGTCAGCGCGGTTCAGCTTCGCGGGCGCGACGGGTCCGGTGAGCCCCTTGCCGACCATCTCGTCCTTGAGCCAGGTGAGCGTCCTGACGTTCTCCGCGGAGTCGAGGGAGTACGTACCGACGTCGTCGGTGAAGCCGCTGCCGGCGCTTCCGCCGCTCAGCAGCCACTGCATCGTCTCCGCCTGCGCCTCCTCGGGCCCCAGCGGCAGCGCGTACGGGAACTTCACGCCCTCGGACTTGAGCACCTCGGCGTCGGCCGCGAGCTCGCTCCAGGTCTGCGGCGGGGTGATCCCGGCCTGCGAGAACAGCGTCTTGTTGTAGAAGAGCAGCCGGGTGGAGGCGGCGAACGGCATGCCGTACTGCACCCGGTTCATCTCCCCCGCGT
Source organism: Streptomyces sp. NPDC029292 (assembly GCF_055569295.1). Lineage (NCBI taxonomy): Bacteria > Bacillati > Actinomycetota > Actinomycetes > Kitasatosporales > Streptomycetaceae > Streptomyces > Streptomyces sp. NPDC029292. Next base: position 176,953 of record NZ_JBVHXR010000022.1, read on the forward strand.
CGGTGAGCTGCGGGACGAAGCCGGCCTGGACGGGTATGGAGAGCAGTTCCTCGGCCTTGTAGAGCTGGCCCTTCGCGGCGTAGTCGGCGTACGCGCCGATCTGCGCCATGTCGGGGGCCTTGCCCGCCGCGACCATCTCCTTGACCTTGCGGTCGACGTCGGTCCAGGAGTAGACGCTGACCTCGACCTTCACCTGAGGGTGGTCGGCCTCGTACTCCTTGACCAGCTTGTCCCAGTACTTCTGGGAGCTGTTGGCCGCGGAGTCGCCGTAGTCGGCGGCGACCAGTCTGAGGGTGACGTCCGAGGAACCGCCCGAGCTGCCGCAGCCCGCAAGGGTCGCCGTCATGCCCAAGGCGGAGACCACCGCGATCAGTCCTGTCCTACGCCGCTGCACTGCCCGTTCTCCCACCCCTGGCCAACCTCTGGCCGTATTTGCTTGTGCGTCCGTTGCAGCCGTCTCGGCATGCGGATACAAGGTCTACACCACGCGAGTGGACTAGACCTCTCCTGGGGTAAGGGGCGACACTGTCCCCCGTGAGACATGTCATCGCCCTCGATGTGGGCGGCACCGGGATGAAGGCCGCCCTGGTCGGGGCGGCCGGCGAGCTGCTCCATCAGGCCCGCCGTGCCACGGGCCGGGACCGCGGACCCGACGCCGTCGTCGAGACGATCCTCGGCTTCGCCGCCGAGCTGCGCGCGTACGGCGAGGAGCACCTCGGCGAGCCCGCCGTGGCCGCCGGAGTCGCCGTCCCCGGCATCGTCGACGCCGCCCGCGGCATCGCGGTGTACTCGGCCAATCTCGGCTGGCGTGACGTACCGATACGCCGCCTGCTCGGCGACCGCCTCGGCGGCACGCCGGTGGCGCTCGGGCACGACGTGCGCACGGGCGGACTCGCGGAGGGCCGGATCGGCGCGGGCCAGGGGACCGACCGGTTCCTGTTCGTACCGCTCGGCACCGGCATCGCGGGCGCGATCGGCATCAACGGCGGTGTCGAGGAGGGCGCACACGGCTTCGCGGGCGAGATCGGCCACATCGTCGTACGGCCCGGCGGGACCCTGTGTCCGTGCGGTCAGCGCGGCTGTCTGGAGCGGTTCGCGTCGGCGGCGGCCGTCAGCCAGGCCTGGGCGGCTGCCTCCGGGGACCCGGACGCGGACGCGGCGGACTGCGCGAAGGCCGTGGAGTCGGGGGACGCGCGGGCGATCGCCGTCTGGCAGGAGGCCGTCGACGCGCTCGCCGACGGGCTCGTCACCGCGCTCACTCTGCTGGACCCGCGCACCCTGATCATCGGTGGCGGTCTGGCGGAGGCCGGGGAAACCTTGTTCACACCGCTGCGGGCCGCCGTCGAGCGGCGCGTCACCTTCCAGAAGCTGCCCGCCATCGTTCCCGCGGCCCTCGGGGACACGGCCGGATGCCTGGGCGCGGGCCTGCTGGCCTGGGATCTACTCGAAACCGACATCACCGACCGCTCGGAGGTAACCACCTGATGGCCCCTAGCAAGGTTCTCGCCGGCGCCCGGGTGGTCCTGCCCACCGGGATCGTGGACGGCGGCCGCGTGATCGTGGACGGCACGCGGATCGCCGGGAGCGCCGCCGAGGACGCCCAGACCGTGGATCTGAAGGGCCACTGGCTCGTCCCCGGCTTCGTCGACATCCACAACCACGGCGGCGGCGGCGCCTCCTTCACCTCGGGCACGGTCGACGACGTACTCAAGGGCGTCCACACCCACCGCCTGCACGGCACCACGACGGTCGTCGCCTCCACCGTCACCGGCGACATGCACGGCCTCGCCCAGCGCGCCGGGCTGCTCTCCGAGCTGGCCGAGCAGGGCGACATCGCGGGCATCCACTTCGAGGGCCCGTTCATCTCGCCGTGCCGCAAGGGCGCGCACTCCGAGGAGCTGCTGCGCGACCCGGAACCGGCCGAGGTCCGCAAGCTGATCGACGCGGCGCGCGGCCGGGCCAGGATGGTCACCCTCGCCACCGAACTGCCGGGCGGCATCGCCTCCGTACGCCTGCTGGCCGAGCACGGGGTGATCGCGGCGATCGGACACACGGACGCGACGTACGAGCAGACGCAGAAGGCCATCGACGCGGGCGCGACGGTGGCCACGCACTTGTTCAACGCGATGCCCGCGCTCGGCCACCGCACACCGGGCCCGATCGCGGCGCTCCTCGAGGACGAGCGGATCACGGTCGAGCTGATCGACGACGGCGTGCACCTGCACCCGGCCTCGCTGCAACTGGCGTTCCATCACGCGGGCGCGCACCGGGTCGCGTTCATCACGGACGCGATGGACGCGGCGGGCTTCGGCGACGGCCGCTACATGCTCGGCCCGCTGGAGGTCGAGGTCAGCGAGGGCGTCGCCCGCCTGGTGGAGGGCGGCTCGATCGCGGGCTCCACGCTCACCCTCGACCGCGCCTTCAAGCGGGCCGTGACGATCGACCGGCTGCCGGTCGAGGACGTCGTGGCGGCCATCTCCGCCAACCCGGCGCGCCTGCTGGGCGTGTACGACAAGGTGGGCTCGCTGGAGCCGGGCAAGGACGCCGATCTGGTGGTCCTGGACGCCGACTTCGAGCTCAAGGGCGTGATGCGCAAGGGCGCCTGGGTGGTGGATCCCCAACTGGGCTGATTCACCCCATTGTTGCCGTACGGCGGTTGGCCCGCGGGACTGGGCCGACCGCCGTTGTGTTTGGCATGATCTAGCCTCCGGAACAACCGGCAAGCGCGTTCCGAGCGTCCACTACATGTTCTCTTCGGGGGAGGTCGGCCCAGGTGATCCTCACGGTCACACTGAACACCGCTCTCGACATCACCTATCGCGTACGGTCCCTGCGGCCGCACACCTCGCACCGGGTGACCGAGGTGACCGAACGCCCCGGCGGCAAGGGCCTGAACGTGGCCCGGGTGCTCGCCGCACTCGGCCACGAGGTGACGGTCACGGGCTTCACCGGCGGCGCGACGGGCCGCGCCGTGCAGGAGCAACTCACGCACACGCCGGGCGTGGTGGACGCGCTGGTCCCGGTGGAGGGTTCAACGCGCCGCACGATAGCGGTGGTGGACACGACGACGGGTGACACGACGCAGCTCAACGAGCCCGGCCCGGCGATAGCCCGCACCGAGTGGTCCGCCTTCCAGGAGGCGTACGAGGATCTGCTGCGCTCCGCCTCCGCGGTGGCCCTGTGCGGCAGCCTGCCTCCGGGGGTACCGGTGGGCGCGTACGCCCACCTCGTGCGCACGGCACGCGCGATGGCGGTCCCGGTCCTGCTGGACACCAGTGGCGAACCGCTGCGCCGCGGAGTCGCCGCCCGCCCCGACATCGTCAAGCCCAACAGCGACGAACTCGCCGAGCTCACCGGCTCCCACGACCCGTCGCAGGCCACCCGCGACGCCCGCCGCCGCGGCGCCCGCACCGTCGTGGCCTCGCTGGGCGCGCAGGGCCTCCTCGCGGCGAACACGGAGGGCCGCTGGCACGCGACCCCGCCACGCCGCGTACACGGCAATCCGACGGGCGCGGGCGACTCGGCCGTCGCGGGCCTGCTGTCGGGGCTGGTGGAGCGCCTGCCGTGGCCGGACCGCCTGGCGCGGGCCGTCGCCCTGTCCGCGGCGACCGTACTGGCCCCCGCGGCGGGCGAGTTCGACCGGGCGGCGTACGAGACGCTGCTGGGGCAGATCACGGTGACGGGGGACGCGACGGCGGCGTGACCGCCGTCGGCTCAGCTGGCCTTGCCCTCCTTCAGCGACAGCTGGTCGAGGAGGATGTTGCAGCTGTCGCCGTCCTGGCAGGAGATGGAGATCGTGTTGGTGCCCTTGTTGAGGGTCGGATACGCGAAGGTCTGCGTCCAGCCCTTCGCGAAGTCACCGTCGGCGGCGCCCGTGAAGTTGGACAGGTTCAGCTTGCTGCCGAACGTCTTGCCGTTGACCGTGAGCGTCATGCTCGCGTCGTCACCGGCCACGCTGTAGCGCGTGAACAGGGTGTAGAGGCCGTCCTTGGGAATGCCGCTGACGGTCCAGGTGACCGAGGCGCCGACGTTGTTCAGGCCCGTCACGTAGACACCGCCGTCGGCGCTCGCGCCCTTGACGTCCGACGCGGTCGACACGCCGGTCCCCAGGTTCAGCGCCTTCGCGTCGATCGCCGGCAGGTCAGCGGAGGCACCGGCGCTCGGGGACGCCGACTGGCTGGGCGACGCGCTCTGGGACGTCGACGGGGTCGAGCCCGCCTGGTCGCCGGTCTTGTTGTCGTTCGAGTCGCCGCCGATCATGGCGACGCCGATGCCGATGACGACGACCGCGACCACGGCGATCGCGGCGATGAGGAGGCCCTTGGTGTTCGGGCCGCGGCCACGTCCGCCGCCGTCGCCGTGCAGCGGCTGCCGGGTCGTGGGCGCGCCGCCGGGGACCGTCTCGGGCGCGGCGTAGTGAGCGTTCGGCTGGCCGTACGCGGGCTGCTGCTGGCCGTAGCCCTGCTGCTGCCCGTATGCCTGCTGCTGGGGCACCTGTCCATAGGCGGCCGTCGGCGCCTGCTGTCCGTACTGGCGCTCGCCGACCGCCCGCACCCGGTTGACCGAGCCGGGGTAGCCGTAGCCACCGCCGCCGCTCGGCGGCTGGGCTCCGGCGGCCTGACCGTCGGCGTACAGATAGCCGAACGGGTCGTCGTCCTCGGGCGTGCTCGCGCCGTTGTTGCCGGGCGTCATCCCTTGGTCTCCTCAACAGGTGCGGTTCGGATGCGGTCGGTTCACATTCACTGCATGGATGAATGGCGAGCCTACCCGCTCTCCGGGAGCCAAACGGGTGGCCTTCACCGCATCAACGCACTGACCTGCGTTTTATCCCGCGCGCCTGTGCTGTTTGGGACGAGACCGTTTCTCGACGTACATCCGTTCGTCAGCGGACTTCAGCACCTCGTCCGCCGTCAAGCCGCAGTGTGCCCACCCGATGCCGAAGCTGGCGCCCACCCGGACGGCCCGGCCGTCCACGCGGATCGGCGGGATGATCGCGTTCCGCAGCCGTACGGCGAGGTCGGCGGCGTCGGCCCGGCCGAGCCCGTCGGCGAGCACCACGAACTCGTCGCCGCCGAGCCGGGCGACCGTGTCCCCGTCGCGGACACCGTTGGTCAGCCGTCTCGCCACCTCGATGAGCACCGCGTCACCCGCGTTGTGCCCGAAGCGGTCGTTGATCGACTTGAAGCCGTCGAGGTCGCAGAAGAGGACCGCGAGCCCCTTGGTGCCGTCGTCCGTCTCACCCTCGGGCGCGATCGTGTGGACGTGGTGGTCGAAGGCGTCGTACACCTCGGCGCCCGGCCGGAAGTCGAATCCGTGGCTGTTGCCGTCGTATCCGCCAGGCGTGTCGTACGTGCCGCCGCTCGGCAGCTCCGCGTACTGCCCGTGCCCGTACGCCGCGTCCAGCGACTCGACCATGCCCGGCGGGAGGGCCTGCGGGCGCTGGCAGAGGCGGGCGCTGAGCCGGGAGCGCAGCTCGGCGGAGTTCGGCAGGCCGGTGAGCGAGTCGTGCGAGGCGCGGTGGGCGAGCTGGAGCTCGCGGCGCTTGCGCTCCTCTATGTCCTCGACGTGGGTGAGGAGAAAACGGGGGCCGTCGGCGGCGTCCGCGACGACGGAGTTACGGAGGCTGACCCAGACGTACGTGCCGTCCCGGCGCCCCAGTCTGAGCTCCGCGCGCCCGCCCTCGGCCGAGGTCCGCAGCAGCGTGCCGATGTCCTCGGGGTGCACGAGGTCGGAGAAGGAGTAGCGGCGCATCGCGGAGGCGGGGCGGCCGAGCAGCCGGCAGAGCGCGTCGTTGGTGCGCAGGATCCGGCCGTGCTGGTCGCCGCCCATCTCGGCGATGGCCATGCCGCTCGGCGCGTACTCGAAGGCCTGCCGGAAGCTCTCCTCGCTGGCGCGCAGGGCCTGCTGCTCCCGCTCGAGCCGGACCAGGGCGCGCTGCATGTTCGCGCGTAGACGCGCGTTGCTGATCGCGATGGCGGCCTGGAACGCGTACATCTGGAGCGCCTCGCGCCCCCACGCGCCGGGCCGCCGGCCGTTGCGCGGCCGGTCCACGGACATCACGCCGATCAGCTCGCCGCAGCTGGCGCCCGAGACGCCGGGTGTGTACATCGGCGCGAAGAGGCGGTCGGAGGGGTGCCACTCGTCCTCGAAGCGGGGCGCGGGCCCGTCGGTGTACCACTGCGGTACGTCGTCCTCGTCGAGGACCCAGCCCTCGGTGTGCGGTATGAACCTGAGGTCGCCCCAGGCCTCGCCCATGCTCAGCCGGCGGTCCCAGGAGGCGCGGGAGCCGACGCGGCCGGTGATGAGGGCCTCGGCGGCGGAGTTGCCGGCGAGCGCGGCGACCACGAGATCGCCGTCCGGGCGTACGAGGTTGACACACGCCAACTCGTAGCCGAGACCGGTGACGACGCCGTCGGCGACGGTCTGCAGCGTGTCGGCCAGGCTGCGGGCGGTGTTCATGTCCGCCATCACCGTGTGCAGCTGCCGCAGGGTCGCAAGACGGACGTAGGGCTCCGACTCGGTCTCCATTCGGCCTCCCCTCGAGACCTCGCAGCAACTCCAGGATTCTCTTCGGCGTACTGGTTGGTAGCTTCTTTCTCAGGCTCCCCGCCACTGAATCACAGCGCGCTCCCCACTCGGTACACAGGGTCAACAAAATATGGCTCCTGTGACTCAAGTCACAGCGGAAGATGAACAATTGAGTGGGGTTTATGCATTTTCACCGTGCGTTTACTGAACGCATATATGGCAGCTGTGCAGGTGCTGTGAGCGGTTGTGTCCGTTGTGCCGGAGCCGACCGGAGCGGACCCGGGCCAGGCGTCCGTCGGTGGTCCTAGGACTCGGTTCGGGCCGAGGTCCGATGTGCCGCCGCAGGGGCGCAGACTAGCGTTTCGGCGTGCTGAAGACTTCCCCTGCCTTTCCCCCCTCCCCGCCCGTGCATGCTGAGGGGGTGAGCAACGACGAGTTCCGCGCCGCCATGACCCGACTGGCCGCGGGCGTGGTCCTGGTGACCGCGCACGAGCCCGCGCTGGACCCGAACGGCCCTGGTGGCGACGACGTCGGCATGACGGCGACGGCGTTCATGTCCGTCTCCCTGGACCCGCCGCTGGTCCTCGTCAGCCTGCGCGAGGGCTCGCGCATGGACGATCTGCTCGACGAGCAGCCCCTGTGGGGCGTCTCCGTACTCTCCGAGAGCCAGCGCCACATCGCGGGCCGCTTCGCCATGAAGGGCCGCATCAGCGACCGGCTGCTCTTCGAGGACATCCCGTACGTCCGCGGCGAGGCGGCCGGGGCACTGCTGGTGGGCGGCGCCCTGGCGACCCTGGAGTGCCGCACGGAGCAGCGGGTGACCGCCGGCGACCACACCCTCGTCATCGGCCGCGTGCTCACGGCGTCGGTGCCGAGCGCGGACGGGGGACCGCTGATGTACTTCAAGGGCCGGTACCGGCAGTTGGGTTAGCGCACCGGCGGTTTACCTCTCCAGGACAGTGACATCGAGCCCGGCCAGCCGCTCCGGGTCGTTGAGGATGTCGATCACGGCGATCTTCCCGTGTACGACCGTGAAGGCGAGAACGCTGACGGGGCGCCCCTCGGCCACGACCACGACCCCCACGGCACCGTTGACGAGGGCGGGCTGCGCGACACGGGCGAGGTGACCGACGGAGCTCGCCCCCGAGGCCACGGCGACCGCACCGGCGGTCACGCCGCCCTCGGACCGAGCCACGACATCCGGGTCGAGCACCGCGACGAGCGCGTCGAAGTCGCCGTCGCGCGCGGCCGCCAGGAACGCCTCCACGACCTCCCGCTGCTGGGCGAGGTCGGGATCCGGCGCGGGCGCCCCGCCCCGCACCCGGCGCCGGGCACGGCTGGCGAGCTGACGAGACGCCGCCGGCGTCCGGCCCAGGATGGGCGCGATCTCCTCGAACGGCACGGCGAACAGGTCGTGCAGCACGAAGGCGAGCCGCTCGGCGGGCGTCAGCTGCTCCAGTACGACGAGCAGGGCGAGGCCCACCGAGTCGGCGAGCAGCGCCTCCTGCTCGGGATCGATCCCGCTGAGCGGGCTGAGCACCGGCTCCGGCATCCGCACGCCGGGCTGCTCCTCCAGCGGCTCCTCACCCCGCGTCCTGCGCGACCGCAACATGTCGAGACACACCCGCCCCACCACGGTCGTCAGCCACCCGCCCAGATTGTCGACCCGGCTCGCATCGGCCCGGCTGAGCTTGAGCCAGGCCTCCTGCACCGCGTCGTCGGCCTCGCTGACCGAACCGAGCATGCGGTAGGCGACGGCGCGCAGATGACCACGATGGGCTTCGAACCGCTGCGCGAGCCGGCCGAGGAATTCGCTCTCCTCGGAACCATCGTCGGAACCATCCCGGAATTCCTGCCGGCTCATCGATCACATCTCCTCGTCGCGGTCCGTCACTGGTGTGACGGATCAGCGGACGTCGATGTGACAGCCGATGTGAAGGCCGATGTGACAGCCGATGCGAAGGCCGATGTGACAAGGGGGCTCAGCCCCAGTCGCGCTTAACCCCACTCGCGCCCGGAGCGTCCGCGCTTGGTGTCGGAGCGCTGCTTCTTCTCGCGCAGCCGACGCTCATTGATGCCCCGGGGGATACGGGTGGCCCGGCGGGGCTTGGGCGGCGGAGCGGTCGCCTCGGCGAGCAGGGAGGCGAGCCGTACGGCCGCGGTCTCCCGGTTGCGCCACTGCGACCGGTGCTCGGAGGCTCGGACGCTGACGACCCCGTCGACGAGCCGCCCGGCGAGCTTGGCGAGGGCGCGTTCCTTCCACACGGGCGGCAGCGCTTCGGTCTTCGCGAGGTCGAACCGCAGCTCGACCTGCGAGTCACTCGTGTTGACGTGCTGTCCGCCGGGCCCGCTGGAGCGCGAGAAACGCCACATGAGCTCGGCCTCGGGAAGGGAGACGGAGCCGCGAATGACGTAAGGACCGGACATGGCTCCATGGTCGCGTGCCTGTCCGGTCCACGTCACCCGGTTTTCCTTGCCCTCCGAGTAAAGAAAGTAAAGGGATGCGGAACCTCAGGGACCCCCCTTGGCGTTGATAGGGGTAGCTGTAGCTTCGTGCTCGTACGAAGCCCATACGTACGAGCACGCCGCGCGTACGCAACGAGGGAAGGGACTCCCAACAATGGCTGTAAGCCTGTCCAAGGGTGGCAACGTCTCGCTCACCAAGGAGGCTCCGGGCCTGACCGCCGTCACCGTGGGCCTCGGCTGGGACGTCCGCACCACCACGGGCACCGACTTCGACCTCGACGCCTCGGCGATCGCGGTCAACCCCCAGGGCAAGGTCTACTCGGACGGTCACTTCGTCTTCTTCAACAACAAGCAGACCCCCGACCAGACCATCGTCCACACCGGCGACAACCGCACGGGCGAGGGCGCGGGCGACGACGAGGCGATCAACGTCAACCTGGCGGGCCTCCCCGCCGACGTCGAAAAGATCGTCTTCCCGGTCTCCATCTACGACGCCGAGACCCGCTCGCAGAACTTCGGCCAGGTCCGCAACGCCTACATCCGCATCATCAACCAGGCCGGCGGCGCGGAAATCGCCCGCTACGACCTCTCCGAGGACGCCGCCACCGAGACCGCCATGGTCTTCGGCGAGCTCTACCGCAACGGCGCGGAGTGGAAGTTCCGCGCGGTCGGCCAGGGCTATGCCTCGGGCCTGGTGGGCATCGCGCAGGACTTCGGCGTGAGCGTCTGAGTCGCACACGACGGTTGAGAAGCCCCCGGGCCCGGGTGACACCGGGCCCGGGGGCTCTCCGTATGAGTGGCGACGCGTGCCGCGCACAGCGCCGCCACGTGCCCCCGCGTGCCCCCGCGTGCCCCCGCGTGCCGTCGTACTCGTATCGCACGTAGTCACTGATCGGCTCGAAGACGATGCGGGCACGCCGGATCACGACGCCACGGGCGCCCGCATCGCGCACAGCCTCATGCCGGCCGCCCCACCACGAGGACCGGTCAGCGGGGTCAAGCCGCTTGCTGGATCAGCCGTCCGGGACGAAATCACGGTGCGCACGGCATCGAGCGCTGCCAAGCTGCGCCGGCGAACCGTGAACAGCTCTCCCAGATCGCCCATTCGGACCACCCCATAAAGTCCCCCCTCGACGATGACTCGGTGAGCCGACTGCTGGAACGCGGTCTGCCGCGCGGCGACGGGCGTGTGCTCGACCTTGGTTGCGGGGGTGGGGAATGGCTGCTGCGCGCCCTGGCCATGCATCCACGGCTGCGCGCCGAGGGCGTGGACATCTCCGAGGATGCCCTGGCGCAGGCCCACGAGACCGCGACCCGCCTCGGTGTCCAGGAGCGCCTGGTACTCCACCGTCAAGAAGCCGAGGGCTTCTCCTCACCACACTCGTTCGACCTGGTGCTCAGCGTGGGGGCCACGCACGCCTTCGGCGGCCTGCTGCCCACCCTGGCGGCGGCACGCAAACACCTCGCTCCCGGGGGACGCGCGCTGATCGGTGAAGGCTTCTGGGCCCGCGAGCCCTCCCAGGAGGCCGTGGAGATACTGGGGAACTTCACCGACCTGGCAACCACGGTGGACCGCGTCGTCGCCGACGGGTGGACTCCCGTCCACGGCCACGTCAGCACGCGCGGCGAACTGGACGACTACGAGTGGGCCTGCTGGGGCTCACTGGCCTCATGGGCCCTGGATCACCCAGCCGACCCGGACAGCTCACAGGTGCTGGAGACAGCCACCGCCCGGCGCTCCGAATGGCTGCGCGCCTACCGGGACATCTGGGGCTTCGTCAGCCTGGTCCTGCGACCCACATCCGACTGACGTGGACGCCGAAGGGCGGAGCGCCGGAGCGGTTACGTCTCTGGGGCGTCGCTTCGGCCCCAGCCCCGTGAAGAAGGGGAGGGATGGGACCGACTGGAGGGGGAGGGTCAGGCCGAGAGACCGAACCGCGCCGGGTCGATACCGGCCGCGTCCAGTTCCCGTCGCGCGTTGGCCGCGACGCGAAGCGCTTCCGCCCTCTGCCATGTGGAGCTGCGCGAGCACCGCGCTGAGGCGCACTGACGGAACGACCCCTAGTCTCCGCCCATGCTCCTCGAACCCCTCCCCCTCACGCCCGACCACGACATCCCGACCCCGCTCCTCACCGAACTCACCGCCCTCTACGCCTCCCACCGCGACTTCCACGCCCTGAGCGGGGACTTCCCGGACCCCGACGACATCCGGCCGGAGCAGGTGGCGACCGCCCTCGCCGGGGAGTTGGCGAACCCGGACGCGGAGGTGCTGATCGCCCGGAGTGAGGGGCGGCTCGTGGGGGTCGTGATCACCCTGGCGCGACATCCCGATCCGGCCGATCCCGACCCGTGGATCGGGCTGTTGCTCGTGGACGTGAGCGTGCAACGCCAGGGGACAGGGAGGGAGTTGGCGGGTCTCGTCGAGGAGCGGTTCCAGAGCTCCGGGCGGACCGCCGTACGTCTCGCCGTCCTCGACAACAACCCCAAGGCCCTCGCCTTCTGGACCGCCCTCGGGTATGAGGTCATCGGGCGGCGCAGGGATCTCCAACTGGGGCGGCCCTGCGCGGTGTTGCGCAAGGTGCTGCGCACTCCGCGCCGCGCCGCGCGCGTCGCCGTCCTCGATCCCGACGGATCCGTCTTCCTCTTCCGGTACGACAACGAAGAGGTCGGCGTGCACTGGGCCATGCCCGGCGGCGGGCTCGAAGAGGGGGAGAGTCCGCGCGAGGGCGCCCTGCGGGAGCTGCGCGAGGAGACCGGGTGGGGCGACCTCGAGCCGGGCCCTCTGCTGTGCACCTGGGAGCACGACTTCACGCGGGCCGGGGTTCCCGTGCGCCAGCACGAGCACATCTACGTGGCGCGCGGACCGCGACGCGAGCCGGTCGGCGACCATCTCCGCGCCGCGCACGCCGAGGACGGGATCCTGAACTGGCGCTGGTGGACCCCGAGTGAACTGGCCCGATCGCCGGAGGCCCTGTGGCCGCCGGACCTTCACCAGCGGCTGACGGAGTGGGAGTCGACGCCGTGGAGTGAATGACGCTGGCGGGACCCAGACGCCCGCATACCGAACACCGCACCACGAATTCCGGAAACAACCATGTAAAAAGTTGACCGACCCCTGTCAAAGAAACCCCACAGGTGTCACTCTCTCCCCCATGCCACCCCCTCACGGCACGTGACGGCCCGTCACACCCCGACGGACGCCACATCTTTTCAAGGAGACCGAGTGAGACACCAGTCCCGCGCCTCCCGCAAGACCGCCTTCCGCGCCGCCGCCCTCGCCGCGTCGGCCGCGATGGTCGTGCTCGCCGTGCAGAACGGATCCGCCACCGCGGCCGGCACGCAGGCCCCCCAGGGCGCGGCCCCCGTCGCCCTGAGCGTGTCCGCCCGCGCCGCCGCCCTCAAGTCGGCCCAGGCGGACGTCGGTTCGATGGCCGAGAAGCTCGGGCTCGGCGCCCAGGAGCAGCTCGTCGTCCGGGACGTGGTGAAGGACGCGAACGGGACCGTCCACACCCGCTACGAGCGGACGTACGCCGGACTCCCCGTCCTGGGCGGCGACCTCGTCACGCACACCACGAAGAGCGGAACGCTCAAGAGCGTCAGCAAGGCCACGAAGGCCCGCATATCCGTGGCGTCCACCGACGCCAAGATATCCGCGGCCACCGCGAAAAAGTCCGCCCTCAGCGCCGCCGGTTCGCAGAAGAGCACCTCCGCGACCACGCGCAAGGTCGTCTGGGCCGGGGGCAGCACGCCCGTCCTCGCGTACGAGTCCGTCGTGAAGGGTCTGCAACACGACGGTACGCCCAGCGAGTTGCACGTCATCACCGACGCCGCCACCGGCAAGAAGCTGTACGACTACGAGGCGATCGACACCGGCACGGGCGCCAGCGAGTACAGCGGTACCGTCACCCTCGGCACCACCGCCTCCTCCTCCGGCGGCTACGACCTGATCGACGGCGGCCGCGGCGGCCACAAGGCGTACGACCTGAACGGCGGTACGTCCGGCACGGGCACCCTCTTCCACGACGCGGACGACAGCTGGGGCGACGGCACGCCCGCGAACCGCCAGACCGCGGCCGTCGACGCGGCCTACGGTGCCGCCGTCACCTGGGACTTCTACAAGAGCGCGTTCAACCGCAACGGCATCGCCGGCGACGGCAAGGCCGCCTACTCCCGCGTCCACTACGGCAACGCCTACGTCAACGCCTTCTGGTCCGACACCTGCTTCTGCATGACGTACGGCGACGGCGACGCCAACACGCACCCGCTCACCTCGCTCGACGTCGCCGGGCACGAGATGAGCCACGGGCTGACTGCCGCCACCGCCGGGCTGAAGTACAGCCGGGAGTCCGGCGGCCTGAACGAGGCCACCTCCGATATGTTCGGCACCTCGGTGGAGTTCTTCGCGAACAACTCCTCCGACGTCGGCGACTACCTCATCGGCGAGAAGATCGACATCTTCGGCAACGGCAAGCCGCTGCGCTACATGGACCAGCCCAGCAAGGACGGCAACTCCGCCGACTACTGGTCCCGCACCGTCGCCCGCCTCGACGTGCACTACTCCTCGGGCGTCGCCAACCACTTCTTCTACCTGCTGAGCGAGGGCAGCGGCGCGAAGACCATCAACGGGGTCAGCTACAACTCCCCGACGTACAACGGCTCCACGGTCACCGGCATCGGCCGCACCAAGGCCTACCAGATCTGGTACAAGGCCCTGACCACGTACTTCACCTCCTCGACGGACTACGCCGGCGCCCGCGTCGCCACCCTCCAGGCGGCGAGCGACCTGTATGGCGCGAGCAGCGCGGAGTACGCGGCGGTGGCCTCGGCCTGGACCGCGGTCAACGTGAACTAGCGGAGGCGGAAGGGGAGTCGGGCCACCTGCCCCGCACGGGTCGGGTCACGGGTGGTCCGGCTTGCCCTTCCCGTACAGCCAGTCCTTCCAGATCTCGCCGAAGTCCTTGTCGGGTGCCTTTTTCTCTACGTACGCCGTGAAGTCGGCGGTGTCCGCGTTGCCGTGGCGGTGGGTGGCGGCCCAGCCCTGGATGATGTCGTAGAACGCGTCGTCGCCGACGGTCTGGCGAATCTTGTGGAGGACCATCGCGCCGCGGTCGTAAACGGGGTGCTCGGAGATGTGGGCGGCACCGGAGGGTTTGGCGGGCGGGAAGGACCAGAGTTCCTCGTTGTCCTCTTCGGTGCCGTAGTAGTCGCCGTTGTAGAGCGAGTCGAAGATGTCCTGGGCGGTGTCGCCGTCGTGGTCCTCCTGCCACAGCCACTCCGCGTACGTGGCGAAGCCCTCGTTGAGCCACATGTCACGCCAGGACTTCGGCGTGACGGAGTTGCCGTACCACTGGTGGGCCAGCTCGTGGACGAGGGTCTCGGTGTCCGTGGGGCCGGGGAAGACGGGGCGGGTCTGGGTCTCCAGGGCGTAGCCCGCGTCCGCCGGGCGGTCGACGATGGCGCCGGTGGAGGAGAAGGGGTACGGGCCGAAGTTGTACTCCGCCCAGTCCATGATCTCCGGGATCTCGGCCAGCACCCGCTTGCTCGCCTCGGCCTGCGTCGGGTCGACGGCGACGTACACGGGCAGGCCGTTCTTCGTGGTCGAGCGGGTGATGTCGTACTGGCCGATCGCGAGCGTCGCGACATAGCTCGCCATCGGTTCGGCGGTGTGCCAGGCGAAGGTCGTACGGCCGTTCTTGGTCGTCGCGCTCGCCAACTCGCCGTTGGAGACCGCCTGCAGGCTCTCGGGGACCGTGATCGTGATGTCGTACGACGCCTTGTCGGAGGGGTGGTGGTTGCCGGGGAACCACGTCATCGAACCGGTGGGTTCGCCGAGGGCCAGCGCGCCGTCCGCCGTGGGCAGCCAGCCCTCCGTCGAGGCGTCGAGGTCGGTGATCGTCTCGGGGGTGCCCGAGTAGCGGACCGTCGCACGGAACGTCTCGCCCTTGTCGAGGTCGTCGTGCGGGCGCACGGTCAGCTCCTGGCCCGCCCGGTTCCAGCGGGCGCCCTGGCCCTCGACGGTGACGCCGGCGACGTCCAGGCCCTTCAGGTCGAGGTTGAACGCGCTGAGGTTCTGGGTGGCGCGCGCGGTGATCTCGGCCGTGCCTTTGAGGTGCCTGCTCTGCGGGTCGTAGGAGAGGGTCAGGCCGTAGTGGGTGACGTCGTAGCCGCCGTTGCCCATCCTCGGGAAGTACGGGTCGCGGACGCCCGAGGCGCCGGGCTTGCCGTGCACACCCCCGCTGCACGCGGTGAGGGCGACAGCGGCGGCCAGGGCAAAGGGGACGACGGCGGAAGATCGGGGCACGTCCACGATCCTACGAGGGCGTGACACCATCACCTACGTGCTCGACATCGGCTACGCCCTCTCCAACCGCTTCCCGGACCCCCCGCAGACCGACTACCGCCGCGCGGACGTGCACGCGCTGCGGCACGACCTGTTCTGCGGTGACGTCTATCTCGCCGACACCAAGGCGGACCGGGAGCTGTCCACAGCCTGGGGATGGGTGCCGGTACTCGACTTCGCGTGGGCGCTGTGCGACATCGCGGAGCAGCTCGACCAGGACCCGCGCGGCAGCCGGGCCTCCCGGCCCCAGCACGCGGAGCTCGACTTCACCGAGTCGACCGACCGCATGCTCTTCGAGCGCCGCTTCGGCTGGGTGGACGTCGAGGCCGACTGGATGCACCGCG
The DNA here is from genome assembly GCF_055569295.1 of Streptomyces sp. NPDC029292. Classification (NCBI taxonomy): domain Bacteria; kingdom Bacillati; phylum Actinomycetota; class Actinomycetes; order Kitasatosporales; family Streptomycetaceae; genus Streptomyces; species Streptomyces sp. NPDC029292. The sequence goes on from NZ_JBVHXR010000022.1 coordinate 192,631, forward strand.
ACGAGGACCCGCTGACCTTCTCCCACTCCGAACTCCGCCGCGAGGCCCGCGACTTCCTGCACGACCTGATCGCCGACCTCACCGACCTGCACGACGACCTCGCCGAGAACCCGGCGATCTGGACCCTGCAGGCCCGCTTTCCGCGCGTCTCCTAGGGCCTGTCCGGTCGATCACGGTGGAGGGAAGCGACGGCGCCTTGTCAGCACCGGTGAGCGGGGTGTGGTGCGTGCAGCTGCAAGGCGGAGGAGGGCGTCGACGCGATGGGGGTCCCCCCGCGCGAGCGAAGCCGAGCGTG
>NZ_JBVHXR010000023.1:0-168332 GCF_055569295.1 Streptomyces sp. NPDC029292
CCCCCCCCCCCCCCCCCCCCCCCCCCCCCCCCCCCCCCCCCCCCCCCCCCCCCCCCCCCCCCCCCCCCCCCCCCCCCCCCCCCCCCCCCCCCGCAACCGCGGGTTCGGGTTGAGGCTGCGCATCTTGCGGTTCGCGGCCTGATCGGCCTTCTCCGGGACGACCGCCTTGATCCCGCGTCTGCGCAGGTAGGCGCGGTTCGCCCGCGAGGAGTACGCCTTATCGGCAGCTACCGCGTCCGGTCGGGTGCGCGGACGGCCCACCGGTCCGCGTACCTTGACCCTCTCCAACACCGCGACGAACCGGGGACTGTCAGCAGCCCGCCCAGGCGTCGCCATTGGCTGTCAGTGCGGAACCGCCAGATGACGCCCTCGAACTGTTCGCGCAGGCGCCGCGGGAAAGGGCCGTACCGGACTGCGGTACACCGAGGCCTCGGAGGCGGCGCTCCTGGACGGACTGCAGTCCGCGATGGTGGTGAAGTCCACGCTGATCTCTCCAGGTCACTCCTTTCCTGACGCCGTCACCGCCAGCACGCCCGCCATCACCGCCGCGATCAGCAGTGGGATGCCCAGCCCGTGATGGATCACCAGCCACGCCCCGAGCAGCGCCCCCGCGAGCATCGCGATCACGGAGGCCGTGCGGCGTGGGGAGCGGTGGGCGCTGCCGCCCGCGAGGCGGGACTCGGAGGCGAGGCCCGTCAGGGTCATCGTCAGGACAGTGGTCGTCAGGTCGGGGACGCCCAGTTTGCGGACGGTCGCGTTGCGCAGGCCCATGGCGAAGGCGGTGAGGGCGATCAGGGTGTACGTCGTGCCGGTGGCGCCCGGTGCGGCGAAGGCGACCGCGGCCGATACGCCCACGAACAGCGTCTCGGCGGCGAGCGTGATCCGTGCCCAGCCGCGGCGCGAACCGGTGCCGAGCCGCACCGCGACCCGGCCCCCGGCCACCGCTCCCACCAGGAAGGAAACCAGCGACGTCAGCGTGTGCGGGACGGAGAAACCCGGTGCCCCGGCGGCGGCGAAGCCCAGCACCACCACGTTGCCGGTCATGTTCGCGGTGAAGACGTGGCCGAGGCCCAGATAACTCACCGCGTCGATCAGGCCGCTGACCACGGTCAGCCCCAACAGCACGGCCACCAGGCGCAGTCCGCGCGCCTCGGGGTCGTATGACGGCTTCTCCGTCTCGGTGGTCATGCGGCCTCCGGTCAGCGGGACGGGCGGGGTGGACCCAAGTCCACCACGGGTCCGGGGGACTCTCGGATGTCCGGGCGAAGCGAGCGTCCGTAGCGTCACGGGTATGACAGAAGAGACGCGCAAAGCATATGAAACACGGACCAGTTGGCGTGTCCGGCGGGGACTCGCCGGAGCGGCGGCGCTGTGACCGCGGTGAATCAGGGGGACGTGGACCACTTCGGGTCGTTCCAGGTGTCGGCGCCGCAGGTGGTGCGGTGGTTCGACGCGGTGAGCCGGTAACGGCACGGCGAAGGCGGCGGGCCAGGGGATCGGGGGGCCGCCGCCTTCCGTTGTGTTGGGGGGCCGGGCAGTAGCAGCCACGTGTTCCGGCGACGCGCGGTCTCTACGTGCCGCCGTACAGGCGTTTCAGATCGACGAGGACCACTTCCCCTCGCTCTGCCGCCGCGTGCAGGTCCGGGGTGAAGCCGATGCCGCTGTAGCAGGCGGGGCGGGCATGGCTCGTGTCGATGCCTCGGGCCGTGAGGAGCCCCAGGATGTGGCGGAGCCGGTCGAGGTGGCGTACGTCCATGACCTTGTTCCACTTGGCTTCGCCGATCGACAGCAGGATGCCGTGATCCTGGCCGACCGCGCCGCGTACGACGACGTCGACTTCGTGGGAGGCGCGCGCGGCGGAATCGGCGACGGTTCCCGAGGTGACCTCGATGGGGAGGCCGCCGAAGGTGTCGGGTTCCGCATGCCAGGAGACCCACTCGCGGCACAGGTGCTCGAAGTGGGGGCCGACCACATTGCTGAGGAACGTGTCCCGGGATGTGGCCCAGGCTGCCGCCGGGTTGCGCCGCTGCGTCAGCAGGGACTGGTTCGGGCGTACGACCGCGTGGTGGAACGTGATCAGGGGTTCGGCGATGCGGTACGCGGTGCGGTTGCCGCGGAAGGCGTCCGGCTCCACGGTCAGCAGGCCGCACCGCTTGAGCACGGTCAGTGGCTGGGAGATGTCGGTGGCCTTGCGGCCGACGGCGCCTGCGATGCCGCCGCTGGTGTGGTTGCCGGCTGCGACTGCCGCCAGGAGGGAGTGGTAGAGCGCGCGGTCGCGTACGTCTGGTTCGGCGGCGAGGAGGAACTCCGCCTCGCCCTGGAGGGGGCGCGCGGGATTGAGGGCCGTGCGGCACACCCAGTCGTCGAAGTCGTCGAGTCCCGCCGGTACGTCGTCGCCCACGAACTCCCGCCGGTAGGCCGGGGTGCCGCCGACCACGGAGTGCGTGAGGACGGCGAGCTGTGGGTGGTCGATGTTCCAGAACGAGGCCGCCTCCCGATATCCCAGGGAGTGGACGACGAGGTCGAGTCCGGCGCGGCCGTACAGCGGCGAGGTACCGGACAGCAGTCCACCCATGAACGACATCGCGCTGCCGCACAGCAGAAGGCGCGGATGCCGACGCAGATGACGGCCGCCGCGGACGCCCAAGGTGGCCTGGAGGCGGGAGGGAAGGGATGTGTCGCCCCGGACCAGATACGGGAACTCGTCGATGACGATCGGGACGGGGCGCTGCGCGGCCAGGTCGAAGAGGAGCTCCAAGGCTTCACTCCAGTCCCGGGGGCGTGGCGGCACGGGCGCGTCGGTGAAGCGTCCGATCGCTTCGCCGATCAGTCTCAGGGACTCGGCGGCGGTCGCCTCGACGGCAGTGAAGTAGAAGCCGCCTGTCGCCTCGGTCAGAGCTTCGAGCAGGAAGCTCTTCCCCTGGCGACGGCGTCCGGACACGACTCCGAGGCGTGGACCTGGCTCCTCGTCGGAGACGAAGGCGGTCAGCTCGCTCCACTCCCAGTCCCGGTCGAAGATCTGGGGTGGCTTGGGGATGTTGCGGTGGGACGGTCGCGCCATGGGTGCCTCATTTTTAGTCGCGTACATCTAAGAAGTACATCTCTAAGAACGAAAGCGCACCTGCGGGGACACGGGTATCCGGTGTCGCCACAGGTGCGGGGCTCGGCTGAAGCGGCAGCGGGCATGGCAAAGGCGGCGGCCCCGGGGATCGGGGGGCCGCCGCCTTCGCGTGCGTGGGTGCCTTGTGGGCGCCGTCAGTACGAGCTGTCGGCTTAGTACCAGTGGTTGGCCTGCCAGAAGTTCCAGGCGGCGGCCGGGCTGCCGTAGCGGGAGTTCATGTAGTCCAGACCCCACTTGATCTGGGTCTTGGGGTTGGTCTTCCAGTCGGAGCCGGCGGACGCCATCTTCGAGCCGGGCAGGGCCTGGACCAGGCCGTAGGCGCCGGAGGAGGCGTTCGTGGCGCTGGGGTTCCAACCGCTCTCGTGCTCGACGATCTTGCTGAAGGCGTTGAACTGCGCGGCGTCCGGGATCATCTGGTGCGCGATCGACTGGGCGGAGGAGGCCGAGGTGGTAGCGGCCTGTGCGGGAGCCGCGGCCAGAACCATGCCGGCGGTGGCAGCGGCCACGGCGGCACCGGTGAGGACCTTCTTCGGGGAGGCGACGACGCGGCGGATGACGGAGACGGTCACGGAGCACCTTTTCTTCGGGGACAAGAGAGTCGCTGTGTGTCGGAACCACGCGGTGCGTGGTCTGGCATACGTCGGCGCCGCGACCCGGGTGGGCTGTCGGCGCCTGGCGACAGCTCTAGAGAAACAGGCTCCGGGGGGTGTCCGCAATGACCCCCTTTACTAGTGGTGGTCGCATACAAGTAGAAAGTCCGTCGTGTGATCTGGCTCGCAAAGCGCAGGTCAGAGAGGGTGCGTCTACGGACATATCGGACAAGATGGACTACGATTCCGCATCGTAGGTGACGTGGGTCATGTGGGGCGGTTCACCGCGCGGCCAACGGTCCGCACGCGTCCGATCACACAGAGGTCACGCAGTGGGTGCGTCGAATGTGACCGCGGTCTCGAACGCGGCCCGGCGCGTGGCCCGGCGCAGTGCCTTGAGGAGGGTCGCGCCCAGCGTGAGGGTCAGGACCACGGTGACGACCGCCCGGCCCAGGTCCCAGCCGAGCGAGGTGGCCAGGCAGTACGCGAGGAAGCGGGTCAGGTTGGCGGGGACGGTGTCGTGCGGGTCGAAGGCGACGTTCGAGGCCAGCGCGTCCATGAAGGGCCAGCCGGCCAGGTTCATGACGGTGCCGTACGCGAAGGCGGCGAGGAATCCGTACGCGGCGAGCATCACCAGCTCGGCGCGCCCGCGCAGCCGGTCGGGGCCCGGCAGCAGCCCGGCGCCCATGGTGAACCACCCCATGGCGAGCATCTGGAACGGCATCCACGGCCCGACCCCGCCGGTGAGCAGCGCCGACGCGAACATCGTCACGGACCCGAGCACGAACCCGAACCCCGGCCCGAGCACCCGCCCGCTCAGCACCAGCAGGAAGAACATCGGCTCGATCCCCGCTGTCCCGGCCCCGATCGGCCGCAGCGCGGCGCCGGTCGCGGCCAGCACCCCCAGCATCGCCACGGCCTTCGGCCCGAACCCCGACTCCGAGATCGTCGCGGCGACGACACCGACGAGCAGCACGAGCAGCCCCGCGAACAGCCAGGGAGCGTCCTGCGCGTGCGCACTGACCTGCGAGCCCGGCCCCGCGAAGAGCGGCCAGCCGAATCCGGCGACACCGGTGGCGCTCACCAGGGCGAGGGCGGCGATGGAGCGGGGGCCCAGGCGGATGGCTTGGGCTTGGGGCTGGGGCTGGGCCTGGGGCGGGTTCTGACTCTGGGACCGGCCGGGCTCGCCCGCCATGCCATGCGCGTGCGCGGCCGGTGGCTCGGGGGTCTTCTGGTTCGGGGCGCGCTTCTCCGGTTGCCCGCTCATGCCCGGGTCTCCGGTTCGCTCGTGCGCAGCGCGGCACGGATCTGGGCGACGGTCAGCCAGGGCTGCGGGGCCAGCACCTTCGTGACCTGAGGGGCGAAGGACGGGGACGCGCCGACCACCTCGGCGGTGGGGCCGTCGGCGACGATCTCACCGTCCGCGAGGATGACGACACGGTGGGCGAGGTCGGCGGCGAGTTCCACGTCATGGGTGGCCAGGACGATGGCGTGCCCCTCGGCGGCCAGGCCGCGCAGCACGGTGACCAGCCGGGCCTTCGCCGCGTAGTCCAGGCCCCGGGTCGGTTCGTCGAGCAGCAGCAGCGGGGGGCGGGCCGTCAGGACGACGGCCAGCGCGAGCGCCAGCCGCTGCCCCTCCGACAGGTCCCGGGGGTGCGTGTCGTCGCCGATGCCCGGCAGCAGTTCGGAGACGAGGGCCCGGCAGGTGCCCGGCTCGGCGCCCGCGTCGCCGTCGGCCGCCGCGCACTCGGCGGCCACCGTGTCCGCGTACAGCAGATCCCGTGGCTCCTGCGGCACGAGGCCCACGCGCCGTACGAGCTCCCGCGGCGCCGTCCGGTGGGGCACCGCGCCGCCGACCCGTACGGTCCCGGCGGCGGGTTCGACCAGCCCGACCAGCGCCCCGAGCAGCGTGGACTTCCCGGCGCCGTTGCGGCCCATCAGCGCGATGGTCTCGCCGGGGGCGGCGGTGAGGTCGACGCGGCGGAGCGCTTCGACGCGACCGCGACGGACGGCGAGGGATTCGACGGCGGCCACGTGTGGTGAGGGTGTCGGGGCGCCGGGGGTGCGCCTGTAGAGGAAACGGGGGCGGCGGGAAGGGGAGGGGAGGGGCGGCGGCTCGACGCCGGGTGCCTGGGCGGCACACGCGTTCGGCGTCGCCCCCGTGTCCGGCGTGAGTGTCTCGAGCCGCTGCCGAAGCGCCCCCGCCCTGCGGCGGGCGTCCCGCACCGTCAGGGGGAGGGGGGACCAGTCGGCGAGGCGGCCCAGGTCGACCACCGGGGGGTACACCGGGGAGACGGCCATCACCTCGGACGGGGTGCCGAGCAGGGGCGCGGCGCCCGGGGACGGGAGAAGGACGACCTGGTCGGCGTACTGGATGACGCGTTCCAGGCGGTGTTCGGCCATGAGGACCGTGGTGCCGAGGTCGTGGACGAGGCGTTGGAGGACCGCGAGGACCTCCTCCGCGGCGGCGGGGTCCAGGGCCGACGTGGGCTCGTCGAGGACCAGGACCTTCGGGTGGGGGGTCAGGACCGAGCCGATGGCGACCCGCTGCTGCTGGCCACCCGACAGCGTGGCGATCGGGCGGTCGCGGAGGTCCGCCAGGCCCAGCAGGTCCAGCGTCTCCTCGACGCGGCGGCGCATCACGTCCGGCGCGAGGCCCAACGACTCCATGCCGTAGGCGAGTTCGTCCTCGACCGTGTCCGTGACGAAGTGGGACAGCGGATCCTGGCCCACCGTGCCCACGATGTCCGCGAGCTCGCGTGGCTTGTGGGTGCGGGTGTCGCGCCCGGCGACCGTGACCCGGCCGCGCAGGGTGCCGCCCGTGAAGTGCGGGACGAGCCCGCCGACCGCGCCGAGGACCGTCGACTTGCCGACCCCGGACGGGCCGACCAGCAGCACCAGTTCGCCTTCCAGGACCTCGAAGTCGATGCCCTGGACGGTGGGTTCGGCCGCCCCGTCGTACGTCACGGAGACATCCTCGAAGCGGATCATGAGGGCTCCTTGGGCTCTTTAAGGGCTGGGGCGGGGGCGACGAAGGCGGGGAGGAGGCCGAGCAGGACGGCCGCCGCGGGCCAGAGGGGGAGGGCGGGGGCCACGAGGGGGACGACGCCGGGGCGCAGCGCCGCCGGGTCGTACGAGGCGGCCGCCACCATCAGCGCCGCCACCGCGACACCGGACCCCGCGACCAGCCACGCCCGTACGCCCCACACGTCCGGCCGGTACCGCGTCCGCAGCGAGCGGCGGCCGCCCAGCCACAGGCCGCCGAGCGCCGCGGCCAGCCCGGCGAGCAGCACGGGCAGGCCGTAGCTCCCGCCCTCCGCGGTCAGCAGTCCGTACGTGCCCGCGCAGACGCCGAGCAGGCCGCCCAGCGTCAGTACGGCGGTGGTACGGCGGACGGCGGGCGGTACCTGGGCGGTCCGCCCGTACCCGCGCGCGTCCATGGCCGCCGCGAGGGCGACCGAGCGCTCCAAGGCGCCCTCCAGGACGGGGAGTCCGACGTGCAGGAGGCCGCGCAGGCCTCGGTCGGGGCGGCCGCGCAGGCGGCGTGCGGCGCGCAGCCGCTGGGCGTCCGCGATCAGGTTCGGCGCGAACGTCAGCGCGACGACGACCGCGACGCCCGCCTCGTACAGCGCGCCCGGCAGTGATTTCAGCAGTCGCGCCGGGTTCGCCAGCGCGTTCGCCGCGCCCACGCAGATGAGGAGCGTGGCCAGTTTCAGGCCGTCGTACAGCGCGAAGACCAGGCCCTCGGCGGTGACCCGGCCGCCGATGCGGATGCCCTGCGCCCAGTGGGGGAGGGGGACTTCGGGGAGGGTGACGACGAGGTGCGTTCCGGGGATGGGCGAGCCGAGGAACACGGCGAAGCCGAGCCGGATGCCGAGGACGGCCATCGCGAGCTTGACGAACGCGCCGTACGAGCGGGCCCAGGGGGCCTGGGTCCGGCGCGCCGCGACGACGTATCCGGCTACGCCGATGAGCAGGGCCAGGAGAAGGGGGTTCGTGGTACGGGAGGCGGCTGTTCCCAGGCCCAGGGCCCAGATCCACCAGGCGCCCGGGTGGAGGGCGTTGGAGCGGGTTGCCTCCGGCGTGCGGGTACGGGGGCGCCGTGGGCGTTTCCTTCGGTCGGCACCCGGCGCTGGTGGCTGTGCCCACCCTCCCCCACTCTCGGCTTCGCCAGAGCGGGGGGACCCCCATCGCCCTGCGGGACGATTGCCCACAGCAGCAGTAGCCGTATCGGTGCGCCCGCGCCGGGCGAACCGATTGCCCGCACCGGTGACGGCGTGCTCAGTGTCGTCCTTCGTCATCGTCCCCACCCCCCACCTCAGCCCCGGTGGCGTCGTGCCTGCCAGATTGCCGCCGCGCCCAGCAGGGCCACCGCGGCCACGCCCGCGAGCAGGCCGACGGACGGGCCGTGGTGGGTCGACTTGGTCTGAGGGTGGGCCGAGGCCGTCGGCTTGTGGGCCGCGACCTGTTCGCCGCAGCCCGTTTCCGGGTAGCCCGCGATGGCGCACAGGAGGGCGTTGGTGTCGTAGCGGAGGGGTTTCGCGACCGAGGCGAGCGCTTCTGCCGTCGTCGCGTCCGAGGAGACGCGGGCGCAGGCCGTACGGGGGCTCGGTGGTGTCTCGCCGGACGGCGCGTCCGTGGTCGTGCCGAAGTCGATGACGAGAGCCACCCGCTTCTTGCCCTGCTGGGCGGGCGTCCCGGCGCAGATGGACCCGAAGTCCGTGTCGCCGCGCGGCCGCACGGCGTGCCGCGAGTCCTCGCTCACCGCGAAGCGGAAACCCTGGACGTCGCCGTCGGACGGCCGCGCGGTCGACGGACCCTGCGTCGCGTACGTCCACTTGCCGCCGGTCAGGTCCCAGAAGGACCAGTAGCGGTAGCCGACGGCCTGGGCCTGCCCCGTGCCGCCGAGTACGAGGAGCAGCAGGGCCGCCAGGACCAGCGCGGACGTCCGACGGCGGCTCACAGCTGCTGCTTCTTGTTGCGGCCGCTGATCAGGAAGCCGATGCCGATACCGGCGACGAGACCGACGCCGACGATCCACCAGACGCCGAGCCCCTTGTCGTCGTCCTTCTTCTCGTCGCTCGGGGCGGCCGAGTGGTCGGACACGTTCGCCGCCGGACCGGTCGCGCCGAGCTGCTTGACGAGGTCCTGGCCGCCGAAGTCACGCGGGTCGGTGCCGGTGGCGTGGGCGGCGAAGATCAGCTGGGCGTACGCGGCCGGTCCTGCCTTCGCCGCCCAGGCGGCGGAGTTCTTCTCCAGCCAGGCCAGGGGTTCCTTCGCCAACGACGTCGCTCCCGCGGCGGACAGCGCCACGACCGCGTCCGCCGTGTTGCCGTAGTCGGGCTGGTCCTTGGCGCCGGCGAGAGCGGACTTCAGGTAGGGGGTCTTCTTCAGCGACTTGGCCAGATAGTCGGCGCCGTTCTGCGCCGCGTCCTGCGGTCCGGGGGAGTCAGTGGTGGCGCACTGCGTAAGGTCGTACGCCGCACCGGCCTCCGCCACGAACCCCTTGCCCAGACTGCCGAGCACCCCCGCCGCTGTCGCGTCCGCGTTCGCCGCGAGCTTGCCCTTCTTGTCCGGCTGGTAGGCGAAGGCGCCCGCGCCGTCCGCGCCGCACGGGATCGACAGCTTCAACAGGACGTCGTACGGCGACTTGCCGCCCTTGGAGACATCGGCGGGCTTCTGGCCCACGGCCTTCAGCGCGCCGATCACCACGGACGTGGAGTTGGCGTCGCTCGCTCCGCCCGGGGTGTAGCCCCAGCCACCGTCCTTGTTCTGCACGGACTTCAGCCACGCGACGGCCTTGCCCGTCTCGGTGTCGTGCCCGCCGAGCGCGCCGAGGGCCTGCACCGCTGCCGCCGTGCTGTTCGTGTCGACCATCGTCTTGGCGTCGCACTTCGCGGTGGCGTCGGCGCGGTACGCCGCGAACGCCCCGTTCGCGCACTGCTGCCCGGTCAGCCAGCCGATCGCCTTGGCGGCGGGCTGCACGCCCACGGTGTGCTGGGCGAGCAGCGCGAGCGACTGCCGCCACACGCCGTCGTACGTGGGGTCGCTGGAGCCGTACAGGCCGGACGGGATCGCCTGCGACGGTGCCGCGGAGGGGGACGAGTCGGCGGCGAGGGCGGCCGGTGCCATGACGGCACCGATCACGGCGGTGGCGGCCAGTACCGCGGCGCTGCGGCGAACAATCATGACTCTCCCTGCGGGGAGCCGGGCAGCACCGGGCACGCTGAAGTATCCGGGCGGCTCCGGCCCCGTATCCCTCGACGGTGCCGGCCATCGGCGGGCTGCCGAGGGCGCGAGCCGGTCACGTCCCGGGCGAGGCGATCCGGCTCACCACCGGGCAGGTGGTTCACGGTTGCGGGTCAGCGCCGGAATTGCACCGGCTTCCCCCCGTACGGGTGTGATGACGACGCGCTCACTCTACCGGCCCGTAGGGAATCACCTGAGGGCCACCTGTGACGCCGGGTGGACAGGGCCGGCAGGGGCGGTAGGTTCCGGCCATGCGAACGGGGAGACTGCTCGGCTCGGGGCGTTCGGCGGATGTCTACGAGATCGACGAGGCGTGGGTGCTGCGGCGGGACCGGGAGGGGTGGGGCGACGCCGCCGCCGAGGCCGAAGTGATGGAGCACGTACGCGGCCACGGTTACCCGGTGCCCAAGGTGCGGGCGGCGACCCGTACGGACCTGGTGATGGAGCGGCTGACCGGGCCGACCATGCTGGAGGCGTTCGTCCAGGGGCTGCTCGCTCCGCTGGAGGCGGGCGCCACCCTCGCCCGGCTGCTGCGCGCGCTGCACGCCCTGCCCGCCCGGGTCTCCGACGACCCCGCCGTCCGCGTCCTGCACCTGGACCTGCACCCCGACAACGTGATGCTCACCCCGGACGGCCCGAAGGTCATCGACTGGGCCAACACGGAGGAGGGCCCGCCCGGCCTGGACTGGGGCATGTCCGCCGTGATCCTCGCGCAGGTCGCCGTCGGCGGCGAGCCGTACGCGGGGGTGGCCCGCGAGACGCTGACCGCGCTGCTCGACGGGAACGCGGCGCACGTCACGCAGGACGGCCTCGCGGAGGCGCGACGGCGCCGGGCGGCCAATCCGACCATGAGCGCGCGCGAGGTCGAAGTCCTGGGTGAGGCCGAGGAGTTGATCCGTACGCTGCTTCATCTCCATTGAGCGGCGCCGGCCGCGCACCGCCAGAAGTCCTGTATCGGGGCGGTGGGCGTCGGGTCGGGAACAGTGCGGTGAACATGGTCACTGACGGGGCGTGGGCCCGCCGAACGGCAGGAACACGGTGCGGGAGGCGAGCAGCCAGGTTCCGTCGATCTGGCGGAAGGTGTCCTCGTAGTGACCGACCTGCACGGGAGGTGCGGCCGGGACCATGCCTCCGGTGTGACCGTCGATGCGGTAGGTCGTGAGGTACGAGGTGGAGGTGGCCGTGGTCGGCGAGGTCAGGGTGACGAGGATGTTCGTCATCGCGCGCCGCGAGAGGCGGTCGGCGGGCCGCGAACCGAAGTAGTCGCGCAGCGCCTCACGCCCCTTCACGGTCCGCGCTCCCTCCGGCCACTCCCAGGTGGCGTCCTCGGTGAACAGCTCGGCGACCGTGCCGGGTTCACCGAGGTCGAGACGGTGGATGAAGTCGAGGATGAGCCGCTCGCAGGCGCGCTCGGCGAGGAGCTGTTCGAGGTGATCCATGACGTCGTTGCTATCAGTTCGGCGTCCACGACAGCCAACGCATTACACCGCCACGTACGTCACCGGATCGCTCCCCGTCACCGCCTCCGCCCGCCCCAGCTTCACCAGCCGTCGCACATGGGCCTCGGCCTCCGAGACCGCGATGTTCCTTGATCCGTAAGGGATCTGGTCCCACGGACGGTTCCACTCCATCCGCTCGGCGAGCTGCCACGGGGTGAGCGGGGCCGCGAGAAGGGCGAGGAGCCCGGTGAGCCGCTCCTCGTGATGCGTGAGCAACTCCCGTACGCGCGCGGGGGCGTCGGCGAACGCGTGCTGGTGGGCCGGGAGCACCTCGGCGGGGGCGAGGCGGCCGACGCGCTCCAGGGAGTCGAGGTAGTCGCCGAGCGGATCGGTGACCGTGGCGTCGTCCGGGTCCTCGTACAGGCCGATGTGCGGGGTGATCCTCGGAAGGAGGTGGTCGCCGGAGAACAGCCGCCCATGGCCGGGGAGTTGGGCGGGGTGGGCCTCCTCCAGGTGCAGGCAGACGTGGCCGGGCGTGTGGCCGGGGGTCCAGATCGCGCGCAGGCGGCGGCCGGGCAGGGTGAGGAGTTCGCCGGGGACGATCTCGCGGTCGGCGAGCGCGGGGGTGAAGCCGGGGAAGGTGCTGGGGCGGCGCACGGACGTCCGTGCCTCGCGCAGGGGTGCCACGTGCTCCTCGGGTGCGCCCGAGGCCGCCAGCTTGGCCGCCATGTAGGCGAACCAGCGCTCGGGCCGGTTCTCCCGCGTCCGCCGTACGATCGCGGCGTCCGCCGCGTGCATCGCGAGCCACGCCCCGGACGCATCCCGCACCTGGCCCGACAGACCGTGGTGGTCGGGGTGGTGGTGGGTGATGACGACACCGTGGATCTCGGCGACGGAGGTGCCGCAGGCGGTGAGCCCCTCGGTGAGGGTGTCCCAGGAGGTGGGGTCGTCCCAGCCCGTGTCGATCAGGACGGGACCGCGGTCGGTGTCCACGACGTACACCAGGGTGTGGCCGAGGGGATTGTCCGGGATGGGGACCCTGATCGACCGTACGCCCCCGCCGTGATCGGTCACCTGCGCCATGGGCTCCCCTATCGCCGTCTTCCGGTCACTATAACTAGAACCAGTTCCAATGGGAGCCCAAGTCGACCGTTCTGCCCGGGGGGCCGAGTCGACCGTGCGACCGATCAGTCCGGCCCGTGGACTCATCTCACTGGAACTGGTATCAGTTCTCGTATCTGATGAAGCGTCAGAGAACGTCCCCGGGGAGGCAGTCGGCCATGACCGAGCTCGTGGAACACGGACAGCTGTTCATAGGCGGGGAGTTGACCGACCCCCTGGGCAAGGACGTCATCGAGGTGATCTCGCCGCACACGGAAGAGGTCATCGGGCGCGTGCCGCACGCCTCGACGGCGGACGTCGACCGGGCGGTCGCCGCCGCGCGCAAGGCGTTCGACGAGGGACCCTGGCCGCGGATGAGCCTCGATGAGCGGATCGAGGTCGTGACCCGGATCAAGGACGCGATCGCCGTACGCCACGAGGAGATCGCCCGCGTCATCTCCTCCGAGAACGGCTCCCCGTACTCCTGGAGCATCCTCGCGCAGGCCCTCGGCGCGATGATGGTGTGGGACGCGGCGATCACGGTCGCGCGCGGCTACACCTACGAGGAGACGCGCGACGGAGTCCTCGGGAAGATCATCGTCCGGCGCGAGCCGGTGGGTGTGGTCGCCGCCGTGGTGCCGTGGAACGTGCCGCAGTTCGTCGCGGCGGCCAAGCTCGCGCCCGCGCTGCTGACCGGCTGCACGGTCGTACTGAAGCCGTCGCCCGAGTCGCCCCTGGACGCGTATCTGCTGGGCGAGATCGCCAAGGAGGCCGGACTGCCGGACGGCGTCCTGTCGATCCTCCCGGCGGACCGCGAGGTGAGCGAATACCTGGTCGGACACCCCGGCATCGACAAGGTCTCCTTCACCGGGTCGGTCGCGGCGGGCAAGCGCGTGATGGAGGTCGCGTCGCGCAATCTGACCCGCGTGACGCTGGAGCTGGGCGGCAAGTCGGCGGCGGTGGTGCTGCCGGACGCGGACATCACGACGTCCGTCCCCGGGATCGTCTCGGCGGCCTGGATGAACAACGGCCAGGCGTGCGTCGCGCAGACCCGCATCCTTGTGCCGCGCTCGCGGTACGACGAGTTCGCGGACGCCTTCGCGGCGGCGGCGAGCGCGCTGGTGGTCGGCGACCCGCTGGACCCGGCGACCCAGGTGGGCCCGCTGGTCGCCAAGCGGCAGCAGCAGCGCAACCTCGACTACATCCGCATCGGCCAGGAGGAAGGCGCCAAGATCCTGACGGGCGGCGGCCGTCCGCACGGCCTCGACCGCGGCTGGTACGTCGAGCCGACCCTCTTCGGCGACGTCGACAACTCCATGCGGATCGCCCGCGAGGAGATCTTCGGTCCGGTCATCTGCCTGCTCCCGTACGGCGACGAGACCGAGGCCGTGAAGATCGCGAACGACTCCGACTACGGGCTGAGCGGCAGTGTCTGGACGGCGGACGTCGCCCACGGCATCGATGTCGCGCGCCAGGTCCGTACCGGCACGTACTCCGTCAACACCTTCAGCCTCGACATGCTCGGCCCCTTCGGCGGCTACAAGAACTCGGGCCTGGGGCGGGAATTCGGTCCCGAGGGCTACGGCGAGTTCCTGGAGCACAAGATGATCCACCTGCCGGCCGGCTGGGAGGCGTGAGGATGGGCGACCGCTGGCGGGTCGAGGTCGACCGCTCCGTCTGCATCGGCTCGGCCCAGTGCGTCCACCACGCCCCGGACGCCTTCCGCCTCGACACCGGCATGCAGTCCCATCCGGTCGACCCGGAGACCGACGCCAACGAGAAGATCCTGGCGGCGGCGGAGAGCTGTCCGGTCGAGGCCATCATGATCACGCTGCTGGAGAGCGGGGAGCCGGTGTTTCCGCCAGAGGACTAAAAAAGTTCCCTTTGGGGGGTTCTATATTGCGGTGGGCGTTATATCCTGGTAATGGCCTACGAGGCGAGTGAGGGAGTTCGACCGGAGTAGCCGACTTTGGCGAGACGCAGCAGCATCGCATCCGCTGGGGCCGACGTCGACGGTCGAGCTGAGAGGCTGGAAGGCAGCAGTAGGGCCGGAAGGCGACCCCCAGCACCTGATCCGGACAATGCCGGCGAAGGGAACCCGTCTCGTAGGTTTTCGTGTGCCTGCGCCCGGCCTGTCTCTGCGCTCGGCCTAGCTCTGATCGTCCGGGGTCGTCAGATCGATTAGCCGGCACACCGTCTCGATGTCGATCTTGACCTGGGCGATGGAGGCGCGGCCCGAGAGCCAGGTGATCAGGGCCGAGTGCCAGGTGTGCTCGATGACGCGGACGGCGGAGAGCTGGGCGGGGGTGGGGTCGTCGAGGCCCATCGCGTCGAGGATGATCGCCGTGGTCTGACGGGAGACCTGGTCGACCTCCGGGCTGACGCTGCGGTCCGCGAAGGTGAGCGCGCGGACCATCGCGTCGGCGAGGTGCGGCTCGCGCTGGAGGGCGCGGAACGCCCGCATCAGGGTCTCGGCCACCCGCTCCGCGGCCGAGTCCCCGGCCGGCGGCTTCTTGCGCAGGGTGCCGTGCATGTGTTCCAGCTGGTCCTGCATCGTGGCGACCAGCAGATGGACCTTCGAGGGGAAGTACCGGTAGAGGGTGCCCAGGGCGACCTGCGACGACTCCGCGACCTCGCGCATCTGCACCGCGTCGAAGCCGCCCCGGCTGGCCAGCTGCGCGCTCGCGTGCAGGATCCGGCGGCGGCGCGCCTCCTGCCGCTCAGTGAGCGGAGGTGTGGCGGGGGGTGCGGTGGCGTGCGTGGTGGGGCGCGCGGCGGGTTGCGACTCCGGGCGCGCGGTCTTCGTGTCCGCCTTGGCTTCCGCAGGCATGGGTCCGTTCCGTGACATCAGCGAGAGGGAGCGATGAGTCAGCATGGCAGGGCTTCCGGCTGCCGCGCGAATCATCGGACACCGCCACTCCGTCGTGGCGTGAATCACCTGATCCACCGCTCACACCGGCGCTACCTGCCGGTAGATTCAGTGCTCCTTGAACGATCAAGTCTGAAACTTGTTCTAGATTAGCGTCCCGGCGTAATGTCGCGGGAAAGTGCAGGGAGAAGGGGGCCGAGAGTGACCGCTGAGGCCATGGAAGCGGGCCCCGGGGAGGGTGTGGCCGCCGACGGCGAGCGACCCCTGCGCATCGCGCTACTGACGTACAAGGGAAACCCGTTCTGCGGCGGCCAGGGCGTGTACGTACGTCACCTCTCGCGCGAGCTCGCCCGCCTCGGCCACCGCGTCGAGGTCATCGGCTCCCAGCCCTACCCGGTGCTGGACGAAGGGCTCCCGGAGCTGAGCCTCACCGAGCTGCCCAGCCTCGACCTGTACCGCCAGCCGGATCCCTTTCGCACCCCGAAGCGCGACGAGTACCGCGACTGGATCGACGCCCTCGAGGTCGCGACCATGTGGACCGGCGGTTTCCCCGAACCGCTGACCTTCTCGCTGCGTGCCCGCCGCCATCTGCGTGCCCGGCGCGGGGACTTCGACGTCATCCACGACAACCAGACCCTCGGCTACGGCCTGTTGGGGGACGTGGGCGCACCGCTCGTCAGCACCATCCACCACCCCATCACCGTCGACCGGCAGCTGGAGCTGGACGCCGCCGAGGGCTGGCAGCGCCGCGCGTCCGTCCGCCGCTGGTACGCCTTCACCCGCATGCAGAAGCGCGTCGCGCGCCGGCTGCCGTCCGTGCTCACCGTCTCCGGCACCTCACGCCAGGAGATCGTCGACCACCTCGGCGTACGGGACGAGCGCATCCACGTCGTCCACATCGGCGCGGACACCGACCTTTTCTCGCCCAATCCCGCCGTGCCCCAGGTACCGGGCCGCATCGTCACCACCTCCAGCGCCGACGTCCCGCTCAAGGGCCTCGTCTTCCTCGTCGAGGCGCTCGCGAAGGTGCGCACCGAGCACCCCGGCGCGCACCTCGTCGTCGTCGGCAAGCGCGCCGAGGACGGGCCCGTCGCCCAGGCCATCGAGCGGTACGGCCTCGAAGGCGCCGTCGAGTTCGTCAAGGGGATCTCCGACGCCGAACTCGTCGACCTCGTACGGTCGGCCGAAGTCGCCTGCGTGCCTTCGCTGTACGAGGGGTTCTCCCTGCCCGCCGCCGAGGCGATGGCGACGGGAACTCCGCTCGTGGCCACGACCGGCGGGGCGATCCCGGAGGTCGCCGGACCCGACGGGGAGACGTGCCTGGCGGTACCGCCAGGCGACGCCGGTGCGCTGGCCGCTCGGCTGAGCCGACTCCTCGGTGACCCGGAGCTGCGGACAAGGCTCGGCTCCGCCGGCCGGGAACGGGTGCTGGAGCGCTTCACCTGGGCCCGCGCCGCCCAGGGCACGGTGGCCCACTACCGCGAGGCGATGGCCCGATCGGGGGCTCCGGGAACGCGCCGCTCCGCAGCGGCCGTCGACCGCTCCGCGGCCCCGGACCCCGGCCACTCCACGACCACGACAGACTTCGCCCCGGCGACGGGCGCCCTCTCCACCTCCGATCGCGAAAGCAGGGCCACGTGCTGACCGTCGACTTCTCCCGGTTCCCGCTCGCCCCTGGCGACCGCGTACTGGACCTCGGATGCGGTGCCGGCCGGCACGCGTTCGAGTGCTACCGGCGAGGTGCGCAGGTCGTCGCCCTCGACCAGAACGCCGAGGAGATCCGCGAGGTCGCCAAGTGGTTCGCGGCGATGAAGGAGGCGGGCGAGGCCCCCGCCGGAGCCACCGCGACCGCCATGGAGGGCGACGCCCTGGCGCTGCCCTTCCCCGACGAGTCCTTCGACGTCGTGATCATCTCCGAGGTCATGGAGCACATCCCGGACGACAAGGGCGTCCTCGCGGAGATGGTCCGGGTGCTGAAGCCGGGCGGCCGCATCGCGATCACCGTCCCGCGCTACGGGCCCGAGAAGGTCTGCTGGACGCTGTCCGACGCGTACCACGAGGTCGAGGGCGGCCACATCCGCATCTACAAGGCGGACGAGCTCCTTGCCAAGATCAGGGAGGCCGGGCTCAAGCCGTACGGCACCCATCACGCCCACGCCCTGCACAGCCCCTACTGGTGGCTGAAGTGCGCGTTCGGTGTCGACAACGACAAGGCGCTGCCCGTGCGGGCGTACCACAAGCTGCTGGTCTGGGACATCATGAAGAAGCCGCTGGCCACCCGGGTCGCCGAGAACGCGCTGAACCCGCTGATCGGCAAGAGCTTCGTGGCGTACGCGACCAAGCCGCACCTGCCCGTCGACGCCGCCGCGGTGGACGCTTCGTGACGACGCCCCGGACAGAACACCTCGTCCTGCCCGGGGTCCTCACCGCCGAGCAGGCTGCCGCCACGGTGCGCGGGATCCTCGGGGTGCAGCGGCCCGACGGCGCCATACCGTGGTTCCGTGGACACCATCTCGACCCGTGGGACCACACCGAGGCCGCGATGGCCCTGGACGCGGCGGGGGAGCACGAGGCCGCCGAGCGCGCCTACGAGTGGCTGACGCGGCATCAGAACGAGGACGGCTCCTGGTACGCGGCGTACGCCGACGGGGACTTCGAGGACGTCACCGACCGCAGCCGCGAGACCAACTTCTGCGCGTACATCGCCGTCGGTGTCTGGCACCACTACCTGGCCACCGGTGACGACACGTTCCTGGACCGGATGTGGCCCGCGGTGTACGCGGCCGTGGAGTTCGTGCTCGGGCTCCAGCAGCCCGGCGGGCAGATCGGCTGGAAGCGCGAGGACGACGGCACGGCGGTCAACGACGCGCTGCTGACCGGGAGTTCGTCGATCCACCACGCGCTGCGCTGCGCGCTCGCCATCGCCGAGCAGCGGGAAGAGGCGCAGCCCGACTGGGAGTTGGCGGTCGGCGCGCTGCGGCACGCGATCCGGCTCCACCCCGAGCGGTTCCTCGACAAGGGCCGCTACTCGATGGACTGGTACTACCCGGTGCTCGGCGGCGCGTTGACCGGCGCCGAGGCCAAGTCCCGTATCGAGGAGGGCTGGGACCGCTTCGTGGTGCCCGGACTCGGCGTCCGCTGCGTGGTCCCCAACCCGTGGGTGACCGGCGGCGAGTCCGCCGAACTCGCCCTCGCGCTGTGGGCCGTGGGCGAGTCCGACCGAGCCCTGGAGATCCTCCAGTCCATCCAGCACCTGCGCGACCCGAAGACCGGCCTGTACTGGACGGGCTATGTCTTCGAGGACCAGGCGATCTGGCCCGAGGAGCTCACCAGCTGGACGGCCGGCTCACTGCTGCTCGCCGTCGCCGCGCTGGGCGGCGACGAGCCGACCTGCGCGGTCTTCGGCGGCGAACGCCTTCCGACGGGCCTGGATCCCGACTGCTGCGACTAGGACGCGTCTCCGCCGTGATCGGCCGGGACAGGTCCTGGGCCCGCCCGGCGGGTCAGTGGCGGTGCATGCGGTTGGCTATCGCGTGGCCCACGAAGAGGTAGACGACGGCCGCGAGACCGTAGCCCGCGACCACGCGTGCCCATGCCTTGTCGAAGGTGAACAGGTCACGCGACCAGCCGGCCAGCCAGGCTGCCACGTTGTGGACGAACTGCACCAGGTCGTTGGCGCGGTTCGCGTCCAGTAGGTACATCAGGATCCACAGGCCGAGGATGACGGCCATCACGTCGGCGACGATCGCGACGACCGTCCCCGCCTGGTTGGAACCGTTGCGATATCGAGGGGACATGCCCGGCGGGTAGCCCGCGAATCCCGGGTGAAACCCGAACGGGTTCGTCAAGTGGCGCAGCCGTGGGGACCGGGTGAGGCTGCTGGGAGAGCCGTGTTCTCCCGGGACCAGGGAGAACCGTTCCCTTCCCCGGAGGACCCTGTGCCCGTACCGATACGGCGCCTGATCGTGGCGCTCACTCTCAGCTGCGCCCTGCTCGCCGGAGCCACCGCCTGTGGCAGTGGCTCCACCACGAAGGACACCGCCTCCGTGGCGCAGGCAGCCGCCACCCCGACGCCGACCACTTCCTTCGAGAAGCAGAAACTCTCCAAGACCCGGTTCGTGGCGAACGCGGGGCTCGCGGCCGGAGCCACCTACCAGTGGATCGTGAAGCCCTGGAAGGCAGGCAAGTTCAAGAAGGGCGCGAAGGGCCGGACACTCGCGCTGATCAAGGCGGGGCTCGCGGGCACCTTCGCGTACAACCGCCTCAAGGCCGCATCCAAGAACGCCCAGGGCGACCCCCTGCTCTCCAAGGCCGTCGCCCCGCTCACCGCGGGCATCGACGCCCTCAAGAACCTGCCGTCCAAGCTCCGCAAGGGCGACGGGTCGGCGGCGAGTTCCTTCGACGACATCATCAACAAGGTGAAGGACGCCGGGAAGAGCGCGGGCGCCGAGGTCAAGAACCAGGTGCCGTCGGCCTCCCAGCTCTCGGGCGGCTAGTCACGGCTAGGAGTTGAGGTCGGCGAGGACCCGTAGCGTGTGGGGGTCCGGGGACAGGACCAGCAGGTCGGTCACCGGGCCCTTGCGCCACAACTCCAGCCGCTCGGCGATGCGTTCACGGGGCCCGACGAGCGAGATCTCGTCGGCGAAGGCGTCGGGGACCGCGAGGACGGCCTCCTCCCTGCGCCCTTCCAGGAAGAGCCGCTGAATCCTGCGCGCCTCCTCCTCGAAGCCCATGCGCGCCATCAGATCGGCGTGGAAGTTGCGCGCCGCGTGCCCCATCCCGCCGATGTAGAAGCCGAGCATCGCCTTGACGGGCAGCAGCCCCTCGGCGAGGTCGTCACAGACATGGGCACGGGCCATCGGCGCCACCAGGAAGCCCTCGGGCAGCTCGGTCAGCGACGCCTCGTAAGCCTGAGGACGCGTCGGCGACCAGTACAGCGGCAGCCAGCCGTCCGCGATCCGGGTCGTCTGCGCGATGTTCTTCGGGCCCTCGGCGCCGAGCAGGATGGGCAGTTCGGCGCGCAGGGGGTGCGTGATCGGCTTCAGCGCCTTGCCGAGGCCCGTGCCGTCGCCGCCCCGGTACGGATGGGAGTGGAAGCGCCCGTCCAGCTCAACGGGCGCCTCGCGTCTGAGGACTTGGCGTACGACATCGACGTACTCCCGGGTCGCGGTCAGCGGCGACTTCGGGAACGGACGGCCGTACCAGCCCTCGACGACCTGCGGCCCCGACAGGCCGAGGCCGAGCATCATGCGCCCGCCCGAGAGATGGTCGAGCGTGAGCGCGTGCATCGCGGTGGTCGTGGGGGAGCGGGCGGCCATCTGCGCGACGGCCGTGCCGAGTCGGATGCGGGAGGTCTGCGCGGCGATCCAGGTCAGCGGCGTGAAGGCGTCGGAACCCCAGGACTCGGCGGTCCACACGGAGTGGTAGCCCAGCCGTTCCGCCTCCTGCGCCAGCGGTACGTGGTCCGGCGAGGGGCCGCGCCCCCAGTAGCCGAGTGCGAGACCTAGCCGCATGTCCCCTCCAGGCGAGCGTGTCTGACGATCCGTCAGTTATGTCTGCCGGCAGGCGACTGTACGACAACGGCCCCCCGCCCGGAAGGGCGAGGGGCCGTACGGGAGCGTGCGTCAGCCGCGCTGGATCCCGGACGTGTCCTGCAGAACACCGCGACGGCCGTCCTGCGTCTGCGCCACCAGGCTCGGGCCGCGCTGCTCGACGGCCAAGTACCAGGTGCCCGGCGCCAGTTCGGCGATCGGCGTCGGCGAACCGTCCTCCGCGAACAGCGGACGTGCCACCGGCACGGCGAACCAGAACGGCGAGAAGTCCCCGGCGGGCGGCGTCGCCTGCGGGGCGTCGGCCTGCTGCGGATGCGGCTGCTGCGGAGCGCCGTACGGCTGCGGCTGCTGCGGCTGCGCACCGTAGGGCTGGCCCGGCTGCGGAGCGCCCGGGTAGCCGTAACCACCCTGCGGCTGACCGCCGTAGGGCTGGGGGGCGACGGGCTTGGGGGCGCCGACGAGGGCGGCGGCCAGGGCGGGGACGAGCGGGGTGGCGATCGCGGCGGCGGCGAGAACCAGGGCGGCGATCAGGCCGAGGATGAGACCCGAGCCCGCGTCGACGTTCGAGGTGCCGAAGGTGTCGCTGAACGCGCCCAGCGGGTCGATGATGGTCCAGAACGAGGTCCACGCGGCGAAGAGCGTCAGGGCCACCCCGAGCTGGCCGAGGTCGAGCCCGATGACCTTCCGCGGCTGCGGGAGCGCGCGGGCGACAACGATCAGGGCCGCACCGACGATGCCACCGATGTACATGCTCATCACAAGGCCCAGGTTGTCCCAGGCATTCAGTGAGTCGCTGCCGGACGGGTCGTACGTGCTGAGGAACGACGCGATGAACAGCAACACCGCTGCTCCGATCACCACGCCGTCGCCTCGAGTGAGGGAGCGGATATTCACTTCAGGTCCTTCGTCAGTCGTCTCGTCATCGGTGGAGGCGTCGCTGTCACCATGTCGCCGTGAGCGCGAGGTGCGAAGCGCGGGGGTGGCCCCTCATCGTAGGGACGACACTATCGCCCGTTCGATCAGGGTGTCCGCCGGGTTCGATCCGTTGATCGCTACCCGCGCAGGAAACTCACGATTCCCTCAGAGATCCCACGCGCCGCCTTCTGCCGCCAGGCGCCGCTGGTCAGCAGCGCCGCGTCCTTGCTATCGCGCATGTTGCCGCACTCGATGAACACCTTCGGAACCGTTGACAGATTGAGACCGCCGAGATCCTTTCGGACCACGAGTCCGGTGCCGTCACCGACGTAGTTGGAGGGCGCGCTGCCCGTCTCGCGGACGAAGTTGCCCGCGATGCGCTCGCCCAGATCGCGGGACGGCGAGGTGATCGGACGGGTGTCGGCGGCGCCCGAGTGGACGGCCTCCGGAAGGATCACGTGGAAGCCGCGGTTGCCGGCCGCCGAGCCGTCCGCGTGGATCGAGACGACCGCGTCGGCATGCGCGTCGTTGCCGATCCGCGCCCGCTCGTCGACGCACGGACCCCAGGAACGGTCGCCGTCCTGGGTGAACTTCACCGTGGCGCCCTGCTGTTGAAGGATCGTGCGCA
Organism: Streptomyces sp. NPDC029292; assembly: GCF_055569295.1. Taxonomy (NCBI): domain Bacteria; kingdom Bacillati; phylum Actinomycetota; class Actinomycetes; order Kitasatosporales; family Streptomycetaceae; genus Streptomyces; species Streptomyces sp. NPDC029292. The sequence continues at coordinate 22,465 of NZ_JBVHXR010000023.1, forward strand.
GCCGCCGTGAGACGTCGAGGGTGAACTGGGCTTCTGTATAACCCGAGTTGGTCGACGTGCCCGTCGTATCGCACTCCTTCCAGTTCGTGCCGATATTCACCTTGCGGTTGATCTCGGTCGTGTGCCGGAAGTTGCCGGGGTTGTGCCCCGGGTCGATGACGACGACCTTGCCCTTGAGGGGGCCGGAGGCGGCGGGGCGGGACGCGGAGGGCGTCGGGGTCGGTGACGTACTCGGTTTGTTCTCGTCCGTCGCGGAAGCCGAAGCGGACGGGGAGACCGGTGTGGAGGACGACGACTGGGGACCCGCCTTGTCGGACCCGCCCCCCGAGTCGTTGCCCACCGCCTGCCACACCAGCCACCCGGCCAGTGCCCCGGGCACGAGCGCGGCGACCGCGACGGTCAGTGGCCCGCGCCGGGAGCGGCGCGGCTGGGGAGGATCGAAGTCAGGGCCTACGTACGACACGCCAGCGACTCTAACCGTGCCCTCAGGTCCCCGCTTCGGTTCGCCGCAGCACGCGCAGTGAGTCGGTCGCCGAGACCTCGGTGAACGCGCCGGACTCCAGGGCCCTGAGGTAGACGCGGTACGGGGCCTGGCCGGTGAACTCGTCGGCCGGGTCCGGGAAGACGTCGTGGATCACGAGGAGGCCGCCCTCGGCGACGTGCGGCGCCCAGCCCTCGTAGTCGCCGTTCGCGTGCTCGTCCGTGTGGCCGCCGTCGATGAAGACGAAGCCGAGGGGGGTCTGCCAGAAGGAGGCGATCTGCGGCGAGCGGCCGACGATCGCGACCACGTGGTCCTCCAGGCCCGCCTTGTGGAGGGTGCGGCGGAAGGTGGGGAGCGTGTCCATCAGGCCGAGCTCGGGGTCGACCGTGGCCGGGTCGTGGTACTCCCACCCCGGCTGCTGCTCCTCGCTGCCCCGGTGGTGGTCGACGGTGATCGCCGTGACCCCGGCCTCGCGCGCCGCGTCGGCGAGCAGGATCGTGGAGCGCCCGCAGTACGTGCCGACCTCCAGGAGGGGCAGCCCCAGCCGCCCGGCCTCGACGGCGGCCTCGTACAGCGCGAGCCCTTCGCCCGCGGGCATGAACCCCTTGGCGGTCTCGAAGGCGGCGAGGATCTCCGGCTTGGGTGCCGCGGGCATGGGGGTCCTCCAGGGGGTGCGGGCCGTTGTGCGGGGCTGAAGTCACATGGTGCCTCACGCGCCGGAGCCAGGAGCAGGGGGCTCCTGTCGCGGCGGAGACTCCTTGCGCGACGGGGCCCCTTGCGTGACCGGTTGACCTCAACCTTGGTTCATGTCCGAGGCTTCTCGCCATGACCGACGAGACAGTCAAGTGGATCACGGACCGCGCCCACCGCTTCACCGAGCCGGCCCCCGGGACGCCGTCGACCGACCTCCTGCCGTTGGCCGACATCGTGGGCGATGCCCAGGTCGTGGCCCTCGGCGCTTCGAGTCGCCAGGCACACGAGCTGGCCGTGGCCTCGCACCGGGTCGTCCGGCTGCTGGTCGAGGAGCTGGGGTTCCGCTCCCTCGCGCTGGAGGGGGACGACCCGTCGAGGCTCGGGCTCGACGCGTACATCGCAACCGGTGAGGGTGATCCACGGGCGCTGCTGGCCGAGGCGCGGCCGTTCCTGCGGACCGAGGAGATCCTCGACCTCGTCCTGTGGATGCGCGCGTACAACCGTCGGCATCCGCAGGACCCGGTGCGCTTCGCCGGTACCGCCCTCCGGCCGCTGCGCAAGCCCTCCGGGCTCGACGGCCTCGCCGAGATCGAGCTGAGCATGGCCGAGGACACGATCGCGTGGCACGAACGGACCGGAGACAAGATCGTCTACTGGGGTGGCATGGTGCACACCGCCAAGGGTGATCCGCGCACCATCTCCCCCTCGGCCACGCCGACGACGCACCGCAACGCGGGCGGCCATCTGCGCGAGCACTTCGGAGCCCGGTTCGTGTCGATCGGCCTGATGTTCCAGCACGGCAAGGTTCCGTACCCGGTTCCCGCCCCGCCGGCGGAGTTCGCCGACGCGGTGCTGGGCGCCGTCGAACTGCCCGCCTACCTGCTCGGCCTGCGGGGCGACGCGCCGGATGCGGTGCGGAATTGGCTCGACGCGCCGACCAGGACGCGACTCATCGGGCCCACCTTCGATCCCGGGGCGAACGCCGACTACTACATGGCCGGAGGATCGCTGCGGGAGTGGTTCGACGCGATCCTCCATGTGCGGGAGGTCACCCCGGCGCAGTTCCTCTGAATGCGCGTACACCCTGAATACGCGTACACCCCCGCCGCGTGAGCGACGGGGATGTACGCGTGTGCGCCAAGGGTGTCCGCTAGGCCGGAACGGTCACGCCCGGCAGAGGGAGGTCCACCTCGACCGGACGCTCGTCGCCGGAGTGCGTCGCCGACGAGGCGAGCGGGCCGTGGCCGGAGGCCTTGGCGGCCAGGACGTACGCGCCTTCGGCGGGCACGGCGAGCGCGTAGCTGCCGTCCGCGGCGGAGAGCGTGGCGCCGGCCTGGCGGCCGCGCCGGTCGATCAGGGTGACCTTGGCGCGGGCGACCGGGTCGCCGTCGGCGTTCAGGACCCGGCCGCGGAACCCTCCGAGCACCTCGTGCGCCCGCTCCATCGCGGCGTCCTCCTCGCTGCTGGCACGCAGCTGGGGCTTGGTCGCCTGGCGCTGCCGGGGCAGGAAGAGGGCCATGAGCAGGCCGACGGCCACCGCGCCCGTGGCGATCAGGAACGAGACCCGGAAGCCGTGCATGGTCGGGATCTCGACGCCGCCGACGTTGTTCGCCGTGTTGGCGAGCACCATGCCGATGACCGCGCTCGACACCGACGTACCGATCGAACGCATCAGGGTGTTGAGACCGTTGGCCGCGCCGGTCTCCGAGGCGGGCACGGAGCCGACGATCAGCGCGGGCAGCGAGGAGTACGCGAGACCGATGCCCGCGCCCAGGACGACCGCGATCACGATGGTCTGCCAGGCGGCGCTCATCAGGCCGAGGCCCGCGCCGTAGCCGATCGCGATGATCAGCATGCCGACGATCAGCGTGACCTTGGGGCCGTACTTGGCGGAGATCCGCGCGTACACCGGCGCCGTGAACATCATCGTCAGGCCGAGCGGCGCCACGCACAGACCCGCGACGACCATCGACTGGCCGAGGCCGTAACCGGTGGCCTTCGGCAGCTGGAGCAGCTGCGGCAGGACGAGCGAGACGGCGTAGAAGGCGACACCGACCATGATCGAGGCGAGGTTGGTGAAGAGCACCGAGCGGCGGGCCGTGGTGCGCAGGTCCACCAGCGGGGCCTTCACCCGCAGCTCCATCACGCCCCACAGGACGAGTACGAGGGCCGCCGCGCCGAACAGGCCGAGCGTGGTGCCAGAGGTCCAGCCCCAGTCGCTGCCCTTGGTGATCGGCAGCAGGAAGAGGACGAGGCCCGCGGAGAGGCCGATCGCGCCCAGCACGTCGAAGGTGCCCTCGGCGCGCATCGGGGATTCCGGTACGGCGATGAGGGTCAGGACGATCGAGACGGCGCCGAGACCGGCGGCGAGGAAGAAGAGGGCGTGCCAGTCGGCGTGCTGCGCGACCAGGGCCGCGACGGGCAGCGCGAGTCCGCCGCCGACGCCGATCGAGGAGCTCATCAGGGCCATCGCCGAGCCGAGCTTCTCGCGGGGCAGCATGTCGCGCATCAGACCGATGCCGAGCGGGATCGCGCCCATGGCGAAGCCCTGCAGCGCGCGGCCGACGATCATCACCAGCAGTTCACTGGTGAAACCGGCGATCAGCGAGCCGACGACCATCACGGACAGGCTCATGAGCAGCATGCGCCGCTTGCCGTAGAGGTCGCCGAGGCGGCCCATGATCGGCGTGGCCACGGCTCCCGCGAGCAGCGTCGAGGTCATCACCCAGGTGGCGTTGCTGGGTGCGGTGCCCAGCAGCTCCGGCAGGTCCTTGATGACCGGAACGAGCAGGGTCTGCATCACCGCGACAACGATGCCCGCGAAGGCGAGCACCGGCACGATCGCGCCGCTCGGCCTCCGCGTGGGCTGGTCGGTCGTCGTGTGCGTCATTACGTGGGGCCTCCAGGCCGGAAGAAGAGGAGTACTCGAAGAGGAAGGGGGTGGGCGATCCGTGCGGGATGCGTGCAAGGTGAACCCGGTGCGCCTGGGCAACTATTCCGATGCTTCGGCGTACTAACGAATTCTTGACCATCCGATGGGTATCTGACCTACCGTCAGAATGAAACGTGTTCTAGTCTTGCGCGCACCTTGGGCCTTGGGGAGGCGCGCATGGGCATCGGGATCACACCGGAGCAGCGGGAGCTGGCCGAGGCGGCACGCGGCTGGATCGCGCGGGCCGTCCCGCCGGAGGAGGTCCGCAAGCTGCTCGACGCGCCCGGCGGCGGCAGACCCTCGTACTGGGACGGACTCGCCGCGCAGGGGCTGCTCGCCGTGCATCTGCCCGAGGCGTACGGCGGTGGGGGCGGGGATCTCGTCGACCTCGCCGTGGTCGTGGCGGAGGCGGCGCGGGCCGCGTTGCCGGGGCCGTACGTCGCGAGCGTGCTGGCGTCGATGGTGCTGGTGGGGGCGGCTGATCTCGTACGGGCGGCTGCGGGGGCGGACGATCCCGTACGGGCGCCTGCGTGTGCGGATGGCCTCGTGCGAACGCCTACGTGTACGGATGATCTCGTACGGGCCTTGGCGTGCGGGGAGCGCATCGGGGCCGTGGCGTTCGGCGCGGGGTCCGTGACCGCCGTCGCGGTGGACGGCGGCTACGTGCTCGACGGGACCGCGCCTCCCGTGCTGTCGGGTGCCGACGCGGACATCCTGATCCTGGCCGCCTCGGGGGCTACCGGGACGGGGACGGTGTGGGCCGCCGTGGACGCCGCCGATCTCGTCGTACGGCCGCACGAGAGCGCCGATCCGACGCGGGCGACCGCCGAGGTCCGGGCGGAGGGGGTGCGGGTCCCCGCCGACCGCGTCCTCGCCGTCGACTCGGCCCTGGTCCGCGACCTCGCCGCCGTCGCCCTCGCCGCGGACGCCTGCGGCACCGCCGCCTGGGCGCTGGAGACCGCCGCCGAGTACGCCAAGGTCCGCGAACAGTTCGGCCGTCCCATCGGCCGCTTCCAGGGCGTGAAGCACCTGTGCGCCGACATGCTCGTACGGGTCGAGCAGGCGCGGGCGCTCACGTGGGACGCGGCCCGGTCGGCCCAAGAGTCCGACGACGTACGTGAGTTGGTGTCCGCCCTCGCCGCGGGTGCGGCGCTCGACGCCGCGTACTCCTGCGCCAAGGACTGCATCCAGATCCTCGGCGGGATCGGGTTCACCTGGGAGCACGACGCCCATCTGTATCTGCGCCGGGCGCTGGTGGCACGGCAGTTGCTCGGGGCCGGGGACGTACACCTGCGGCGGGCCGCCGGGCTCGCGCGGGACGGCGTACGGCGGGAGCTGCGCCTTCAGCTGCCGGGGGAGGCGTCCGCGTACCGGGCGCGGGCCCGGCAGGTCATCGAGGGTGCGCGCGGACTCGATCCGGCGGCGGTACGGCGCCGGCTGGCCCCCACGGGTTACGCCGCCCCGCACCTCCCGCCGCCGTACGGGCTCGGCGCCGGGCCCGTCCAACAGCTCGCCGTGCAACAGGAGTTGGCGGCGGCGGACGTACGGATCAGTGAGCTGGGCATCGCCACCTGGGTCGTACCGTCCCTCCTCGCGTACGGAACCGACCGGCAGCAGGAGCGCTATCTGCTGCCCACCCTGCGCGGGGACCTGCTCTGGTGCCAGCTCTTCTCGGAGCCGGGCGCCGGATCCGACCTCGCCTCGCTGCGCACCCGGGCCGAGCGGACCGCCGACGGGAGCTGGCGGGTCAACGGGCAGAAGGTGTGGACGAGTTCGGCGCAGTGGGCCGACTACGGGATCCTCCTCGCGCGGACGAATCCGGCGGCGCCCAAGCACAAGGGGCTCACGTACTTCGTCGTCGACATGAAGAACACGGACGGCATCGACATCCGCCCCCTGAAGGAGATCACCGGGGACTCCCTTTTCAACGAGGTCTATTTCGACAACGTGTCCCTGCCCGCGGACGCGGTCGTCGGCGAGGTCGACGACGGCTGGCGGGTCGCCCGCGACACGCTCGGCAACGAACGCGTGCACATGGCCGACCAGTTGACCTTCGACACAGGCTTGGAGGCGCTGATCGCGCGGGCGGACCGGATCGAGGGAGCGCGGCTGGGGGCCCTGCTCGCCGAGGCGCACGCGCTGGCCTGCGTCGGGCTGCGGACGACCCTTCAGCAGGTGTCCGGGGTGGAACCGGGCGCGGGCGCCTCCGTACGGAAGCTCGTGCAGACCGCGCACCAGCAGAAGGTCGCCGAACTGGGGCTCGAACTCCTGGGCCCGGCAGGCGCGTTGAGGGAAGGCGTCGGCGAGCGCGCCGTGCACGGCTTCCTGCTCTCCCGCTGTCTGACCATCGCGGGCGGCACCACCCAGGTCCAGCTCAATGTCGTCGCCGAGCGCATCCTCGGCCTGCCCAGGGACTGAGAGGGAACGGATGAAGGCGTACGTCGTCGGGGTCGGCATGACGAAGTTCGAGAAGCCCGAGACCCGGGAGTGGCAGTACTGGGACATGGTGAAGGAGGCGGGCACGGGCGCCCTTGAGGACGCCGGGATTTCGTACGCCGACGTGGAGCAGGTCCCCGTCGGCTACTGCTTCCAGGCCTCCACCGCGGGCCAGCGCGCCGCCTACGAACTGGGCCTGACCGGAGTGCCCGTCTACAACGTCAACAACAACTGCGCCACCGGGTCGAGTGCGTTGATGCTCGCCCGGCAGTTCGTCGAGGGCGGGATCTCGGACTGTGTACTCGCGCTGGGGTTCGAGAAGATGAAGCGGGGGGCGCTCGGGGGCGGGGCCGACGGGGGAGCCCGCGGCGGAGCCGCTGATGATTGGAGCAGGACGTCTCCCGTCGCCCGGCATTACGGGATCATGGCCGCCCGGCACGGCTTCGAGATGTCGCCGCCCACCGCGCAGATCTTCGGCGACGCGGCGCGTGAGCACATGGAGAAGTACGGCACCACGGAAGCCCAGTTGGCCGCCGTCGGCGCCAAGAACCACCGGCACTCGGCCAACAATCCGTACGCCCAGTTCCAGGACGTGTACTCGGTCGACGAGATCCTCGCCGCCCGGGTCGTGCACCGGCCGCTGACCAAGCTCCAGTGCTCGCCGACCTCGGACGGAGCGGCTGCGGCCGTCGTCGTGTCCGAACGGTTCGTCGAGCGGCACGAGTTGGCGGACAGGGCCGTGGAGATCGTCGCCCAGGCCATGACCACCGACACCGAGGAGTCCTTCGCCTCCGGCTCGTGCATCGACGTCGTTGGGCAGCCGATGTCGCGGGAGGCCGCCCGCCAGGTGTACGAGCGGTCCGGACTCGGCATCGGGGACGTGGACGTCGTAGAACTGCACGACTGCTTCTCGGTCAACGAACTCCTGACGTACGAGGCGCTCGGCATGTGCGGGGAGGGGGAGTCCGGCAAGCTCGTCGAGTCCGGGGCCACGACGTACGGCGGCCGGTGGGTCGTGAACCCGTCGGGCGGACTGATCTCCAAGGGGCATCCGCTGGGGGCCACCGGTATTGCCCAAGTAGCCGAGCTGGTATGGCAGTTGAGGGGCGAGGCGGGGGAGCGGCAGGTGCCGGGCGCGCGGGTCGGGCTCGCGCACAACATCGGGCTGGGCGGGGCGGCGGTGGTCACGCTGTTGCGGGCGGGGGGCTGAGACAGGGGAGCCGGCGTCGGCGGTGTAGATGACGACGGCTGGATCTCGTGACCGACGCCTGCGTGGGCCCCGGGCCCCGTGACCGACGGGGTCCTAGGTCCCGTGACCGACGTCGGCGTGCGGCGAAATCCTGATGCACGGGGCGTACGGCGGTTGAGAGCATGACTCCCATGCTCCGAGCCGCTGAAGGTACCCGTATATCCGGACGTATCGCGCCGCCCACGTGGGTGGTGGTCGCGCTCGCGTGCGCCGGACAGTTCCTTGTCGTGCTGGACGTGTCCGTCGTCAACGTGGCGCTGCCGTCCATGCGGACCGACCTGGGGCTGAGCGCGCCGGGGCTGCAATGGGTGGTGAACGCGTACTCGATCGCCTTCGCCGGGTTCATGCTGCTGGGCGGACGGGCCGGTGATCTGTACGGGCGCAAGCGGATGTTCCTGGTCGGGCTCGCGCTGTTCACGCTCGCCTCGCTCGGTGGCGGCCTGGCCCAGGACGGCTGGCAGTTGCTGGTCGCGCGGGCCGTGCAGGGGCTCGGGGCCGCCGTGCTCGCGCCCTCGACGCTGACGATCCTCACCTCGGCCGTCCCGGAGGGAGCCGCACGCGCGCGGGCCATCGCGACCTGGACGGCGGTCGGCGCCGGGGGAGGCGCGGCGGGCGGACTCGTCGGCGGACTGCTGGTCGACGGGCTGTCGTGGCGCTGGGTGCTCCTCATCAATGTGCCGGTCGGCGCGGTGGTGCTCGCCGGGTCCGCGCGGTGGCTGGTGGAGAGCCGGGCCGGGGCCGGGCGGCGCCTGGACCTGCCGGGCGCGCTGCTGGTGACGGCGGGCCTCGCGACACTGGCGTACGGGATCGTGCAGACGGAGGCCGAGGGGTGGGCGGCGGCCGCGACGCTGGTGCCGCTGTGCGCCGGACTCGCGCTCATCGGCCTGTTCCTCGTCGTCGAGGCGCGGACGAAGGCACCGCTGATGCCGCTGAAACTGTTCGGACGGCGGTCCGTGTCGTCGGCGAACGCGGCCATGTTCATCTGCGGCTCCGCGATGTTCTGCATGTGGTTCTTCATGACGCTGTACGCGCAGAACGTGCTCGGCTACTCGCCGCTGGGCGCCGGGCTCGCGCTGGTGCCGAGCTCGCTCGCGGTGGTCCTCGGCTCGAAGCTGGCCCCGCGGTTCATGCCGGCGGTCGGGGCGCGCAATCTGGCGGCCCTCGGCACGCTGGTGGCCGCGGCGGGCTTCGGCTGGCAGTCGACGATGACGCCGGACGGCCCGTATCTGACCGCGATCATGTTCCCGGGGATCCTGATGATGGCGGGCGCGGGCCTGGCCGCGACACCGCTCGCCGCGCTCGCGACCTCGGGCGCGGAGCCGGGGGACGCCGGGCTGGTGTCCGGACTGGTCAACACCTCGCGCACGATGGGCGGTTCACTCGGGCTCGCGGTCATGTCCACCATCGCGGCGGCCCGTACGGCGGGCGGCTCGTCGGCTCAGGCACTGACCGAGGGCTACGCTCTGGCGTTCCGCACGGGCGGAGTCGTGCTGCTGGGCGGGACGGTGCTGATGCTGGTGTGGTTGCCGCGAAAGATTTCCCGGACTTGAGGCAACGAAATCCGATCCTCGCGGACTCCTTTAAACATCTAGGAGGTGCCCATGGGGGATCGGAAGCAGGCTCGGGACGAAGAGTTCCAGAGCTTTGTCATCGGCCGCTGGCCACGGTTGATGCGTACGGCATTTCTCCTCACGGGGGAGCAGCACGCCGCGGAGGACTTGGTCCAGTCGACGCTTGAGCAGGTGTACGTGGCCTGGCGCAAGGTCGGCGCGGCCGACGACCCGGAGGCGTATGTACGGCGCGTGATGATCAACGCGCATGCTCGCAAACACCGCAGACGGCTCAAGGAGTTCCTCGCGCCGAAGGACGATTCCGGCCTCACGCACGAACTGCCCGACAGCGGTGACCGGATCGCCCAGGCCGACGACCGCGGCGCCCTGCTGACGGCGCTTTCCCAACTGCCGCCGCGCCAGCGGGAAGCGGTGGTGCTGCGGTACTGGGAGGACCTGAGCGAGAGCCAGGCGGCGGAGGCGATGGGCTGTTCGGTGGGCTCGGTGAAGAGCAACGCGGCCAAGGGGATCGCGAAACTCCGCGCCATACCGGGCCTGGCCGAACTGGTGACGCACGGAGGGCGGAAGTGATGAGCGCGGACCGGGAGACGAACCACGACATGACGCACAGGGACATCGCCTTCCTGCTGGCCGAGGCCGCGGACGAGGTGGAGATCGGTATAGCCCCCTACCAGGCGGTGGTCCGTGGCGGACGGCGCCGCAAGGCCCGCCGCTGGGCGGTCGCGGCCGCCGCGGCCCTGGTGATCGCCGGGTCCACGGGGACGCTGGCGCTGGCCGGGGCGACGGGCGGTGACGGGCACAGCGTCGCGCCGGTCGCCACCCAGCCGCCGACGGCCAAGGAGCGGCATGTCTACGCGCCGCAGCGGACCACCTTGGCGAGCACACGCGACAACGGCAAGGACTGGAGCGTCACGCTCGACGTGTGGGCGGCGCCGAAGAACCAGGCGGAGGCACAGCGCCAGTGGACCGCGATGGGCGAGTACCGGGTGCGGCCGGTGGGAGTGAAGGAGGCCAAGGGCCTGATCGGCAAGGACTGGTACTTCGTGCACCTGATGGTGGGCGATGACTCGCAGACGGTGATGTGGGGCGAGTTCGACAAGAGCGACACCGCGTCGGGCGAGTACCTCGTTTCCGGCGCGATGGCACTGGACGCGAGCGGCTCCGCCAAGGCCGACGCACCCCAGCGACTGGTGATCGGCGATGTCGCGCCGACCACCCAGCAAGTCACCTGCACCTGGAAAGACGGCACGATGACGGAGGTTCCGAGGGCGCCCGAGGGCGACAGCTTCAGCCGGGACTCCAAGCCGATGATCCGCGAGGCCAAGGGCTCCCCGACCAACTGGTTCGTGTGCCTCGCCCCGGAGGGCAAGAGCTTCAAGTCGGTCAGGGTGACGAAGTGAGGTGACAGGAAGCGGGGTCCGGCTCCGAAGCCGGGCCCCGGGAGAGGGCGGTCACCCCGGGAGCCGGCCCTCGCCCCGGGGAGCACACGGTCCCACCAGGAGCAGCCGTCCCGGCCAGGGTTACAGCCACCCCTGCTGACGGGCCTCCCGCATGGCCTCCATGCGGTTGCGGGTGCCCGTCTTGCCGATGGCGGAGGAGAGGTAGTTGCGGACGGTCGACTCGGAGAGGTGGAGCTTCGTCGCGATGTCGGCGACGGTGGCGCCGTCCACCGAGGCCTTCAGTACGTCGCACTCGCGGGCGGTGAGCGGATTGGGTCCGGCGCTCAGCGCGGCCGCGGCGAGCGCCGGATCGATGACGGTCTCACCGGTCAGCACCCGTCGGATCGCCTCGGCCAGTTCCTCCACGGGCCCGTCCTTGACCAGAAAGCCCGCGGCTCCCGCCTCCATGGCCCGCCGCAGATACCCGGGCCGCCCGAAGGTGGTGAGGATCAGCACCCGGCAGTCGGGCGCCTGCTCCCGCAGCTCGGCCGCCGCGTCCAGTCCGCTCATCCCCGGCAACTCGATGTCCAGCAGCGCCACATCGGGCCGGTGGGTCAACGCAGCGTCCACGATCACGTCCCCTGCCGAGACCTGCGCGACCACCTCGATGTCCGCCTCCATGCCCAGCAGCAGAGCGAGCGCGCCCCGCATCATTCCCTGATCCTCGGCGAGCAGGACGCGAATGGACTTGGCGGGCCGGTGATCCCGGGGCATCTCGTTCACGGGGCAAGGGTAGGGCGCGCAGACCTGCGCCGCTCGCGGAGGCGGCGCGTCGAGGAGCTGCGGAGTTCTCGGACGGCCCGGGCCTCGCACCGGACCTCGAACCGGACCTCGAACCGGGCGACGAACCGGACCTCGCACTGGACCTCGAACCGGACCTCGCACCGGACCCGAACCGGGCGACGAGGTGGCCGAAGGATCGACTCGACTAGGCCGGTGCCTCGGTCAAGTCCGCCATCTCCACGGGGAGTTCGGCCTTGACCTGGAAGCCGCCGCGGGAGGCCGGTCCCGCCTCCAGTGAGCCGCCCGCTGTCGCGAGGCGTTCCCTGAGGCCCTTCAGGCCCGTGCCGCCGATTCCGTCCACGGGTTCGGTCGGGGACACGCCCGCGCCGTTGTCCGTGATCCTCAGGCGGACGCGGTCCGGGGTGCCGTCGACCGTGATGTCACAGCGGGTCGCGCCGCTGTGCCGTACGACGTTGGTGACGGCCTCGCGGAGCACCCAGCCGAGGAGGGCCTCGGTCTGGGGGACGAGGGGCGGGCCCGACTGGCGGACGACCGGCTCGACCCCGACGGCGGACAACGCCGAGCGGGCGCGGTCCATTTCCGTGGCGAGGCTGCCCTCGCGGTAGCCGGTGACCGCCTCGCGGATCTCCGTCAGGGCCTGGCGGCCGACCGACTCGATGTCCGTGACCTGGACGAGGGCCGCGTCCAGGTCACGGTGGGCCAGCCGGCGGGCCGCCTCCGACTTCACCACGATCACGGAGAGCGTGTGGCCGAGCAGGTCGTGCAGGTCGCGGGAGAAGCGCAGGCGCTCCTTCTCGACCGCGCGGCGGGCCAGTTCCTCGCGGGCCGCGCGCAGTTCCCGTACCGCCTCGGCGAGGGACAGGATCGCCGCCGTCACCATGGTGGACAGGAAGGTGCCGTACGCGATGTTGATCGCGTCCCAGCCCTCCCTGACACCGGCGACGGCACCCGCCAGCGCGCTCAGGCCGAAACCGGCCTTGCCGAGCCACGGGCCGCGGAGGCTCGCCCCCGTCGCGAGGCCGAGCAGCGGGAAGAACAACAGCCAGTTGCCGCCGTAGCCGATGGCCAGAGCGCAGGTCAGAACGCCCATCAGGACGAGTGCCACGCGTGTGGAGCGGGCCTCGCGTGCCTCCTTCACGAAGGCGCGGAACGCCACGTAGATGTAGAGGGAGTTGAAGGCGAACAGACCCAGGCCGCCGATCCAGGGGTTGGGAGTCTTGCCCTGGAAGAGGTTGGAGAAGGCGCCCATGCCCATCAGCAGCCAGGGCAGCAGGGCGAACCCGGTGGGCGGCGGGCCCGGGTTCGGGTCCGCGGACACCTTCCCGGACTTCCGGGCGGCCTTCTGCCCGGCCTTGAACTTCTCCATGTCCGCCTTCCACTGCCGCCGCGCCTCCTGCCACGCGTCCACCCGCCCGGTGACGCTGCGCATGCATGACATGTCTCTGCTCCCCGTTCAGACGGTCCGCGCGGCCCTGCGGTACGAGACCACAGCGTAGGAACCGAACGCCAGCATCCACACTGCGAGGACCGCGACCGCGCCGGGTGCCGGTGCGTTGCCGTCGGCGACGGACGTGCCGAGCTGGGCGAAGCGGTACGTGGGTGTGTAGGCGGACAGTGACTGGAGCCAGCCGGGGAAGAGGGCGAGCGGGAACCACAGGCCGCCGACCACCGACAGCCCCAGGTTGCACACCATGTTCGCCACCCCGGTCGTCTGCGCGGTCAGCCGGTAGCCGTTGCCGAGGCCCAGCAGCGTGAAGGGGATCGAGCCGAGCCACAACAGCACCGCGATCGCCGCCCACTGCCAGAGGTCCAGGCGCACGCCGTTGACCAGACCGCCCGCCGCCAGCACCGCGGTGATCGCGGGCAGCACGGTCACCGAACCGGTCAGCGCCCGGCCGAGCACCACCTCGCGCGGTGTCATCGGCGTCACCCGCAGCTGCCGCAGCCAGCCGATCACCTTGTCCTCGGCGACCCCGCCACCGGTGTTGAGGGCCGAGCCCACCGCGCCGTACGCGGCCATGCCGACCATCGAGGCGGTCTTCCAGCCGCCGTCGTCGTCGCCACCGAGGTTGGTGAACAGGAGATACATCATGACCGGCATCGCGATGCCGCCGATCACAAAGCCGGTGTCGCGCAGCGTCCGGCGCACTTCGAGTCGCAGATAGTCCAGCATCACACCGTCTCCAGAGCAGAGTCCGTCAGCGCGAGGAACGCCTCGTCCAGCGAGGCCGGAGCGACCTCCAGGCCGCGTATCGCGCCCAGCCCGGCCAGCGCGATCACCGTCGCGTCGGAGTCGTCCGTCCGCAGCCGGGCCCGGTCCCCGCGCACCTCCACCGACACCACACCCGGCAGCCGGGTCAGGCCCTCCGTGCCGCGGCCCGCCAGCTCGAAGGAGACCAGGTTGCCGCCCACGGACCGCTTGAGCTGCTCGCTGGTGCCGTCGGCGGCGATCCGGCCGCCGTCGATGACGACGATCCGGTCGGCGTGCGCGTCGGCCTCCTCCAGGTAGTGCGTGGAGAACAGCACGGTGTGGCCGCGCCGCGCGTATGCCCGCATCGAGTCCCAGAACGCGTGCCGCGCCTCCACGTCCAGCGCGGCGGTCGGCTCGTCGAGCACGATCAGCGTGGGGTTCCCGGCGAGCGCGACCGCGAACCGCACGCGTTGCGTCTGCCCGCCGGAGAGCCGGTCGACCCGCCGCCCCGCCAGATCCGCGATGCCCGCGAGCTCCAGCGCGTCGGCGACCGGCAGCGGCGCCGGATAGCGGCCCGCCACGAACGAGACCAGCTCGCGGACGGTGACCCGCGGCACGGGCCGCGCCTCCTGGAGCATCGCGCCGACCCGCCCCGCGCGCACCGCGTTCTCCGGGCGCCCGCCGAAGAGCGCGACCGAGCCCTCGTCGGGCTCGTTCAGGCCGAGCAGCAGTGAGATGGCCGTCGACTTGCCCGCGCCGTTGCGGCCCAGCAGCGCGACCGTCTCGCCGCGCGCGATCTCAAGGTCCACACCGTCCACGGCGCGCACGTCGCCGAAGGTCTTGACCGCCCCCGTGAAGGACACGGCCGGAGGTGTCCCAGTCGTCTGTGCCATGGATACGACGCTACGAAGGCGGGGGTGGGGCCCGGCAGATGGGCTTGTACGGAATCGGGCAGGACAAATGTCACCGCTCGACCCGGCTCCCGCGTATCTGACATGGTGTCAGGAGTCTTCACAAGTGCTGGACGCTGGGCTATACAAGGGGTCGCCGGACTGGAACGCGTTCTAGAACGGGCGGGTTCCGCGGCTCAGTGTCGACCTCGGTGCGGCCGACGGTGCGGACGGCCGCACCGAGGTCTTTCGTGCTAGTGATCAGGAGCCCCATGCCCATCGACGCCGCCAAGGCCGTCGCCGCCGAACCCCGGACCGGCGAGATCACCTGGGACCACAAGGACGTCCAGCTCTACCACCTCGGACTCGGTGCGGGCCGCCCCGCGACCGACCCCGACGAGCTGCGCTACACCCTCGAATCCAGGCTGCACGTCCTGCCGAGCTTCGCCACCGTCGCGGGCGCGGGCTCACCGGGTGTGATCAGCGGCCTCTCCATGCCCGGTGTCGACGTCGACCTCGCCCGCGTCCTGCACGGCGGCCAGAGCATCGCAGTGCACCGCCCGATCCCGGTCGAGGGCAAGGCGGTCGCCACCGGGCGCATCGCCGCCGTGTACGACAAGGGCAAGGCCGCGATCCTCGTCATGCGCACCGAAGTCGCCGACGCCGAAGGCCCGTTGTGGACGAACGACGCCCAGATCTTCGTACGGGGCGAGGGCGGCTGGGGTGGCGACCGGGGCCCCTCCACCCGCCTCGAAGCGCCGACGGGACCGCCCGACAAGACCGTTGAGCGGCCGATCCGCGAGGACCAGGCGCTGCTCTACCGGCTCTCCGGCGACTGGAACCCGCTGCACGCCGACCCCGAGTTCGCCAAGCTCGCCGGGTTCGACCGGCCGATCCTGCACGGGCTGTGCACGTACGGCATGACGCTCAAGGCGGTCGTCGACACGGTCCTGGGCGGAGATGTGGCCCGCGTCCGCTCGTACACCACCCGCTTCGCCGGTGTGGTCTTCCCCGGCGAGACCCTGCGCATCCGGATGTGGCGGCGGGAGAGCGCGGTCCAGGTGGCGGTGACCGCGGTCGAGAGGGACGACGCGCCGGTCCTCGCCGACACCATCGTTGAGCACGCCTGACTGTCGTACGCACCACCGTGACGTTCTTCCTGAGGGGAGCCGCACCATGCGCGCAGCCGTACAGCACGAGATAGGCCAGGACAAACTCGAAGTCCTCGACGACGTCGAGGCGGTGGGCTTCGGGCCCGGCAGGGTGCGGATCCGGGTGCGGGCCACCGGGCTGTGCCACTCGGACCTGTCCGCGATGAGCGGCGTGCTGCCGCAGCCCGCGCCGTTCGTCCCCGGACACGAGGGCGCGGGTGAGATCCTCGAAGTCGGGGACGGAGTAAGCCACTTGAAGCCCGGCGACCGGGTCGTGATCTGCTGGCTCCCGGCCTGCGGCGTCTGTCCCGCCTGCAAGCGCGGCCAGACCGAACTGTGTCTGGCCGGCTTCATGAACGCGGGCACGCCCAACTTCAAGCGCCCCAACGGCGATCTCTTCGGCTTCGCCGGCACCGGCACCTTCACCGAGGAGGTCGTCGTCGACGCGGGCTGCGCGGTGCCGATCCCCGACGACGTGCCTTTCGACATCGCGGCCCTCATCGGCTGCGGCGTCACCACCGGACTCGGCGCCGCGCTCAACACCGCCGATGTGGAGGCCGGTTCGTCGGTCGCCGTCATCGGCTGCGGCGGCGTCGGCATCTCCGCGATCCAGGGCGCACGGCTCAAGGGCGCGGCCGAGATCGTCGCCGTCGACCCGGTGGCCTCCCGCCGCGAGGCCGCGCTCAGGTTCGGCGCCACCCAAGCCGTCTCGCCGGACGAACTCCCGGGCGCCAAGCAGCAGATCACCGGCGGCGAGGGCTTCGACTACGTCTTCGAAGTCGTCGGCCGCTCCGCCACCGCCCGCACCGCCTACGAGAACACCCGCCGCGGCGGCACCCTCGTCGTCGTCGGCGCGGGCGCCATGGACGACTTCCTCCAGCTCAACATGTTCGAGCTGTTCTTCGACGAGAAGCGGATCCTGCCCTCGATGTACGGCGGCGGCGACGTCCTGCGTTCGTACGAGCGGACCGTCGCCCTGTGGCGCGCGGGCCGCATCGACCTGGAGGGCCTGATCACCCACCGGGTGCCCCTGGCCGAGATCAACGAGGCCCTCGACCAGATGCGGACGGGTGTCGCGCTGCGTACGTGCATCGAGATCTGATCAGCCAACTCCCTGGATCTGAAGGGAGCTTGATGTCACCGCCACTTGCCCGAGGGGACCTTGATGTCACTGCCACTTGAAGGGCTGTCCGCGATCGTCACCGGCGCGGGCCGCGGGCTCGGCCGGGCCGAGGCGCTGGAACTCGCCCGGCTGGGCGCGGCCGTCGTCGTCAACGACTTCGGGCAGCCCGGACGGGACGGCTCCGGCGAGGCGTCGGCCACGCCCGCCGAGGAGGTCGCCGCCGAGATCCGCGCGGCGGGCGGCCGGGCCGTCGCCCACACCGGGGACGTCGCCGACCATGAACAGGCCCGAGCGTTGGTCGAGTTGGCGGTCGCCGAGTTCGGCAAGCTCGACATCCTCGTCAACAACGCGGGCATCCTGCGCGACCGGATGGTCTTCTCGATGTCCGAGGACGAGTGGGACTCGGTCATCAAGGTCCACCTCAAGGGCCACTTCAACACGACCCACTTCGCGGCCGTGCACTGGCGGGCGCGGTCCAAGACTGTCGACGGGCCCGTGTACGGGCGGATCGTGAACACCTCCTCCGAGGCCTTCCTCGCGGGCTCCGCCGGACAGCCCAACTATGCCGCCGCGAAAGGCGGAATAGTCGGGCTGACCACCTCCACGGCGCTGGCGCTCGCGAAGTACGGCGTCACGGCGAACGTGATCTGCCCGCGCGCCCGGACCCGTATGACGGAGGACGTGTTCGGCGGGTTCGAGGTACCCGACCAGGGACTCGATCCCCTTGCCCCCGAGCATGTCGCCCCGCTCGTCGGCTACGTGGCCTCACCGGCCGCCGCGCACGTCAACGGCCAGCTCCTCGTCGTACACGGCGGCATGGTCGCGATCGTCGAACGCCCGCGTGTGGCCGCCAAGTTCGACACCAAGCAGGACGTCTTCACCTACGACGAGCTGGACGCGCTGCTCACCCCGCACTACGCGGACCGCCCGAAGGGCGAGACGTTCGCGGCGGTGGAGGTGCTCGGGCTCAAGCACGAGTAGGCGGCGGGGCACGAGTGGGTGGCAGGGGCGGTCGGCCCTCCGGGCTGAGCAGTCGTCCGTGGGGCCCTGGAGCCCCGCACAGAACGGCCCCGCTCGCCTTGAGGCGAGCGGGGCCGTGTTGCCACTTCGACCTGTGTCAGGCCGCGTTGCCCTGGCCGGACGGCTTGCGGTGGCGGCCCTGCGGGGTCGCCTCGTCGTCCTGGCCGGAGACCGGGCCGCGGTGCTTGCCGTGGCCCTCGGCCTGGGCCGCGGTCTCCTGGACGTCAGTGGTCGGCCAATCCATGGTGCTGGTGTCCCTCATCTGTGTTCACCCCGTTGACAAGATCCTTCTTGTAGCCGGGGGATTCTAACCGGGGGTCATGGCCGGAGTGTCGGCGGGTGGCAGGGGTTCGGCCTTGACGGCCCGGTACGCAAACGCCGGACGGGCCGGTGGCGTTACCCATCCGTTCAAAAGTGCCTGCTGGAGTGGCACGGGACGGGCCGCCTCCCGCTCCGGGGGAGCCGGCTCCCCCACCCCCTCGGCTGCCCCCATCCCCACCCGCGCCACCCCGCACGGCACCGCACCCGTCGCGTACGGCAGTTGGAGCACCCCCTCTCTGGTCCACAGGCCCGTCCCCGCCAACCAGCCCTCGGGGGCCGGGAGATGGTGGACCTGGCGTTCGGTGGGGCGCCACAGGGTCAGCCAGGTGCCCGCCGGGCCGTCGACGCGCAGGGCGACCGCGCAGCTCTCCGGCATCAGTACCTGCCCCGGCTGGATCGCGAACGGCGTCACCGCGCAGTCGGTGGCCCGCAGGCACTCCGGGAAGCGGACCGGCAGGGTGCTGCCGAGGACGCCCCAGCCGAGGCGGTCGTGGCCCGGGGACGGGGCGTCCGAGCGGATGAGGAGGAGTCCGCTGTCGGGGTCCGCGAGGAGCAGCCGGTCGTTGCTGGCCTCGGCGATCTGGAGGAGCGGCGACACCTCGCCGCCGCGCTCCAGGTCGACGACGACCGTCTTGGTCCGGCCGTCCTGGAAACGGTCCAGCGCGAGCAGCCGTTCCGTGCCGTCCAGCCACACCCCGCCCGAGCAGTGGCCCGGCACCTGGGCCAGATGTTCGGGGCCGAAGGCGCCGCCCGCCACCAGCCACACCGCCGTGGAGCCCCGGCCGACGGCGAGGGCGTACGCGCGTTCCCCGCCCGGCGCGGGCGGCAGCAGCCGCAGCCGGGTGCCCTCGTCGGGACACTCCACCGCACCGAGCGGCAGCTCGCCGGTGCCGGGCCCGGTCGGGTACAGCAGCGAGAACGTGTGCCGCCCGTCCGTCTCGCGGTGGATCAGCACCCGCCCGTCGGTCAGCGGCAGCACCTCCGTTCCGGGCTCCTCGGGCTGATGGGTGGGCAGCGGTACGGCGTACGGCTCGTGGCCGTCCAGCGTCCAGCGCTCCGGGTACCAGGACTCGCCGTCGAGGGCGAGGCGTGCCGCGTAGGTGCCGTCGGCGGTGATCACGCAGGCAGGTGGGGCGACCCACTCGTTCTCGTGGTCCGGCGTGGACTCGGACTCGATGGCACAGACTGTCATCGTTCGGTCACCTCCGGCGACGAAGGTAGTTTTCGTACGCACAGACGTGGGACCGCCGGGCGGCGGCTTCACACATAAGGGTGGCCAAGTCCCGATTCGCCTGAGGAAACGGGGGCGGATGTGCAGAACGAGGACGGGAGACAGAGGTGCGGCCCGGGTGACCAGGGGCCCGGCCGCCGCCGGGGCGCTGGTCGAGTCACCGCGACCGGTCGGGCACGGACATAAGGCAGGTAGCCTTTTCCCCGTGCCCCGTCTGTCTGAAGTCATCGCCGCGCTCGACGCCCTCTGGCCCCCCGAGAGGGCCGAGGGATGGGACGCGGTCGGCACTGTCTGCGGCGACCCCGGCCAGGAGGTCACGCGCGTACTGTTCGCCGTCGATCCCGTCCAGGAGATCGTCGACGAGGCCGTGAAGCTGGGCGCCGACCTGCTGGTCACCCACCACCCGCTCTATCTGCGCGGTACGACCACGGTGGCGGCCACCACCTTCAAGGGCCGCGTCGTGCACACGCTGATCAAGAACGACATCGCGCTGCACGTCGCGCACACCAACGCCGACCGGGCCGACCCGGGTGTCTCGGACGCCCTCGCGGGCGCGCTGGACCTCCGCGTCGTACGGCCCCTCGTGCCGGACCCGACCGACGCCGACGGCCGGCGCGGCCTCGGCCGCGTCTGTGAGCTGGACCACCCGCTGACCGTCCGCGAACTCGCCGCGCGCGCCGCCGAGCGGCTGCCCGCCACCGCGCAGGGCATCCGCGTCGCGGGCGACCCCGAGACGCTCGTACGGACCGTCGCCGTCAGCGGCGGCTCCGGCGACAGCCTCTTCGACGAGGTGCGCGCCGCCGGCGTGGACGCCTACCTCACCGCGGACCTGCGCCACCACCCGGTCTCCGAGGCCCGCGCCACCACTCCTCTCGCGCTGCTCGACGCGGCGCACTGGGCCACCGAGTGGCCCTGGTGCGAGCTGGCCGCCGCCCAGCTCGACGAGATCTCCGACCGGAACGGATGGGACCTCAGGGTCCACGTCTCCAAGACGGTCACCGACCCCTGGACCGCCCACGCGGCCTCGAATACCGACACATCAGGAGCCCCCAACTGAACGCCGCGCCCGCCGACCAGATCCGACTTCTCGACGTCCAGGCCCTCGACGCCCGCCTGCAGCAGCTCGCGCACAGGCGGAAGTCGCTGCCCGAGCACGCCGAGATCGAGTCGCTGAACAAGGACCTCACGCAGCTGCGCGACCTGCTCGTCGCCGCGACGACCGAGGAGAGCGACTGCGCCCGCGAGCAGACCAAGGCGGAGCAGGACGTCGACCAGGTGCGCCAGCGCGCCGCCCGCGACCAGAAGCGCCTCGACTCGGGTGCCGTGTCGTCCCCCAAGGACCTGGAGAACCTCCAGCGCGAGATCACCTCGCTCGCCAAGCGCCAGGGCGACCTGGAGGACGTCGTCCTGGAGGTCATGGAGCGCCGTGAGTCCGCGCAGGAGCGCGTCGCCGAGCTGACCGAGCGCGTCTCCTCCGTCCAGTCGAAGATCGACGACGCCACCGCGCGCCGCGGCGCCGCCTTCGAGCAGCTCGACGGCGAGGCCGCCACGGCGACCAAGGAGCGCGAGGTCATCGCGGGCACCATCCCCGCCGACCTGCTGAAGCTCTACGACAAGCTGCGCGAGCAGCAGGGTGGCGTCGGCGCCGCCCGGCTCTACCAGCGCCGCTGCGAGGGCTGCCGCCTGGAGCTCAACATCACCGAGGTCAACGACGTGAAGGCGGCCTCCCCGGACACCGTGCTGCGCTGCGAGAACTGCCGTCGCATCCTGGTGCGCACGTCCGAGTCCGGTCTGTAAGTCTGTAAGGGGCCTGTCGCGTGCGGGAGTTCATCGTCGAGGCCGACGGCGGTTCCCGGGGCAACCCGGGGCCCGCGGGCTACGGCTCCGTGGTCATCGACGCGGCCACCGGGGAGACGCTGGTGGAGCGCGCCGAGTACATCGGCATCGCCACCAACAACGTCGCGGAGTACCGGGGTCTGGTGGCAGGCCTGACAGCGGCCCGCGAACTGGACCCGACCGCGCGCGTCCGGGTCCGCATGGACTCCAAGCTCGTCGTCGAGCAGATGTCCGGCCGCTGGAAGATCAAGCACCCCGACATGAAGCCCCTCGCTGCGGAGGCGGCCCGGATCGTCCCGCCCTCCCAGGTCACGTACGAGTGGATCCCGCGCGAGCAGAACAAGCACGCGGACCGGCTGGCCAACGAGGCGATGGACGCGGGGAAGCGGGGCGAGCAGTGGTCGCCGTCGGCGTCGACGGCGGAACTGGACGCGCGGGCGGCACGGTCCGCGGTGCTCGAGCCGTCGGGCCCGCCCGGGGACGCGGCCGCGGGCGCGGCAAAGGCCCGCGCTGCCCTGAAGGCACCGGGTTCGGCAGTGCCCCTTAAGGGGCGCGGGGCTGTGACATCTGCGGCTCCGCCGCGTGGGCGCGACCAGCCACAGACGGCCCGCACCCCGACGACTTCCAGCGCACCCCCCTACGAGCCCGGCGGCGAAGCCGCGAAGGCAGATGTACGGGCCGCACAGAACGTGGCCGCCACGGCACCGACCGTCGGCTGGGGCGCAGCCCCCGACATGGGCGCCCCCGCCACCTTCGTACTCCTGCGCCACGGCGAGACCCCCCTGACTCCCCAGAAACGCTTCTCGGGCAGCGGCGGCACCGATCCGGCACTGTCGGACGTGGGCCGAGAGCAGGCCGAGCGAGCCGCGGCCGCACTCGCCGCCCGCGGCACCATCCAGGCGATCGTGGCCTCACCCCTCACCCGAACAAGGGAAACCGCAGGAGCCGTAGCCGCCCGTCTGGGCCTCGACGTGGTCATCGAGGACGGCCTGCGGGAGACGGACTTCGGCGCCTGGGAGGGGCTGACGTTCGGCGAGGTGCAAGAGCGCTACCCCGACGACCTGAACGCCTGGCTCGCCTCACCGAAGGCCGAACCGACCGGCGGTGGCGAGAGCTTCGCGGCGACCGCCCGCCGTATGGCCACCACCCGCGACAAGCTGATCGCCTCGTACGCGGGCCGCACCGTCCTGCTCGTCACCCACGTCACCCCGATCAAGACCCTCGTACGGCTCGCTCTCGGCGCCCCACCGGAGTCCCTGTTCCGCATGGAGCTGTCCGCGGCCTCGCTCTCCGCGGTGGCGTACTACGCGGACGGCAACGCGAGTGTCCGGTTGTTCAACGACACCTCTCACCTGCGCTGAGACTGCTGCTCGGACTGCTCGGACTGCTCGGACAGCTCGGACCGCTCGGCCGCACGCTTGCGGAGAATCTCGGCGGCCTCCCGGTCCGCCGGGAGGAACGCCTCCAGGTGGAGCTCGGCGAGCGTGACGTCCACCGCCGTGGCGAATGACGTCAGCGTGGTGAGCAGCCTCAACTCGCCCTCCGCGCACCGCAGTCGCAGCGGCACGGCGAAGCCGAGATAGTCCGCGCCGGGCGCGCTCGGCGGTACGTACCCCGTCAACTCCTCGACCAGCGCGTCGAGGAGCGGATCGGGGCTGCGTACGGCACGGGCCCGCAGGTTCTCCACGATGTGCTGCCCCCACGCGTCCAGGTTCACCACCCGCGCCCCCATCCCGCGCGGATGCAGCGCGAGCCGCAGCACGTTGACGGGCGGTGCGAGCAGTTCGGCGGCGGCCCCTTCCGTGAGCACGTCGAACGCCTCGTTGGCCGCAACGAGTTCACCCCGCGGCCCCGCCACCACCGCCGGATACGGAAGGTGCCCTTCGAGAATGCTGTCCAGCGCCTCCCGTACGGGCTTCAGCGCGACCGCGTCGAGCGGCGACTCGGCGAACGCGGGCGCGTAACCGGCGGCAAGGAGAAGCGAGTTGCGCTCCCGCAGCGTCAGGCCGAGCGACTCGGCGAGCCTGATCACGATCTCCCGGCCGGGCACCGAACGTCCGCGCTCGATGAAGCTGACGTACCGCTGGGTGGTCCCCGCCCGCGAGGCGAGCTCCAGCTGACTGACCCGGCGAGCGGTGCGCCAGCGCAACAGCTCCCGAGCGAAGGGAGGGGGTTCGGTCGGGGTGCTGGTGGTCATGGGGTCAGTTGTACGTCATACCCGGCCGGGAATTGAGGTGCGCGTGCGGCGCGACCAGCATGGAACCCGTCACTGATCACCACACCTCAGGGAGCGGACATGCGCGCGTACCACCTCGAAACGCTCGGCCGTATCGACGGCATCGTCCAGCGCGACGCGGTCCGCCCCGAACCCCGCCCCCGCGAGATCCTCGTGCGCGTCCGCGCCGTCTCCCTCAACAAGCGCGATCTGCTGATCATGAAGGGGACGTACCCGCTGAAGGCCGTGCACTCGGCGCCGACCATGTCGTCAACTACGCCGAGAACCCCGAATGGGGGTTGACGGTCAGGGAGTTGACCGGCGGCCGTGGCGCCGACCTCGTCGTCGAGACCAACGGACCCGACACCATCGAGCAGTCGATGCGCGCCGCCGCGCTCTACGGCCAGATCGTGCTGCTGATCACCGGCAACCCGCGCAGGCCGGGCATCGAGATCTCCAACGCGGCGTACGCGGCGAGTCTGGCGACCATCCGCCGGGTGTTCGTCGGCAGCCGAGCCCACTTCGAGTCCATGCTGCGTTTTCTGGGGGACACCCCCAGACACCCGGAGGCGTTGGCGCTGCACGGGACGCGTCCGGTCATCGACCGCGTCTTCGGTTTCGACGAGGTGCACGAGGCCTTCCGCCACTACGAGAGCGGCGTGGCCTTCGGCAAGGTCGTCATCCGCGTGGCCTGAGCGCGGCCGCCTCGCGCGCCAGGCTCTCGACCCGTCCCCAGTCCTTGGCCGCGAGCGCGTCGTCGGGAAGCATCCAAGTCCCGCCCACACAGTCGACGTTGGGGAGCGCCAGATACTCCGGCGCGGAGCCGGGTCCGATGCCGCCCGTCGGGCAGAACCGCGCCAGCGGCAGCGGCCCCGCCAGTGACTTGAGATACGCCGTACCGCCCGCCGCCTGCGCCGGGAAGAACTTCATCTCGCGCACCCCGCGCTCCAGCAGCGCCACGACCTCCGAGGTGGTCGACACCCCCGGCAGGAACGGCACCCCGGACGCCTCCATGGCATCGAGCAGTCCGTCCGTCCAGCCGGGGCTGACCAGGAAGCGGGCGCCCGCCGCCACCGAGTCCGCCACCTGCTCCGGCGACAGGACCGTGCCCGCGCCGACCACCGCGTCCGGCACCGCCGCGGCGATCGCCCGGATCGCGTCCAGCGCGGCCGGCGTCCGCAGTGTCACCTCGATCGCGGGCAGCCCGCCCGCGACCAGCGCCCGCGCCAGGGGCACGGCGTCGGCGGCGTCCGTGACCACGACGACGGGGACCACGGGGGCGAGGTTCAGTACGGAGGCAGGCGGGGACGAGGGCAGCGGCGAAGTCATGCCCTCATCCTGCCCGGGGTGTGCAGCATGCGCAAAGGTCGTTGCGCATGCTGCAACGCATCACCTGTGGCTGCTCAGTGGATCTCCGACACCACCACGTCCAGCGCCCACGGCTTGCCCGCCTTGGCCGGAGCCTCCGCCTCCACCACGTACCCGAGGTCCCGCAGCGCCTCCACCAGCTCCGCCGGGTCCTTCGGCGCCGCGCCCGCGCTGAGCAGGCTGCGCACGATCTTCCCCTTCGTCGCCTTGTTGAAGTGGCTGACGACGGACCGCTTCTCGACCCCGTTCACCATCTGCGCGTGCAGCACGCGCACCGTCGCCGTCCGCCCGGCGACCTCGCCCTTCGGCTTCCACGCGGTCGCGTACGCCGAGGACCGCAGGTCCAGCACGAGCCCGTCCCCGGCCGCCTCGGGGAGCGCGGCGGCCATCGGCGTACGCCAGTACGCGCCCAGCGCCCCGGCGCCCGGCAGCTTCACGCCCATCGAGCAGCGGTACGACGGGATCCGGTCGGTCACCCGGACCGCGCCCCACAGGCCGGAGAAGACCAGCAGCGAGCGGCCCGCGCGGCGCTTGGCCGCCGCGTCCAGCGAGGCCAGGTCCAGGGCGTCGTACAGCACCCCGGTGTAGATCTCCCCGGCCGGGCGCGCGCCCGCGGTCCGCAGCTCCGTGTTCTTGGCGACCTCGCCGCGCAGGCCCTCGCTCAGCCCGAGCACCTCACGCGCCTTCTCCTGGTCACCGGCGCACAGCTCGACCAGCTCGTCGAGGACCGCCTGGCGTGCCTCCGTGAGCCCCGGCAGGGACAGCGACTCCAGTTTCAGCGCGGTTCCCCGGCCGGAGGGCGCCTTGCCTTCGGAGGGCGGCAGCAGCACGAGCACGGTGTGGTTCTCCTAACGGTGGTGTGGCCCGGCGCCAGCCTAAGCGCTCGGGGTGCCGGGCGAATTCGGGGTGCCGGGCGAACTCGGGCCGGCGGGCGAAGCGAAGTGCCGGGCGAACTCGGGGTGCCAGGTGAAGGAGCGCGTCCTACGCTCGCCGTATGCCTCGCCGCCACATACGCGTCACCGGTGCACCGGAGGCTCCCCTGCGAGCCGCCCTCCGCGCACTGCGGACCGAGCTGGGTGTGTCCGAGAGCTTCCCGCCCGACGTCCTCACCGAGGCCGCGCGGCCACCCCGTCTGCCCGACTACGACGCGACGGACATCCCCCTCTTCACCATCGACCCCCCGACCTCCACCGACCTTGACCAGGCGATGCACCTCGCGCGCCGCGAGAAGGGCGGCTACCGCGTCCGGTACGCCATCGCCGACGTCGCCGCCTTCGTCGCACCCGGCGGCGCCCTGGACGCCGAGGTCCACCGCCGCGTCACGACCCTCTACTTCCCGGACGAGAAGGTCCCGCTGCACCCGACCCAGCTCTCCGAAGGCGTCGCCAGCCTGCTCCCGGACCAGACCTGCCCGGCCGTGCTGTGGACGATCGACCTCGACACGGACGGCCGTACGGAGGCCACCGACGTACGCCGTGCCCTCGTACGCAGCCGCGCCAAGCTCGACTACACGCATGTGCAGAAGCGGATCGGGGCGGGGACTGCGGAGGAGCCGCTGGCCCTCCTCAAGGAGATCGGGGAGGCCCGTGAACGACTGGAGGTCGAGCGCGGCGGCATCTCGCTGAACGTCCCCGAGCAGGAGATCCTCGACGAGGACGGGATGTACGAACTCGTCTACCGCGCCCCGCTCCCCGTCGAGGGCTGGAACGCGCAGCTCTCCCTGCTCACCGGGATGACGGCGGCCGAGCTGATGCTCGCGCACGGCACGGGGGTGCTGCGCACGCTGCCCGCCGCCCCCGACGGCGCGGTCGGCCGCCTCCGCCGGACGGCCAAGGCCCTCCGCATCGACTGGCCGCACCATGTCTCGTACGCAGAGCTCATCCGCGCCCTCGACCCGCACTGGCCGCACCACGCGGCCTTCCTCCAGGAGTGCACGACGCTGCTGCGCGGCGCGGGCTACACGGTGTTCCGGGACGGCGTCCTCCCGGCGGTCACCTCCCACGCCGCCGTGGCCGCGCCGTACGCCCACTGCACGGCCCCCCTGCGCCGCCTCGCCGACCGTTACGCCTCGGAGCTCTGCCTCGCGGCCGCCGCGGACCAGCCGCCCCCCGAGTGGGTCCTCGCGGCCCTCGACGACCTCCCCAGACAGATGGCCGAGGGCGCCCGGCGCGCGGGCACCGTCGAGCGCGAGTGCGTCGACATCGTGGAGGCCGCGCTGCTCAAGGACAGGGTCGGCGACATCTTCGAAGGCTGCGTGGTGGACGTACAGGAGCATGAACCCACCGTCGGGACCGTGCAGTTGGAGTCCCCCGCGGTCTTCGCGCGGATCGCGGGCGGCACGGCCGCGCTGCCGCTGGGGGAGCGGTTGCGGGTGCGGCTGACCCAGGCGGATCCGGGGACGGCGAAGGTGCAGTTCGCGCCCGCGTGAGTGCCCGGCCGGGCAACCCTGACGGCGCCCTTGATCGTGTGCCACGATCGAGGGAACAGTTCCCGATCTCATGGACGGGTGATCCCCCGATGTCCCAGTCTGGCGATCGACCGAAGGAGGGGCGTGACATGACCGCCATGGCACACGAGCCGCTCACGCAGGCGGAGGTCCTGCTGGAGGGCTTTCTCGCCCTGGACACCCCGGAGGGTTTCCGGGCGGAACTGATCGAGGGGGAGATCGTCGTGACGCCGCCGCCGGACGGGGACCACGAGGACCACATCAATCTGATCGTGAAGCAGGTGATCAGGCGGTCCCGGACGGACATGGACGTCTCCGGGAACAAGGGACTGAAGCTGAAGAGCGGGGGTGCCTGCCCGAAGAACCACGCGATCCCGGACGCGACCTTCGCACCCACGGACCTGCGCCTTTTCCGGGGCGCCGATGCCTGGATGCCATGCGAGGGCGTCGCCATGGTCGTCGAAGTCACGTCCACCAAGCCAGCGGCCGACCGCGAGGTCAAGCGCCGCTGCTACGCGCGCGGCGGCATCCAGCTCTACCTGCTCATCGACCGCGACGCCTGCTCACTGACGCTTTTCAGTGACCCCGAGAAGGACGACTACCGGCAGCTCTGCACGCTCCCCTTCGGCAAGTCACTCGCCCTCCCGGAGCCGTTCGCCTTCGACCTGGACACGACAGACTTCCTCTGAACGCCCTCGCTCACCTACCCGGCCGGTGCCGAACCCCGGCCGCGGCCGGGTCAAGCGCCGGCCGGCTCCCCGAACCATCGCCCCAGGGCCTCGACGAGCGCGTCCCTGCCGCCGGGCCTGGAGGACCGGGCCGCCGCCCCGCTGCTGCGGGTGTGCGGGGGAGACCTGGACCTGGCTCGCTCGACCTGGGCCTTCGCCCACGGCATGGTCATCCTGGAAATCCACGGACGGTTTCCGGGCGACGCCGATCTGGCCGCGGCATGGAAGAGGGGCATCCAGGCGTTGCACCCCTAGGACCGAAGGGGGGCGCGGGATGAGCACACGGGAACAGGCCCGCTGGACCAGGGCACACCTCGGCCGGTGCGGGCCCCCGCTCGACCTGCTGACCGCCCGCTTCGACCAGCACCGCTACGCCCCGCACGCCCACGAGGAGTTCACCATTGGCGTGTGCGTGGGCGGCTCCGAGATCATCGACTACCGCGGCGGCCAGATCCGTACGGGCCCCGGTTCGATCGTCGTCCTGGCACCCGGCGAGATGCACACCGGCGGCCCGGCCGCCTGCGACGGCTACGCCTACCGGGCCCTGTACGCGGAGCCGTCCCTGCTCGCCGAAGGCACCCTGGGCGGCCTCCCGCACTTCCGCGAACCCGTCCTCGACGACCCCGAACTGGCCGCCGCCCTCCGCGCCGCGCACACCGAACTGAGCACCTGCCCCGACCCGTTGGAGGCCGAGTCCCGCCTCCCGTGGCTGCTCACGGCCCTGGCCCACCGCCACTCCACAGCCCGCCCGGTGTGCGACACGGTCCCGGGAGCGGCCCACATAGCCCACGCCGTACGCGACCGCCTCGCCGACGAACTCCAGGCACCCCCCTCACTCGCCTCCCTTGCCACCGACCTGGGCCTGTCCCGCTACCAACTCCTGCGCGCCTTCCGTACGACGATGGGGATACCGCCGTACGCCTGGCTGGCCCAGCACCGGGTGAACCGGGCCCGGGGGCTGCTGGAGTCCGGGCTGCGACCGGCGGAGGTGGCGTCGCTCGTGGGCTTCGCCGACCAGGCACACCTCACCCGCTGGTTCCGGCGGGTGCTGGGGGTGACCCCGGCGGCGTATCGCGCGAGCGTGTCCCCGGCGGCGTAGCGCAACAGCGTTCAAGACAGCGCACTCCGACCCGTCCGACACTGCCCGCATGACTGCACGCGGCTGGTTTCTGTTCTCCCTGATGGGAGTGGTTTGGGGCATCCCTTACCTGATGATCAAGGTGGCGGTGGACGGCGTCTCCCCGTCCATGGTGGTGTTCACGCGCTGTGCGGTGGGCGCCGCGCTGCTACTCCCCTTCGCGCTGCGCCAAGGGGGCCTCGCCCGGACCGTACGGGCCCACTGGCGCCCCATGCTGGCCTTCGCGTGCATCGAGATCATGGTCCCCTGGTGGACCCTGACGGACGCCGAACGGCACCTCTCCAGCTCCACCGCGGGCCTGCTGATCGCGGGCGTACCGATCGTCGGCGTGGCCGCGGCCCGCTTCTTCGGCGACACGGAACGGCTCGGCGCCCGCCGCGTCACTGGCCTGGCCCTCGGCCTGTCCGGCGTCGCCGTCCTCACCGTCCCGCACCTGACCGGCGGTGACGCCCGCTCACTCGCCGAGGTACTGCTGACGGTCGTCGGCTACGCGACCGCCCCCGTGATAGCCGCCCGCCACCTCAAGGACGTACCGTCGCTCCACCTCACGGCCCCCTGCCTCACCCTGGCGGCGCTGGTCTACGCCCCCGCGGCGGCCGCGACCTGGCCCGCCACGACCCCGTCCCCGCAGGTCCTGGCCTCCCTCGCCGGCCTCGGCGTCATCTGCACCGCCGTCGCCTTCGTGGCCTTCCTGGAGCTGATCAAGGAGGCGGGCCCGACGCGGGCGACGGTCATCACGTATGTGAACCCGGCCGTCGCGGTGGCGGCGGGAGCCGTCTTCTTGGACGAACGCCTGACGCCCGGCATCCTCGCCGCCTTCGCCCTGATCCTGGCGGGCTCGGTGCTCGCCACCGCTGGACCGAGGCGCGCCGCACGCCCGGTACCATGGTCGACACGGCAGACGAGCCGGGCGGACGGCCGCGTGGAGGTTCTTGTGGACCTCCCCGAGGAACGTCCGGGCTCCACAGGGCAAGGTGGTGGCTAACGGCCACCCGGGGTGACCCGCGGGACAGTGCCACAGAAAACAGACCGCCGAGAGCTCCGGTTCTCGGTAAGGGTGAAACGGTGGTGTAAGAGACCACCAGCGCCTGAGGTGACTCAGGCGGCTAGGTAAACCCCACCTGGAGCAAGGTCAAGAGGGGCCGCTTTTTCGGAAGAGAAGGCGGCTCTGCGCGGACGTTCGAGGGCTGCCCGCCCGAGTCCGCGGGTAGACCGCACGAGGCCGGCGGCAACGCCGGTCCTAGATGGATGGCCGTCGCCGAGGGGCCCGCGAGGACCCCTCGGAACAGAACCCGGCGTACAGCCCGGCTCGTCCTGTCGCACCCCTCCGGCCCTGGTCAGAGCGGGTGTCCGCTCCTCCCTGCGCCTCCGGGGTCGAATCGGGGTCGAATCAGGCGGGTTGGCCGTTCCACGGGTCCAACTCACCCTTCACGCCGCGATGGTTAGCCTCGTTGCGTCAATGAGTCTTGCACACCAGGGGCCACTGGGGTCAAGTCCCCAAGCCACCGGTTCACCCGGCCACCCGGGCCAGGTCTGCCAGCACTGCTACGCCGCCTGCTCGGTGTCGGCAGGCTCCGTCGGGCCGGCCTGCGCCGGGCTGAAGAGACGGCTGAACGTCCTTACCTTCACGCCCTGCACGGCCACCGGCGGATGCGCGTAGGTGTCCCACGTCTCGGAGAACTCGGCGTGCCGGGAGAGCGCCTGCACGGTCTTCGGATCGTGCCTGTCGTCCTTGTCCGCGCCCAGCCGGGACGTGTAGAAGTGCTTGAGGTCGTGAAACCGGGTGCCTTTCGGAAGCCCGGCCAGTTCCACTGCCTTCCGCCACACGTCGTTGAAGTGACTCCGTGTCAGCGGCCGGCCCTGTACGGTCGTGACGATCAGTCCCTCGTCGGGCGGCGGCACATAGCCCCGCTGGCGGCGCTTCTGCTGTGCCGCCTTGGACACCGGCGCAGGCCCCTTGAAATGCGCCAGATGGTAAGCGAGGCGCTGCATGAGGAAGTGGTCGACCGGCAGCGTGGCATAGCTCGCCTTGGTCTTCAGCTTCGCCTTCTTACCCTTTTGCCGCTGCTCCTCGACGTAGAGGAGGTCCTGGTCCCAGGCAACGCTGCTTTCCGTGAGGCCGAAGGCCTCGCCCTCACGCAGGCCTGCGCACGCTGCGATCCACACCAGGATCTCGTACCGCGGCTGGACTTCCCTCATGGCCCGCGCCAAGTCCGCCACCTGCTCGGGGGAGAGGACCACCTCGACACGGTCCTCGACCTCTGGCAGGTCGATCCGGGACACGATATTTGCCGGGAGCGGGACATCCGCATCAACCATGTAGTTGACCAGGATGCGCCACGTCTTGAAGATCTGGACGACGTAGTAGGACGACTCGATTCCGGGCTTGTCGATCAGATGATCCACGAGAGCCGTCGTATCCCGGCGCTTGAGCGTCTTGGCTATCCGGTTTCCCGCGAACGGGATGATGTGGGTACGGAGGTGGCTCTCGTAGGTGCCAGTTGTGTTCTCGTTCTTGTTCCGCTTTTTTCTTCCGGCGATGAACTGGTTCGCCAAGACCTCGACCTTCTCGTTCCCGATGTCAGGATCGACCCAGGTGCCGTTACGCATGTCGACTCGGACCTCGTCCAGGTGGTCCCGGGCCTCCTGCCAGGTGTCGAAGGCCGGCCGCCGCGGCTTCCCGTTAGGGTCCGTGTAGCGGGCTTGCCATTGCTGGCCGCGGCCGTGGTCAGAAGACGGGTAGAGCGGTTTCCTCTTCGTGCCGCACTTGCAAGGCGCGTCGCCCTGTTTCGGGTATCTCTTGTGCCACCGATCGAACGGTGCATCGGACTCGGCCATGTGCCCCTTCCATGGAAGAATGTCAACCTTTCTCAGCCCGTAGCACCTAGGAGTCCGGCGGTTTGGGAGAGTGAGCGAGCTCGCCCCTCTTGATGCGCTCGAAAAGGTCGTTGACCTGCTTCTCGCTGTAGCGCACCCGGCTGCCATTCCTATTTCCTTCCCGGTTGTCTCCTGGGCCGGGTCGATAATACGGGCCAAGAGGATAGGCGCGCAGAAGACCTCGATTGGTCCACCGGCGCCGCGTTGAAGGTGAAATGCCAAGTCGGTGTTCCACCTCACGGGGCATCATATAGCGATCGGCGGAATCCGATGGAGTGGTTTTGGATGTCCTATTTGATTTGCTCATCGAGGCGCCCGAGTCTGCAATTTCGGGTGAACTCGAAGCCGAACCCCTCCTGCTTCTGAACCTGGCATCCGGCAAGATCCAGCCTCCTGTAGCCACGTCTCCTCACCCGTGGTGGATTGGGCTGGACGCAGAGCTCGCGATGCGACCGCGCCAGAGCCATCCATCTACAGGTGTTTATGTACCGACGTGACGGTAGCCCAACCTCTCCGGATGCGACAGGTGTGAAGTGGGTGCTATGGCATGTTATGCCCAATGATGTCTTAAACACCTGTAGATAGAAAACGTGAGATGCGGCCTCTGTGGGTCGCTCCCAAGGGCATGAGGAGGACTGCGGACCTACTGAGGCGAGCCCAGAGACGCTAGTCGGTCCCTGACGGCGGGACCTCTTGCTGAGCCGACGGCCAAGTAGATGAAGAGGGACTCCTTGTAGCGCTGCCCGGCCAGTTCGGTGTCCCCCTGCTCTTCGGCAGCGCTGCCCAAGAGTTCTAGGGCTGCGGCTTGGCCAGTGAGTTGGCCGGCGGCCTGGCAAGCGTCGTGTGCGACACGCAGTTTGCGCACGGCTTCTTCGTAATTGCGCGCTGCTCCGTCGTCGAGGCCAAGGAATGAGAGAGCTCTTTCCTGGTTATCGCTTCCAGGGGAAAGGGCCATGGCCAAGATGTCGCCATACGCACTAGCGAGGCAGAGTACTGATGTCTTAAAGGAGGCTGGCGTCATGAAGAGTCTCCCGATGCAGTGGCAAGATAAACGGCGCTGTCCTGTTTAGTGTCAGCCGTTGACAGCTTAGAGCCACTACGGAGAGAGTGCGCTGCAATGCGGACTGCTTGACAACGTGCAGATCGAGATGTCGCATCTAGAGTTGCGTCTACGCTACGGCCTTCCAGTGCCACGGCCGCGGACCCGCAAGCCCACGAACGCATGAGACTCGATATCTCGCTTGCTCCAGCATCACGGGATCATCGTCGGCTGTCTGCAATGCGAACGATGTAAGCCGAAGTTCTCTAATATCGCGCATTATCGGATAGCCGGCCCAGTCCATGACGTCATGTCCGTAGGCTTCGCAGAACTTCGCGTACTCGGATCGAGAGATCTTGCCGAACGTATCCGCAGCCACGGCGGTAGAGGTCAGATCCCACTCTGGGGGCCCCACCGCTGTGCGCTCAAAGTCCATCAGAAATACCCCGTTAGAGGTAACCGCCGTGTTGCCGCCCCAAGCGTCTCCATGAACTACGCACGGCCGTAGGCCCTGAGGTAGGTCGGTCCATGCTGCCTGGAGCTCCTCTAGTCGTCGAAGGAGCCACGCTTGATCTTTTCGACTGACAGATTGGGTGGCCTTGATGCGGTCCGCGATCCGCACGAAGGGGGCTATCTCTCCCAGAGCGAAGGCTGGGGATGGCAACTCATGCAGCCGGCGTAGGAGTGGGGCAAGGTCCGACTCGTCTCCTGCATGGTGTGGCGGTAGTTCTTCCCAGAATGTCGCTGCGCGCCCGTCGACGGATACAGGCTGGTCCATGTCCAGTGGCCGTACGGCTGGCACGCTGTTCTGCGCAAGCCATCGCGTGACCTGTACTTCGCGGGCCGCAGCGGCAGATTGTCCCCTACGGGCGATGCGCACGACGACTTGCCCAGGAAGACGCCATAGGTCGTTCTCGGCCAGGCGTATGGGCTGCGCACCGTCCGTACTGAGGCCGACCGCCTGCACGATCTTCTGCAGAACATCGAACGACTCGTGGATGCGGGGAGACGTCATGCCTGAACAGTAGTGCGGATGCGTTCGCGCAGATCAGCGACTCCGGCGTTACGGCTGCGTGAAGCTGCGATGCGTCGCAACTCTTGTACGTCGTCAACGGCGCGCTGAGAGCGAAGGCGTCCAACCTCGTCGAGGGCGCGGTGACCAACTGTCACAGCTTCCTGGGGGTCGCCGGTGGCCATTCGGAGTGAAGCGAGCTTCGTCCCGGAGAGCGCACGGGATCGCACGTATCCGTCTCCGTGCTCCTCGATCGCGATCTCCAGACGTTCGGCTGCCGCAGCTGGAGAGTGGCCGGCGAGCAGCGTTAGGTCGAAGAGCGCGTGGCCTGTGTCGCCGTGATGCTGTGCGCGGTCGTAGTAGCTCATCCACGAGACATCTTCGCCCTCCGTGGCGTGAGAGAAGATCTCGTCCGAACGGCCAATAGCTCGAACTGCTTCGTCGATGTCCCGCATTTTGGCGTAGGCGCGGGCGCGAGCGTTATGCAACATCGCCTGCTCCTTTGGCGTCAGGCGATCGGAGCGCACAAGGCCGTTCTCTGCGTGAGTCAATCCGTCGTCTGGTTCTCCGACCCAGATCGCCTGACGGGCCAGCCAGTTCATTGCTGACGCCCTGAGGTGCCAATTTCCGGCCTGTTCAGCGCACTTGACTCCTGCGCTCAGGTAAAACCGCGCGTCGTCATGCTCGTACGCATCAAATGCGCTCGCTCCCATCACGATGGCGAGGCGGCCGACCGCAGTAAACAGCTCGGGCTCCAGGCGACCGGGGCATCGCACGTCAAGCAGAGACGTGGCCCAGCGGTACAAGCCGATCGACGCACTACGGACCAGACCTGCACCTCCATACTGATTATCCCACTGAGCAAGAAGGGTCGACGCCATCCACACCTGCTCAATGTCGTCTTTGTGGATGACCTTTGGCAGTGCAGCACTGCCAAGCGCTCCCAATCCCATCGGGCTCAGTACGGCGGCACCACCAGCGAGGAACGACCGACGTTCCACGTCACTCCCATCGACTTCAGCACGTGTCCCTCCCCCTAGCGTGCCCAGTGCGGCCAGGTTCGAGGCCTGTACCAAAGGTTCGGACTGGGACTTGTCCGCATCACGGCCTTGGCTGTCCGCATCAGCTTCGACGCGACGCCAGAGCCGTCGCAGCGCCCCCCTTGCGTCAAGTGCATCGTCCAGAGAAGCCGCCAGGTCGGCGTTGCATGGCCGCTCTGCCTTCTCGATCCTTTGGATTGAGGATCCGCTGAGGTGCACCAGTGCCCCGAGGGCGGTGGTCGAGAGGCCTCGCAGCTCACGCCAAGTTCGTAGTTCCACCCCGAACCAATGCGCCATGGACTGCGAGTCATCGAGAGGCCTGGGCTTCTGTGGCATGACGTCCCCCTCGACAGTCTGATGCGGACAGTTTGCCGTGCACGTCCACTGTCCGCATCAGCATCTCCGGGGAGTGGTTGGACTCCTCGGGAGAGCAGCGAACCGGCGTGAACAAGGCCAGTCAACACTCCCCGCAGTTCATCTCGGCGTGCACTGAGCTAATTTGACGGTACGTCGGGTAAAGCCCGGAAGATGCGGCCGTGGTGCGGGTCGCAACCTGAAGGGGCTGGTGGTGGGCCTGCCGTCTTGAACGCGCTTCGGCCCGGCTGCCGAGAAGCGCCGGGCCGAGGCTTGTTCAAGACGGCTTCGCTAGGAGTCGATCTTCCCTTGCTTCATCGCGCTGATGAACGACATCCAGGCATCGCCTTCGAAGGTGTGGTGAGGACCGTCCGGGTCCTTCGAATCGCGTACCTTCACCCGCGTGGCAGCAAGGAAGGCGGCCTCTACGCAGTCTGTTGACGGTTGGCCGCTGTAGCTGCTTTTGAACCAGTTGGGCTGTTCGATCACTTGTCTTCCTCGTTAGGCGCGCAGGTGCTTCTTGCGGGCCTCGGCGATCAGCTCCGCCGAGGACTCTATCGAGAGGGCTTCGGCGTGCAGGTAGTCGAACGCTGCCGAGTACAGCCGACGCTCCTCGTCCTGTTCCAGGTACAGCGAACCTGAAGTGTTCTCTGCGTAGATGACGTCGAAGGCGGGGTCGGAAGCCCCGAGAATGATGAAGCCGGTCAGAGCCGCGGAATATGCGCCTCGGTCGAACGGCAGGACCTGCACAGTGGTGCCCGGTGCCGAGCCGCGTTCGAGTAGGTGATCCAGTTGCTCGGCCATGACGTCGGGTCCTCCGACGCGGCGACGGAGGACGGATTCGTCGAGGAGGACGTGATACCGAGGGCGCCTAGGCTGATCGAGCAGCTGCTGTCGTCGCATGCGTGTATCCAGGAAGGATTTGACTTGCTCCGGCGGCAGTTCGTAACCCGGTGTGCCCTTGATTGACCGAGCGTAACTACTGGTCTGCAGGAGTCCAGGGACAACGCTTGAAGCGAACTGACGGAGGCTGTCGGCCTCGTTCTCCAGGGCGATCAGCATGCCCAATTTGCTGGGCACGGAACCTGCGTCCGGGACCCACCACCCGTTTGTGGCCTTGGACGTCTTGGCCAGTTCGACGAGGGCGTCACGTTCTTCGTCGGAGGCCTGGTACACCCTGCAGAGCTGGTCAACTTGGTTCCAGCGAACGTTTCCCTTGCTGGTCTCGTACCGGCTCACTGTGGCCTTGGAGACGCCGGCACGCTCGCCGGCCTCCTCGGCGCTGAGGCCCTTGGATTTGCGCAGCTCCAGCAATCGGAACGCCAACTGGCGGCGGCGGGTCGTCGGGCCGGGACCTTGAGTCGGCTCGACGGCTCCCGTGGAGCCGTGCGGCTCGTCGGTCATGCGGCCCCCTCAGGACATCGTGCTTCCAGTGTCAGGTTCGGCTCGTAGTAGCCACAAGGAAGTTACACGGCGGAACAGTCATGGCGTTACGGACCTGGCAAACCGCGGATCGCTCATGCGGACACTTCCGCCATGAGCGTTACATGAGGAGCGGTACGCGCTACATACTCCACCTCAGCCGTTCCATTAGTAGTTCCTCGGGAACGGCGAGCGATCTCGATCCGAGTGTGTCCACCCCCACCGCGAGGACAGCCGCCATGATCCCTTCGACTCAACTCCAACGTGCTGAGTCCCTTGCCTGTCACGCGGGGATGGTCGACGAGGTTGATGACCGGGTGACCGTGCGAACGCTGCCTGCCTGTCGCCCCCAAATCGGACAGGTTCAGTGCGCGACCGACGGGCCCTTGAGGCGCGATGGAGTTGAAAGGGGCTGGATTGACCTCGGCGCCATCCACCCTGCCGAGTTAGCGTTCGGAAGCGTCTCGCCAGTAGTCCTGCAGCATCTCGCTCGGCCAAGACGGCTGCGTAACGGGGCCGCGGGGGAGCATCTCCTTGAACACCGCTACCACGTCGACCACAAGCGTGCCGTCATCCGCATCGAGGTCGGTGACATGCACGTCGTGCCCTTCGACACGAAGCAGCCGTGGGAACGATGTGGCGAGTCGAGCTGGCCGTCGGTGGTTGTGGTGCACGAAGGTCCCCGTCGCTGGCCAGGCCGGATTGTCGCGAGGGCTGCGAGCGTGCAGTGCGACGTCGTCGGGAGACCCGAAGTTGAAAAACCAAGTGACTTGGATGTGCGAGAACTCATCGATCCCCTGCAGCGTCTCCACCGGAAACTCCGGATGCAGCCGGATGATCGATTCCACGCCGCTCTTGAAGTCGTCGAGCCGCCCCTTGTGCCCTCCAACCACGGTTGCGATGACAGGCACTTCGATGGACTTTGTGGACACGGCTTTCCCCTTCTCCGCTGTGAGCAGGGCGGGACGCACGGCTTGCTCGTGGTCGTCCTCGCCACGACGGCGCCGTCAGGCTACTCGTTCGAGTACGGCCTTAGCCCGCTCGTCGATCTCTCCGGCTGCTGTGATCCCTCGGTTCCGGAAGGGGGAGAGCACCCTGCGCATGTTCACGACGGCCTCACGTGCCCTCCCCGACTGGACTCCTTCCATGGCGTCCAGGGCTTGGGCCCAGGTGTGGCAGGCGGCCTCAACGTTGCCTTGGTGTGCCTGTACCGCGCCCATGTAGCCCAAGGTGACCGCATGCGTCCGGCTGAAAGTCTCCGCTTTCCTGGTCAGCACGCTGTTGCGGAACTCGCGAAGAGCCCCTCCGAGGTCACCGAGGGTCCACAGAGTGCGCGCCGTCTCGTGGGCCAGGGAAGCTTGCTGGAAGAACCACACCCGATGCGGATCGTCGTCGCCGGGTCCGGCGGCAGCGAGATCGTCCTCAGCGCGGAGAAGCGCGGCTATCGCCTCGCGCCTCTGTCCGTCCATGGCAAGGCTGCGTGCGCGGACAACGCCGAGCAGCGCGCGCTCACGTGGTGTCGCCAGGGTGTACCGCTTCCGGTCGACGGATGCGGTCGCAAGCCGCACCCCGGCCCCAGGGTGCCCCAAATCGATCGCCTGATGGGCCATGGCCCGAAGGATGTGACCGGCCAATGGTGCTTCGTCAGCTTCTGCGGCGAGCTTCAGCGCCAGGGTGAGGTAACGACGTGCTGCCTCGTGCTCCGAAGCATCGAAGCTCATCCAGCCGGCCACGTAGACGGCTTCGGAGGCGGCGGCAAGAAGGTGTCTGCGCGTTTCGTCGCTGGTGAAGACACCGCCGACGTATCGGGCGACGTCATCGAGGATGTACTGGCGGAGGGCTGTGCGACCATCCATCCCGCCGTGCCGCTGGTCCCGTTTGGAGAAGAACTCGGTCATCTCTCGGACCGCGGCAACCTCGCTGATGCCGATGCGACGGGACGTGGCAGCCGGGCGCGACCTAGCTCTTTCCGGAGCTTCGTCCCACCACTGTTGTCCGGGCAGCACCAGGCCGCCTACCGAGTAGGCGGCGCCGGCCAGCAGTTGGCGGCGTTCCAAGTCCACGTCGCTTCTCCCCAGATCCACCAGCGCGGTCAGCGTATCGACGCGCCACTCGGATGCTGGGTCGGGGTCGCTGGGCGATGCCGGAAACCCGATTTCCGCCAGAGTGACCGGGCGCTGCAGCCGTCGAGACAACGTCTCACACAAGATACGGGGTGCCCTGCCGCTGGGACGGGTGCCAGAGATCCACATCGCGATGTGCGAACGGCTTGTGGTCAGCAGTTCATCGGCACCGACCTCGGCAGCCACCCTGACCACCGCCGCGGCGACTTTGGGCTGCGACCAGCCAGTCTCCGCGATCACAGCGGCCAGTTGTTCGTTCCTATGTGCCATCCGGCGTCCCCGTTCACAAGAGAACGATCTTTGACGGGTTTGACGGCATCGCGGACTGGCCGGGGATACCAACCCGTCGTCATTCGAGGTTCGCTCAAGGTCAACGAAACCACCAACTGCCTTTGCCCGGGAGGAAATCCGGTGAAGACCAGTCAGACGTCTGGTGCCGACGCCAGGAGCCTTCCCGCCGCTGCGACCGCTGGCATCGATGCCTTGGGAGTGGCTTGGGGCCGGAGGCCGTCGCCGTCTCGGGCGCACGCAGCCGGGAGGCAGGCATGAACGAGCCCAACACTGTGGACGGCTGCAACGACGCCCCAGAACAGCAGAAGAGCCTGACGATGGCCGCCAACGATCGTGCCCCCAGCGCTGCCCGTTCCTTCACCCGCGACGTACTCACGGCTTGGGGGCTGGAAGACCTCATGGATCAAGCCGTGCTGATCGTCAGCGAACTCACCACCAACGCCGAGCTCCATGGCCGACGCGTTGAAGACGCTTCATCCGGCTCACAGGGCACTCGGGACGAGGAGATCACGCTCACCCTCGCGGTCCAAGCCGATGTCGTGGCCATCGAAGTTGAGGACAACTCTCCGTACGCCCCCGTCCGACGCGTTCCCGAGCAGTACGGCACCAGCGGGCGCGGCCTTTGCCTCGTATCGGCGATGGCCGACAGCTGGACCACTCGTCCTACCGAGGACGGAACCGGCAAGCGGGTGCTCGCCTTCCTCAGTCGTCCGGAACCGAGCGTCGCTTCCTGATCCCGCCATCCTTCTCGCCCCTATTTGGAGATCCTTGCTATGGCTCCCAAAGCACCTCCCGCTGCTTCGCCCTGTGTGACAGGGAGCAAGCACGGCCGCGGCTTAGAGGCACCGCGTGGCCTCCTCTTCGATCTGGACGGTGTTCTCGTGGACACACGTCCTGTGATGGAGATCGCGTGGCGTGCAGTCCAAGAAGTCCACGGCGTGGACGTTCCCTTCGAGGCGTACGAAGAGCACCTCGGCCGCCCCTTCGACGACATCATGGGGCGCCTCGGCCTGGCCAACGCAGAGGAAGTTCACCGGACGTACACCGAGGCGTCTGCGGCTGCGTCCCATCTGGCCCAAGAGTTCGAGGGCATCACAGACGTCCTTCTCGCGGTCGCCGCTGATGGCTGGTCCCTCGGCGTTGTGACGTCAAAGCCGCTAGCCCGGGCGACCCCCCTTCTTGCGCGGCTCGGCTGCCCGTTCGTCACAGTCCGCGGGCCCGACGGACACGGGCGGGGTAAGCCTGCTCCGGACCCCATCCTGCTTGCCCTGATCGACCTCGGCGTCGATCCGGCCGAGGCGACCTACGTGGGCGACATGGCGGTCGACCAGGAGGCAGCGCGCCGCGCCGGCGTTTCCTATGTCCATGCGGGTTGGGGATACGGCCGTCCGAGTGGGCCGTGCCCCACCGTCGCCGATACGCCCGGGCAGCTGTTGTACCTCCTCGGCGTCGGTGCCCCCCAGGGCCCGTTCGTCGAAGGGGGGC
Organism: Streptomyces sp. NPDC029292; assembly: GCF_055569295.1. Taxonomy (NCBI): domain Bacteria; kingdom Bacillati; phylum Actinomycetota; class Actinomycetes; order Kitasatosporales; family Streptomycetaceae; genus Streptomyces; species Streptomyces sp. NPDC029292. The sequence goes on from NZ_JBVHXR010000023.1 coordinate 63,311, forward strand.
TGTTGTGAAGGCGGTTGGACACAGCGCTCTTGGCCTTGTCCGGACCGACTTCGGTGGAGAGCCTTCGTGGGCCTTGGTGGGAGAGGGCTGTCTCGCCACCGTGCGGACAGACCGGATCACCACACGGGACCTGGAGGCCCTGCCGCTCGACTCGGGCGAGGTGGACGAGCACGTCAACCAGGTCATGGAGGCCCTTGAAACGTACGGCGCGCATCTCACGGCGACACCAGGCGGCGCCGGATGGCTGCACGTGCAGCACGTACCGGCGCGCCGCTTGGTGGGGCAGCTCGTCCGTAAGTTGATGGCCCTCAGCGCGTGGGAGCCCTTCGGGAACGCCCCCGGCGCTATGGCTCTCGCTCCGTACGAAGGGCTCGTCGGGCTGCGGTCGAGCAGTTCGCGGGAGTACCGGTCGTACACCGTGACCTGGTCCGGTGTGGCGTTCGTGCTCGGAGCTTCGGCTCCGCACAATCCGCTGCGATCCGCACAGTTACGCAACCTCCCCTCTGTCCGTTCGGACGCCGACTCGGCACTGGTGGCTTCGGCTTGGCCGCGGAGCGAGGTGGTGGCGTTGTCGTGGTCATCCAGGCACGCCGCCACAGTGCTCCCGGTACTCGAAGCCCTTTCACGCGAGGGCGGGAGGAGTCTGCTCCTCGACCTGGCCACCGACGGTGCCGATCGGTGCACCGCGCCGGATACGGAGGGCGCGAGTTTGGGTGCACTGCCCGCTGATCTCTTCAGCGTCTCCGGCGCTGTGGACGGGCTCCACCTGCCGGACGGCGACCGCATCGTGCGGGTGAAGCAACACACCGTGTACCTGGCCCGGCTCGTCAGGCTGATCTCCGTTGTCCTGGAGACGGCTGGAGGGTGCACCCAGCCGTCGTGGCGAGCGATTGTGGAGATCGAGAGGCGGCTGGACGAGGTCCTTGACGCTGCCCGGCCACACACCGTGCTGGTCAGCAACGACACGAGCCCGCTGGGCGCGCTCGCCGTCCATGTAGCCGAGCGCCACGGCCTCAACACGGTGCACGTCCAGCATGGTGCGTGGACAGCAGAGGCCGTGGCCTGGCCCGCCCTGCACAGTCGCCACGTCGTGGTCATGGGTGAACGCGACGTCCCGCTCGCGAAAGCCTGGGCGCGTCATCCGAGCGCCGAAGTGCACGTCCTCGGACAGCCTCGCTTCGACTGCCTCACCGGTCTCGACTGCGCGGCTCAACGGCGATACCTGGCACGGCTGATGGCCACGGCCAACGATCGTGTGCCTTCCCGGATCATGGTCTGGGCCTGCCAGCCCTTCAGCCATGACCGACTCAGGGCTCAGGCCAACCTGATCGCGGAGGGGCTGCGCAGGGCTGACGGTGACTGGGGCCTCGTCGTCGCCCCGCACCCCGCTCAGGGCCCCGAAGCGTTCTCCTCCCTCTTCACGCACGCCGACGAACCCCGCGATGACGAGCTGCGCGTGGCCGTGGCCGATCCGGAGGTCGGCGCACGCGGCTGCATGGCCGGCGCCGACGCCTTGGCCAGCGCCTATTCGACCTGCGGCATCGAAGCCGCCCTCCTCCACGTGCCGGTCCTCGAAATCGGAGCCTCCGGCGAGCGCACACTCGGCCTGGCCGACCACGGCCTGGCTCACCGCTGCCACAGCGCCGACGACCTCACCGTCGCCCTCACCGCACTGGCCTGCCCCGACAAGCCCCCTGTCCAGCCGATGCCGGATGCCGTGTGCCGGTGGCACGGAGACAGCGCTGCCGCCATCGCCCGCCTCATCCTCAGCCCTAACGGCGCCACGCCCCTCGATCCCGTATCCGCTGATCCCTCCGCAGCTGATCCCGCTCAGCCGCGAGGTGAAGGAGTCCCTGCCCGATGAACCTGACTGCCGACACCGTCGCCGAACTCTTCGCCGGGGCCGTCACCCTGGCCAAGACTGGGGAGAAGGTGGCCCCCCGCGGTATGGCTACCCGCGAAGTCCTCGACGTCCACATGCGGTTGACCCAGCCCCGGGCTCGTCTGCTGCACGCGCCGCCGGCCCGGATCCTCAACCCGGCGTTCGCGGTGGCCGAGACCGTCTGGCACCTTTCCGGCTCGGACGATCCGTGGATCTTCGACTACAACGCACGGCTGCGGCGGTACGCGGACGACGGCGTACTGCGGGGCGCGTACGGGCCGCGGATGCGGAACTGGGCAGGGAAGGTCGACCAGCTGCGCCGCGTCGTCGACATCCTGAAGGAGGACGCCGCCTCTCGCCGGGCTCTGATCCAGCTCTACGACCCGGCCCTGGACGCCGCCGGGCACAAGGACGTGCCGTGCACGCTCGGATTCGCCTTCCACCTGCGCGCCGGCCGCCTGCACATGACGACGACGATGCGCGGCCAGGACGTGTGGATCGGCATGCCCTACGACCTGTTCTTCTACACGGTCCTGCATGAGCTGGTTGCGGGGTGGCTCGGCGCCGAGCTCGGCGACTTCCACCACCAGGTGGGGTCCTTGCACATATACGAGAACCACCTCGACCACGCCGAGCAGCTCACCTCGCTCACCGCGAGCGAGATCATGCCGGACCTCGGCACTCCGTGGGACGGCTTCGACGCGCTGCTCCGGCACGTCCAGGCCGGGGAGCTGACGGGGCATCCGGGCTGGGATGCCATGTCCGAGACGATGCACAGCTACCGGTTGTGGAAGAACAGCCTGCGCGATGCGGCGTGGCAGCAGGCCGACCGGGTCCACGGTCCGCTCGGCCCGGCGCTGACGTCCTGGTACAGCGAGCTGGACCGCCGTGCCGGGTCCTGGTCCGGCCGCGCTGTGGCAGGGGTCAGGTGACGTTCGCCATGGACCACATTCCGTCCGTCATTCTCGGCCTGTGCTCCTACACCCATGACTCGGCCGCCGCGCTGCTGGTCGACGGGGACCTGGTCGGATTCGTCGAGGAAGAGCGCCTGTCCGAGGCCAAGCACACCAAGGCGTATCCGCGCCATGCCGTTGCGTGGCTGCTGAAGGAGGCCGGGCTCACCGCCGGCGACGTCGACGCCGTCGCGTACAACTTCCAGCCCGCCCGCTACCTCGTCGAGTCCCCGGCCGCCATGCGGCTGGCCCTGTCGGCGACGACGCGCGAGCGGGCGCTGCCCAGAGCCCACGGCTTCGCCAAGGTGGCATGGCGCACCCAGCACCGCGTGCGCGCTCTCGGCCGGCTGTTCCCCTCCGCCCGCGTCACACCGGTTCAGCACCACCGGGCCCATCAGATGGCCGCCTTCGCCGCCTCGGGGTGGGCGGAATCGGCGGTGCTCGTCGTCGACAGCCTCGGCGAACGGCAGACCACCACCATCGGCCACGGACACAACGCGCTCCGGCCGCGCACCCGCATCGTCGAGGCACTCCATGACCCGGCGTCTTTGGGCTACGTGTACGGCGCGGCCACCGAACACCTGGGGTGGCGTCGCGGAGACGAGGAGGGCACCGTCATGGCCCTCGCCGCGCTCGGCGACCCCGAGCGGTTCCGGCACCTGTTCGCGCGCGCCGTCCGCACCACAGCGACCGGCTTCTTCGTCGACCCGTCCTACTTTCCCCCGCGCACGCTGTCCTCCGGCTACCCCCGGACCTCCCGTCGCTTCATCGCCGAGACGTGCCCCGCGCGCCACCCCAAGGAGCCGGTCCTGGACGTCCACCAGGATCTGGCCGCGGCGCTCCAGGAGCGCACCGAGCAGGTCATGCTGCACCTGGCCCGGCGAGCCAGGATGATCACCGGTTCTCGCCGCCTGTGCGTCGGCGGCGGAGTTGCCACGAACTGCGTGAGCATCGGGCGCATCATCGAGGCCGGCATCTTCGACGAGGTCTTCGTGCCCCCCGCCCCGGGTGATGCCGGCACCGCGCTCGGCGCCGCGGTCGCCCTGCACATGGACGCGGGAAACCGACGTCCCGTGTCGGGCATCGCCCGCGCCTGCTACCTCGGTCCGTCCTTCCACGACCTCGCCCTCGACCTCACCCCGTGGCCCGAGTTGCAGCAGAAGATGCTGGGCATCGAGACTGCGGAGTTCCTCGCCGACCAGCTCGCCCACGGCATGATCGTCGGCCTGTTCCAGGGCCGGGTGGAAGCCGGACCCCGCGCCCTGGGGAACCGCTCGATCCTCGCCTCTCCGCTCCAGCCGGGGGTGGTGGAGCGGCTGAACGCCACCGTGAAATACCGCGAGCCGTTCCGGCCCTTCGCTCCCATGGTCCTGGCCGAGCGTGCCCGGGAGTTCTTCACGCTCGGCCAGGAGGCGCCGTACATGTCCATGGCCTCCGGCGTGACGGACACCGCGCGCGAACGGGTGCCGGCCATCGTCCACGCCAACGGCACCTCCCGCCTGCAGACCGTCACCGCCGCACAGAACCCGTTCATGCACGCGGTCCTGACCGCCTTCGCCCGCCGCACCGGGGTCCCGGTTCTGATCAACACCTCGCTCAACGTCAAGGGCAAGCCCATCTGCGGGACACCGGCCATGGCCCTGGACTGCCTGGCCGACTCCGGCCTGGACGCCCTGCTGCTGGAGGACCGGTGGATCACCAAATGAAGATCGGATACAGCTTCTGGGGCTTCCTCGGCAACGGCATCACCAACACCCCGGACGGCGGCCGCAGCCACCGCCGCCCCTTCATCGACGCCCTCCGCGCCCGCGGGCACGAGATCGTCTTCCTCCAGGCCAACCGCGACCTGCTGGAAGCCGACGACGACCTCGGCGGCACCTACGCCTTCGACAGCGGCACCCCGAAGATCGACGCGCTGTTCCTCGAATGGCGCTGGCCGATCGACGGACGCAACACGACCCCGTGCGGAACCGACGGCCACACCTGTGACCTGCACCGCCAGGCCGAACTCATCACCCGCTACACCGCGCGACGCGGCACGCCGACCGTGATCTGGGACAAGGACCGCACGCTGCGACCCGAGAGCATCTGGCGCGGCACCCTGACCACCGCCGTGTGTGAAGCGGCTCTCGAACCCTCGCCGGGCGCCCACCGCCTGCTCTTCCCCGTCGACGACCGGCTCCTGGCCCAAGCCGACCCTGTCGCACTCGCCACCCAGCCTCGTGACCTGGCGCTCGGCTATGTCGGCAACCAGTACGACCGCGACGCGCACTTCGACCGCTACTTCGCCCCGGCCGCCGCACAGGTGGCGCACCTCGTCGGCGGCAAGTGGACCCAGACCGACCGCTGGCCGCACGTCCGCTTCCTCGGACGGATCCCCTTCCCCGAGGCCCACCAGCTGTACGGCAGGTCCCTGGCCACTGTTCTCATGCTGCCCGAGCGGTACGCCGCGGTCGGGCAGATGACCCAGCGGATCTTCGAGGCGGTGCTCGCCGGCTGCCTGCCACTGGCTCCGGCCGACATCCACCGTGTCGAGGAGTTCGTGCCCGCCGAGCTGATCGTGGCCTCCGCCCGAGACGTGATCGAACGGCTCGCCTATCTCCGGAAGATCGCTGGCAGTCAGCAGCACGCGGACCTGATACGGGCCTGTCTGGAACGCCTGGACTTGTTCCGCCTGAGCCGGCAGGTCGATGCGCTGGAGAGCGTGCTGCACACCATCGCCCGTGGCGCGGACGAGCGAGGAGCAGCCTGATGCGACAGAGCTTCCAGGTCGCTGTGCCTGGATCATCCGGATGTGTCCCGGCGGCCGGGCTGCTCGGGCACGCAAGCGACTCTAAGGTGGAGCACCATGAAGAAGGTTGCCATTGTCGGCTGCGGAGGCAGCGGCAAGTCGTACCTGGCCCGCGAGCTGGGGAAGATCCTCGACGCCCCGGTGACACATCTGGACGCCGCGTTCTACGACGACGAGTGGAACGCGCTGCCGATGGACAAGTTCGCCGAGCTGCAGCGGGATCTCGTGGCCAAGCCGCGATGGGTGATCGACGGCAACTACAACTCGACGCTCCAGATCCGGCTGGAGTCCTGCGACACCGTGGTCCTCATGGACGTGTCCACGATCTCCGCGCTGTACGGGATCTTCTCCCGACAGCTGCGGCACGGGGCCGGTCACAAGGGCAACGGGGTGCACAACCGGATCCACTGGGGTGTGATCAAGTACGTGGCGACGTACCGCCGCAAGATGCGCCCCCGCGTCATGGCCAAGATCGACGAGTTCGCCGCCAGCCGGGCCGACGTCGTGCTGCTGACCAACCGGCGACACACGCGCCGCTGGCTGCACCAGGTGGCCTCACAACACAGCTGAGCCCTCCGCGCCCGCGAGGGGAGGGCGCGGCATGACCGAGGTCAATCCCTTCCTCGACCCCGCACGGCAAGCAGACCTCTACGGGGATCCGTCTCGCCTCGCCGGCCGGTCCAACGCCCTGATGCGGGCCAAGACCGACGGTCGGCCCGTGCCGGACACGATTGTCCAGCTGGTGCGGGCACACCACGCGCGAGCGGACCGACTCGGTGTCGTCCTGGACATCGGCTGCGGTCGCGGCACGAGCAGCAAGGTGCTCGCCGAACTGCTGCGCCCAAGCCGCGTCGTCGGCTTCGACGCGGCTGCGGCCCTGATCGAGCAGGCCCGGGAACGCTCCCGGCGCCTGCCTGGGGTGCAGGTGAGCTTCCTCCAAGGCGACTTTCACCAGCTCCCCCTTCCCACCCACTCGTGCGATCTGGCCGTCGCCGCGTTCTGCCTGTACCACTCGCCGCGCCCGCAGGCCGTGGTCGCGGAGATCAACCGTGTCCTCGGCCCCGAGGGACTGGCCGTGCTGGTCACCAAGTCCCTGGACAGCTACCGCGAGTTGGATCAGCTGGTCGCAGCGGCCGGCCTCGACCCGAGGGCCGAGCGGCACGAGAGCCTGTACGTCTCCGCGCACAGCGGCAACCTCGCAGAACTGGTCGGCACCTCGCTCGACGTGGTGACGACAGAGGACGAGGAGCACCTGTTCACCTTCGACGGTCACGACCACGTCGCGGAGTACGTGGCCACCAACCCGAAGTACGACCTGGCTCCCGGCTTGTACGGCGACCCGGGAGCGGTGGCGGCAGTCCTCCACGAGTTCCTGCCGGACCGGCCGGTCACCGTCCGTTCCGGCATCACCTATGTCGTGGCGAAGCCGGGGGGAGGCCCGGGATGACGAGCGGGTATTTCACCAAGCACTACCCGGACTCCGCGCAGGTCGCCGCCGCCGTTCGTCACCACTGGTGGCTTACCGAGCACGCGCGCCCCCTGCGGCTGCCGGCGCTGGGGGTGATCGGGCCGACCAGCCTGAGCTATCAGTGGATCGAGGGGCGCCCAGCGCTGCCGGAGGACCTGCCGCGCCTGGCACAACTGCTGGGCGACGCCCACGGCAACGCCTGGGCCAGCGACCTCCACGCGGCCGAGCTGCACTCACCGCACCGCTTCGACGACGGCACCGCGTTCGCTGACTACCTCGGCCCGCGCAGCAACGCGCTTCGGAAACGGCTGGAGCAGGGGTACCTGCCCAACAAGGCCGCTCTGCACGCGATGCTCGCGCTGCTGGAGAAGACGGCGGAGGGCCCCGCCGTCTTCTACAAGGACAGCAACCCCCGCAACTTCCTGGTCACCGAGACGGGCGCGCTATTCACCGTCGACACCGACGACCTCACGCTGGCCCCGGCCGCGTACGACCTGGCGAAGCTGGTCGCGACGCTGCTGCTGACGTACGGGCCGCTCCCGCGCACAGCCATCGATGCCGCCTTGGCCATCTACAACGCGGCTGCCTGGCGCCACGATTCAAGGCTCGGTGCCACGGACCGCGACCGTCTCGACGACTTTCTCGCCCTGCACGCCGTCCTGACCGCCCCGTACCGGGGGCGCAACGGCTACCTCCACGGCTGGCCCCCAGCCTTCCCCCGATTCCGAGGTTGAGCATGATCACCACCGAACTCGTCTTCGTCCGCCACGGCGAAGCCCAGTGCAACGTCGACGGCCTAGTCGGAGGACCGCGAACGTGCACCGGGCTGACCAACCGCGGATATGCCCAGGTGGAACAGGTCACCCATCGGCTCGCCGCCGAGCACCAGGACAGGCCGTTCGATGCGCTCTACGCCGGACCGCGCCTGCGCCTGATCCAGACCGGTGAAATCCTCAGCCAGGCCCTTCGCATCCCGCTCACCACGGACGCGCGCCTCGACGGCCCCATCCACGGCGACGCCGACGGCAAGCCCTGGCCGGAGGTGAAAACCGCAGCGGATGGCGGACCACACGCCCACCCCGACACACCCTGGGCGCTGGGCTCCGACACCTGGAACGGCTACCTCACACGCGCCGGCGCCTTCCTGACACAGCTCATAGACGAACACGAGGGCGACCGCGTCCTGTTCGCCGCGCACGGCGAGACCGTGATTGCCGCCCACACCCTGCTCCTGGGCATTCCCCTCGGCGCCCCGGCGGGCTTCACCGTCACGCACGGATCGATCACGTGCTGGCAGCATCACCGCAACCGGCTGGACCAAACCCGATGGATTCTGGACCGGCACAACGACACCTCGCACCAGCTCCTCCCGGTAACGGAGGCCGCTTCGTGATCACGGCGTCCGTCGATCCGCGTCTCGAACTGGCCCGTGAAACGGTCGGCTCCGTCCGCGTCCTGCAGGATCCGAGTCTTCCGCCCCGGCTGCTCCAGCTGGTCGATGGGCGGGGACGCAGGTACTTCGCCAAGCAGCACAGCAACCGGCCACGGTACGTCCAAGAGGTCCAGGCGTACCGCACCTGGTCGCAGCACCTCACCGGGCATGTACCGGACCTGGTCGGCTGGCACGACAGGACGCACACACTGCTGGTGACCGCGCTGGCCGGCATGCGGGCCGACACCGTGGCCCCCGGATCGCCCGAAGAGGAACACGCCCACCATGAGGCCGGTCGCGTCCTGCGGCTGCTCCACCAGGCCACCCTCATCCCACGCTCCGGAGCCGTCGGCCCCGACCTGGCAGACCGCCTGGCCCGCTGGATCGACCGGGCCGAGCACGCCGGCCTCATTTCCACCAACGAGCGCGGACTGCTGTCCGCACACGAAGAGGTCCTGGCGAACACGCTCATGGACAGCGCTGCCTGCCACCTCGACTACCAGCCGCGGAACTGGAACCTGGGCGATTCCTTCGGCCTGTACGACCTGGAACACATGCGGCGCGATGCCCGCATCCGGGACTTCGCCCGCATGGAGTTCCGCCGCTGGCAGGCAGCTCCCCATCTCCGGAACGCGTTCTACTCCGGATACGGGCGGCACCCCACCGACACCGAGCAGCGCCTTCTCGAATCCTTCGGAGCCATCGAGGCCGTCACCGCCCTGGTCCGCGGATACGAGCAGGACGATCTCGCCCTCTCCGCCCACGGCCGCACCGTGCTGGCCCGGCTGAGCTGACCCGTCAACATCACCGCTTCTGGAGACACCCCGTGACACAGCAGCTGAGCCCCCCGCACACCAGCTTCCCCCGCCGCGCCGTCGTGACCGGCGCCGCCGGCTTCATCGGTTCCCATCTCGCACACGCCCTCGTCCAGGCCGGAACCGTCGTGATCGGTGTCGATCGTCGTGCCCCCGCCACCGACCCGAGCGCAGCGGTCAACCTCGCCCCCCTGCGGTCGCTCCCGGGGTACCTGCACGTCACCGCCGACCTGATCAACTGCGCGATCGATCCTCTCCTGATCGATGCGGACGCCGTCTTCCACCTCGCCGGAATCCCCGGTGTCCGCCCCTCCTGGGGAGCGCAGTTCAGCGACTACGTCGCCTCCAACATCCTCGCCACCAAGCGACTGTTGGACGGCGCCGTCCGCATGCGCGTCCCCCGCCTGGTTGTCGCTTCCTCCTCCAGCGTCTACGGCGCCACCGACGGCAGCCCCAGCATCGAGACCGACCACCCGCAGCCCGCGTCACCGTACGCCGTCACCAAGCTCGCCGAGGAACAACTCTGCCTCGCCCACGCCGCGCAGCCCCATTCCCCGACCACGGTCGTCGCGCTGCGGTACTTCACCGTCTACGGCCCCCGGCAGCGCACCGACATGTTCACCCACCGCGTTCTGCTGGCCGCCCTGACTGGACAGCCACTGCGCCTGTACGGGGACGGCCACCAGCGTCGGGACTTCACTTTCATCGACGACACCGTTGCCGCCACCATTGCCGCGGCCACCGCTCCCGACGCACACGGAGTGATCAACGTGGGAGGCGGCTCCAACGCCTCCCTCCTCGAAGTCGTCGGCATCGCGAGCAGCCTCGTCGGCCGCGACATAGAGCTGCACCAGGAGAGCCCCCGCCAAGGCGACGTCCCCATCACCTGCGCCCACCCCGGCCACGCCCACGAGGTACTGGGCTGGAAGCCACAGGTCGACCTCCACAACGGCATGCGTGCCCACATGCAGACCCTGGCCGCCGAGCCCGCCTTGTACGGCCGAGTTGCCTAATCAGACGCACATCAGGAGGAGTTGCTGTGGAGAGTCCTGAGCGAGCACGACTCGACGCCTTCTTCCGGCGCGTCACCGAGCAATTCCCCGCCGGCGGCCCGATCACGTCACTCGTCATCACGCACCTGCTCTCCGAACGCCCGGCGTTCCTGCGCGCGATGTCCGCGACCTCGACCGTCGGTGCCGTACTGCCCAAGCCCAAGTCCGTCGACCAGCGGACACTGGACAAGGTTCGGAGCCTCTATCCCGTCCACGACCTCAGCAGGGAGCAGTTCGCCGACTCCACCCGTGCGCTGGAGTACGTGGAGGACACTGCAGGCGGCCAGGACGTCGTCCTAGTGGACATCGGCGGCTACTTCGCTCCCAGCCTCGGCACCGTGACCGAGAAGTTCTCCGGCCGTGTCCTTGGCGTCGTCGAGGACACCGAGAACGGGCACCAGCGGTACGCGGCGCTCGATCACCTCCAGTGCCCCGTCATCTCGGTGGCTCGCTCACCGCTCAAGGACTGCGAGGACCACCTCGTGGGCCGGTCCATCGTCTTCTCGACCGACGCCCTAGTCCGCGCCCGTGGCGACATCCTCACCAGCCGCAACGCATGCGTCCTCGGCTTCGGCAAAGTCGGCCGTTCCATCGCGCAGACCCTCCGGGCCCACGACCTGCGGGTTACGGTCTACGACAAGGACCCCATCCGCCGCGTGCAGGCGCACTCGCACGGCTTCCGTACCACTGCAAGCACCACCGACGCGGTCAGGAACGCCGAACTCGTCCTGTGCGCCACGGGAAACCTCGCCCTGCGCCAGCACGACTTCGCTGCCCTGCGCAACGGCGCCTATCTCGCCTCGGTCACCTCCTCAGAAGACGAGCTGGAGCTCACGCCCCTCCACGAGCTCTACCAGCGCATCCCGGTGGGGGACCAGCTGACGCGCTACGAGATCACCGGTCACTACTTCTACGTGCTCGCCGACGGCGGCGCCGTCAACTTCGTCCACGGAGCAGCCGTCGGCAGCTACATCCACCTCGTCCAGGCCGAGATACTCGCCGCCACCGCAGCCCTGAGCCACGGCCGCTTCCAGCCCGGCCTGCACAGCATGCCCACGACCGACCGCCAAGCCATCGCCAGGATCTGGCTCGACCACTTCGACAGGTGAACCACATGCCGCCGTCACCCGCCCACATCCGCGCCACCGCCGAGGCGTACCTAGCCCGCCACCCCGGCGAGCGGCAGCTCCTCGAACCGCTGTTCAGCACCCTGGCCGGTGTGGAAGACCCCACGCACCGCAAGACGTTCCCCGCCCACGTCACGTGCAGCGCCATCGTCCTGAACGACGTCGGCGACGTGCTCCACATTCGTCACAATGCAACGGGCAAGGCCCTCGCGCCGGGCGGACACACCGAACCGGGGGACCCGGACCTCGTCCACGCCGCCCTGCGCGAACTGTCCGAGGAGACCGGCATACCCCGCGACGCGGTTCACCCTCTCCCGGGCTACGAGACCGTCCCCCTGGACATCGACGTGCACGACATCGGTGCCAACCCTGCCAAGGGCGAGCCAGCACACCAGCACATCGACTTCCGTTTCGTCTTCCTGCTCCAGGTACACCACCCGGTGACCCTCCAGACCGAGGAGGTCAGCGGCTACGAGTGGCGGCCGTCCGAGGACACCGCCTCGCCGACCGTCCGCGCCAAGCTGGCGCTGCTTCCCCGCTCCGCGCATTCCTGAGACACACCGACCGGAGTCGCCATGACCGCCGTCCCCACAGCACAGCCGACCAGCCCACGCCGCCACATAGCGATCATCCCGTGCCGGTGGGGTGCCTCGCGTTTCCCGGGCAAGCCCCTGGCTCAGCTCGGAGACAAGCCCTTGCTCTGGCACGTGCACCAGCGTTGCATGGAGGCGACACGCCTCGACGGTGTGCTCGTCGCGACGGACGACGAACGCATCGAAGCCGCCTGCCATCGCCTGGGCATTGAATGCATGCGCACCCAAGAGCACCTCACCGGCACGGACCGCGTCGCGGAGTGCGCTGAACGCCTTTCCGCCGACGCCTACATCAACGTTCAGGGCGATGAGCCGTTCATCGCGCCGACCGCGATCGACGCCGTCTCCGATGCGCTGCACCATCTCGCATCCGGCGCACTCGCGGTGAACGCCTACACGGAGCTGGACGACGTCGGAGCCGTCCTCGACCACAACGTCGTGAAGGTCGTTCTAAAAAGCGATGGAAACGCCTTGATGTTCTCGCGGCAGCCGATCCCTTATCCGCGAGGAGACCGCCCGCGGTACTTGCGCCAGTTGGGACTCTACGGATTCACGGGCGTCGCCCTCCGCCAGTTCTCCGAGCTGTCTCCGGGGCCACTGGAACGAGCCGAAGGCGTGGAAATGCTGCGCTTGGTGGAGCACGGGCACGGCGTTCAGATGATTTCCGTCGCAGACAAGGGCGTGGCCGTTGACACACCTGAGGATCTTGCCAGGGCCTTCCGTCTCCTGCACTCAACAACAGATCTTCGCGCCACAGGGTGAACTTCCTGGTCCTCACACCGGAAGTTCCCTGAGGTAGACAGCTACCGCAGGACCTGCTGAACATCACCGAATTAAGACCGCCGTAGGAAGTAACAGAACGGGAGAATAAGACCCATGGACACGCTGACGCGTCCAACACTGCTGTACGCCGTGCTGGAAAAGCGCCAGTGGCTTCGGTTCGAGGTGTTTCAGAGGCAACTTGGGAATGCAGGCTCCCGGGCAGCAGACCACTACGGCAATCCGCGCCTGGCGACCGTGAGCGTCACAAAACTCACGTTCAAGCGTTGGCTGGCCGGCGAACAGGAGCCGCGGGGGGATGCTGCCACCTTGCTCGAATTCTGGCTCGGCCACACCGTGAAGGAACTCCTGGGACCGGCCCCGATGCGCAAGGTGGTGCTGGCACGGGTCCCTCACGATGCATCGCTGGCCGCCGCGCACAGCTTCGACGTCCGGTTCGACAGCTCGCACCTGTCCGTCAACGGGCCGATGCCAGGTGCGGGCGGGGTCTGGCACCTCGACGGGCTTCGGATCCTGGACGGGACGTCGGTGGCGGTCCAGATGTATGAGGCAGAGCCACAAGGTGACACCGTGGTCATCGGGCCCGAGGACCGGGAGCATCTCAGGTACTTCACCCAGGCCCGCCGGCGGGCCCTGATTATCGCGGCGCTGGGCGCGCGCGGGGCGGATGACCTGTACGTCATCGATGCCGCGCATGCGCGGCGCCACCTGCTGATGCCGGTCGACAGACTGCCGATCCCCGCCGCCTACCGGCTCGACAAGCTGGTCTACGCCCTGCTCTGGGCAGCGCTCAACGTAGACGACAGCCTCCTGGCCGACGACCAGGCACTCCACATCGAGCAACGATCTCTGGAAGCCCATCTCACCCAACCGCGGTCCGCGGCTGCTCGGGCCGCCTATCCCGACCTCACGGACGTCGGAGCAGCCTGGATCGGATCCCACGTATGCGCGTCGTATCTCCGACGCCACCTGGACACCACCGACGCAGCGCCTTGGCTGTGGTCGAGGGTCCAGTACGGCGGCCAGGCCGCGGGCTGGTTGCTATTCACCGAACGGCACCAGGTCCTGCAACTGATCCAGGAGCGCTCGGCCGATGCAGAGGACGCACCCGGGTGCGTGTTCTGCATCCCTGAATCCGCGGTCAAGAGCAGCGAACCGTACGAGCGGCTGTTGCTGCTACTCGCCATGGCTCTCACGGAGTCCTACGGCCTGGCCGCACGTCTATACCCGGCACAGGTGAACACCGCGGAATTCGTACTTGCCCCACGGCGGCGGGCGGTCGTGGCCGACTGGTTGAGTCCGGACGCGGTGTGGCATGTCAACAGCACGACCAGCAAGAGTGAGATCAACTCTCTTGCCCATGCCCTCGATCAGGCACGATCCCACAGCATCACCTCCGCCAGCACGCCGCACGAGAGACTGCGTCAAGCAGCGAACTACCTGGAATGCGACTGGGGTTGGCTGGTCGAACGGTGCCGGGAACTGAGCGCCTACGGCATCAGTGGCCTGCTTCAATTGCGAAGCCATCTGATCCAGCCCAGCGGTATCGAGCGCGCACTGTCCTTTCTCGGCGAATCCCCCTCGGCCAGATAGAAACTGTGGAAGCTCCCGCCGGTCTCTGTTTGCCTGTGCTGTGCTGGCAGACCGTATGACGGGAACAAGCTGGCGCCGATGGGATGGCGGCCGACCAAGGCTCCCCGCTGCGGGTTTGGGTAATGGCTGAGTGAATCGTTTCCACATCGCTTGCCCTGGCCGACGACCCGCGAACGATCTCCCATGATGCGCAGAGCCGAGTGCGATGAGCTGGCAGGCGTGCATGTAGCCGGAAACGACCTCCGAACGATTCAAGTTGCACTGGCAACGATCAGCAGTATGGGCCAGGCTGTGCGGTGCTCCCGATACCGCTGGGAACAGGTTTCCGATCGGGACCAGAGGTGTTGGTGAGGCCAGTCGTCGGCGGACGATGCATCGGGCCTCGCCGTGCACCTCCCGGGGGAGCCTGCTGGCCTCGCGCGTGTCCTGCTGGATGCGGCGGACAGCTCTCCCGATCGGCCCCCTCTGCCTCTGGCGGCACGGCGTTCGGCCCCGAGCAGGTGACTGCACGTACTGCGCCACCGGGTCGACTGTCGAGCCTGACTGATGCGGTATGCGGTGTCGAGCCAAGGGCCTGCCCACCCGTCTTTTTCAAGGACATCGATGTCTGAACTCTTTCCACCCGCCCCGGCGGGAGCCGGCCGCCAGAGCGGACGGCACGCCGCGCGCGACAAGGCGGCGGACGACAACGGCCTCCGGCGTCGGCTCATACGGGCCGTGATGGTGCCAGCGGCGTGCGAGCTCGTGCTCCTGGCCACAGCGGTGATCGTTACGGCCGCGGCAAGTCTCTCCGCCGGAAACGCGGCCTGGCTGGTGGTCGGCACGACAACCGTCGGCAGCGGCGTCCTCGTGATCGCCTACCGGCACGTCCGGCTGATCGCACGAACGGTGGAGGAAGAAGACCAGCTGGTCGGGGAATGGCTCACGTTCCTGCGCCGGCGAGTGAAGACGGGCAGCTCCGGCCTGCAGGAGTACACGGAGGCCGTACGCCGAGGTGAGCGCTCAGCTCGGCCGCCCGTGCTCGACACGGTGGAGGGAAGCCACACGTTCGCGGAGCTTGCCCGAGCCATTTCTGCCTTCCAGGGGCTCGCAGTGACGTCGGTCGCCCAGGCGGTGCAGCAGCAGCACTTGGCGGTGTTCGTGAACGTCGCCCGCAGGCTCCAGTCCTATTGCGTGTCAGCCTTTGACCGGCTGGAGGTAGTCGTGCGGGACGAGGAACATCCGCACCGGCTCGGCGAGCTCTACGGTGTCGATCACCAGATCACGCAGATCAGACGGTCTGCGGAGAGCATGCTGGTGCTCGGCGGCGACCGGTCGCACCGCATCAGCCAGCCGGTTTCCATCAAGGCCGTGCTGCGCTACGGGATCCAGGAGATTCAGCACTTCGCCCGTGTCCAGGTCACCGAGGCGCCTGCCGGCCTCCTGCATGGCTTCGCGGTCGCAGATGTCACTCATCTGCTGGCCGAGTTGCTGGAGAACGCCACCAGGTTCTCCGATCAGGAGGTCTGTGTCCGAGCGGAGGACGTCCCGGACGGCTTGCTGATCGAAGTGGATGATCGTGGGCTTCCGCTGGAGCTTGACGTGCGGCGCCGGCTGAACGCGCTGCTGCGGGAGCCCGACCGCTTCGACGTGGCCGAGCACCTGATCCAGGACGGCCGCAGCGGCCTGTTCGTTGTCGCACGGCTCGCCCAGCGCCACGGCATCAGGGTCGAGCTACTGCGCAACAGGTACGGCAGTACCCAGGCGGCCGTGGTGATTCCGCACGACCTGCTCGTTCCCCAGCAGCAGCCCGTGCCTCACCACAGGGCCGGTACCGAACAGCCCCGCAGTGCAGCCGTCGTCGCTGGTGCGGCACCCGTACCGGGGCGTGTCCTGCTCGCAGGAGGGAGGGAGCGGCCGGTGGCTGCGGCGCCGGCCGCCCTTCGTGCCGTGCCAGATCGCCCGCAACCCGCAGGTGCCGACGGCCGAAGCCCAACAGCGCGTACTGCGGGTGCCCCGGCACCGCCCGGCAGCCCAGGGGCAGCCCCGGGGACGCCTGTCGATGCTGTGGCCCCGACCCCGGGCCGGAAGCCCTTGCCCAAGCGGACCGGCAGCCACATGGCACCCCAACTCCGGAAAGACCAAGACGCCAGGGAGCCGGAGGCCACCCACAATCCGCAGCTCGCGGCCCAATTCACCGCAGGGTTCCACGCACCCGTCGCCAGCGATTCCTCCGAGCCCGCCACTCAACTACCTGCTCCCACTACCACCTCTGCCCCCACCCACGAGGAGATGTCCTGATGAGCGGAAAGACCACGAAGGAAACCCTCGACGGGCTGCTGCGCGACTTCGTCGAACGCGTCGCGCATGCGCAGGCCGCTGTCGTCTCCTCCACTGACGGCATCCGCATGCATGCCTACGGGATTGACAACAACGACGACGCCGACCAGGTCAGCGCGATCTCCAGCAGTCTGTTTTCGCTGGCCAAGGGGGCCGACCGTTTGTTCGCGGACGGCGTCGGCCGCGCCCGCCAGGTCATCACCGAGGTCGACAGCGGGCTCGTCTTCGTCACCCACCCTGCACCGGGCGCGCTGCTGACCGTGTTGGCCTCCCACGAGGCGAACGTGGGCCTGATCGGATACGAGATGAACATGCTCGGCCAGAGCATCGGCCCGGCCCTGGCGACCGCGCCGCGTATCGCCGCAGCAGGATGATGACGGCCTCCGACCAACAGCCCTTTGTCGACACCGGTATCGCAGACCTGCGCCCCTACGCGATCACGCAGGGCCGCACCGTGCCCACACACGAGTTGGATCTGATCACGCTGGTGAGGGCACGCAGCTCCGCGCACAGCCCGCCGCAGGGCCTGGTCGAGGAGGCGGTATTCGTCCTCTGCCAGCCGGAGGCCCGCTCGATAGGGGAACTGTCAGGTCGGCTCCGGCAGCCCGTCCACGCGGTGAAAATCGTGGTCTCCGACCTCATCGACCAGGGCTTCCTCATCCCCTCCATGGCCGGAGAGGACGAAGATGCCCGTAACCCCATCGTCTTGGACAGGATCCTTGAAGGACTCAGAGAACTCTGACGCGTCGCTGACGCCGTGGAAGATCCTCATCGCGGGGGGCTTCGGAGTCGGTAAGACCACCCTCGTCGGTGCGGTCAGCGAGATCGAACCGCTGTTGACCGAGGAGACCCTCACTCAGGCCAGCACCCATACCGACAGCGTGTACGGAGTGGAGGACAAGACCACCACCACGGTGGCCCTGGACTTCGGCCGCATCACACTTCCCCGCCAGGGGATGGTGCTCCTGCTCTTCGGCACGCCCGGCCAGGAGCGCTTCTGGTTCATGTGGCCCGACCTGGCCGAAGGCGCCGTGGGAGCCGTCGTCCTCGTCGACACCCGCCGGATCGAGGACTGCTTTCCCGCCGTGGAGTACTTCCTCAGCAAGCAACTGCCCTTCGTGGTCGCGGTCAACCACTTCGTCGGCGCCGACCTCTACAAGCCCGAAGAAGTGGTTGACGCGCTGGACCTGCCCCCCGGTACCCCGGTGGTGCTCTGCGACGCCCGCAACACCGGCCAGGGACGCGATGCACTGATCACCCTCGTTCAGCACGCACATGACCAAGCGATCCGTAACCGACCACCCACCCCGCTGCCCTCCCTCTCCAGGAGCACACATGCTTGATCCCGACACCGGCACGCACCAGCTGACTCGTCTGCGGGAAATGACGCCGGCCCGGCTCGCCCGTGTCCACGCACTCGGTCTGTTCAGCGAGCCTGACCCGGAATTCGACCGGTTCGCCTCCGCTCTCGCCCGCGAATCGGGCACTGACGAAGCAATGGCCATGGTCAATTTCCTGGGGGACCGGCAGTACTTCGCCGGCCTGTGGGTCCCCCCCAGCGCCCGCGACACCGTCGCCATGTCCCGGGTGATGTCCTTGGAACACGGTTGGTGCCCCGAGGTCGTCGACCGCGGCAAGGCCCTGCCCCTGTACGACGTCTGCCTCTCCCCGCGCTTCCGCACCAACGAAGTCGCCAACGAGTTCGGCATCCGCACCTACATGGGGGCCCCGCTCTTCGACCCCCAAGACCCCACCCTGCCGATCGGCACGGTCTGCGTCATCGGCAAGCAGCCGAGGCCCAAGGAGGACGGCGAGCAGATGCTTGCCTTCATCAAGGAGCGTGCCCAGCAGGCACAGTTCCTCCTCAACAGCCGCGTCCACGAGCAGTTGCTGTGACCCAGCCGGCTGCCGCCGCTCCCACAGCCTAAGTGGGAGCGGCGAATCGCTGCGCCCACTCCGGCTGCTGCGCGGTGCCCAGCGCGAACTTCGCCAGCCTGAGTCGCTGTACATCCGAAGTACCGGCCGGGGCGAAGATGGCATGCGCGTCCCGGAAGCACCGTTCGATCGGGCGGTCGGTGAACAGGCCGCACGCGGCATGCACCTCCATGCCCAGCTTCGCCGAGGCCGTCCCCAGCTCGTAGTTGACGAGCTTGGCGTTCATCAGCTGTCCGTCACACGGCACCCCCCGGTCGAGCATGTCGGCTGCCCAATACAGGACCGTCTGGGCTGTCATCAGGTTCGAAACCATCTGGCCCAACCGCTGTTCGACCGCGCTGAGTTCGCTCAGTGGTCGGCCGTAGCGTTGCCGCTCGGCCGCGAACGCGAGCGTCGTATCCACGGTGGCCCGGTGCACGCCCAGGGAGACTGCTCCCAGGTTGGTCCGTCCGTTCAGGACACTCGCAGAGTCGGCTACGTCCCGGCCGTCGCCCACGGCTCCCAGCAGATTCTCCTCCGGCACCCACACGTCCTCGAAGAGGATCGTGCCGAAGGAGAACCCGGCCAGCCCCATCGCCGGCACCTGCGGGCCCACTGACACACCGTCGCGTTCACTTTCCACCAGGAACGCGGACAGACTTCCCGGGCCCGAGTCGGCGGTGCGCACCACCACGCAGTGCAGGTTGGCGAGGTGACTGTTGCCCACGTACACCTTCTGCGCATTCAGCACCCACCCGCCCCGTCTGCGGCGGGCACGGCCCTGCATGCCTCCGATCTGACTGCCCGAAACTTCCTCGGTAACGGCGATCGTTGGCATGACCTCGCCAGCTGCGATCGGCGGAAGCCAGCGCTGTTTCTGGTCCTTACTGCCGAAGTTGTCGATCATCGCGACAGGAAGCTGCGATGCCTGAGCCGCAGCCCCCATCGCCCCGCACACCCGGGCCAACTCCTCGATGAGGACCACCTTCGCCACGTGGCCCGCGGCCATCCCGCCGTACGCGGAATCGATCGTGACGCCGATCCACCCTCGCCGGGCGATCTCCCAGGCAAGGTCCCGCTCCACAACGCCACTCGCCTCCATGCGCGCTATACGAGGCGCGACCTCGGTCTCGGCGAACGCCCGTACCTCGGCCTTCAGCTGCTCGTGGCGCTCAGTGATGCCTCCGCCGAACACCAGGGTCCTCCCTCACACACGACCTCGGCCCCACCACCGTGCGCACGACGGCGTACGCACCGGCCGCGGGGCCGACAGATCGACCACGGCTTCACCTCCGATGCTGCTTCAGCGAACCGGAGGATCGGCCCCGAACGGGCTGTGCCCTTCCCATTCATGAGCCGTGTCCCGGCAGATGTCCCAGGTGAGCACTCCTCTCACCGTGACGATTTATCGCCTTCGTTGCACCACCGCTGTCGAATCGTTTCAGGGTCGTTCGCCTCGCCGGCGCCACCGCCCGTAATCCCGTTTGCTGCTATTGCGCACGAATGCTCGGCCCCATGACAGGTCTGGCGGATAGCGAACGATCGCCGAACGATTCCGCCGCAGGTAGCAACGAGCTGTTGCGCTGGCCAGAGTTGAGGCACTCCGGACGCGCAGCACTACGGCTCCCGTAGTCCGCTGCGTGCCGCGAGAGTGCGGCCCGGTTGCGCCCTGCCAGTCCATCCGGCCGGGGGCCTGGGCAACCAGACCCCGTTCGCGTACGCGCCCCCGTCGTGTACGCGAACGGGCCTCCTCGGCTGGACCACATGGAAAGGACTGCCTCCGGGTGTCTGCACAGTCTCGGCGTATCAGGATCGTCAGCTGCAACTTCGAGTTGAACGGCAACGGCGACTACCAGAAGTGGCTGACCGTGCATCAGCGGCTGGCCGCGCTGCGCCCGACGATCCTGTGTCGGCAGGAGACCTTCGGCTATGCCCCGACCGGCCGCGGATCCAAACTGTTCGGCGAGTCGAAGCGCATCCTGAAGCTCGCCGGCGGACTCGGCCCGAAAAAGCACGCGACCGCGCTGTACTACGACCCCGAGGTGTTCGAGCAGATCACCGTATGGGACACGGAGTGGCCAGGATGGCTGCTGCACCCCACCGCGATGACCCTGCGGGTGCGCGGCACCCAGAACATCGACGTTGTGGCGGGCAGCGCCCACCTGTCCTACAACTCGCCCACCAAGCGGAAGGGCGAAGCCGAGGATGTGACGCGGTTCGCCGACCGCGTCGAGACCTACGAGACCGAGCACGGCCCGGTCAAGCGCAAGCTACCCGTGCTCGCGATCGGCATGGACTGCAACAGCTACGTCGACCCGGACCGGCTTGTACCCGGCGAACACCCGATCCCCACGCTCGACGAGATCAAGGACCCGCAGCACCGGGCTCACCGCAGCTACGAGATCGCTCCCGGTCAGCGGGTGATGGACTCCGAGCCGGACCGCATCCTGCTGACCGCACACCTGGAGGACGCCGCCCGGCACGCCGCCCTCCTGCCCGGCGGCCCCGACCTCTCGGCCGTCGCCCCGACCGTGGACGCATGCGACACCCACGGCCCGGCCCACCGCGTCGACCGCATCTACACCACCGACTGGCTGCTGCCCGCCGTGGTGAACGTCGAGGTCGTCGACATGACGGGCCTCTCCGACCACCACACCAAGATGGCAACGTACGACCTCGACACGCTCGTCGCGCTCTCCCATGCCCGCTTCGGTCCCGCCGCCTGATCTATGAACTCCGAGAAGGCCCGGTCGCCCGACCGGCGCCTGCTCCCCCCTTCCGCACCGGCACGAGCGGTCACCGTGGCCCGGCAGCAGTGCGTCCGTCGTCCGCCCTCATCGAGATCGCCCACCACGCCCATGTCTGTAGCCTGCGAAGAACTGCACAAACCACTGGCCGATCCGGTCGACGTACCTGCGGCGCCGCTGCCCGCTGGCGCGCCGGTGCTCCTGGAGGCCGAGGACCTGACCATCCTGCGTCTGATCGCGGCGGGGCGGCGTCGCGCCGATATCGCCAAAGGCTGCTACTCCAGTGTGACCAAGGTCGACGCACGGACGCGTCAGCTGTCTCACGTGCTTGGAGCGGACAACCGTGAACACCTCGCCGCGCTCGGCGTCGTGTACGGTCTGGTCACCTGCGAGCACCTGGCCGGCCGTCCGCCCGCGCGGCCCTCCGTGGATGAGGATGACCAGGTCGTCTTGGACCTCATCGTGGCCGGCTTGAGGGGGCCGCATATCGCGGCCCAGCTTCAGCGCGAGGTCGGCCCGGTGACCGCCTCCATCACCCGCCTGCTCCAGCTGTTCGGCGCGGACAACCGGTGCAGCCTCGCTGCGCACGCCGTACTGGTGGAGGCCGTGACCTGTCGCTCTGTCTCTCCGCGCTTCCCCTCGCAGCCCCTCTCCGACCTCCCGCCGTTTCGGCTGACGTCTACCGGCACCGGGGTACTTCTGCACACCACCCCACCACAGATGACGGCGGGACCAACACACCGCTTCGACGCCAGCATTCCAACGGCTCGGGCCCATCCCCTGGCGCCGCACGGGCTGAGCAGGAATCCGACCACTCCATCGAGAAGGACCATGACGCCCATCCCGGCGGAAATAGCCACCTGGGCCAAGAGCTGGGTGGGTAGCCACCCCGCGTGGGCGCTGCCCACCGACGGCTCCGGTGCCCGCTTGTGGCGTATGTCCTCACCGGAAGGGATCATCGAGCTGCGGGTCGTGCGGACCCATGGCGACCTCCAGCGAGAGATATACGCGCACCGGCACGCCGTCCGCCGCCTCGACTCCGGACGCGCGCCCCGCCTGCTCGGAGCCGAGCCCAGGCTGCGGGCACTGCTGACGCGCGAGCCACGCGGCGAACGCGTGGACGACGCCCCGGACAGGGGCCTGCACATGACAGAGGCCGCGCATGACCAGGCCGGACAGTTGCTGCGCATCCTGCACGACAGCACGCTCTGGGTCGGCGAGCGCCACACCCAGGCTGTGCGGAACACCCTGCTGTACGTCGACCACGTCGACCACGTCCTGGAGCAGACCGATTCCCGAGTGCTCGCCGGCCACCGCGCACTGATTCGGTGCCGACTGGCCGTCCTGCGTGAACACCTGCCGCAGCTGCCGAGTGCCTTCTGCCATGGCGCCTTCGGCCCCGCCTCGTGGCGATGGCAGCGTGCACAACGGTCCTTGAGCCTGACCGGGTTCGCCTGCTCCCAGATGATGGCCGCCGCCGTCGACTTCGCCCGGCCGTCGCTGCTGTGGGCCAACCGCCCTCTGCTGCGCGATGCCTTCATCAGGGGATACGGCCGACCCCTTGATGAGATGGAGCAGCACCTGCTGGGCGATTTCGCCGTTCTGGCCGCCGTTGAGGACCTGCGGAACGCGATCCGACTAGACGACGCCGAGGCGCGCATACACCGCACTGACCTCCTGGATGCGGCCGTGGACCACCTGTCCGTCGCAGAGCACACTGCCCTCGCCCTCGACGTCCCCCGGCTCCCCGACCCCTGAAGCAACACGCCCTCGGCACCACACAACAGACTCCGCCCTCCGCCTCGCCCACTGACCGTGCCGCCCATCTCTTCCGTTCCAACTCCTACCGCAGGCGGGACAACCCGCTCAGCCCGTTCCGTCGCTGGAGAACCCGTATGCGCATGGCTGGACCGTCCCCGAGCGCGCGCGAAGACCTCCTACGGCGAAAGGATCGTTCCCCTTTTGCTGTCGAGCGTCGGGTACGACGGCGGCCCCGAGGCAGTATGCACCTCCACCTTTGCGGAGTTCAGGGGCCCGAAGCACCGGGCCCACCGCAACTACGAGATCGGCCCCGAACAGCGGGTGACGGACTCCCGCCCGGACCGGACCTGCTGACCGCCGGCCTGGAGGATGTCGCTCGCCACGCGGCCCTCCTGCCCGATCGTCCGGAAGGGCCTGTCCGATCACCACACCGTGGTCGTGCCGTACGACCTCGATGCCGTCATCGAGATCTACCACGACCGCTTCGCACTCGCGGCTTGACGCATCAGCTTGCCGGGCGCTGTCCGGCTTGCTGTGCCGACCCGTCGATCGGCGCTGCCCTGCACACACCCCGCTGGAAGTCGAAGAAGGAGGCCCGTTGACCTGCGACGACACCGAACTGCGCGTTGCCTGCTGGAACCTTGAGCACAACGGAGGCAGCAGCCAGCTGCGTCGTCTGGCGCACCGCATCCTCGCCTCATACCGGCCACACATCGTCTTCCGGCAGGAGCTGACTGGGGCCTGGGACCACGGCAAACGCGCACTGTACGAGGAGGCGACTGCGCTCGGCGGTCTGTTCCCGTTCATGACGGCTCCGCGCGAAGGCCGCAGCCGGAACCCGACCGGCGTGATGGTCGATCCTCATCTGTTCGAGATCGTCGCCCATACCGATCACGATCTGCCGTGGAAGGCGATCTCCCACGTCCAGGTGCGCCTCAAGGGCTGCCCCAAGACGCTTCATCTGGCATCCGGCCACCTGTGCCATTTCGATCCCGACCTGCGCGCCACCGAGGCCCGGCGGCTCACCACCCTCGCCGACCACGGCCGCACCGCCCTGACGGGCATGGACGGCAACAGCTACCCCCACCCCACCGCCGACGAAGTCGCCGAACCGCTCGACTGGGCGAAGGTCAAAGACCCCGTCCACTTCCAGCACCGCACCATCGAGCGAAACGGCGTACGCGTCAGCGACACGCGCCCGAGCGAGATCCTCACCGGCGGTCCGAAAGCCGTCTTCACCGACCTCGCCCACCACGCAGGCACCGTACTCCGGCAGCCCGGGGCCCTGGCCCCCACCGCCAGCCTGAAGCGCACCGACCAGGGCCCCCCGCAACGTATCGACTGGATCCTCGGCACCCCCGACTGGGCGCCGGCCCTCCGGCGCGTCGAGGTCATAGACACCGAGGACGTCCGACGGGTGACCGACCACGCCCTCGTCGTCGCCACCTTCGACCTCCCCACCGTGCAACGCATCCTCAGTACCGCCCTGTAGGGATTCGGGCGTGCGCTCGTCACGGCAAGCCCTCGATCGGGTGACGACCCCCTGTGCGAGTGATCGAACGCCGCATCACGGCCGCATCACCCAGCCCTCCCAAGGTCGACCTAGCCCAGTCGAACTTTCGACCGATCTGTCGTCCCTCATCGGCCGTAACGCCTTGCCCAGCAGGGAAGTTGTTGAGTCGCCGCAACCATCCGCCACCCAGGAGGAAGTCATGAATCCCGCTCCCACGCTCACGCTTGCTCCTCCCGCTGTCGAACGGCAGGTCCAGGTCACCGCATCCACTCTGGCCCGTGCCGTGCACGAGGTTGACGCCATGCACGTGCTTTCGGTGGATAGCTCACGTCCGGATCCGAGGTGGGGGGCATGAGCTTCGCCACACCGATTCCGGAATGGACCCAGAGGGTCATCGGCGCCGTGCGCTGCCTGTCCGCCCTGGACGCGGCGAGCGCCATCGCCTGCGGCCTGCCCAACGGCGACCGCGAGATCGTCCAGCACGGGCGCGCGACGCTGGCCCCGCTGGAGGTGCAGGCCGCGTGAGCACCTACCTGAGCCCGTCCAACGTGATGGTGCTCCTGCAGCGCGACGACGGGCGCATCCTGGCCGTCCGGCACAACGAGACGTCGAAGACCGCCCCCAACCAGGTCACCGTGGTCGGCGGGAAGCTGGAGGAGGACGAGTTCCTCGACGAGGGCGCGCTACGCGAACTGGCCGAGGAGACCGGTGTACACGTCGCGGCCGACGACCTGGAGTTCTGCCAGCTGGTGCACTACCTGGACACGGACGGGGTCCGGGTGATCGGCGTAGCGTTCACCGCGCAGCGGTGGCAGAGCGAACCGCGCAACGCCGAACCCTTCAAGCACGACGCGATCGTGTGGATCGACCCCGGGAATCCGCCCGCCGACTGCCACCCCTACACCCGAGAAGTTCTGGTCAACTTCACCGTCGGGCGGCTGTACAGCACCATCACCGTGACGGCGAACGGGGGCCCGGCATGACGCGACCGCTCGTGCCCACGCAGGGCTCTGGACCCGATCCAGCCGTGTCCAGGCGGGTAATGCCGCCGCCCGCGCCCGCGGAGATCAAGTACACCGGGCAATATTCGGTGAACCCGATGGACCGAGTGTCCTTCCGCGCGTTGTGCGCCCGGATTCCCTCGGTACTGCGGCGGATCGCCAGGATGTCCTGGGCGGTCGACCGGACGGCGGTCGTGCTACTGCTGGTCTGCCAGGTGGCCGTCGGCCTGGCTGCGGCCGGCCAGCTGGCCGCCACCTCACACGCGATGCGTCCGCTCCTCAACGGCGGCACCGTCCAGGAGCGGCTGCACGCAGCACTGCCTGCGCTGATCTTCGTGGCGGTGATGGCCGCCCTGGCCCGTGCCGCCGGTGCAGTCTCGGCCTACGGCGAGCGGCGCATCACGCCGAAGCTGACCACGGAGACCGACACGACGCTGGTGGCCTCGGTGTGCCGGGTAGAGGCGGCCACCCACAGCGAGGACGGCTTCCACGATCGGCAGGAAGCCGCCGAGATGGGGGTGATGCGCACGCATGTGATGGTCGCCGACGCACAGCAGCTGATGTCCTCGCTGATCAAGCTGGTCACCGCTTGCGGGGTGTTGTCAGTCTTCGACTGGCGGCTGCTGCCGTTCCTGCTGCTGGCTGTGCTCCCGGCCGGCATCGGCTCGGTGCTCACCGCGCGGGTGGACTACGAGATCCACTACGCGAACGTGGCCAACCGCAACGCGCGCGGGATGATGCGCTGGTGGGCCACCAGCCCCAAATTCAGCGACGAGGTCCGCGCCAACAGCATGACCGGCTACCTGCTCTACTGGTACCGGACCCTCTCCGAGCGGGCCGACGCCCGGACATTGGCGGCGGCGCCCCGGACCCTGCGGATCGCGCTGGCGTCGGCGGTGTGCGGCGGCGTGTTCCTGGTGGCCACATGGGCGGCGTTGTACTGGCTGGCGGCCACCGGGCGGATCGCGCTGGCGATTGCCGCCACCGCGGTCTTCGCTGTCCAGACCACCCTGGGCGCGCTCACCCAGGTTGTCCGCAGTGCTGCTGCCGTCTTCCATACCAGCCTCTACCTTGGCGACATGGCCGACTTCATCGACGAGGCCGGGCAAAAGGCTCCGCACCGGGGCGAGTTGGCGGTGCAGGCACCGATCCACGAGGTCCGGGTGGAAGACGTCGTCTACCGCTACCCGGGCAAGGACAAGCCGGCCGTCGACGGGGTCTCGCTGACCCTGCGGCGCGGACAGATCCTCGCACTCGTCGGGGTCAACGGCTCCGGCAAGACCACCCTCACCCGCCTGCTCGCGGCGATCCTCGTGGCCGACGAGGGCAAGGTCACCTGGAACGGCGCTGATCTCGCCCAGGTCGACCCAGAGACTGTCTGGAGTGCAACCGGGCTCGTCCCGCAGTACTTCGCGCAATGGCCGCTGCGGCTGCGTGAGAACGTCACCCTCGGGCAGCCCCGCACCGACAATGACGAACCGGTGTGGGACGCGATCGACGCCGTGGGCCTGCGCGAAGCGGTCGAGGACCTGCCCGATGGACTCGACACCCTGCTGGCCCGGGAGATTTTCAGCGGTGTGGAGCTGTCCGGCGGGCAGTGGCAGCGCGTCGCGTGCGCGCGTGGCCTATACCGGGTCCCGGAACTGCTGATCGTGGACGAGCCCACCTCCCAGGTCGACCCGGCTGGCGAGCACCAGATCTTCCAGACGCTCAAGGCGCTGGCCGAGGACCGCATCACGATCGTGGTGACCCATCGGCTGGAAAACACCAAGATCGCTGACCAGGTCATCGTGATGCAGGAAGGCCGGATCACCGAAGAGGGAACCTACGAGGAACTCGCCGCCCAAGGCGGGGAGTTCGCCCGGCTCCTGGCGCTTTCCCAGGACCGGTGACCTACGGCGACCGCTTCCTCCCTTGCCCGAGAACGAAGGAACACCGTGACTCCTCCTCTCCCACCGCCGTCTCCCACTCCTGCCGCGCCAAACGAGGCACCCGCAACCCTGCACACGGCGCGCGCCGAACAGATCCTCGACCTCGGCGAGATCCGTACGGCCTGTGTACAACCCGCCATCCGACTGGTGTCCGAGGCACTCGCCCCAGATGCCTCTCTCCCACGTGCCAGCATCTGGCTGGCGCCGACCGAAGGAGCGGCACGGTGAAGCCCGAGGCAACCAATACCGAGGTGTGGACGGAGTACGGCCGCCATCACCTCCAGAGGGCCACCCCTCTGGCGGAGTTGGAGCGGATCGATTGGGGTCCCGGCGGCACCGGCCCAGGCGACGAGATCCTCGGCGACCTGCAGGGCCTGCGCCTGCTGGACCTCGGCTGCGGGCCGGCCCGGCACGCCGCCCATCTCGCCCGCGACCATGGTGCACGGGTGCACGCCGTCGACTCCTCGCCCACGCAGATCGAGCGCGCCCGCATCCGATACCCCCAGCTGACCGGGCTCAACCTGATGTGTGCGGACGCCGTCACGCACCTGCACGCGGCCGTGCCGTACGACGTCATCTACTCCGTCAACGCGTTCCCCTTCATCGACCCGCACCGGCTGCTGCCTGCTTTGGCTGCGGCGCTCAAGCCCGGCGGACGCCTGTACTTCACCGTCCTGCACACCAACTCCCATGGCCACGGCCCCGCGACCGTCGTGGCCCCGCGACCGGAGGTTCTGCGCCTGGCTGGCGGCGGGGACTTGACCGTCCAAATGTGGGTGCTCACCCCGGATCTGTGGGAGGACCTCCTGGTCCAGTACGGGCTGCGGGTGGAGACCATCACCGTCCTCGACGCCCCGGAGGAGACCAATCACGCCTCCTACCGGCTCTTTCAGGTCCACCGTCCGGCCCGCATCACCTCCCGCCCGCGCACCTCTCGACCGCCCCAGGCACACGCGGCGCTCGGCGTCGGCGCCATCCTGCTCAGCCCGCACGGCCTGCTGCTGGGCCGCCACCACCGAGGCACGTTCGAGCTGCCCGGAGGGAGCGTGGAGCCCGGAGAGGCTCTGGCGGAGACCGTGGTGCGCGAACTCGCCGAGGAAACCGGACTGACCGCCCGCCCTGCCGACGTCCGCCTGCTCGGCACCCTCGTCGACCACGTCGGCAGCGTCGTGCGCATGACGGTGGGCGCAGTCGTCACCACCTGGGACGGCACACCAGCCGACCAGCAGGGAGAGAACGTGGGTGACTGGCGCTGGTGGCCACTGGAGGCCCTGCCGTCCGGCCTGTTCGTGTGCAGCGCACAGATCCTTGCCGCCTGGCGCCCCGGCCTGCCCATCGACCACCCACCCGCACACTTCACCCCTTTCGCTGACCCGCTGCCCGTCACCCCACAGTGACCGAGACGGACAGTAGCCACCGTCCCCAAGGAGACAACGCATGCCCGTACGTATCGGAAATTTCAACGCCTACAAACTCAACATCGCCGCCCGTGGCAGCAGCGCCTGGAAGTCACGGGTGACGGCTGTCCGGGAACTCGCACCGGATCTTCTCGGCGTCCAGGAGATCGTGGTCGACGAGGCGAACAACCCGCGCGAGCAGTGGGATGCCATAGCCGCCGAGACGATCAACGCGTTCGCCGTGGACTGTGGGCTGACCGGCGCGATCCCCGCCACCCCCGGGTATCCGCACGGGGTGACGATGGCCGCGAACGCCCATCGCGCCTGGTACACAGCAGTTTTGTGGAACCCTGACGCGGTCAGCCACGCCCCTGGCAGCTACCGGCCAGTAGGCAGCCCCGACTTCTGGCACGGACTGACCATGGCCGCCTTCGACATCGGAGCAGCGGAGCCCCTCACCATGGTCTCTTACCACGGTGATCCCTTCCGTCCGAACTGGCGCGCGGAGGAGGCCAAGCGCCTCAAGGGACTCCTTCGCGTGACCGGAGGCGCGAAGCACGCTGTTGTCGTCGGCGACTTCAACGCCCTGTCCGCCGCCCGGGTACCCGGCCCGGACGGGATAGCGCGCTACTACGACGACGAGGTATACGCCACGCAGGACCACGACGACCTCGAATACCAGGTCCAGGCCAGCACCATCGGCGGCGAGCAGCTGGCCGACCGGGAGCAGACGGAAATCCTGCTGCGCAACGGGTACATGGTCGACGCGGCAGCCTATCTCGGTGCGCCGTGGCAGGCGACGGTCGGGCACTGGAAGGACGGCCAGGGCGACCCCGACCCGTGGGGCGAACGCCGCATCGACCTGATCCTTGCCACCCGCCCCGTCGCGCCCGCCCTGACGGCGTACGGCGTCCTCGGCAGCGAGGCGGCACTGGCCGGATCCGACCACCGGATCTGCTGGATCTCTCTAGACCCGGCCCAGATCCGCACGGAGGAGGCCGACCGGTGAGGCGCTTCCTGAGGGAACAGCGGTTGTGGGCTCCGGCGGATGCGCCGGAGGAGGAGCGGATCCTGCCGCATGTGCTGTGGCTGCCGCACGACCAGCCCCAGGTCACTGAGTACTTCGCCCGCATGCGCGAGATCCTCAACCGCTACCCTGAGCTGATCACGACGGTCGCCGATGAGGACCTACACGCGACGGTCCAGAAGATCGAGCGGTTCGACAAGCAGGGCAGCCGCGTGGACGTGCGGCGACTCCACGAGGCCGCTCCCGTCCTCCAGCATGAACTGGCCAGCCTGGCACCGATCGACATCGAGATCGGCCCACCCCGCGCCTCCGCCTCCGCGTCCGTGGCCGATGTCTTCCCCGAAGCCGCGCTGCATGAGTTCTATCTGCGGGTGCGGGACGGCCTTCTCGCCGCCGGTCTGAGACTGCCTTCCCCGGCGAAGTACTACTGGGGGCACATGACGGGAGGCTACGGCCTGATGGACACAGACACGCCCGAGCTGGCGCAGCGTTCGGACCGCCTGGCTTCCGAACTGGGCCGGGGCCTGCGCCCGGGCAGCCGTGTCCGGGCGAGGATCTCGTCTGTGTGGCTGGTCCTGGAGAAGCAGGACCCCGTGTCCAACCGATACACGTTCCGCCGCGTTCATGAGATCCACCTGGGCCACCCCGGAGAGAGGTAGGCGGCATGAAACCGTTCGTTCCGGTCTTCCAGCACCGGGAGTGGGTGTCAGGGGCCCGGGCGCTGCACCTGTACATCCTGCCCGACCCGGCCGTAGACAGCGAGCTGTTCGCGCTCGCCGCTGGCTGCCGTACAGCCATGCGGGGCTATCCGATCTGGTGCCTGCCCGACGACTTGCTGCACGTCACCGTAGAAATGGATGCTTGGGCGACCAGCGATCGCATAGGCGTGGCCCAGCGTGCCGATCTCGTCGCTGCACTGACCACCCGGCTCTCCAACTTCGATCCGTTCACCTTGCTGTGCGGATCACCCATCGCCAACCGGGCAGGGACGTTGCTCGACACCTACCCCGACCAGCCCTTCACCGCGTTGCAGAACCTGGCACGTGCCGCGCTCTGGGAAGTCCACGACTCTCCGGCGATCGCTCATGACAGCGGACGCGGTCACGCATCCCTCGGCTACGCCTACGAGAAAGCTGACTCGGACCCGCTCCAGAGCGCCCTCCGGCGCATCACGCCCAGCCACGCTCCACTCGCCGTCTCCCGACTCCACCTGCTCGAAGTGGAGTGGACCGCCCATCCGGTACCGGACGGCGGCGTGCGCTGGGAGATGACCTGGGAGCCGCTTGCCGCCATTCCCCTGGGAAAGCCCTGAGAGGGCCGTCGCACCGTTCACACGCGCCAGCGCCGCATGGAGGACGGGGGCGCACCAAGGAGAAGGAGAGGGGACATCAGCTGATGACCGCAGCCATCATGAACGACGACCTACGGCGGCAAGCGGAACGAGCCCTTCACGCAGGCAACTTCACCACATTTGAACGCTTTCTGGGACCCCATCACCCAGCCACGGTGATCACCACTGCCCGGTTGAGCGGAAACCTCGGCGAACAGCTCCGGTGGCCCGACGCGCACAAGCTGGCTCGCTCCGCCGTCGACCGCGCGCTGCATACCCTGGATGCCGACCATCCAGCAGCCCTCACCACCCGCCTCAGCCTGGCCTGATGTCCCGTACCACTCCGAGCCAAGCCCTGCCCGTCATCCGCGTTACCGTGCACAGCAATGGCCGGGTGGCGGGGGTGAAGGGAGATGGGGCGTATGAGCAGGGGCCCACGAGGATCGGCAGTTGCGCCGGGCACGCCCAGTGGCCAATTGCAGCGGCAAGGCGCTACCTGCTCAGCGCGGCGTCGAGATAAGCCTGCACCGGATCGAAGAGGCCGTACGGCACGTACTCAGGAATCTGGGCATGCTGGACCCACGCAAGTTCAGCGAGTTCTTCATCGTCCGCGACGTAAGGAGTCCCGGACTCTACGGCACAGGCCACGTACGACATGCTTCGGCCCGTTTTGGGGTGGACTCGTTCTCCGAGGATCTTCAGCGCGGTCACGTTCATGCCGACCTCTTCGAGCGTCTCACGCACGGCCGCTTGGTCAGCGCTCTCGCCTGGCTCGATCTCGCCCGCCGGGAACTGCCACGACAGCTGACCTTCCGCGACCCGGCGACGGACCATCAGCACGGCACCGTCCTGGACCACGATCGCGGCTGCGATGCCCGGTCGCTCTACTGTCGTCTGCTCGATCATGCGTCTTCCTCCAGTGCCACCAGGATCGGCGGGTAGATCGTGTCGGCGGAAATAAAGCGGCCCACCGCATTCTTCGGCACCCAGGCCACATCTACGTTCTCAACCACGTCGCTGTTCGTCGCATCCCCTGCCAGGTATTCGCAGAGGAAATACACGCACTGCACGCCCGTCACCGGATGGACGCGCTCACCGAGACTTCGCCGTACAGCACAGTGCACGCCCGTCTCGTCCAGCGTCTCGCGGACCGTCGCGGTCTCGGGTCTGACTCCCGGCTTGATGACGCCGGCAGGGAACTGCCACGTGATCCCGGAAGCGTCGTCGCCGCGACGGCAGACCAGGAGGACCTCCGCGTCGCGAACGACGACTGCGATCGCGACGCGCAGGGTCTGTGGCTGCGGCCCCGAGGCTTCCGTGCTCTTGCTGCTAGAACTCGCGACCAGCAGAGTGAAACGCTGCCGGACCGTGGCTGGGGCGCTTTCGAAAACGCCGTCCAGGAGTTGCTGCATGTCCGAGCGCGGTATGACGTCTGGGTCCGAGTGCCAGGTGGCGACCGTTCGGGTTGAGATGCCCAAGCGGTCAGCAAAAGCCTCGTGGGTCAAGCGGAGAGCAGATTGGAGCATGCACGCACGGTGTCCGGTCCAAACGTCGATCACTTCCATCGCGGAGCCTCACGGATCGGGTCGGCAAGGTGCATGGTCAATGTGCGGAAGTTGCAGGCTCGTTGCACTGGCACTTCATGGCGAAGCGATGCGATCAGCGGTTGACTCTCAGCTGTGCCAACCGAGACCCCGCGATCCGTCCCATGCATGCCGGACTGGCGAGCCTGCAGCCGTCTGCGCATGGTAGGCGGAAGTCCCCTTGTAGATCGACTAGTTGGCTGGTGCCTATGCGATCTTGGCGTGATGGCGCGCCTTGAGTACCGCCCTGAACCGCCGTCCGGGGCGGGACGTCACGACCACCCCCGGACGGCAGCCGGCCCGTGTCTGCCCCCCGTCGGGCACGGGCCGGCGCACGCCAGCCACAGCCAGGTCGAGGCCGACCCGCAGGAATCGCCGCCCGTTGCTCCAGTCGGGTACCTCCTTCGGACTATCGAATCGCCGTACAAGAGGAGTAGGTCAGCGTCGGCGTACGTAACCCAACTGGCAGAAATGATCAGCCCCTTCGGGCGCGGGTAACCTCAGTCCCTGACGCGCTGAACGTCCGTCACATCACCTGCGGAAGAGATGAGAGAGAACCATGGCGCAGGAGCAGGAACAGAAGGTGGAGCGCACACTTGTGCTCCTCAAGCCCGACGCGCTCGTGCGGGGCTTCGCCGGGAAGATCATCACCCGGTTCGAGGACGCGGCGCTCAAGGTCGTCGGTGTCAAGATGAAGCAGATGGACGCCGAGTTCACCAGGCGCCACTACTTCGATCTCGAAGAGCGACTGGGCGCTGAGGTGTACGAGTTCACCGCCCGATTCATGCAGCAGGGACCGGTCATCGCGCTGGTACTCGAAGGCTTCGACGCCATCGCCACCGTGCGCAAGATCGTGGGCAGCACGTACCCGAACGAGGCGCCGGCCGGCACGATCCGGGGCGACTTCTCGCACTACAGCAAGGGGGCCAGCGTCGCGTCTGGTAAGGCGGTTGCCAACCTCGTGCACGCCTCCGGCAATGCGAAGGAGGCCCAGCAGGAGGTGGAGCTGTGGTTCGACGAGGACGAGCTGCACGACTACCGCACGCTTGCGGAGATCTACACCTACTGAGCATGGCGACGTCACCCCACGCGCTTCGACGCGTTGAGCACTACCTGGCACCACCGTTAGCAGAGAGGGCACCATGACCAACCAGACCCGCGCCGCCTCCGTCCAGGAGCTGGAGTCGACCTTCCAGCAGGAACTGGCGACCGACCGATGGGCGGCGGCGGAGAGCGCCTACGCGCTGGCCTTCCGTTTCCGGGAGGAGGGCGACTGGGAGAAGTCCCGCGAATGGGTGAAGCAGTGCCTCCAGCTCTTGGAAGGCTTCCCCGCCGACACATTGGAGCAGGTCGCCACCAGGCGCACTTCCGTCGGCGGTGTCGCTCTGCCGAACTACCTCCACGAGGGCGTTGTACGTGAACGCTTCGGCGAGCTTGTCTGATCTTTCGATGGACCACTGAGGCGGCGGTGCGCGGCCAGTCGCGCTGTCCCGCACTGCCGCCGTACAACCTCATATGCCGCCCCCTACCGAACCAGCACAGGCCACCTGCGCGGGTTCGGGCGGATCAGTCATGCCTAAAGAAGGGACCAGACCGTTGCCTGTAGAGATTGAAATGCGCGCCCGATTCGACGAGGAGGCCCACGACCGGCTCGTCGCCCGCCTGGAGCAGGAGGGCACCGACCTGGGCTGCGACGACAAGCACATCTACTTCTACGTCCTGCCGGACAAGCTCCTGAAGGTCACCGACAACACCGCCGCTGGATCAGCGAAGATCACGCTCAAGCACAGCAAGATCGGCCAGGGCGTTGCATTCCCCGAGACGGAGATCGCCATCGCTCGCGAGGACGTATCCGCGGCCGTGCAGGTCTTCAACGCGCTGGGCTTCGAGGCCCAGATGCACCAGGCGTTCAACCGGCGCCACAACTACCGCTTCCGAGGCGTGGAGATCGCCGTCAAGTGGAGCGAGGCGTGGGGACATCACGCCGAGTTCGAAGTGCTACTGGATGACGACGCGAGTGACGACGCCCGGCATGAGGCGACTGACCGCATCTTCGCCGTGGCCAAGGAGCTGGAGGTCACGTTGATGACCGAGCAGGAGCTGGCCGACTTCACTGCTGCGTTCGAGGCTGCCGAACAGGCCCGTAAGGCCGCCGGCCCTGGGGAGATCGAAGCCCAGACCTGACTGTCCTTCGTCTTTCCGAGGCACCGAGGGGGTAGGCCCGATGAGCACCACCCCGCCAGCCGACAGCCTGGTCGAGCTGGCTGCACGCAAGCAGCTTCCGCACCACCAGTTCATGGATCACGCCACCGTGCGATGGATCGAGGCCAACAGGCCGAATTTCCCGGACGCTCCGACGTACGCGCTGCGGGCCGCCTCCCAACGGCTCCTCTACCGGTCGGCCATCCCCGTCACGTGG
Source organism: Streptomyces sp. NPDC029292 (assembly GCF_055569295.1). Lineage (NCBI taxonomy): Bacteria > Bacillati > Actinomycetota > Actinomycetes > Kitasatosporales > Streptomycetaceae > Streptomyces > Streptomyces sp. NPDC029292. Next base: position 98,739 of record NZ_JBVHXR010000023.1, read on the forward strand.
CTGGCCGAACCGAGGCTCACTGACTCGCTGCACGGTATCCGCCACGCCATGCGGACCGCCGCGCTGGCCGCGCTCCTCGCAGAAGCCACAGGCCTGTCCGAGGAAGACACGGCCACGCTGATCGTCACAGCAGCAGTCCACGACTGCCGCCGTCTGCATGACAAGGACGACCGCGGCCACGGAGCCCGGGCTGCGGTGTGGCTGACGGACAACGCCGACGCGGTCTGGGCGCATTTCCACCTGACCGCCACTCCCCGGCGCATCGTGGGGGCAGCGACCGCTGCGCGTCTGCACGACGTGCCGTACTCCGCCTTTACAGCGGACGACAGGACCGACCACGCCCAGGCCAAGGAGATCACGGACCTGCTCAAGGCAGCCGACGCCCTCGACCGCTACCGCCAACCGAAACTGTCCTGGTGGCCAGACAGCTCGAAGGTCCGGACCACAGCCTTCGACGCACTGCGGGCCACGGCGTTCGAACTCGTCGTCGTTTCTGAGGCAGCGCACCTCGCCGGCATCGACAGCGCAGACTCCGTGTTCAAGGCACTGGAACAGCGGGGGTTAGTCAGCTGATGGACGTCCGCGACGGCTACCACCTGTGGGCCGACGCCCACGCCTTCTTCGACTCCCCACTGATCTCCAGCACAGACGATCACACCGACGCCCTGCGACAGCAGTCCGCCGCGTGGGAGACCCGACGGGCAGAAGACACACCCAACGGTGCCCTGCTGCGTGGCAACGCCCTGTTCGACGCACTCACCGGAACTGGGCCGCTGTACTTGCTACACATCACCCACGCCCTTGAAGAGATCAGCCAGCATGGCTCCCTCTACCCCTCCGGGGGATGCCTGGTCGGCAGCATCTACTGTGCGCCGCTGACCGCGAATGGCAGCGGCTTTCGTATGCACAACCTGGCCGAGTACATCCTCACCAAAGAAGCACCTGCTTTCGTGGCGAAAGTCGGGACACCTGGCCGGACGCCGACCCCGCTGATATTCGAGATCACCCGTCCTCGACGGGCCTACCGCGGGCTCGCGGGAGTCGATTACCTGCGCCTCGGCTCGATCCACCTAAATATTTACACCGACCTCGAATACCTGCTGTCCACCGCCGAGCGATACGAGCTTCGCGAGACCGTTGTTAGCCGCGCCAAGAACTCCACCACTTTTCTCGCGCTCGCTGCGGCGATCGTCTACGGAGGTGCCGACGTGGCACCGGCCATGTTCCTGGAGCTGCTGGACGAGACGATCCCTCGCATGCCGATTCTCGGCTACCTGTACTTTGAGGCGCTGGCCGAATACTTGATGCTTCATTCCACCAGCGAGCACACCCAAAGGCTGGCAACCCGTGGAGAACTCAACAACTGGCTCTATAAGGACATGCTGTTCGCCACTCTCGGCATGGCAGGCAAATTCGACCTGGCGAAATTCCGGCCGCCCCCGGCCGGCTTCGAGGAATTCCTGAGGCAGATCGACGCCACCGTGAACGCGGCGCACGCCCGAGCCTATCTCCGCGACCGGATCAGCTACCTCGTCGCCGCCAGGCTGTTCACTCCTGGCCAGGTGCCGGACGCCTGGCACCACACCCGCTGGGAGTTCGACAGCCTCGCCACCCACCTAGGGCCGCTCCTTGGACACCTGATTCACCGAGAGCTCCGCACCTTCGGACGCTACCCGGACTTCTACTTCTACTTCGACCAACACAAGGCGCTCCAGGCGTGGAACTACTGGAACCACATGGACATCTTCGCGCCCTTCAACGGCACGATGCCCAAAGGTGAGGTCGGCATCAACCCGGCCTACCCCGACTTGGAGTACCGCATCTGGCGGGCCGAGCAGGACGACGTCGGTCGCGTACACCCCGTCGAGCAACTGAACCTGACCATCGTGCCGCGTCTCGTGGACATCAAGTACACGCTGATGCGCAACAACAAGTGGTCGGTCCCCGAGCCCTCAACCAACTGATCGCCACAGGGAGCCCGTATGACCGCGAACCGTTCCACGCCATCGCTCGACCTCCTTGCCGAGCAGATCACCGCCCTCCTCAAGGAGCCCTCGACTAGCCACGGTCTCGCCCGCACGCTGCGTGCCGCCGCCAAAGAAATCGAGATCAGCAGGTACCACCAGACCAGCAGCCGGGCATGGCCGAAGGGGCACATCGACGTGGCCCCCGAGACGGTTCAGATCGGAGGTGGCTCCCACCGGATCGACGGCTTCTACAACATCGACGCCGTGCCGCCCGCCGACCTGCTCTGGGACATTCGCGAGGGCATACCGCTGCAGAATGACAGCGTGGGGTTCATGTTCTCCGAGCACTTCCTGGAGCACATCGACTATCCGAATTCCGCCAAGCACTACGCCCGAGAGGCTCACCGCGTGCTCGCCCCAGGCGGCGAGCTCGTCACAGGGGTTCCCGACGCCGCGTTCGTCCTCCGTCACTACCCGGACAATCCAATCCTCTCTGATGAGATGATCGAGCGGTGGTATGCCAAACGCGACTGCCTCGGCGACATCAACACCTTCCTCGACCTGATCAACTACGTCTTCCGCGATCAGGACGACGATCCCACCTACACGCCGCACCTCTGGGCGTACGACAATGAGAAGCTGACACAGATGTTCACCGAGGCGGGCTTCCGTACCGTAGCCCCGTGGGACTTCGATCCCGCGATCGCCAACCCGAAGCGGCAGTGGGGCAGCATCTACGTCATCGCTACGAAATAGCCAAGCCCGCGCTCGACGCATTGCAGATTGGCAACGACCGCACGAGCCTCGCCGCCTTCTCGCTCGGAAATCGACCGAACGTGGCATGACTGATTCCACGAAACTGAGCCAGAGATTTTGGAGACCAGCCCATGGGTGCGGCGCCCCGCCATCCCGCTCTCGACCCCGGCGCTTCAGTTGCTGGCCCATTCACCCGCAGCCAACGGGGGGATGACGAGCGGGGTCGTGGAACATCACGGTGCCCTCACTGAGCCGTTGACTGGGCAGACGTGGGCCCGGCTCGCAGGTGAGCGCGGTCTACTGTGGCCTTGATGCCGCGAACGTCGGTACCGTTCAGCGGGTGTCAAAGCGTCAACTGCGCGCTGGAGAAGGGGAATACGGGTGGAGAGCACTTTCACGTCGCAGCTGAGCCGTGTGCGGGGGCACCGGTGACGATGTCCCCGCCTCAGTGGGCAGCCGCTTTCGACTACCTCGAAGCCGTACTCCTGCAGGACGCGCCGAAAGCCGCATCAAGCGCGCGGATCCTGGCCGCGCCTGGACAGATCGCCTCCACGATCGCCGGCATGGCAGACGAGCTGATTCCGGCCCTCTTGAACCAGGCATTCCAGATCAGCGACACCACGAGCGAGGCCGAGCTCCACACGGCTCACGAGACGATGGCCACCGACCGCGGAGCGCAGGCGTCGGCGCTGATCCTTATGGCTCTGCGTGCATGGGCCGACGACACCCCCACCGACACCGAGGCCCAGGACCTGGCCCTGGTCCTGCTGGGCTGGCTGCAGCTGATGGCCGGAGCGCCTCCCGGCGACCACGAGCAGACCCTGCTGATGCTCGGCTCGGCCCGGCACATCATCCGGGGAGGAACACGGTGAACCGCGACGAACTGCTGCAGGCCGTCGATTACCTGGAGGCCGTCGTCCGCCAGGACACGGCTTGCCTGGCGCAGATCCGGGCGAGCGTGCCGCCGCCGGTCACCCTCGACTTCGTCGCGGCCGGCTTCGCACTGCACTGGATCGCGTCCGTCGGCGAGGTCCCCGACGCCACCATGTCCGTACTCACCGATCTGCGCCGTCCCGCCCCGATCGCAGGCACACTCGACGATCGGTTGATGACGCTGTACGGGCAGACGCTGCTCCACTGGGCCCGTCACCGCGGCAACCGGGACGACGACGCCATCGCCCGGCAGGTCCTCGGACTGATCCGCGCCACCCAGAACACCGACGATGCCGGAGTCCTCGCAATGCTCGCCGCTATCCGCAACGTCCCGCAGGCCACGACCCCGTAAGCCCATGACCCGAGATGCCACAGGCACCGTCCCGCGCGTGCTGTGGCACCGAGGCGGTTTCAGTCATCACCAGGGGGCCATTGTCGCGGTGGTGTCGCCTCTCGCAGGGGTCAGCTGGGAACCACAGCCCGCATGATCACGCCGAGGGTGGCCCAGTCGACCAGCGCATCACCTGGCAGACGGGAGGAGAGCAGGTCCGCGACACGGTGGACCTCCACTGCTCCCGCCGCGGCGGTGCCATCGCACGCCTCGTGCCGGGCCTTGAGCTCCTCGCACTCGTCGTCGGTCAACTCCAGGTAGCAGGTGCGGCGCTGGGCGGCCAGGAGAGCGGACTCCGGCCGGTTGTCCAGAGAACGGAGCCGGTCCCGGTCGATGACGAGGCCGAGTTCGCGGGCCAGCGCCGGTACGCCTTGGTCTTGGTGCTCTCCTCGGAGATGGCGAGGACTGTCGAAGTCCGCGGTCGGCAGGCGCAGGGGGAACCTAGTCGGCCCGGCGATCGGCGGAGGGGCACCGAGGCTGAGGGGGTGGCGCAGGAGGACGACCTCGCTGTCGGTCCATACCGGGTGCCGCCGAAAGGCGATGAGGCTGAGCACGTCGCCCCGGCCGACGACCAACTCCTCGGTGACGAGATCGTCGGGGTGCCTCACCTGTGCGGTGATCGCCCACCAGGAGGCTTCTCCCGGATGGCGGGGATCCGCGTGCGTCCAGTCGATCGTTGCGGCATCGAGCAGCCGGCCGGCCTGGCGCAGGGCATCCTGCCATTGGTGGTAGCCGTAGTTGCGTACGACGGGGAGCCGTACCTGGCGCTCCCCGCCCTGGCGGCGCCAGCCGCGGCCGAGGCGGTTGAGTACGGCGGCGGCAGCATCGGCCGGAGTCGGTGCCACGGGGACGGCATGCTGCCCCGCCCACCGGCGGGTTGCCTCGTCAGGTGTGGCCACGTGCAGGATCAGACGGTCACTGGCCCCTTCAAGATCAAACGCGAGTCCGGGCTTGTGGAGAGCGCCGGGCCCGGGGACCGGTGCGCGCGTGCTGATGATCTCATCGGCCCATGCGTAGGCGTCGCGAAGCCACTGTCCCTGTTCATCGGAGGGCATCTGGCCGTCGGGCCGGTGGGGGACGAGCACGACGAGGCGGTCCACTTGCTGCCAGCAGTCCTCCAGCACCGTGATCACGCTGTGCTGCCAGGACGCATCGGGCTCCGGGCCGGCCAGCAGCACGCAGGCGCCCCACTCCATGGGCATGGGCTGTCCTGCGTGCACCACGGCGAAGCGCCGGTCCCACTGCGGCAAGGGCATCACCTCCGCCGGGGCGATGTTCGCCCTGCCATGACGGTCATCGAAGCTGATCGTGAACGAGGCTGGCGGCTCACAGCACGCCCGCTGCTCGTCATCGACGCTCCAGGTGACCGCGTGCAGCCGACCGCTGCGCCCCTCGTGCACACCGCCGGTCACCAGCACCTCGCCGTATAGAGGCGGCGCGCCGCTGGCCGGCAGGAGCAGTCTGTCGAGGAACTGGATCAGGCGCTGCACGCTGTGCTCGAACACGGTCTTGCCCGACGCCTTATAGCCGCCGTCTCGGCCCATCGCGTCGTGGGCTGCGAGTTCCTCTGACGTGAGGGTGTCCTCGAAGGGGATGCCGTGGGGTGCCTGCAGGGCGGCCCACCGGCGCCAGATCCGGCCTTCCAGCGGGGCGGGTGCTGCAAAGGCGCCACGGTCACGGACGACGGCCTCGATCTCCTGCGTGAACAGGTCTTCCAGGTCCGGGCGGCCGGTGAAGTGTCCGTGCTCATCGACGAGGGCGTCGATCCGGATGCGGGTGAACTCTTTCCGCCCGTCCGCCACCGTGGTGGCGACGTGGTCCAGGGGGCCCGGCAGCAGGGCGGCCAGCGTCTGGTGCAACTGCTGGGGATCACCGAGCCGGTAGCGCACGGACCACAGCGAGATGTCCTCGACGGCGGCGCCGTCCTCGAAGGCCACCAGTGCAAGGATCAACGCGAAGACGTCCCGCTCGCTGCCGTCCAGCGCGTGCTGCTGCAGGGCTCGCGCATACGCCGCTTTCCAGTGCGGTACAAGGCTGTTCGGCATGCCGAGATCCTATCCAGCAGGCAACTGCCCATCCCCCTGGCTGAGATGAACCTGCGACCCCACGGCGCCCGGGGACGCGCCCCGGCGGCCAACGCACCCTGCCGCCGAGCGGGTGCCTCTTGCGGGACTGCTATAGAAGGGGGCGGGATCCATCCACCGGCTGCGCCGAATGGACCTAGATGTGGGGTGAGTTCGCTTCAGTACTCAACGTCCCCGCTCACCGCGGCCATCATCGTGGACCGTACCGCCCCCAGAAAGTTCCAGGCCGGCCCCATCTCCTCCCACAGCGAGCGGCGAGGAGGCTCCTTCTCCCAGGCGGCAGCGATGTCGTACCGCAGCCGGGCCGCCACGTCCTTTGCTGCCGCACCTGAGTACCGGGTGCGGTAGCCGATCTCCTCAGCGGTCGGCTCCGGCAGGGTGGTTTGCTCCCAGGCGGCCAGGACTGCGTCCGCGTGCTGCACGACCGGCTGCGCGCCCCGGACGTACAGGTCAACCAACTCGGTCATCGGTGAGCCGGCGGCCAGGCGCTCACGCCACTGGGGCAGGAATTCCTCCCGCAGCAGGGTGATCTCCTCGGCCAGGACGGCGACATTCTCTGTGTGCAGGCGCAGCGTCCACGGCTTGGCGCTTGTATCCCGGGGAAAGCCCGGGTGCTCCGCCTCCTGCAGGCTCTGAACCAGCTGGAAGAACTCCGCACCGCACTTGATTTCCTCAACGGTGGGCCGCCATTCGTACCGGTTGAGCGAACGCGCGATCTCGCTCACCCTGCGCTGGTCGAGGGTCTGGGTCATGGCCGCTACCGTATGAGCGAAGCCGCCATGCCGCCAACATCGCCCCGAGCCCCCAGCCTCGGCCGCGGGGATGCGCTGCAGGAGCCGCAAGGCGGCGACGGACGGTTCGGCCGAGTTGATGGTGGATCCATCGTGTGGCAGAAGTTCCGTGGGGGCTGTGTAGCCGTCACCCGGTTCAAGGCGCACGCGAAGGCCGCGAAGTCGATGGCCAGCAGCGACGTATCGGCGCACGTCCTCGGTGTGGGGGTAGTGGTGGTCCAGGTCGCTGTAGAGGGTGCGGCAGATGTGCTGTACGTGAGAAGCCAAGATCGACCCCCGTCCACACGATGGCCGCGTCCTGGCACCTCTGGTCGTGATCGGGGTGCTCAGTAGACACGACGGCGAAGGCGTTCCGACTCCACCCGCCGGGCCACCCGGAGCCGGCGGGCTTCGAAGGCATCCTTGTCGTCCTCCTGGTCGGGGTAATACCGGGCCCGCTGCTCGGCTTCGGCGAAGTACAGGGCCAGCTGGATGCGCCCTGGGCTGACCAGCCGGGCGTCGAAGGTCTCCGAGCTGCCGCCCTGTGGCATCTGCTCGCGGGTCAGGAAGCCCTCCCTCCGGAAACGGAGGGAGGGTGTGGCGCGGGGTGTGCCGCAGTGGCGGCATTCTGCGATGCGGCCGTGTCCAGGTAATCCGTCAATCTTGCGGGCGCCGAACCCGGTCGCCTCCCACACCGGCGTCGCAAGCCCGTCGAGGACGCGTCGTTCGATGGCTGAGGCGTCCAAAGCGGTGGGGGTACCGAAGTCGGCGAGCAGCACCCAGCCGCGGCGCTGATGAACACCGATCCTGCGTTGCCTCGGCTCCAGGCAGATGCCCGTCTTGACGGCCCCGAAGTCCGGGTGGTGCACGGCGTAGACGGCAGCGGGCAATTCCGGTGACAGTCCCATGACAGAGGAGATAGCAGAAGCCACTGACACCACCATCGCCCAACAAGGTCTTCTGGTATATGGCCACTTCGGCACTGTTTCGGTTGAGCAACGTGCCGTCCTATCTTCTCGCTCATGCCGTGGATGACTTTGGCCAGCGCCATAGTCGGCGCCGTGATCGCGACCGCTTCTGCTGCCCTGCTCGACCGCAGTCGGTGGCGACGCGAGCAAGACGACCGCCTCGTTGGCGTAAGGCGCATCGTGTACGGCGACTACCTCGCATGTCTCTCCCAGAGCCGCAACGCTTTTCGCAGCCTGGCCCGAAACTCTGACCTGGATCCTGGTGAACGGGAGCGCTCCGCCCGCGACAGCTTCGCCCCTTGCTACGGCATGCGTTACCAGATGTCGATCACGGCCGCACCCGGCGTTTTGGCCGCGTCCGAGGACGCCTTCCGTCGCCTGCGTGACATGCGGGACCTCACCGCTGTTGGCACCCTCGCCGAGGATGAGGCGTATGCCGCCAGCCGAGCCGAGTATGAGGCTGCGCTCACCCGGCTACGCGACGCGATGCGCCGCGATCTCGGAGCCGACCGCGAGTCCGTTTAATTGGCACGCTGCTAGGCCAGGCCGGAGCCGTCGGCAGGAGGGCCCACAGCCACTGCAGTCGCGGCATCATCCGTGCCAACCAACGGTCCTTGCGCTCGTGTCCCGTCGCCGGGCGAATACTCAGGGCGCTGGCCTTCACCAGCTGGCCAACTTGCCTCGGAAGCTGCGGTCGAAGACCCACGTCCGGGCCGCACGCCGGGGCCCAGGGGGACCGCTTAGAGGCCGGGTACCAGTTCCACCGAGCCTGCCGAGAAGTGGAAGCACAGATTGCCGAACACGGTTTCGGGGCGCGGCTCGGTGTCGCCGCCATGGTGGTATTCGAGCACGGCGCTCGTCAGGTACTCGCGGGTCCGGTGCCAGTCCAGCAGCTCCTCTTTGGCAACCGACGTGGCCCACTCCGGAAGGTCCGGACCGGTTTGGACCGAGTGGAGCAGGACGTCTAGGGCGTCGTACCACTCGGCGAGCTGAGCACGATGATGCCGTACCAGCTTGTCGACGCCCCCGGCCCCATCCTTGGCCGCCACCGCGCGTAGATCCTCGCCTTGGAGGCAGGATTCGCGCGCCTTATACCTTCTGTCCACGTACCTGGCGTACTGCAGCCGAAACTCCGGCGGAATCCGCGCCCCCTCACGGCTTCCCCAACCGGCCTGGAAGTAGTCCGCGTGCCAGGTCGGCACGTCCGACCGCGGCACCAGCCGCACTTCGGCATCCCCGTCGGTCACCGTGTGGACGGCGTTGCCGACCCGGCACCACGAGGCGTCATCGGCGAAGCATTCCCGCAGTGTTTCCCTCAGTTCATCCAAGTCACCGTAGAACCCGCGTACCAGCGCGACCGACGCACTGGCGACAGGCAGATCGGCGAATGAAACGTCCAGGGCGGTGATGTCGAGACGGTCCTCGGTTACTTGGATTTCCACCATCGTCATGACCGGAGCGTCGCGCACCCCAGGATGGTCGGATCGGCGACACACTTACAGGTCACCCGTCCGCACCGGGTAGGGCTCGCTCACGTCTGCCGCGATCGGGGCGAGGGCGGGCCTTTCGCCGTGGGTGGCCCTCACCGGTTGCCGCCCCATGTGCTCCGGCTCCTCGAAGCCCATGAAGCGGAACCGCCGGCCCCGCCGGTGCCCACTGCGGCAACCGTGTTGGTGGACGTCAGCGACGACCGCGCGCAGACGCCCCCCAACTGGTTCGAGGGGTGTGTCCGCTACCGGTAGCGGCCCTAAGAGCAGCACGAGCAGGCTCACGCTGCTGGATAACTCCATCAGACCCTGCACTCGGGGGACAGGGGCGGAAGCACGACTTGGTGCAGATCAGTAGCTGTTGCGCCGACCGCGTCGCCAGGCCCAGAGTCCGCCAACGGCCGCTATGCCAAGGGCCTGGAACGCAGCGCCGGTGCCGCCCGGGGCGCCAGCGACCTTCGACGCGGCGAGGATTCCTGTGACTATGAGGGTGTACGGCAGGAGGAAGATGATGAGGCGGCCGTTGCGTATGGGATTCATGCGTCAAGTATGCGCATTTGTCCACTAGTTGGCCAGGGCAATCCTCTGCGCCTGCCGGTTGATGGTCTGAACCGCCGAGTCGCCGTTCGGGATGGCGATGTCCTGAAGGAGTTTGACGACATGCGGGACGAATGCCTTCGCGTCCTTGGGCTGAAGTCGACACCAGCAGCTCAGTGCGTTGCCGACGGCGCGGACGGTGGAGCCGTGCTGTGGCCCGAGGTGGAGGTGCCACGACCGAGCCATGAAGATCCATATCTGCAGGCCGAATTGGTAGTCCTGGGCGAGCCAGGCGATGTCACCGCGTACGAGGCCGGCTGCCAGGGTGTACAGGTGGCTTGGGCCGTACTGGGTGGACAGCTCGGTGAGTAGCTGATCGGCATCGTGGGCCGCTTCTGTGAAGCGGTTCTGGTTGGCGGTTGCGCATGCGGCAGCGAGCCGTCCGCGGTAGGGCTCAGGCAGCGGCTCATACGGCCGGGCGGCTGGCACGGGATCCGCGGTGTGCGGCGATGTGGGAGGTGCCGGCCTGACGGTCGACTGCGGCAGGTTTGGGTTGTCGAGGACCCGCGCCTCGCCGTCCAAGGGATGGCTCGTGCCGTCGGTGTTGACCTGGATCGATGTCGTGTACCGGGCCTGCTCGTCTTGGATCACTGCGCGGATCGGCATCTCCAGCGCAGCAGCCTCCAACTGGAGGTGGGCCAGGACGGCTTCGTTGACGGTGACGCCGGGGGGTGGGGTGAAGTACTCCTCGTCAATGAAGCAGATCCCATCCGGAGTGATCCGAACCTGCACCGCATCGGGAGGTATTGCGTTCACTGCTGATCCACCTTCTTGTCCGGGAGGAGCGGGATGGTGCTGATTCCGCCGGCGCTCGGGAAGCTCGGCTCGGCCCATCCGCGGTACCGCAGCCGCCAGGCGCCGTTCGTGAGCTCTTTCCGCGGAACGACCGCGATCTTGCCCTGGCGTGGGTAGTCGTCACCGACGTCGTTGCTGGCGACCTGGTCGTTGCCCAGGTAGAGGGCGACGTGCCCCGCTGACTCGCCGGTGTCGTAGAAGAGCAGCGCTCCTGGGGGTGGTGACACGTTGCCGGGGTGAGCGAGCCCTGCGTCCACGAGACGGTTCCAGTGAACGTTGGCGGTTGCGGATCCGGAGGAGCCCCAGCCGTAGACCTGAGCGACGAAGTTGTCGCACATCCGGTACCAGCCTGTCTTGCCCGCCTCGTTCCGGGCGCTGGCAATGGCCTGGGCAACTGTCCGCGGATTCTTGACCTTGAACTTGGTGTTGGGGTCCTTTCCGTCGGAGGCGGCAGGGTCGTCGCAGCCCGTGCTGATCGAGGTCACGGCGTGGGTTCCCCAAGTTTTGGCCACGAGTGAGCCGGCTGCCGACTCCCATTTGGCGTACTCGTTCCGGTACTTCTCGGCAGGACGTTGGATGCTTGCGGCAACCTTGGTCAGGGACTTCTTCTGCCAGTTGTCGGTCTTGATGAGTTGGTCGTAGAACTTCCCGGCCGCGTACACGGGATCGGTGAGTTCATTGACGGTGCCCCAGCCCTGTGAGGCCCGCTGCTGGAAGAGTCCAACGCTGTCCAGGTGACCGTGGTGCAGGTTGTCGAGCGTGCTCTCCTGCATGGCAACCGCCACGGCGATGACCGCTGCCCGAGGCGAAAGGTGCCGTGTGCGGGCAACGTTGGTGATCGTGCTTGCGTTGCGTACCTGTCGAGCGCTCCACGTTGCGCTCTTCTGCGTGCCTTCTGGGTGTAGCGGCACGGTCACCTGGGTTTCGCTGGCTTCCTGTGTGCCGTCGAACTTGGGGGCTTCCCCTCCCGCGCCAGCTCCGCTTTCCCCGTCTCCAACCGGCTGGAGGCCTGTCTGGCAGGTGTTGGCGTTGGCTTCGGTCGTGGCACCACTGACCGCGAGAACACAGAGCGAGAGCACCGAGGCACCTGCCGCGGCGACGCCTACGGCCGTCTTCCCTAGCCCATTCATCCGACCCTCAGTCATAAACGTGTGTAGATGACAGGGTGATCAGTGAACCGCACTCGCGAGGTAAGAGCTACCTGCGGTTGGGTCCCGTGAGGTTGCCGAGAGGCGGGCATGTCGAGTGTGTGGCGACGCTGGGCCGCAGTCATCCGCTAGTGCTTGCGGCGACTCAAGGGGCTCCCGTGAGCGCGATCCGGTACCGCATGGATCGGTCAAATGTCACTATGAGCTGCTCATTTGCAGAACCTGTAGGGCTAGCGGTCGAGACTGGGAGGGATCCGCAGCCTGCGCCTGACGCCTAGTTCGGGGGCGCCCCTCAGGCCGCACTCCTGGCGTTGTGCGGTAGTCTCTCAATCTGTAAACACTTGTTGTCAAGTTTGCATGTATGTACCTTCCACGTCACGGCCCGGGTTCGGGTCTGCCTCCGAAGCGAGGGTGGAAGGGAGTCGGGGGATGCCCGTTTCGCAACACCTGGTGGATCTTGCTGCGAGTGGTGACATCGGCACCCTCGTGAACGGGCTGTCCCCGGACTGGGGTCCATTTGGGCAGCTGGGGACAACCGGACGGACGGTGATCCAAGCCCTGATGGCCGGCGTCGTGCTCGTGCTGCTGGGTCGCGCGATCCTCGGCGCCGTGCATCTGAAGGTGGGTGAGGGTCAGCACGACGTGGCCCAGGTCAGCAAGGGCAAGAAGGAGATCGCCGGCAGCCTCGTGGGGGCCTTCGTCGTCGCCTCAATAGGGACAATCTTCACGATCGTGTACGGGATGGGCATCTGATGGCCCGCCAGAGCATCCCTGGTAGGGGTACGCGAGTCCTGGTAGACGAGACCCCGACGGACGCGAAGAGCGGCAAGCCCTGGTGGCGTGGGATGGCCATCACTGGAGCGATCTTCCTCGCACTGGTCATCCTCGCCGTGTTCATGAGCCTGTCCGGCGGAAGCAGCGGATCGACGTCCGATGGCTCGCCTGGCAGCCCGAGCCAGACCGCACCAGCGGAGAGGAACACCACTGGAGGGGACACCAAGAACACAGCGAGGAAGCTCGTCAACGGTGTCCCGATCGGCTACACCCACAACCAGGCCGGCGCTGTCCAGGCAGCGGTGAACTACCAGGTGGCACGATCGTCTGCCGCCTACTTCACCGATGAGAAGGCCCGGCACGCGACTCTCGCCGCGATGATGACAAGCCAGGCGCTGGACCGGCAGATCCGCAACGACGACAACGGGATGCAGCAGGTCCTCACGTCACTGGGTGTCACCAGTGCCAACGAGGACGAGCTGGTCGCACGAGGTGCGGCGATGGGCACCCGGGTCACCACCTATACCGATCAAGTGGCCACCGTTGAGGTGTGGATGGCCGGGCTCGTCGGTGTCACGGCCAAGAGCGCCCCGATGCCCGTGTCCGCGTCGTGGACCACCTACGCGATGACGCTGCAGTGGCAGTCCGGTGACTGGAAGTTGGCCTCGATCACATCCGTCAACGGCCCGACCCCTCTGGATGCAGGCGGCGACGACCCCACGAGCGTCGACGAGTTCCGCACGGCAGATCGGGAGTTCAATGCGCCCCCTTATGTCGGCTGAGACTCGCTACCGGGTACGCACCCGGCTGACCTGGGTCACCGGCCTCACCGCCACGATCTCCTTGATGCTCGCCCCGAGCCAGGCCGAGGCGAACGACTTCAGCGACTGGTCATGCCAGAACATCCCGTTTGCAGACAAGGTCTGCAATGTCGTCGAGAAGACCAATCAGGCGATCGACTTCGCGAGCGATCCCTTGGGGTACATCGCTCAGTTCTTCAACAACGCCGTGACCAGCATCTTCACCCAGATGATGAAGGCGTTGGGGTCGACCACGAGGATCGACTGGCAGGACCCCGGTTTCATCCGGACCTACACCATGGCGTTCGCCGCGTCCACGGTATTGACCGTGATCTATTGGCTGATCGCCGTGGCCAAAAGGGCGATTCAGGGAGTGCCGCCGCTTCAGGCGCTGGGGGAGTCGATCGGCTTTCTCCTGATGTCGGTGCTGGTCTCCGCCTTCGCGCCGCTGGCCATTGCCTACACCGTGCGCATCGTCGATGAGGCTGCCGAAGCCATGTTCAAGCCCGTGGCCGGAGACGCCGCCGACATGGTGGTCACCGTCACGACGGCGATGCTCGCGCTGATGACGATCCCCGGCGGCGCCATCATCGTGATCTTCTTCGCCCTGGCGCTACTGGCGGCGGTCGCCGGCGTGTGGCTGGAACTCATCGTCCGCAACGCACTGATCCTGTCCGGACTCGTCTTCGGTCCGACCGTCTTCAGCGGACTGGTGGACCGTGACCTGTGGGGGCACACCAAACGATGGTTCGGCGTCATGGCCGCGATCATCGCCTCGAAATACGTGACATTCACGGTCATCGCGCTCGCCTCAGGCACGCTCGCCTCCGACAGCCCCAACAAGAGCTTGGCGCAGTCCTTTGCCACCGTCTTCACCGCTCTCGCGCTGTTGTTCCTTGCCTTCTACATGCCCTTCCAGCTCTCGAAGTTCATCCCCGGATTCGGCGACGAGCTGCGCGACATGTACGCAGCCCGCGACGACCTCAAGGGTCGAACCAAGAACCTCGGAAACCAGGCGGGCGACTCCTACGGAGAACTCAAGTCGCGTATGGGCGGGGGCGACGGCGGCGGATCCGGCGAGGACGGCGACGGAGAAGAGGCCGACGCGGCGGACGGCGACGCCATGAGCGGCGGAGAAACCGAGGGAGCCACCGAAGCCGGAGCGGCCGAAGGAGCAGCTGCCGCGACCGGTGTCGGCGCGGCAGCCGTCGCCGCGGAGAAGGGCGTCGACAAGGCCAAGAACGAGACGGAAGCCGCAGTCGAGCGCGGTGTCGACGGGGCGACCGCCGGTCTCGACTCCGGCGGCTCAGCTGCACCGTCGTCCGACAGCAGTGACTCCGACGGCAGCGGTGGCCCCGCCGGCGGAGGGGAACCGCTGTCTCCCGGCAGCGCTCCCGGAGCCGGAGGACCGGGCAGCCCGACGGCCGGCGAGGAGCCGATGGATCCGGCGGGCCCGCAGTCCTGGCCGCCGCCAGAACCCCCCGACGAGCAGCCGGAACCACCTCCGCCGGACGAGGAGATGCGCTGATGCCCGTCCCGTCGCACGCCCAGGAGTAGTTGTGGCACGCACTTTCACATACCCCCGGCCGAGGCCTCGCGGACTCCTCGGCCGGAAGCTCGAAGCCGATGAGCAGCTCGTCTTGGGAGCCGGGCTCGTCGGCGGACTCCTCGCGGCCTGGATCCTCGCGGGCATCGTGCTGAAGATCGTCGGCTTCGTACTGATCGCGGGCACCTGCGCCTGGGCAACTCTGGCGCCGTACAAAGGGCGGACCTACGTCCGGTGGTTCGAGATCAAGCGGACCTACAAGAAGCTGCTGCGCGACGGCTCACTGCTGTACAAGTCGAAGGCGCCGTACGCAGGCCGATTCGCCGACGGCCGCCGCGTCCCCGTCGACGTGCCCGTCGGCGTACCCCGGAACATGCAGTGGATCACGGCACGCACCGCCTTCGGCGAGATCGCGATCGTGCTGCAACCGGACGAGCTCATGTTCACGGCCGTCGTCGAGGTGGAAGGCCAGCGCGACTTCGGCAGCCTCGACACCGCAGACAAAGAGGCTCTGATCCGGGCCTACGAGCACCTGCTCAAGACCACGGCCGACAGCGGAGGCCGAATCCGTCGCCTTCAGTGGATCAGCCGGGTCATCCCCACCGACCCCAACGCCCACGCCCGGGATGCCGCCGACCGACGCGATGCCGACAGTCCGTCGTGGCTGCAACAGTCGTACGACGACTTGATCCGACGCGTCGCGGTCACAGCAGAAGACCGTCGGCTGCTGCTCGTGGTGGGCATCCCCTATACCTCCGATCTGGTCGCTGAGGCCCGCCGCTACAACACCCTCCACGAGGGCTATGCGATCACTCTCGGGCAGGAGATCGAGAGCTTCATCCGGACGCTGGGGCGCGGACAGCTGCGCCACGTGCGTAACTTCGACGAAGCCGGTTTGGCCTCCTACCTGCATCACTCGTACGACCCCAGCCATTGGATCGACGACACCACCGGAATGGACCGGGTCACGTGCTGGCCGGCCGTACTGGATGCCCGGAACAAGAGGTACATGGCCTCCCGCAGCTGGGAGGCCTCCGAGGACAACTGGTACTCGATGACCGCCTGGGTGAAGGAACTGCCCGTGCTCCCGGTAGGCATCAACTTCCTCGCACCTGTCTTGCTCTACATCCAGGACATCATCCTGTCGGTGTCCGTGGTCATGGACCTCGTCAGCACCGACAAGGCGATCACCGAGGCGATGGCCGACGCCACCAACGAGCTGGGCCAGGCGGACAAAAAGGCCGGACGCATCGAGGACCCGCGGGAGCAGAAAGCCCAGCGCGCCTCGCTCAGCACCATGCGCGACATCGCCGACGGCGCGGCGGGAACGCGGCTCGCAGCCTGGATCACTGTCACCTCGCCCACCCTTGAGGCTCTGCGCAGGGATGCCGACACCGTACGCGCCGGTGCAACCCGCGCCGGACTGCGCCTGGAATGGTGCGACGCCGAGCACTACCGAGCCTTCGCCAACACCCTGCCCTTCACCGCCGGACTCCTGAAGGAAGGGCTGTAGCGATGCTGGAGATGCTGCGGCGGCAGTCACAGACTCGGCGGCGGGCGATGCGCTCGACCACCAGCCACGCCTGCGGTCTCTACCCGGCGGTCGGCGCTGCCAGCATGGACCCCCGCGGCGTGATCATCGGCCGCGAGGCCTACAGCGGCAAGGCCTACATCTACGACCCGTTCATCCTGTACAACCCGCAGGCACGCGTCCGGCTCGCCAGCGGGCACGCGCTGATCTTGGGTAAAAGCGGA
Organism: Streptomyces sp. NPDC029292; assembly: GCF_055569295.1. NCBI lineage: Bacteria > Bacillati > Actinomycetota > Actinomycetes > Kitasatosporales > Streptomycetaceae > Streptomyces > Streptomyces sp. NPDC029292. Next base: position 115,510 of record NZ_JBVHXR010000023.1, read on the forward strand.
TACGGCAAGTCCGCACTGGAGAAGACCTACGTCCTGCGCCAACTGCGGTTCAAGAACCGGAACTTCGCCGTTCTGGACGCGCAGGGCGAAGACGGTGCCGGTGAATGGGACGGCATCGCCCGGCAGCTAGGCATCACGCCGATCCGCCTGGTCTACGGCGCGGGTGACGTCGGTGAAGGGGTGCGGATAAACCCGCTCGACCCCCGGATACCTGCCGAGCACCAGTTCAAGGTGCTCGTGTCCATGATGGAGATCCTCACCGGCACCATCTCCTCCCAGACCAAGTTTGCCCTGGCCGAGGCCCACAAGACAGCAACCGCTGCCGCGCGCGAGCAGCAGCGTGTGGTGATCCTCTCCGACGTTCTGGACGCCCTGACGGCTCCGAAGCCGACACTCCTCGGGCAACAGCCGGTCACGCCCGAGGACTTGGTGGAGTGGGGCCAGCCGGCAGCACTGGCCCTGGACGAGCTGTGCAATCCCAGCAGGGACTTGTCGGGCATGTTCGACGGGCCGACGACGTCAGGGATCGATCTCGACGCACGTTTGATCATCTTCGATTTGACGAAGCTGCCACGCGAGGGCGAAGCCATGCCGCTGCTGATGGCGGTCATCGGGCCCTGGCTGAGGTTCGGCTGGATCAAGCCGAACGACCGGATCAAACGCACTTTGGTCGTTGAGGAAGCGTGGCACATTCTCGCCCACCGGCCGGTCGCGCGATTGTTTGAAGAGCTGGTCAGGTACGGCAGGCGCTTGGGCCTGTCCTTCTGGGCGGTCCTGCATCACCTCGGGGATCTGCTTCTGGAGCAGGCTCCTGAGGCGGCGGCCATCCTGAAATTGACGGCCACCCGGGTCTTGTATCACATGGACCGGGACGAGGCCGAGACCACGGCCGATTACCTGGGACTTCCCGACTGGGCGCGCAAGGCGCTGGCGGATGGATCCAACGTGTGCGCGCCGGGGCGGGGTATCTGGCAGGTGGGCTCGCGGATCAACCTCGTGGAACACATCCGGACACCGTTGGAGATCCGTCTAACGGACACCAACCGCCGGATGTCCGAGACAGGGCCTCGGGAGCTCACGGACCACCACGGCGCACAGGCATCGGCTCCCATGATCCGCCTCCGCAAGGGGGCTGCCGCATGATGCCGAAAGCAGCTACCCCGAAGACCGCGGCACGCCTGCGCCTCGGCCGCGATGCCGTGTGGATCCTCCCGCTGATCGCGGCGTTCGTGCTCACCGCGCTGCTGTGGCTGACCGCGCTCCTGTCCGGCCTCCTGACACACGGACGGCCGGCGGCCATCAGCTGGGACTCCGCAGGCCACGCGGTCGTCGCCGTCTTCCGCCACCCCGGCTCCCCGGCAGCCGCCTGGCCACCGCGTGCGGGTGTGGCCGGCCCGTTCGTGTTCTGGCCCACCTTCCTCCTCCTGCTCGCCGCAGCGACCTGGGGGACATGGAAGACGTACTGGTGGTGGAAGCACCGGGGCGCAGACGGCGCCGACGGGATGGCCACCCGTCCCCAGCTGGAGAAGGCCATGGGCGAGCAACAGGCCCTGTCCCGTGCCGGATCGCTGCGTCCCACGCTCGACGAGCAGCACCCCAAAGGCATCACCATCCGCGACGTCGCCGTCTACATCGGCAGCGCAGACCCCTCGGAAATCCATCTCTGGATCACGATCGAGGAATCGATGATCCTGGTCGCCCCGCCGCGCGAGGGAAAGACATCCCAGATCATCCTTCCCGAGATTCTCGAATTCCGCGGAACGGTCCTCGCCACCAGCAGCAAGACAGACGTCCTCTACAACACTGCACTTCTGCGGCAGGAACACGGCCCTGTCTGGGTCCTGGACCCGACAGGCCTGTCCGGCTGGCCGAATCAGCTGCGCTGGCCGTTGACCGCAGGCTGCGAGGAATACCAGGTCGCGCGCAAGCGTGCCGAGACCCTCGCAGCGACCACAAAAAGCGAAGAAGGGACAAAGAATGGCGGTTATTTCGCGCTCAATGCGAAAACCCTTATTACCTGCTGGCTGCATGCCGCAGCCCTCCACAACCGGCCCGTCCTCGACGTGCTGGCCTGGGCGACGGACCCCGACAACCGCGAGGCCGTCGACCTTCTGGCAGCCAAGGGCAAGCATCTGCTCGCCGCCGCGCTCGCCGGCCAGCACGCCGCGGCCGAGGAGGAACGATCCGCCACCTGGAGGACCGCAGAGCAGTCATTCATCGCGCTCTACGACGAGAAGGTCGCGGCAATCTTCGCCCCGCAGGGGGACGTGGAGGTCTTCGACATCGAAACCTACCTCCGGCAGTCCGGAACGCTCTTCCTGATCGGCGAGGACGAAGAGAGCAGCGCGTTGGCACCGCTCAATGCCGCGTTCGCCAAAGCGATGTTCGACACTGCAAAGAGGGTTGCGGCCCGCAGTCCAAATGGGCGTCTTCCGATTCCTCTCGGCTGCTTCCTGGACGAGCTGGCCAACGTGGCGCCTCTGCCGGAAATTCCGAGCCTGATGAGTGTCAGCGGCTCGCAGAACATTTTCATCATGGCGGTTCTTCAGGGCTATGCCCAAGCCGAGGAGCGCTGGGGTGCCCTGGGCGTGCGGAAGATGTTCGCCAGCGGCACTGTGAAGGTTTTCCTGGGCGGTATCAGCGACCCCGAGGAGCTGAAGTCCTACAGCTCTCTCGCGGGTGAATTCGACGAGGACGTGGAGACGGTCTCCGATGACGGGGACCGGGTCTCGGTGTCCACGTCGGTGCGCCGCCGTGCCGTGGTGGAGCCAGCCACGATCCGGATGATCCCGGAGCGCGGCGGGATGGTCTTCCACCGCCGCACTCCCGCCACGCTCGTCACGTTCGTCCGTGCCCACGAGGGGCCGCGGGCAGCGGAGATCAAGGAAGCCACCCGCAGGGCGCACGAGATGGTCGAGGACCGCGTCCGGCTGGAGAAGGCGGGCGGCCATGGCTAGCGGCTTCGATGACATCTTTGCCGAACTCACCAATATCAACGCCGAGCAGGTGCTTCTCAGCGAGCGCGTCAAGCTGCTGGAGGAGCAGCTGGCCGGAGGATCCGGCAGCGGGGAGGCCGACGGCGAGCAGGAACGCCCGGTCGGTGCCCCCGTGCGGTGGGACGAACTCGATGCCGAGGAACGAGCCGTGCTCTGGCCCCAGTTCGTCCGCTGGGTGATCTGGGTCGCCGACCGGTACGAGATGACCACGGATCAGCTGCCCCGCCAGTGCTGGTGGAAGCACGGCGCGGTCGTCGAGGAACTCACGGCGCTGTGGACCTCCCACGAGTCGGCCTACGCCAGCGGGGACGACGGGGGGTCGGCGCCGTACCTGTGGCAAGACGCCCTCGCTCGGGCCGTGGAGCGGATGGGCCGGTTTTGGCTCGGCGCGTGCCGAAACGGCCAGCACCGTGCCCGCCACCGCGATGCCCCGTGGGGCGAAGACGCGGACTACCTCGCCCTGCTCCTGGCCGGGGGCCCCGAACCCGACGGCGAGGCATCAGGCCCGCGCGACGACGACCAGCCCGATCCGGACGAGGACGGCAGCGGATGACGACACGAGCCGGGAGTTAGGCATGGTCATGAACAGGTACGGGCGCGCCGCTCTGGCCCACTGGCGTGAGCATCTGCCTGCCCAGTACGGGATGCTGCCGGACCCGCTGGCGTATTTCACCCGCCTCGGAGAGAAGGCCGCGCGGCAGGGCGGGGAACTGGCGGACGCGATGGTCCTCGCCGGCACGCCCGCCGGCGGTGAGACCGGTGAACAGCGCTCCCGACGGCTCCTTGCGGCCAGGGACGAGGCCGAACAGGTCGTGCTCCGCGAGCTGATCCGCTCACCCGCCGCTCCTTCCCTGGACGACGCCACCGCAGCCCGAGATCTCACCGTGCCGCCATCCCCTATCTGACTCAGCCCACCAGCAGCCCGTTGGGGCCCCGATGCACACAACTGCCCTTTTCGACGTTGGGAGCAGGCGTTGAGTACTCCGCAGCAGCCCGCCGACGACAATTCGATCAACGACAGCGGCTTCCTGCCCGGCCTGGATTTCGGTGACCAGGGCCCTCCGGCGCGGGAAGGGGCTGTGGCACGCCCGGACGGCCCGGCGGCGGGAGAGGATGAGACGGGGCACCCCGCCCCGTCCAACAGTGCTGAGCAGGCAGGGGAGTTCGACGATGAACCGGTACGGGGAACAGGCGATGACGCACTGGAAGGAGCACAAGCCCCGGGCGTTCGGGGAGCTGGAGAACCCGGAGGAGTTCTTCACGGAATTCGGGGAGGAGATCTCGGCGGAGATCGAGACGCGGGCCCGGAATCTGGCGGGCCAGGAGCCGGACGGGGAGGGATACCTGCAGCGCCTGCAGCGGCTGAACACCTCCCGGCTGACAGCGGAGGGCGAAGTGCTGCGGGAGAGGGTGCTCCTGGACGTGGAGCCGGACCAGGAGTAGCACGGCCCGGGCCGCGTACGGAGCGGGAGCGGGTCGCCGCGAACATCGCGGCCGTGCACGTCGTGCTGCGGCTGCGGGCGGAGAACCGGCCGGCCACCGAGGCCGAGCGGCAGGTGCTCCAGCAGTGGACGGGCTGGGGCGCCACCCCGTATTTGTTCGACGAGCGCAAGAAGTTCGCCGCCACGTTCGCGGCCGAACGTGCCCATCTGCGGGACATCCTGTCGGACGACGAGTACGCCAAGGCCCGCTCCTCGACCCTGAACGCCCACTACACCGATCCTGCCTACGCCCGCGTCGTCTGGCAGGCCCTGCAGCGGTTCGGTGTGCCGGCCGGAGCCCAACTGCGGGTGCTGGAGCCCGGCGTGGGCGCAGGGCGCTTCCTCGCCGATGCCCCCGCCGACGCCGAGATCCTCGGCGTCGAGGTCGACCCCATCACCGCAGCCGTCGCCCGTGCCCTCTACCCGAACGCGCAGATCCTCACCGAGTCCTTCGCCGACACCCGGCCACCCGAAGAGGACTTCGACGTCGTTGTTGGCAATGTCCCGTTCGGCAAGTACAAGGTCACCGACCGCAAGTACAACCCCGGGCGGCGCCACTCGATCCACAACCACTTCATCCTCAAAAGCCTGGAGTTCACCCGACCCGGCGGCATCGTCGTCCTGATCACCAGCCGCTACACCCTCGACGGCACCGACCAGACCCACAAAGAGGCCCGGGAGCGCATGGCCGCCCTGGGCGACCTCCTCGGCGCGGTCCGCCTGCCCAGCGGCGCCCACCAGGAGGCCGCCGGCACACCGGTCGTGACCGACATGCTCATCTTCCGGCGCCGCGCCGAGTCAGAGCCCGCCGCCGAAGCCGACTGGCTGGACATCGAGCCGACCGTCCTGCCCGGCTCGCGGCAGGGCGTGGCACCGCAGCCCATCGAGATCAACAACTATTTCGTGCAGCACCCGGAGATGGTGCTCGGCACACCCAAGGCCGACATCGCCCGGCACGGCCCCGATCTCGTCGTGCAACCAGACCAGCCGGTGGACACCGCCCTCGCCGCAGCCCTGGACCAGGTGGCGCAGCGTGCCCAGGAGACGGGCCGCACGTTCACCGAGCGGATGGTCTTCCACGGGGCGCTGGAGAAGTACGACGGACTGCTGGAACTCGGCCCCGAGGGCACCTTCACCGAGATCCGCAACGGCCGGCCCGTCCCGCACGTACCTGCCAAGGCGCAGGCCAGGGAACTACGCGAGCTGATCGGCCTGCGCGACATCGCGGTGGCCCTGCTGGACGAGGAGTCCGAGCACCACCTCATCACCCCGCGCATGACGCAGCTGCGGGCCGAACTCAACCGCCGCTACGACGCGTACGTGGCACGGTTCGGCCCGATCAACCGCTTCAAGGTCAACAACCCGCCGTCCGGCGAAGCAGCGCAGGATGACAACGCGACCGAGCGCCGGACCTACCCGCGCATGGGCGGGTTCCGCAACGATCCCTTCGCCCCGTACGTCTTCGCGCTGGAGAAGTTCGACGAGGACCACCAGGGTGCGACGAAGGCCGACCTGTTCGCCAAGCGGGTCGTGGCCCCGCCCGAGCCGCTGACCCGGGCGGAGAGCCCGGAAGACGCGGCGCTGATCTGCTGGGACCAGCACAACGAGATCCGCCTCGACATCGTGGCCGCCCTGCTCGGCCTGGACAGCGAACGCGCAGCACGTGAGGCGCTGGGCACCCTCGTCTACGACGATCCGGCCGGCGGTCTGGTGCGCCGCATGGAGTACCTGTCGGGCAACGTTCGCCGCAAGCTCGCCGCAGCCGAGAAAGCCGCGGCCAAGGACCCCACGTTCGCCGTCAACGTCGAGGCCCTGCGCGAGGTCATCCCCCGCGACCTGCAGCCCGCGGAGATCCAGAGCCGGCTCGGCGCCGCCTGGGTCAGCGCCAAGTACGTACAGCAGTTCCTGCGCGAAATCCTGGAAGACGACGACATCAAGGTCAGCAACCTCGGCGCCCGCTGGAGCGTCAAGGGCGGCGACGCGAGCAGCCTGCTGGCCCGCACCGTCTGGGGTACCCAGGCCCGCTCCGCCCAAGCCATTGCCAGCAACCTGCTCAACAACCAGGAAATCCTGGTCACCAAGAAAATACCGCCCGACGGACAGGTGGTGACGGACCGGCAGGCGACGGCCTTCGCCTTGGCGAAGTCCAAGCAGCTGGACGACCGCTTCCGGATGTGGCTGTGGGAGGACCCCGACCGGGCCGAAACCCTGCTGCGGTACTACAACGACCGCTACAACGCCATCGTCCCCCCGACCTACAACGGCGTGCAGATCACGGCCCCAGGACTGTCCAAGGCCTACACCCTGCACCCCCACCAGAAGGCTGCGGTCGCCCGGATCCGCGCATCCAAGCACGGCGTCGGGCTCTACCACGGCACTGGTGCTGGCAAGACCCTCGAAATGATCGTCGGCGGGATGGAACTGACCCGTCTCGGCTTGGCCAAGAAGCCGGTCTACGCGGTGCCCAAGGGTGTTCTGGGCCAGTTCCAGCGCGAGTTCCTCCAGGCCTACCCGCGGGCCCGGATCCTGGTGGCCGACTCCTCCGACCTCACTGGAGAACGCCGCCACAAGTTCGTTGCCCGCTGGTCGACCGGCAACTGGGACGCGGTCATCATCAGCCACACCGCGTTCAAAAAGATCCCGATGTCCAAAACAGCCCGCCTGGACTACATCAACCGGGAGGTCAAGCGCCTGGAGGCGCACCTCGACAACGCCGATGGCGACGACAAGTACACCGTCAAGGACATCGAGAACCAGATCGCCACGCTGAAAGGGCGGATCGAGGACGAACTCAAGACGCCAGGCGACTCGGGCGTCGAGTTCGAGCGCACCGGCTCGACGTACATCTTCTACGACGAAGCGCACACCCTGAAGAACCTCCGGGTGATCTCCTCTATCCGCGAACTCGCCCTCGAAGGCAACCAGATCACCGCGGACATGGACATGAAGCTGTCCTACCTGCGCAAGAACTACGGCGGCCGGGTCACGACCCACGCCACCGCCACGCCGGTGGACAACTCCCCGATGGAGATCCTGACCGCCATTAAATACCTCGCCCCTGACCTGCTGCGCGACGAATGGGGCATCGAGGAGGACGACCAGTTCGTCTCCACCTACATCCAGCCCGTCAACCGGGTCGAGATGAGCCCGGACGGCAACTCCTTCTCCACTCGCGCCCGTTACGCCCGCTACGTCAACCAGACCGAGCTCAAACGCGTGTTGTTCACGGTCGCCGACGTCAAACTCAAGCGCGATCTCCAGCTCGGCGAACCCGCCATCATCGGCGGCGAGATGCGGATCCTGGAAGCCGAGGCCTCTCCGGAACTGCGCCAGCTCATGCAGTCGCTGGGCAAGCGGATGATGGGCATCCGCCTCGGCAGCCCGGACCTGAAGTACAACCGCAAGGGCAAGCTGGTCGAGGACAACACCTTGTGGATTTCCACGGACGGGCGCCTGGCCTCGCTCGACGTACGGCTGGTCAACAAGAGCACCGACGAAGCCCAGAAGGTCGACGTCGCCGCCGACGAGCTGTTCCGCCTCTGGCAGCTGCATAAGGACGACGTCTACTACGACGACGACGGCAACGAGGAACCCAACCGCGGCAGCCTGCAACTCGCCTTCTGTGACCTCGGCGTGCCCGGCCCGGACAAGGAGTTCGTTTTTTACGAGGCGCTGCGAGAGGCGCTGACCGCTCGCGGCATGCCGGGCAGCCTCATCCGCTTCGACCAAGAGGCGAAAAACCCGCAGCAGAAGGCCCGGCTCGACAAGGACGCCCGCGAGGGACGGATCGCCGTGCTGGTCGGCAGCCGCTCCGGCCTGGGCACGGGCCGCAATCTGCAAAAACGCGTCATCCACGTGATGCAGATCGACCCCACCTGGAAGGCCACACCGATCATCCAGAGCCTGGGGCGAGGCAAACGCCAGGGCAACCAGAACAAGGCAATCCACCACACCGCGATCGTCACCAAGAAGTCGTACGACCCCTTCCTGTGGCAGAAGGTCGCCACCAAGCAGGCGTTCGCCGAGGCCATCCTCGACATCAACGACACCAGCCGCATCCTGGAAGCCGCCGAGGACGGCGACGACGGACGCATCCCCGCTGGCGTGATGTTCGCCGTCGCCGCGGACAAGCCAGAGCTGGAACAGCTGGAGCGCGTCGAAGGCATGCTCGCCAAACTGCGCCTGGACCAGCAGATGTGGCACGACGAGCAATTCGCCTACGAAGTCACCGGCGAGCAGGGGCGACGGCGCGTCCAGGACCTCAACGCTCGCATGCAGGAGGCCCAGGCCGCCATGGAGCGGCGCACCGCCACCCGAGGCGACGCCTTCACGATGACCGTCGACGGCCGCGCCTACGACGAGCGCCGGGAGGCCGGCGAGGCGCTGGCCCAGCGACTCGAACGACTTGTCCGCTCCTCGGTCAACGCCGGCGGCCGACCGCAGGACGCCGCCGTCGGGAAACTCGGCGGCATCCCCGTCCACGCCCTCGTAGAGCGCAGCTTCGAGGGCCTGATCGTGGGGGTGTCCTTCCAGGACGTTCCCGTCGACACCATCTGGCTGTCGGCTAGCGGCCTGGCCAAACAAGATCGCGTCGGCCTGATCCGCAAGCTGGAAAACGCCCTGGACAGCTTGGAGACCGTTCACGCCAAGGCAGAGCAGCACATCGCCCGGATCGAGGCGAACATCGCGCGGGCCAAGGAACTGGTCGGCAAGCCCTTCCCGCAGCAAGCCGAACTCGACAAGATCGAGGCCCAGCACCGCAAGCTGACCAAAGCCCTCGGCGTGCAGGGAGCCGCGGAAACAAACGAGCCAGAAGTCCACGATGCGGCGGTCACCGAACCCGGCGCCGACCTGGTCGACGCAGCGGTCCACGACGCCATGGTCATGGCGGGCGGCTCCACCGACGGCTGGATCGAGGTCGATCCGGCGACCCTCACGCCCGACGACCTGAGCGATACCACCCGCGGACTCCTGGACGCGTTGGCCGACGGCACGCGCGCCCGGGCCACGCCAGATGCCGCGCCCGCCGGCTCGGATGCCGGTACGACGGAACGCGCTGCGACCAGTCCGGGCGGAGAACCTGGCCATGTCGCCTCGGTCCCGCAGCCGTATCCCGATGAGGCTGCCGCCGTTGCGGGTGAAGACGCCGTCTTGGCGGACTTCGCCGCCTGGCAGAACTTGGACGTCGTCGAGGGGATGTCCGGCCGGGGCCAGGAACTGGCCCGTCAGATGGAGCAGGCCGGGAATGAGCTGACCGAGGCCTTGCACCATGCAAGTGAGTCCGCCGACGAGCCCCCTGCGCCCGGCGGCGATCCGTGGGCCCGGGATCTCTTCCATGGTCTTGCTCGCGCCTGCGAGGACTTCCTGTCCCACCTGGACTCTCCACGCTTCCGGCTCAACGCGACCGGGCGCGCGATGAGGGACCTCACCGAGAAGGTGGCCCGCTCCGCCCGCGAGCACGCCACTTCCATCGCCCCGTTGGAAGGCCGACGACGCCCTGCACGGCCGACCACAGCACCAGCGAATCTTTCCCCTTCACGTCAAACGGCGCCCGGCGCCTCTTCGCCCGAGGGGGGCGGACCGTTCGATCCAGACCGCTGGTATCAGCACACCATGCTCGGCGGAACCCTCAGCGACTCGCGAGGCACGTTCCTCAACGACATCGTGCAACAGCTCGGCCATGACGGGTCGGATGTCGCGATCGAACCGGACGCCACGGGCGCGGTCGTGATCACCGGACCCATCGGGTCGGTGAAGGTCACACCGCTCACCGAAGAGTTTCCTGCCAGCGTGGCCCAGGCGTACGAGGCGGCCATCGACCAGCTCATTCAGGACGCCCAGCGTGCTCTGCGCGTCAACGGCAGCCAGGCCGGTGACCTGTTCGATGCCTGGCTGACCGACCAACTCGAAAGCCGGGCCACGTCGTTGAAGGCCGCCCTCACGGGTGATGGCGACGAAACCGCCTTCCGGCAGGCGATGCGGGTGCGCTTCTATGAGATCGCGCCATGGGCCCACCCTGACACGGCCGACCGTCCCCAGCCGGGCCGAACACAGCAGGAAACCGCGGCCGACGCCGAACTGGCCGATGCCCCGCAACTGTCCCGCGCCCGCGCCCCGGAACAGACACCAGATGACGGAGCCTCCGCGTCCCCAGGCGCGCCGGCCGAGAACCCGCCCGCCGCAGGAGATGACCGTCAGGACAGAGCACCCACGGCAGACACCGCCCGGACAGTACAGGAACCCCCCGACTCCGCAGCCGAACCGGAGCATGTCCCAGCGACGACACCACACGCGACCACCCAGGGACCCGGGCACGTACCGAACACCCCCTACACCGACCGATCCGAGGCCTGGGCCGCCGAGCAAGCGGCACTGACCGCCTACCGCCGATGGGCGTCCGACCATGCCCGGCGCCTGGCCACAGGCGAACGGGCGGACGGCCTGATGGCGGCGGCCGACACCGCGATGACCTCCAGCCGAACGGGCCGGATCGCCCGCCTCCTCGGCGTGGAGTTGGCAACTGATTGGGCGCACCTGCTGCGCTTGGCCGACCAATGCCGTTCCGTGGTCGAACAATGGGAGCGGGAAGACGGACGGAGCACCGAGGGGAACTGGGAGATCTATACGGGCCTGCGCGACCACGCATCCCGGTACCGCAGCACCGTGGAAGACCGCAGCAGCGACGCCTACCAGCAGTGGGTCCGCTCCCCAGAACCTCTCACGCTCGACGAAGACGCCGTGGAATTCATCCCCGGCATCCTCCCGTGGGACCAGTACACCATCTCCGGGCCCCGGGGCCTCCGCGCCGGCCCGGTCAGCGGCCGTGACCTTGCGGCCGGCCTGGCGCAACTTGCCGCCGATGGTACGGATTTGGAAGCAACCGAGGACGGACTCGTGGTCTCCGGCCCCGACGGTCTGCGGTTCTCCGTTGAGCTCGCTACAGGCCAACCGGCCACCCCTGAGCCGTCGTCCGCCGCGACGACCACACCAGCACCGCAACCGGAGACGAGCGCCGCCCCCTCACCGGAGCCGGATTCGACAACCGATCCGCAGACCGAGACCCCCGTAGCCGCAGCTTCCGCCCCGCTGGCCAGTGCGGTGGGCGCGGGGGGCGAGGGGTTCGGCTCGGCACTGACCAAGGTGGCGAACCTCGCGATCGTCCTCGAAGGCTACGCGGACGCCGCGGAACTGGTCGGCGGACGCCACTACGTAGCTATGGCCGCCGAGCAGCTCCGGCAAGTCCTCGCACGACACGAGAGCGACTCCCCGGGCTCGACACCGGCACACCACGAGGCCGCCGCGGCTGCCGCGGCGGTCATCGAGAGTGAGCCGGACACGCCCGCCGACGTGTTCAGCCCCTACGACCGCCTCGCCGAGACCGCTGTACAGCTCGCTGACGACCCCCGTCACGACGTGAGGGCGGCTGCTCAGAAGGCCGTCCAGTACACGGAGCGCCACCTGGCCCGTATGCAGGCACGACGTAACGACCTCGCCGACCTGCTCCTGGACGCAGCCGACCTCGACGACGACCACGCCGCCGTCCTCGACCACGACGACCCACTCCGGCTGACTGCTCCCTGGTACCAGGACAGCACCGAGATTGCCCGTGCTCTGTCTGACATCTTCGACAGCTTCCCGAAGTGGCCGCACGCCTACGACGACCATGGCGGGCCGTACTCCGACCAGTTGCGCGGAGCCATGCTCATGCTGCGCCGGCCACACGACACGGTCGCCTCAGCTCTGACCGACTGGATGGAGGTCACCTCCTACGCCCTCGGCGCCGCGGGGGAGGCCGAGGACGGAGTCAGCCGGTACGCGCTGCGCGACCTGGCCCGCAAGGCCTTCCAGCACCAGCAGCGCCTCGCGGCCCACGAGCTGGGCATGGAGGAGATTCCGTACGAGGCAGCCGACGACTTCGTCGGCGGCGCCAACAAGGCGGAATCCGCGTGGAACTGGTGGATGGCAAGCGACACCGCCAAGGCGCTGCTCGACAGCACGCCTGAAGGGTCCGCAGCCCGCGAGGCCCTCGACGCCGCCCGGGACACCCGGTATGCCGCCGATTTCGTCACACTCGCCGCCGAGACCCTGGACGAGGTCAACCGGCACGTGACGGCGATGGCGCACGCAGCGTACGACCTGGCGCTGAACCTGCGCGCCAGCGACTACCGGCATCCCGACGACGCCAAACGGCTGGACGACCTCGTCCGCCACTCCTACGAACACGCAGTCGCCTGCCGGGCCTCCACCGCACGCCCGGAGACCGTCGCCGCCGTGCAGGCAGGCGTTGCCCAGCGCCGTCAGCGGCTCGACGCCGAAAATGGCCCCGCTCCCGAACCGCAACAAACCCCTCCGTCCACCGGCACCGTCCTGGAGATCGAGCACCACTACCGGGGCACCGTGGTCCGCGGCACCACCAGCGAGGACTCCGACGCGCCCGTACGTGCTGCTCTGGACCGCCACAAATTCCGGTGGAGCCGCAACCAGGGATTCTGGTACCTGAAGCGGAACATGAGCCGCCCCACGCGGGACCTCCACGTACGGAATCTCACCGACGAGCTGACCCGCATGGGACGCCGGTTCCGCATGGTCGAGGAGCCCGAACAGGACACGGCTCCCGAGATCGTCATCCCCGTTGGTCAGCCGTACACGTCGAAGGACGATGCCCAGCACGACTTCTGGGAGATGTACGGCGCGCTCTCGGGGCTCAAAGACACCCCGGCGGGCCGACGTCTGATCGGACGGGGCCTCACAGACCAAGGAGTGCAGACCCGCCCGGACGGCCAGGCGGTCTGGCTGGCTATGGAGGAGCTGTGCGACGGGCCAGTGGGGCGAGTGCGTGATCCGTTCACGCATCCGGCCAACACCGTGGTCGAGCGCTGCACCAAGCTCGCCCACACCGTCCTGGTCCTCGCCCGGAATCTGGAGGAGGAGCGCTACCGGGCCCCCGTGGTGATGGGCCACTTCCGCAAGATGACACAGTTCGCCGTGCAGTTGGCCTCGCGTATCACCGCTACCGCCCAACAGGGAGACGACTGGCAGGAGATCTTCGGGACTCCTGCCCTCCCGGCAGCACAGACCGAGGGCGAACGCTCGGAACCGGTCGTACAGGAGACCGACCCCACACCGGACAGCGCCCGTCATCCCGACGTGCGTGAGGACGAGCAGGCCTCCGTGCCAACCGGCCAGACGGCTGGGCATGAACAGGCAAAGGTGCAGCAGCGGCGCATCGAGATCACCGTGGCGGCCAGGAGCGCCGCGGGACACCTGCTGGTCAACGTCGCCCTCCCCGCAGAGCGCACCGGCGCCGCCCAAGAGGTTCCCGACCTGAGCGGCGCGGACATACCGGGCCTGACACTGCCCGCTCATACCGCGCTGCCCCTCCTGGAACGACCGGCGAAGCTTGCCGAATCACTCGTGTCCGACGAGGAGGTCGACGCCTGGCTCAGCGAGCACCTGCCCGACAGTCCGGTAGCCGCGGCCTGGAACGCTCCCGCCGTGCGCGCGGTGATCCAGCAAACGGTCCGCGATCTGCTGCGCGACTCCATGGCCCCCGACCCCGAGGACGTCGCGGCGTGGCTGGTGAACGCAGCGAGCGAGAACCCTGCCCTGGTCCAGGCCGCGCACGCCAACGAACAGGCCGACTTCCTCGCTGTCTTCGCGACCGCCGCCGACGAACTGATCACGGACGGCGGCTCAGAACACCTGCTGTGGACCTACCTCAAGGAGGACGGACGCCGCCAGGTCCTCGATCTGGCATGCCCCCGTGCACACCGGGAACTGCGTGCGCAGGCCGTGGCCCCCGTGCCGCAAGAGCCCGCCCAGCCCGTCCCCGATGAGCAGCCGGCGGCTTCGCCCGCCGACGGCGAGAGCGAACGCGAGCGGAAGCGTGCCGAGTTTCAGGCCGAGAGCGCCCGATGGGCCGCCGGAATGCGCGACGACGCCCAGGAACGGGCGGTGCGAGCGGCCCTCGCCGATGACCACCTGCGGGCGCTGCTGGTGGACGGGCGGCCCCGCGAGGAAGCCCGTCAGCTGTTCATGGCCTGGCTCAGCGACGCCGATCTGTCGGCAACAGGCGCAGGAGGTGACAGGTTCCGGGACTGGTTCCAATACACCCGCCAGGAACTGGAGGAGCAGTACGCGGAAGCCGCCTTCGAACAGGTGTATGCAGCCGTGGCTGCAGAGCCGACCGATCAGCCCGCCGAAGCAGGCGCAGCCCGCCAAGCCAGCGCGGCGACCGCTCCGCGCAACAGCAACACCGCCGGGCCCTCGGCCCAGGCGGTCAGCGAGGCCTCGACCGGTACGCTCACCGGGCCTTCCCTGACCGAAGAGCACCTGCAGTCGCTGCCCCGCGGTCCCGAGCACCGACCCGGTGAAGACGTCAGTCTCGCCGTCCTGGCGACACTGCCTTTCCGCGACGGACAGGTTGGCGACGCGCTCCTGCTGCTGCAACAAGTAGAGGACGACGGCGACGATCTCCTCGTGTACGGGGCGCAGATCGTGCCGGCGAACGATCACGTCGGCAGCAGTGTGGATGCCCGTTGGACTCCCGAAGACCTGCTGTTCTTGCCCGACTCCCGCGTACTGCCGCTCGCACGCCCGATCCCCTGGGCAGAAGCCGAGGCCCTGGCCGCGCTGCCGTACGAGGAGGCGGTGCGGTGCCTTCCCATGACCGGCGCAGACGAGGGCAACCGGCGCACGCCGGAGGCGCTCGCGCCGACCGAGAGGCCCGCCTTTGCGGATCAGGCAGACCCGGCCGAGGAACAGACCGCCGCGGCGGTGACCGCCGCCCCGGACGAGGCCACCGTCCATGCTCCCCAACAGATCGCTCCCGCTCCGCCTGCACTCATCGACGCTCAGCAGCTGTTGAGTATCGCGGTCGAACCGCTCACCCAGGAGCATCTTGGTGCACTGCCTCGCTACGACGAACGCCCCCCGAATGACGCGGAGATCCAGTTCGGTGTCGTGGCCACCCTCACGTTTCCCAACGGTGTGATCCCCGACGCCGTGATCCTGCTTCAGGCCGCTGAGGAAGACCGGCGGTACGGCGACTTGCTGCACGGTGTCCTGATCGCCCCGGAGAGCGAACTCAACCTCACCTCCAAGACCGGGTTCACGGTGTTCCCCCGTGACCTGCTTCATCGGACCAACGCCCGGCTGCTGCCCCTTGGGGACGGCCTGACCTGGAAGCAGGTGGAGGAACTCGTCCAGCTGCCCTATACGCAGGCCCTGGGACGGCTGCCGCTCGCCGCCGAGAACGACCCCTCCACAGGCGTAGCCGCTCGGGATACCCAGCAGCGGGCCGACCGGCCCGAGCCAGAGGCCGCGCCTCTGCGAGAGCTGATCGGCGCCCTCGGCGACCGCGTCGTCATCGGTCACGTCGGCCCCAGCAGCCCCGCACAAGGAGGGAATGCCGCACCGGCTCCGGCGCCGGAACCTGCACCTGCGCCGATGTCCCCGGCCGACGAGCAACAGGAGGAGAGCGTGACGGCAACCGAGCCGGAGACGGCGGCCGAAGGACCCTGGACGAGCCGGATCAAGATCGTCAGCGACAGGACCGGTACCTACGTCACGGGCACGACAGGCGCCCCCGCGGAAGACGGTCTTCGCGAACTGTTGAAGCGGGATCGGAACTTCAAGTATGAGAAGGGCCGTTGGCGCTACAACGGCATGCGCGGGCAGAAGGAGCAGGTCCTGGAGGAAGTCCGGGCCTTCCTCGCGGCCAGGGATGCACAAGAAGGCGCCGTCGCGGCCGTGGCCAGCGGGAAGTACCCGCCAACCGCTCAGCAGCAGGCGATCATCGATGCGGCCGTCGAGGGCAAGCACGTTGCCGTGCAGGCGCTCGCGGGCACCGGGAAGACCTCCACGTTGGTGATGATCGCTGCGCAGATGCTGGAACGGCGCATCGGCTACATCGCCTTCAACCGGTCCATCGCCGACGAAGCGGGCCAGAAGTTCGGTCGCAACGTCACCGCCCGAACCAGCCACTCCTTCGCCCTGCAGGATCTGCGCAACACCCCCTACCGGCACAAGGTGTCCATCGCTGGCTCGCGCAACAGCGGCGCCCGGCGTCCCAAGGACGTCGCGGCTGCGCTCGGCATCACCACTGAGATACGGGTCGGCGACCGCGACGGCAACCTCCAGTACGTCGGGCCCGAGGACATCGCCAAGATCGTGATGGGGGCGCTCCGCCGCTACCGGCAGAGCGATGATGCCGAACTCGGGCGCCAGCACCTCGGGGAGAAGTGGGCGCACGTCCCCGCCGCGCGCACGCTGCTGGAGTACGCCCGCCGGGCCTGGGCGGACATCGCGGATCCGAACAGCAACAAGATCTTCTTCGACCACGACGACTATCTCAAGATCTGGGCCCTGTCAGACCCGCGCCTGAACTTCGACACGATCTTCTTCGACGAGGCCCAGGACATCAATCCCGTGTTGAAGAAGGTGATCCAGGACCAGGACGCCCAGATCATCGTCGTCGGCGACAGCAATCAGGCGATCTACGAATTCCGCGGTGCCGTCGATGCTCTGCAGGACTGGCCGGCCGAGGTGGTTCTGCCCTTGACACAGAGTTGGCGGTTCGGCCCCGCCGTCGCCGAGGTGGGCAACGCATACCTCGCTCTCCTCGAATCCGACCTCCGTCTGGAAGGCGCACCCACACTCGACACCGTCCTGGGAACCGTCGAAGAGCCCGATGCGATTTTGACTCACACCAACGTCGGTGCCATCTCCGCTGTCTTCGCGGGATTCGAGGCCGGCAAGCGGGTGGCACTCGTCGGCGGCGGCCGGGACATCGAAGACATCGCCCGGGCCGCCCGAGATCTCCAACAGGGCCGCCGCACCAAGCACCCCGAGCTGTCGGCCTTCGAGAACTGGAACGAGGTCAAGGAGTACGCGGAATCCGACGAGGACGCGACCACCCTGCAGACGTTCGTACGGCTCGTCGACCGCTACACCCCCCAGGGCCTGATCAACATGATCCGCGACCTGGTCCCGGAGGAAGCTCGCGACGAGGAAACCCGCCCCGAACTGGTCGTCTCCACCGCCCACAAGTCCAAGGGCCGCGAATGGGACCAGGTCCAGATCTGGAGCGACTTCCCCCAGCCCAAGGAAGACACCAAGACCGGCGAACTCATCTTGCCCGCACAGGACAAGCTGCGCCTGGCCTACGTCACGGTGACCCGAGCCAGGAAACGCCTCGACATCGGCTCCCTCGGCTGGATCCACTCCATCGGCTCTCTCGCGGACACCTTCCCAACTGAGATCACTGCCACCCCGGCACCCCAGCAGACCGCACCCGTCCCTGTCGGGGTCGCTGACGAGCCCGCCGCCGCCCCGGAGCCGCCTCTGCCCCCGACGTCCCCTGAGGCCACGGAGACCGAGACGCCGGACGCCGTCCCCGAAGAGCAGCCGGAGCGCGCGATCACCGAGGCGACAGACAACGAGCCCGCAGCCTCGGTTCACCAGGCCGCTGCCGCCATCGCGGAGCCTGAGCCGACAGACGACACTGAAGCCGCGACGGAGGCGACCGCACGGACCCTCCAGACGGAGGCCAGCGTCGAGGAGCAGCCCGAGACGGCCGCCCCCACCTTGCAGGACCCGGGCGAACCACTCAACGGCGCAGACCAGCCGTCCCTCTTCGCACGTGGGGCAGGCAACACGCCCGCTGGCGAACAGACAACCGCCCCCACAGCACAGGACGCTGAACCGGACATCGCGCCCTTGCCGTGGGACGACCAAAAGATCAAAAAGCGCGGCACTGCTGGAATCCGCCGCGGACAGAAGAAGGAGATCCCCAACCTCGCCCGAGAGATGCGCGAGGCTCTCGGTGACAACCAGGTACGCGACGTTTGGGAACAGGACAACCCCTGGGCTCAGTTCGAGGAGAACCTCCGGCACACCCAGGACGAGCTCGCGCAGTCGGACTCCGCCCTGAACACCTTGGTGACGGAGGCCGCCGAAGAACTGCGCACTCAAATCGACCAGCTCGCAGCCGAGGCCTTCAACGCCTTCGAGACGCTGATCCAGGCTCGCGCTGACGACCCTGACCAACTGGCCGCGCTCGACACCCAGCTTGCTGAAGCGCACCGTCTGCCGGAACTTACCGACCCGCTCGTTCGCCAGGCCCTGATCCTCTGCCTGGAGGCCGTGGACGCGATCGAGCGCACCGCGCGCAGTCGCAAGGTCAGGCCCGCCGCCGCACGGGATGCCCTGGAGCAGGTCATGGGGCTGGCCGGCACCGCGTACAGCCCCGACGGCCAGCAGATGTGGCCGAACGTCGACGCGGCCCTGGCCCCGGTCAAGGTGCAGGTGGATCGGGCCCGCGAACGCATGGCCGAGCTGTCCAACTCGCCGGTCACCGAGCAGTACGCCCGCCTCCGCGCGCTCATCGCCACCCACGAGGCGCCGCCGGCTGGGGCGCCCCAGGCCACAGACGCTCCGGCACTCTCTCCCAAGGCAACCGAGAACACCGGCGACGCACCGGCCTCCGCCGAGCAGGAGGAGCGCGCACCTGAGCCACTGAGTGACCGGGACATCGGCGCGGCACTGAGCAAGATCAGCCCGTTCGACTTCGGAAAACTGATCTTCGAAATGGACCAGAAGAAGAGGGCGACCCCGCAGTTGTACGAGGGCTGGATTCGCCTGCCGTCGGAGCCTGGTTCCAACGAGGCGGGCAACGAGTTCGCCAGCGCCTACTCCCGAAGCGGAGCCATCGAGATCGAGGTCAAGACCTCCGACGACGTCATGGCGCCGATCCGCGCCGGACGGCTGACCCTGGCCAAGGTCGTTGCGTGGCTCCGTCCGGCTCTGCCGCCGGAACGGCGTGAACTGGTGGCGGCGGCGTGGCGGGCCGGGAACGCCATGTCCCGCAGTGAGCGGGGCTTTGAGGTCATCGGCGAGTCGGGCCGCTGGAAGGCAGCCGACAAGGAGCTACGGCGAATCCTCAGCGACACCAAGGCGACCGTGATCAAGGAGGCCCTGGAGGCTCACCTCACGGGGACGGCAGACGAACGAGTCGCACGGATCCGGGCCGCCGAGAACTGGGAACAGGGGCAGATGCTGCCGATCGACTTCGACGGCATGCAGGACTCCTTTGCCGACATCGCCACGTTGGAGCGTGTGACCGCGCTCAGGGCAGTGCTGCCCGACCGACGCAACGGCGTCTGCCGCCTCAGCGAGCTCAAACCGGGTGACTGCATCACCGATGTGTCCAAGGAGCGGCTGCCGTTCATCGTGCGAGAGAGCCCCGTCGTCGCCGCGGACACCGAAGTCTTCATCGTCGGAGACCTCGTCGCTGGGCCGGGTGACTTGCGTCCGTACACGTGGGAAACCGGCGGCTACCCGGACGACCACGTCGAGCCCCTCCTGCTTCCGCAGTCGCTGGCTGGGCTCGTCGACCTGCCCCCGGACGCACCACGCTTCCCCGCGCCCGCGCCCGCACCCGCAGCCCCAGTGACAGCACGCGACGCGCTCCCCGCGGCGGAAACCGGGGGGGAGACGACGCCCCCCGTTGCCGGATCGCCAACTACCGAGCCGGACTCCTCAACCGCGCTCGAAGAGGCTTTTCGTGCCAACGAGCACCAGTCCGAGGTGCCAGTGGCGACTGAGGCCACCGGCCCGGCACCCGGCACCAACACCGTGCCGCAGCACCTGCCGTACGCGAGCCAGGAGGAGTTCCTCGACGACCTCTGTGCAACGGAAAGCAGCTACGACGCCTGGGCCAACTCGGCCACGGGCCAGTTGCTGCTGTCGGAAGCCCGGGAATTGCAGGAAGAAACCGGGGTCACGGAAGCCAACGAAGCGGCCCGTATCCAGACGGCCTTCCGCGACGCCATCCTCGCAGCCGACACCACGCGGTCCTCGGCTGACGACGTGCTCAGCGCCTGCCGGGGCCTGCACACGACCGTCGCCGAAGCCGGCCGTTCCCTGGCGACACGCACGGCGTTCGCCTCCGAGCAAGATCGACAGCTACTTCTCGGGGTGTACACGCAGGCACAGGAACAGCTCGCCCGTCTGGAGGCCACCGCAGACGTACAGGCCCTGCTCGACAGCGAACACGACGGGGCCAGGCTGCTCTCCCGCTTCAAAGAGACGCGTTTGGCGGAGGGCCCCAACGCTGCTGCTGGTCCCGAAGCTGCGCCCGTGCAAGCGCAAGGACTCGGTCAGGAACCGCCGAGTGCGGAGTCCACTTCGCTTCTGGAGGCCGACGCTGCCACGGCAAACACGGAAGCGGAATCCGGCCCGACCGATCCGGACGAGCCGATGACGACCGCCGTGGTCGCCGAGCTGCCGATAGCACAGGACGAGAGCACCCCGGAGGCCGGCCTTGTAGCCGAGGCCCAGGAAACGGAGACGGCTTCGCCGGCCGAACCAGATGCGGACGACGACTTCGAATTCTTCAGGGACGTCATCGGCGACGACCTGGTCGTCAACGGGGTCGTCTACAGCAGCGCCGAGTGGGAGCCGGACCCGGAAGAGGGTGTTCGCCGCCGTACAGAGGAAGAAGACGAGCCGGTGTCCGCCGAGGAACTGGCAGCGATGGAAGTGGACCGGGAGTACGAGGCCCTGATCGAGGAGGAACGCATGGCTGCGGCCGAAGCAGTCACGGGAGATGAGGTTCCGGGGCAGGACGACTTCGACCGGCACTTCGAGGACATCGTCGCCCTCCTGCGGGGCGCTGAACCTCCGGCCGAGACGCAAGCCCCCATACCGCGGCCGCGATTCAGCGCCGAGGACGAACAGCGGCTGCGGGAACAGTACGCCGCCACACGTCAGGCGCTGTCCGGGATCCTCACCAGCGTCGACGCAGACCCGATCCTGCCGGCGGCTGAGGATCCGGCGGTCGAGGCCGGTGACGCTGCCGCCCTCGAAGCCGCGCTGGGCAACGCAGAGGCCGAGGCGGGCTACTACTGGGGCGCCCCTGAATGGACGATGATCCGATCGATCGGCCAGGCAGGACAGCAGCTTCGAGGCGCCGTCCGGGAGGCGTTGCTGACCTACGCGGAGACGACGCTGCGCGACATCCGCGCGCACGGCATCAACCGGACAATCGAAGCCCGTACGGCGCGGGCCATCTCCCACGGAGCGATGCACCTGGCGCGACGCCTGGAACGGTCGGGCCAGCGGGACTCGCGTGGTTGGCGGGCGGTCTGGGGTCTTCACCGGGCCGCCGCGACCCGAGCAGACCGGTTGACCGGGCTGCTGCCCGCCGGCCAGCGCATCGACCTGGCCGACCAACTGGGCCGCGCCTGGCACTGGTTCACCGAGCGGCTCGCCGCCCGACGCCAAGGCACGGGGAACAGCACGGGCGGGGACGACCAGGGCCGTATGCGCGTGATGCTGTCGAACAGTGTCGGGTCGATCGGCCGCCTCTACGGTGCGGTCTCGGAGCGGCTCGGGGACCTGGCGCAGCATCCGGTGTGGCGCCGGATCGCGTCCGTGTGGTCCGCAGCCCGCGAAGCCGTCAACAACGGCTGGCTCGGGGTAGGCCGCTTCATGGCAGACCGCTCAACCCTGGGCACCGGGCGGGCGTTGTGGGTCCGGACATTGGAGATCATCTCATCCGGGGCCCAAGCGTTGATCAACCGGCTGTCAGCGAACGGCGGCCAAAACGGCCTGCGGTGGAACCTGCTGCGCGTCCTGCGCCACGCTGCCGAAGACCACATCGCTCACCTCCACGGTCACCTGCCTGAGGAAGTGAGCACCCCGCTCGGCACCTACGAATCCGCAGTCGACGAGGCGGCCGAGCAGACGCCCGCAGCGGGCGAGGAGACCGCACCGCAAGCACCCGCCCCGGAGGGACGTTCCGCAGAAGAGACCGAGCCCGCGCTGGCCGGCGAGACCCTGGCGGAGGATCCGGACCGGTTCCGTGCGGTCGTGCTCCAGGTGGCGGCGAAGGAGTACACCCTGGCTCTGGACCTGAGCTACGACTACGGCATCTCGGCCGCCGAGGCGGACGCCCTACTGGCGCGCATGGAGGAACTCGGCGTCGTCGGGCCCCAGCGCGAAGGCGGCGTCCGGGACGTCCTGGTCACGCCCGGCGAGGCGGAGAGCTTCATGGACGCGAGCCCGGCGGCCGACGGCCCCGCGCCTCGGTGGCAGCCGGTCAACGAACCACTGACCCCTGCCTGGTTCGACGAAGTCAGGACCGCAGTACGACGTGACGTCCAGCCCGATCGCGGGCTGTCCCGCCGGGACTTGATGAGCCTGCTCAACCATGAGAACTCTCGACCGGGCAACCGGACGGACGCCGGTCGCCGGGCGAACGAGTGCGTTGACCTCTTCCTGCAGGGCCGCGGCGACGAGGTACCTCAGCATTTGGCGGGCGAGGGCTTCGCCTACGTGCGGGGCGGGACGAACAGGGACTGGACGCTCCGGGAGGCCGCGCCCGCCCCGGCCTCGCCGATGCCTGCCCGCGGGCAGGCATCGACAGCAGGAGAGCAGGAGGCCGCTGCGGGGCCGAAGTTGCCGCGTCGGCGTCGGCCGACGCCGACGGACGGTCCATCGAAGATCGAGCAGGCGGCTGTCGGACGGCGGCGCCAGCCGACTCCCACCGAGGGAAACCGGTCGGCGGTCACCGTGAACACGTTCGCAGCTCAGGCTCAACGGATGCAGGACCGCGCGGACTTCGCGCGGTCTGCCGCGACCAGCCCGGCCGAGGAACGGGCCGCGGGAGTCCTGCAGACGATCGCGGCGAACTCGCGGGCCACTGCTGACCGGATCGCCGGAGTGGCCCCCGCCGAGGGAACGCCAGCCTCTCCACAGGCGGGGCTGACCGCCGAGGCCTTCCTTGCGGCGCTGCGGACCACGGCCCAGGCGCGGGGGGCGCAGATCCCCGACGATCTGCTGACAAGCGCCATGGAAGCGGCCCAAGAGGCGGTCGCCGCGCAGCCGCAGCGTTCCACGGGCTCCGCCGCAGCAGCGCCTCGCCCGACACGCAAGGGACAGGCTGAGCGAGAGCAGGCCGAGCACCGACTTCACGGGCAGCAAAATGCCCCGAGCGGCGTCGGCCGCAGGTAGGGCACGACGATGCTCGGGGCTCAGCGCGGTGGGCGGTCAGGAAGCGGGATAGACCGCGACCACGTCGCGGGTACGGAAGACGCCGTTCCCGTCAGCCGCCACATACAGCGGGACCTCGGCCCCGGCGGCCAGCGCCTTGGCCGTCCCGCTCCGCACGCTGACGCGGGCCGCGCCGCGCTCGGGCGTGTCCGTCCCGTCCTGGGCGATCGGCAGCCGCCCGTACAGGGAGGTGGCTTCCGTGTCGTCGACGGCGTGCACGATGCCGTACGCCGCGCCGTCGTCGGCCACGGCGGTCAGATCGATGCCCTTGGTGCTGGCGGTGCTGGTGAAGCAGTGCCCGCGGCCGGTGGCAAGGTCGAACCCGGCCTGCCCGGAGACAAGGAAGTCACCGTTCGGCGAAAGGCGGGTGGAGGACTGCGCGGATCCGGGCTGAAGGGTCAGCGCGTCGGCGGAGGTGCAGCTGACCTGCGCCTTGATCTTCCCCGTCGCGAGATCGTGCACCGCCAGGGTGGTCTTCTTCGTATCGGAGAGCGCCGGCGGGTCGGTCTGCGTGTCGCTGGTGTGCCAGGCGGCCACCAGGTACTGCCCGGTTACTGCGAGCGGGATGCCGATGTGCATGCCGCGGGGGGCAACGCTGGTGCTGGTCCAGGCATCACCGACCTGGAATCCGTATGTGCACGGGGTGCTGCCCTCGGCCCACTGGTCGCAGCCGTCCTGCTGCTGGAAGGCGGAGACGACGCCCTTGGCGGTGGCGAAGGCAGGGGAGGCATGGACGGTGCAGGACCCCGAGCCGCAGCCGGAAACCGTCACCGTCTTCTTCTGCACAGTGCGCTGGGCGCCTGTGGCCGCGTCGATGGCGACGGCCTTGTCGTGCACGCCGTCGGTCACCGGGCCGACCAGGAAGCCAGAATCGGTGGCCGTGAAGGAGGAAGCGGTGTCGTCAGGCGCCGCCAGGTCGAGATGGTGGTCAGCGGTCGCCTTGCTGGCCGAGTCTGCCCCGATGACATCGATCGTGGTCGTACGGCGCGACGTGTTCAGGCCGCTTCCGCTGGTCTTGCCCTGGCGGGCCAGCAGCACCTTCTCGCTCGCATTGCCCTCCTGAACGAAGACACCGGCACGGGCACTCATGAGGGCCTTGGGGGTGAAGGTCCACACGGTCTTGCCGCTGGCGAGGGAGAAGGCACGCACGCGCGAGCCGTCGGCGGCTGCCTGAATCACCAGACCGCTCTTGGGCGCGACGGCAACCAGGGGGAAGCCGCTGGATCCCGCCTCGGCATCGGTGGCCTCGGGGCTCGCCGACGTGCTCCATCCAGTCTCCGTGGCGAATCCGTCCGGTACCGGGAGCCGGACGGGGGCGGCGGCCTTGTGCGTTGGCCCGGCTGTCGGGTCGGCCTCGCCGCCCGAGGCGTCGCTGCAGCCGGCCAGCGCGCTGAGGACGAGTGCAGCGATTCCCGCAGCGACCGCCCGTGTGCGGCGCGATCTTGGTGCCCGGAACGCGCTAGGTGCACCGGTCGGCACGAGTATGGGGCAGTCAGTCATCAAGTCCTCCGTTCTGGGACGTGCATCGCAGCCGGTCGAAGCCACACTCTCACACCTTTGCATACCCCTGGGGGGTATTTTGTGGTGGGGTTGGCGCGACAGTCGGATGACTTCTCTACAAGGGGAAGCCGCCGTTCGGTGACGTTAGAGGTGAACGGCGCGGATTACCGGCGACTTCGCTGCAACTAGTCAATCAATACGTGTACTTGCTGCATCACCAAAGGAGAACGGATCACATGGCCAGCACACCCCGGCCCGATTTCGCGCGCGTGGCACGCCTGCGGGGCGCCGAGCAGGGAGTGATCGACGAAGCGGCCCGCCAGGGGCTGATACCCGCGGACATCGCTCACGCTCTTACCGCGCCTGGCGTAGGTGACCTTCTCCTGTTCCAGGGGTTCGACGTGGTAGCAGACCTCGGCGCCCTCGCGGGCCCGGGATCGGGATTCGTAGACGTTCCCCGTCATCTCGTCGACGGCGAGATGCCCGCGCTCGTAGACGTGGCGGATGCAGCAGAGTGTGCCGCGCTGTATCGCAGACTCCTCGTACGCGCAACCGCGACAGAGCAGGCAGCGCTGATCAACCGTGACGTTCTGCTCCGCCTGTGGCCCCAACGGCTCGCCCCGCAAGCGGTCGTGCAGGTGTGGGAGCGGCGGTTCACGGAGCTGACGGCGCCATGAACGCCGAGGGAATGCTCGCGGTCGCCCGTATCGTGCTGGCCGCATGCGGCCCGAACGGCTACCACCTGTCCGGCTCGCTGGCACTCCATGCCCTCGGCGTCGCCGGCGCCCGGCCCGCACACGACATCGACGTGTTCACGGACCAGGTCCAGGACACACCGGCAGTGCGGGCGGCCGTTGCCGGGGCGCTGGCCGCCCACGGGTACCGAGTTGAAGAGGTCCGGACCTGGGCCTTCCACCCGCTCGCGCAATGCGACCAGAACAGCGACCTGCTGGTCACGCACGCCGAGTACGGCACGGTCACCATTCAAATGGCCCGCATGCCGCGCTACTTCGGCTCCCACACCGCCGCGGGCATGCCGGTCGTGGCCATGGGCGACCTCCTCTACGCCAAGCTGGATGCTCCTGAACACCGCCTGGCGGCCAAGGACTTCGTGGACCTAACTGTGCTGAGTCGGCATTTGGGGCAAGGAGACGTCGACTCCTACCTGGCCGACTATGCGAGCGGAATCGCGGGGCTCCGACAGCTCCCCGAGACGCGGGTACGCCAAGACCTGTACGTCCGGCTGGCCCAGGTGGCCGACATCCCGGACGCGGCGTTCACCGGTTACGGGCTGGACCCGCAGGCCGTGACGCTGCTGCGCTCCGACCTGCTGGCCTGGGCAGACCGGATCGAACCGGCCGAGCTCAAGGAGAGCCGCCTGGAGCCAGGTGTAGCCGCCGGTCTGGAGGGCATGGGACAGGCGGACGTGCTGGCTACCCTGGCCCGACTGGCGCGCGCGGACTCTCTGGCCTTGCTGACTCCTCGCGAGCTGAGCAGCCAACGCGGTCAGGTCATGGACCGGGCGCTGACCGCCTCCTATGGACTCCGACAACTGGCCGAGCAACTCCCCGAACACGCACCGGTTCCCCAGGCCGCAGCCGAGGCGATGCACCGTGTCCAGGAACTCATGGAAGAGGTGCAGCGCATCACGCTGGAAATCCAACGTCGCTCCCGGCTCACAGCACGCCAGCGGGCGGAAGAGGCCGCCGTACGGCGTGCCCTGGCCGAGCAGCTCGATGTCGCCGAGACCCCCGACCCTCACCACGCGGCGGCCCAGCTGATGCTGCAGGTCGGCCGACGGCGTCGGCACGCCGAGGCAGAGGAAGAACTTCAGCACCATCGGCCGATGACCGGTCCCAGCTACGGAGGCGTGCGGACATGACCGCCTCGAAGGCCGTCCCGCTGCGAGACCAGCCCGGCCGCCCTCGGTCGGACACGGACAGCTCCCAGGGTGACGGCGCAGCCCGCGGTGACCGAGCCGACCGGGTACGGCTCGCGGACAAGTCGCTTCCGCTGTTCGTGCTGCGCGAGCGCGCCACCGACTACGCCGCACTCTTCGCCCGGGCCAGGGCCGAAGTTGGCCACGGCCAATGCCTCTGCCAGACACCAGCCCTCCGGCTGGTCATCCGTTGCAGCCGGGCCGGCCGCTACCACCTGGCCGGATGGCCAGGCGAAGGCGAACTCCACGACCCCAGCTGCAGCTTCCACAAACTCGCCTCGGAGCTGACCGGCCGCGACGCCTACAGCACGGAAGCCATCCACGAGTCCGACGACGGCGTCGCGATCCGCTTCTCCGCCGCACTCGCCCGAAAGCTGAGCGCCCCGGAGCCGGCCAAAGCCTCCACCGAACTACGCGACGGCCGCGCCCGCCGTACCGTCGGCCTGCTCGGCCTTCTCCACTGGTTGTGGGAGGAAGCCCAACTCACTGCCTGGCATCCGTGCTGGCGACGACGCACCTGGTGGGTCTGCCACGCCCGGTTGAGCGAGCAGATCGCCGGATGCTCCATCAACCACGAGGAGTTGACCGGGGCCCTGTACGTCGTGCCCCCATTCCGGGAGGAGCACGCCCGCCGCAACGCTGCCGTCTTTGAGACGTTCCGCATCGCGCGCCTGAAACGACGCGGAGACACGCAGCTCCGGGGGCTCATCCTCGGCGAAATCAGAGATGCCCGACCGACCCGGTACGGCGTCCGGTACGCCCTGGCTCACCACCGCGGCGCTCTATTCGCCACCACAGCCCTCGACGAACGGCTTCGCCGCTCATACCGTCCCGCCTTCTCCGAGGCCGCAGCCGAACACGGAGCCCGCCGCATCGGCCTGTTCCTCGTCGAACTCAGCCCGAAGGGCAACGTCCGGGTGGTCGACATGGCTGCCATGCTGGTCAGCAAGCTCTACATACCCGCCGACTCCTCCCATGAAGTCGTCATGGCCAACGCCCTCGCCGAAGCTGGCCGTGCCTACGTCAAGCCGGTGCGGTACGACGGCAGCGATCTCGTATTCCCGGACTTCGTCCTCACCGACACCCACCCTCACACCTATGTAGAGGTGTACGGAATCCATGGCAGGGAGTCTTATGACCAGCGCAAGCGTGTGAAGCAGGCCCACTACCAACGCCAAGGTGCCGGGTTGATCGAGTGGGACGTAGGCGACTCGATTCCTGAGGTTCGGCGCCGCTAGTTGTGAGCGGAGTACCCGCGTCACGCGCGAGTTGGGTGGCGCTGTGGTCTGCGTGCACCCCGCGTTCCAGCCAAACCTGACCATAGCTACGCGGCATTGCGTTTACGGCCGAGTAGCTGACCCCTCCGCTGTCTTCTGGGCTACGGGGCCGTCGTCGCCGTCCGAGCGGCGACCGTACTGATCGGGGAGAGCGCCCCATCCCTCGCGACCGTTGTCACGTCACTGGTGGTCGATCTAGGGAATGTGGCTTGGCGTGCTGGCCGGGTCTCGCACCGTTCGGGGGCGTGACGAGGGTGGTCGGGAGTCTTGTCCGCAGGGTGCGGTCTGCTCCGGAGTAGTCGTGTCCTCCGTCGTTTCGGTTGGGACGCCATGAGCCCGGCGGCCTTGTCACTGGCATCGGTTAGGTTTGGGCTTGGCTGCTACGGGAGTGACGGAGGGACGGACCGTGAGTGATGTGGGCGAGCGGGCCAAAAATCGCTTGATCATGCTCGATGGTCACTTCGCGCACCCCGTGAGAGTGGAGCACGTCGAGTCGATCGGGACCGGCGTGTTTCTCGTCAGGGTCCGTCATGCCAATGGGGCGCCCGATGAAACACAGGTGCTGGAATCTGAGCTTGAGGCGGCTCTTGCGAAGGTCGCGCCAAAACCTGAGCTGGTCAACGCGCAAGATCTGTTCCTGTGGGTAGAGTCGCAGCGAATTAAGCACGCATTTGCTCACGATCCGCTCTTCGCTGTTTCAATGAGTGGCGTTCGCGGTCTGCCGCATCAGATTGAAGCGGTCTATCGGCACATGCTGCCTCAGCCCAGGCTGCGTTTTGTGCTCGCGGATGACCCTGGTGCAGGTAAGACGATCATGGCTGGGCTGCTACTCAAGGAGCTGAAACTCCGAGGGGCGGTGGAGCGAATTCTGATCCTCAGTCCCGCTCCGCTCACCACGCAGTGGCAAGATGAAATGCTCGACAAGTTCGACGAGCAGTTCGAGATCGTGTCAGGTGAGCAGGTTCGTCATCAGCTCGGACAAAGCCCTTGGGAGCGCTTCCCTATGGCCATCAGCAGTATCGACTTTGCCAAGCGTGACGACGTGCGCGATGAACTTCTCCGTGCCCAGTGGGACCTGGTCATCGTTGATGAAGCCCACAAAGCATCGGCATTCACGAAGCGTGGCCGTGACGAGCGGGTCGTCAAGACGAAGCGGTACGTCCTGGTGGAGGGGGTAGCGCAACAGGCAGACCGGTTGCTGCTGCTTACGGCGACACCGCACTCAGGTGACGAGGACAGGTTTACACGCTTCTTGGGACTGCTGGATCCCGATCAGTTCTCAACACCTGACCTCGTGAAGAAGCAGATTTCGAATGACGGGAATCCGTACTTCTTGCGGCGCCAGAAGGAAGATCTGGTAGACGAGCAGAATCACGCGCTCTTCGTTGAAAGGCATGTCCGCACTCAGCCGTTCCAACTCTCGACCGCAGAATATGCGCTGTACCAGGACGTCACTGAATATGTGAACACCTACCTCGGATCGAGCGGCGGATCGAGGGGTAACGCGGTCGCTCTCGCGCGCACCGTTCTCCAGCGTCGTCTCGCGTCGAGCCTGGGTGCCATCAGGTCCTCGCTGGCCAAGCGAGCCGACCGCTTGAGTGATCTGGTCGATCAGCTGACCGCAATGGACCCCGCTGATCGAAACCGGCGCTTGGCCGCGCTGGGGCGTATGCCGGCGGACTCAGACTTCGAAGACGATGGGGAAGCTGAGTCGGACGACATCGACGAGATCGTCGATGACGCCCTGGCCACGGAGGTAAGCAGCGCGGAACAGATCTCCCAGCTGCGTACTGAAGTAAGCGAACTCCGCAAGCTGGTCTCCCACGCGGACAGGGTCCGAGCCCAGGGGGATGAGCGGAAGCTGGTGGCTCTGCGAGAGTGCCTAGCGAGGGCAGAGTTCGAGGAGTTGCGGGACGGCCGCGGGAAGCTCCTCATCTTCACGGAGCACCGCGACACCCTGAGCTACCTGGAAGACAACCTCCGTCGGCAGGGCTACTCCGTCTGCACCATCCATGGCGGTCACTCTCCAGCGGAGCGGAAGCGGATCCAGCACGACTTCCGGCAGAACAAGCAGATTTGCATCGCCACCGAAGCGGCCGGCGAGGGAATCAACCTCCAGTTCTGCCACCTGATGATCAACTATGACCTTCCCTGGAACCCGGTACGCCTGGAACAGCGCATGGGCCGAGTGCACCGCATCGGTCAGAGCGCAGACTGCTGGATCTTCAACTTCTGTGCCACCAATACCGTTGAGGGCCAGCTGCTGGCAGGTCTCCACGCCCGCCTCGAAGCGATGCGCGCCGACCTGGATGGGCGCGTCTACGACGTGATCGGCGAGCTGCTCACGATCAACGGAATCGACTTCGAACGGCTCGTCAAGGAGACACTCGCGAACCCCACCCGGGCCAACAGGGATGCTGCAGTCGCCGCGATCAATCGGCTCAACTCGGAGAAATTGGCCGAGTATGAGAAGGACACAGGGATCGCCCTGGCGAAGAAGTATGTGGACATCGACTGGGTCCGTGGCCAGAACTTCCTCTCCGACGAGCGTCGGCTCATGCCGGAATACGCGGAGGCGTTCTTCCTGCGTGCCGCCAGTCGCCAGCGCCTTCGTGTTGAGCGCCGAGCGGATCAGCTGCTCCGCATCGAGCATGTCCCCGTCGCTCTGCGCAGCGAAGACCTTGCGGCGGTGAAGCACCGGGGCCGTCCGGATTCCGAATACCGCAAGCTCACCTTCCGGAAGGAGGAACGAAGTCGCGTCGAGCACGAGGACTCGGTGCTGTGCTCGCCCGGCCACCCGCTGTTCGCGGCGCTTGCTGAGTCGCTGGAACGCGATCTCGCTGCTGACAACGTCCCCCAGGGAGCTGCAGCGTTCGTAGACCCGGGCGCTCTGGCCCCGTACTTCGTCCACCTCTTTGCGTATGAGGTGGTAGGTGAGGATGTCCACGGCGCCTCGGAGCTCGCGTTCGCAGAGGTTGTGGCGGTGATAGAGGACCAGGACGGCCTCCACCGGGGACCGGCAGACGTCCTTCACACGCTTACGCCCGCGACTCCCGTGGAGGCGCGGAAGGCGGCCGCTCTTTCGCCGGACCAGATCAAGACCGCGACTGACTGGCTGCGAGTGGAGGTCCAGCTTGCGCGGAGTACGGCGGAGCGAAACAGCCGGCTCGATCAAGCCAAACTCCGCGCCTCCTATCTTGAGGAGGCGATGGACGCGCAGAAGCGACGGCTGGAGGGCCGATGGGACACCTACGATGCCAAAGTTGCTGCAGGTGATGACTCGTACCGCCTTCAGCGGGACAATGCTGCACGGCAGCTCAAGGAGCTGAAGCATCGACGGGCCTCCAAACTGGAGTCCCTGAACCGACTCGGTGTCGTGCGGTCAGGCAAGGTGACGCACCTCGGCTCTGCCTCTGTGGTGCCGCCGCACAGGCCAGAGCACCCAGACGTCGACGTCATGCGTCCCAACAGCAAGGAAGTTGAGGAGGCCGCGGTCGAGGTCGCGATGGCTTTCGAGGCGGAGCAGGGCTGGGAGCCCGAATACCTCGGACACCTGATGGACGGCAGCGGTTTTGACATTCGCTCGACACGGACGCTTCCCGACGGCAGCTCACAGGTGCGCCGCATCGAGGTGAAGGGCCGCAGCGCCGCCTCGGGCGACGTGGGCCTGTACCGGACCGAGTGGTACGCCGCCCAGCGATGGGCGGCAGGCTTCTGGCTCTACGTCGTCTACAGCGCGACGACGAACCCTGTACTGATGAGGGTGCAGGACCCGTACCACACGCTGCCTAATGTGTCCGAAATCCGGCAGGTTACCGGCTATCGCGTACCAGGCGCTAGCATCCGAGCTCACGCGGTTATAGACACAAGAGCTGCGGAGCGAGAGGAATAGAGTGCGCGACAGCAGTGACAAGCGGCTCATCGAAGACGTCATCCCGATCGACGTCATCAGCCGCACGAGCGCCAGCGAGAAGGTGGGCGGTCGTGTCGGCCACCCCGCATCGCTGCACCTCTGGTGGGCTCGTCGACCTCTCGCAGCCTCCCGCGCTGCCGTGTACTCCGCCCTTGCGCCGGCGGAAGGGCGGACTCGCACGCTCGATGAAGAGTCGATCTTCTTCGACGCGCTGTGCACGTGGGGTGCCGAAGACCACGCCATTCGCACAGCGCGTAGCGAGGTACTAGCCGCCAGCAAGGATGGCCCGCCGAAGGTCGTCGACCTCTTCTCCGGCGGAGGCGCTATCCCCTTGGAGGCACTGCGCCTGGGGTGCGAGGTTACGGCCAATGAGCTGAACCCAGTGGCTCACCTTATCGAACGCATGCTCCTGGAGTTTCCGCAGAGCTATCCCGGTCTCGCTGACGACGTGCGTAAGTGGGGTCAGATCTGGGTCGACGCGGCCTGGCGCGACCTGTCGGAGTTCTACCCGACCGTCGACGGTGGCACTGGACAGCAGCACTTCCTCGCCGACGATGAAACCGAGCAGCGTCTCCCCCTGGCCTACCTGTGGACACGCACCGTGCGCTGCCCGAACCCAGCGGCGCCGGAGCACGACGCCCATCTTGTGCGGCAGACCTGGCTTGGCCGGAAGAAGAATCGAGTCGTTGCCCTCAAGCCCGTGGTCGACCGCGATGCATTGTCGCTGCGCTACGAAGTGGTTACGGGAACGACTGAAGATGATCTTGGGTTTGACCCTGCTGAAGGCTCGCGAGGTGGCCAAGTTACCTGCCGCATTTGCGGCGCACCAGTGACGAGCAAGCACGTCAAGGACGAGGCCCGTGCCGGCCGCATGGGTACGGCACCGCTGGCAGCCCTCGCGGCGAAGCCGGGTCGGCGGGGACGCGACTACCTGGCTGTTGGCGAATATGAACTCCCGGACGATGCGGAGTGCCTGAAGCGCCTTGAGGAACTGGACGTTGAGCCGCTCAACGAGCCGCTTCCCGGCACCATGCGCATCACAGGCGGTACATGCATGGTTTACGGGTTCTCTCAGTACCGTGATCTGTTCACTCCCCGGCAGCTTCTTGCGCTGAGCACATTGGCCGCAGGTATCCGCACCGTCCACGACAAGGCCTGTGACGAGGGCATGGAGCCGGGTCGCGCAGCCGCATTGTCGACGGCATTGGCCATGGCACTGAACCGGGTCGCGGACCGACTGTCGAACCTGTGCCGCCTTGACACGAAGAATGAGGGTGGAACGAATACGTTCGCCCGCCAGGCGCTGCCGATGGTATGGGACTTCTACGAGGCCAATCCGTTCGCGGGGGCCTCTGGGGACGTGCGTAAGTACCTCAAAGAAACCGCCGATCTCATCGAACGGCTGTCTGCTCTTCCGAACGCTGCAAAATGTGTGCGTGGGTCCGCAGCCTCTCTTCCGCTGGCCAGCGACTCCCAGGACGCGGTCATCACGGACCCGCCGTACTACGACAACATCTCGTACGCGGACCTGTCTGACTTCTTCTATGTCTGGCTGAAGCGGTCGGTCGGTTTCCTGTACCCCACGGATCTCGGTGGGGAGCTGACGCCAAAGAGGAATGAGGCAGTGGTCGCCGCCTATCGCCACTCTGGCAGCAAGGATGACGCGCGTCGGCACTACGAAGACCTCATGGAGAAGGCGTTTAAGGAAGCTCATCGGGTACTCAAGCCTGGCGCACCGCTCGTATGTGTGTACGCGCACAAGACCACCTCGGGGTGGTCCAGCCTGGTCGAGTCGCTCAGGAATGCAGGCTTCACGATCACTGAGGCGTGGCCCTTGGACACCGAGATGCCGGAGAGGGCCGTCGGTCGCGGAACGGCCAGTCTTGCCTCGTCGATCTTCCTTGTCGCGCGTAAGCGCAGGCCCGACGCAAGTGTAGGCAGTGAAGCCGAGGTTATGGCCGAGCTCGGGCAGATCATCCTGGAGCGCCGTGCACGGCTGGAGGAGCTTGGCATCACGGGCTCGGACCTGGTCATTGCCATCGTTGGGGCTGGCCTTCGGGCCCTGACACGGTACGAACGCGTCGAGCAGGACAACGGCGAGGTGCTGCCCGCTGAGACCTTCTTGGAGATGGTCCAGAGCCGTGTGCTGGACGCGCTCTTCGAGGGGCTCGCCGGCACGGACCCCGTTACCCGCTACTACGTGGCGGCCCAGTACTCCTATGGGTACGCGGCAGTCCCCTTCGATGAGGCCAACAACCTCGCCCGGATGACCGGCGCCAACCTCGACGGATCCGGCGGTCTCACTACAGGTCCCAATCCGCTCGTGGATAAGGTCAAATCCACCGTCGTCCTCAGAGACTTCGAAGACCGTGGCGACGACGGTCGCCTGGGACAGCCAGACACCGAAGCCAGCGGGACGATGCCGCTCTACGAGATGGAGTCATCCGTCGCGCCGCCCCTCATCGATGTCGCGCATGCTGTCCTTTGGCGTGCAGAACACCGTCCGGGAGAGGTTCGCCCCTATCTGATGTCCGTGAACGTCGATGCTGTCGCGCTCCGCCAAGTCATCCAGACCCTGGCAGGTCGGGCCCTGCGTTCCAGCTCAAACGAGACGAAGAGCCGAGAGGCCAGCGCGGCAGAGCGGCTGCTGGTGTCGTGGAGGACGATCGTTGGTGAACGGGGGCTGCTCTGAGGTGCTGGCCATCCACAACGTTGAAGTACAGGGGGTTGGAACGCTGTGAGTTCGAGCTATCGGCTGTCGCCTTGGACGCAGGTTGCACGTCCGCATGATGACGTTGCGGCAGGCGTCCTCGACATGGGGACCTACGCGGCCAACCTGGCCGGGGTCTTCAGAGGCCGGGCGGGTATCGCACCCGTCTACACGGACGCCGGTAGGTTCTATCAGGCGACGTATCTCACCAAGAAAATGGGGGAGTTGCTCACGGACGTCATGGACGTCCTCGCGGGTGGAACCGGCTCCCACGTCCTGCAGCTCCGCACCCCCTTCGGCGGCGGTAAGACCCACAGCCTTGTCGCCCTCCTTCACCTGGTTCGCGACCGCGCCGCCTCCGTTGCTGCTTGCCCGGAATTGAAGGACATCGCTGATCCAGGCGACGTGCAGATTGCCGTGCTGTCTGGAGAGGAGCTCGACCCTCTCTCGCCGATGAGCGCGACAGGAGTCGAGACGCACACTCTTTGGGGAGAACTCGCAGCGCAACTCGGACGTTACGAGCTGGTTGAGCAACACGACCTGACGGGGTCCGCCCCGGGCGGAGATGTCCTCCGGCAGGTCATTGGTGAGGGTCCGACCCTCATCCTCCTCGACGAAGTCTTGATCTATGTCGAGAAGGCCATGGCGCTTCAGCGGGCAGAGTCCACCGCGGGCCGTCAGGCCATGCTGTTCGTTCAGGCGCTCACGGAGGCCATCAGCGCGCAGCCGCGTGCCGCGATGGTCTACAGCCTTCAGGCCAGTGTCGGCGAGGCAGTCGGCGCTGAGGGGTTGTTGGGCGATCTGGACAAGCTCGTTGCCCGAGTTGATGCCAAGCGTGAGCCGGTGTCAGGCGACGAGGTGCTTCGCGTTGTTCAGCGGCGGCTCTTTGCGGAGTTCGGCGACGAGGAGATCCACCGGGAGGTCGCACGGTCGTATTCCGACGTCCTTCGGAGGCAACTGCTGGCTACGGCGGAGACCGGCGACGCGCGCCGGGAAGCCGAGGCTGCGGCGGACTCCCTGGAGAAGCGGGTGCTGGCTGCGTATCCCTTGCACCCAGACCTGCTTGATCTCATGTACCACCGCTGGGGGTCTCTGCCTTCGTACCAGCGAACCCGTGGCGCATTGCAGTTCTTGGCGGCAGTCGTCCACGCCCTGTGGCAGTCGGGAGCGAAAAGCCCGCTCATCGGGCCGGGTGACGTCGACTTCACTGATGAGGCGTCCCGCGGTGCGTTCTTCTCCCAGGTCGGAGAGAGGGAGCGGTACACGTCGGTGCTGTCGAGCGACGTCACCTCGGAGGGTGCGGGGTGCACAACGGTGGACCGGACGCTCGGGGCTGACAGCCCGACGATCGCGCAGCTTCGGGTGGGGACGCGCGTTGCCACCGCCATCATGCTCTACAGCTTCGGGGCACGTGAGGGCGAAGATCGCGGCGTGCTCGAATCGGACCTTGTTCGAAGTGTCCTTGTTCCCGGCCTGACCCGGAACATCGTCATCTCCGCATTGCACGATCTCCGTGAGGAGGAGCTCTACCTCCATTACACGGGACGCCGCTACCGGTTCGAGCCGACTCCCAACCTGACGAAACTTGTACGGGACGAAGCCAGCAAGCTCAACTCCAATGAGGTACTCACCGAGGTTCGGGCGGAACTCGACAAGCAGCTGCAAGGCAACAAGGGCGTAGCTCTGTGGCCAGAGACGCCCGGCGGCATCCCTGACGAGCGTCCCCTGTTCACGGTTGCCTACTTGCATCCAGACTGGTCTGAAGACCGTGATTCGCCGGAGAAGTTCATTGAACTGGCCGGCAAGGGAAGTCCACGGCGATACCGCAACGGACTGGCCCTGGTTCTCCCGGACAAGGCCCAGTTCGACCTCGCCCGACATGCCATAAGGCTGCGATTGGCCGCCAAATCACTCCTGGACCAGCACAAGAAGTACAACTTCAGCGCCGAGCAGATCGAGGAACTTCAGGATAAGGCGGCCAACGCTCGACGCGACGGCTCTGCGGCCATCGGCGCCGCTTACAGTACCGTGGCCATCCCCACGCGATCGAGGTCAGGCGACGCGCCCTATGTGCTTGAGCCTTCAGATCTCCGCACGATGCTGGCAGCAGGCCGTGCCCTCCACGAACGCGTAGTGGAAGCCCTCAGCCAGCGCGTGTTCAGTTCTGTCACCACCGCTAAGCTCGTCGCCTTGGCGGGCCTGGGGCCGGACCGGAAGGCGGTCATCTGCGCTGACCTGGTGGACTGGTTCTACAGCTACTACGAGTTCACCAAGCTCTGGGACAAGAAGGTCATCGCCTCGGCCATCGCGAATGCAGTCAAGACCTCCGAACTCGGCTACGCGGTCGGGCTTGTGCGAGAAGGGGAAGAGATCGCTCCCCGCGACGCTCGGCAAATCCGCTTCGGGGAACGCCTCACAGCCGATGAGATCGACCTCTCAGACGATGCAGCGATCTTCTGGCATGACTACGCCCGTGAGTGTCTGCAGGCGACCGTTGAGCCCGCCCCCAATGCCCCCGGCTCCGATGAGCCCGCAGCGCCCCAGCCCACGCCGCCGTCGCCGACTCCAAGTCCGCAAGGGGGCACGTCAAGCGGCGACGCTCCCTCTGCCCCGACTCCCAGTGACAGCGTTCGGGTGGCCGACATTGAAGCGGTCCTCGATAAGTCTGGTCTGTTCAACCTGCGGCGCGCGCTTTCCTGGCTTTCGGATCAGCCGGGCCGAGTTCACATCGAGATCAACATTCACGCGGAGGGGGAGTACGACCGGGTCTCCTTCCGGAACGGCTTGGTAGAGCCCCTAGAGGAAGCAACAGAGAATCTCGACGTCAACACGCAGTAGTGCACGCACGGTTGCCCCAGATGGGCCAGCGATACGCGGCTGGCCAGAAGGTTGAGCGCCGAGTCGACGGGTCGCCTAGCTCTGGGTATGTGACCGCGGCTCGGTCGCCAGTCAAGGCAGCCGATGCGCCCTGGTTCGAGTCGTAGGCCGCCTGCAGCGCGGCCCAGACCAGGCGCTCGAAGTTCGCGGGCGCACGGTGGGCCACTGCGGCGGCGGCCTGGACGTCCGATGCCAAGTCCCTTGCATCAAGAGGAAGGGTGCCGGTCGCTGGAAAATCCGAGTGCGCAGTGCCTGCTCGTCGATACGGTGAGTCATTGACTTGGTGCGGGGAGAGACGATGCAGCAGGATGTAAAGCCGGAGAAGGTCGTGCTCGCGGTTGCGAAGGCTATTGAGGCCAAGTTCACTCGTGGGGACTGGCTAGCATTTGCCTACGAGACGGGTTGCGCCGACCGAGTCCGGGAGCACCCCAGACTGCTGCGCAGTCTGGACTGGAATGACGAGGACTATTCGGGTCACGTGCTCGACATGGTCGAGGAAATTCTCCGGCCGTCCGGCCGAACCGTCGGTGACGGTTCGTACAGGATCGCTACCAGGGCCATCGATGCAGTGAACTTCGCCGTCGCTGAGCGAATGCTTGGGCTTCCTGAGTGGCTCGCCCAGCACGAGCCTGTCCTCTTCAGCGGCATCTACGGTAGCCAAGTGGCTGACGTTGGTGTGGATGAACTGCAGGCGGCAGCCAAAAAACTCGGCCTTGCAGATGTCGACGAACATGCCGCCCGTATCCGGCGTGGCATTCGAGACGACCCAGCGCAAGCAATCGGCTCAGCTAAGGAATTGGTGGAGACCGTCCTTAAGGCAGTGCTAGGCCTTCACGGCAACGGACCAGAAACGAAGAAGGACATTCCGTACTTGTTGAAGGAGGCCAACATTGCTCTGGGCCTGGATCCGGCGGGAGCCAAGGGCAGCGAACCAGGGGCCGTACAGCGCCGCAAGGCGCTTGGTGCCCTCACGAATCTCGTGAACAGTATTGCGGAGCTACGGAACGCTGGGTTCGGGACAGGCCACGGACTAAGTCAACGTCCCACGCTGGATGTTGCGACGGCGCGGCTGGCGGTGTCCGCGGCCGTCACTGCTGCGACCTTCTACATCGAGGCCCACGCTGCGGAGCAGGCATAACCAATCAGCATCGCCCCGACAGACGCCCCTTGTGGTACGACGTTGCCCTCGCTCCGCTGCACAGACGCTTCTCGCTGGGGGCTTGCAGTGAGGCGATCACCCAACTGAAAAGCGTGCGACGTGGCCGAGTTGTCCGTTTCTCTGGAGGCCACACATTGGAGTGGTTGCGGCCGGTACGACTACGCTGATCTGTCTGAGTCCAGCTGCACGCGTGTGCAAGCAGTGGCCGGCCGTGTGGGAGCACGGGCGGGACAAGGCGCGGAGGAAGAGTGCAGTTCACGGTCGTGGAGCGGGGCCAACGACAACCGAAAGGTGTACGGTCGCAGGCCCTGCTTGTCAGAGATTCATGGAACGACTACGGCTTCGTCACCATGTTCCACCTGGTGATCTACGACGACGACGGACGCCGCCACGGGATCGGCGAGGTGAAGATCGGCGAGCTGGGGATGCACCCAGGGCGCGATCAGAGCAACGAGGGCCCGGGCCGAGTTGCGCGCATGCCTGAGAGCTTCGAAGTGCTCGGGGAGCGGCACTTTTCATTGGGCCAAGATGACTCGTACTACGAACGCCTGCGCCAACTCGGCGACGACATTCGCGTGCTAGTCCTGACCGCGCTGAAGGACATAGCCTTCAACGAGAGCATCTTCGACCGCGTCCAGCACGAGCAAGTGACACGCGATTCACTCATGCGGTTCGTGAAACCGAGCGCCGTCGAGGAGCAGTTCCGCCGCATCGCTCAGGGCGGCGTTCGAGTCTCAGGATTCCAAGTGGCCTACGAGGCACCAGTCCCCGCTGGAGGTGGGGGAAAGTCGGTGATCCTTCCGTTCGAGGTGTCTCCAAACTCGCGACCGTCCACGAACATCCATGTGCTAACCGGCCGCAACAGCGTCGGCAAGTCCTACCTCCTGAACAGCCTGACACGCTGTGTGGGCGACTACGAAGCTCCTGAGGAAGACGTCGGCCGCATCATTGAGTACAACCGAGGCACTCGCAGGTCCTTCGCGAACCTGGTCAGCGTCACCTTCAGCGCCTTCGACGAGTTCCCGCTCATCCACGACGACGATGTGGCCATCTCCTACGCCTACGTCGGGCTGAAGATCCCCACTGGGGGATCGCGTGCGCCACGGGTCAAAACATCTGGCCAAATCAAGAAGGACTTCGCGGACAGCGTGGAGGCATGCCTGACCGGGGAGCGGGCAGATCGGTGGGCGAAAGCCCTGCGAACCTTGCAATACGCTGGCAACGGCCTCCTCGACGAGACATGGCTGGCGGACTTCCAGGCCACCCGGAGCGCGAATACACGCCGGCGCAAAGCGCGGCAGTTGTTCAGCAGCCTCAGCTCGGGTCACAAGGTTGTCCTGCTGACCATGACCCGCTTGGTCGAGCACGTCACTGAGCGTTCGCTGGTGATCATCGACGAGCCGGAATCCCATCTGCACCCGCCACTACTGGCCGCGTTCATACGTGCTCTATCCGACCTGCTCGCGGACCGTAACGGTCTGGCGGTCGTTGCCACGCACTCGCCCGTCGTCCTCCAAGAGGTTCCGGCGTCCTGCGTGTGGAAACTGAGGCGCCATGGCAACCAGTTGGTTGCCGACCGCCCAACCATCGAGACGTTCGGCGAGAATGTCGGCGTCCTCACTCACGAGGTGTTCGGGCTCGAAGTGACCGACTCCGGATTCCACCGTGATCTGAAGGCCGCAGTACGCCAGGGGCTCTCGTACGAGCATGTTCTTGGACGGTTCAACGGCCAGCTTGGCGGCGAGGCCAAGGCTATCGTCCGATCCCTTATCGCCGTCCGAGACTCAGACGGACCCGCGAACTGGGAGCGTCGGATCTGATGTGGGCTCTGCCAATCCCTGAACTCTCGGCCCGAACGGTCTACCTGACCTGTATAAGCAAGTCCCGGCCGAAGGCCAAGACGCGACTGAAGGCCCTGGAAGAGGAGGTGGTCAACGCCGCCGACCGGTTCGAAACCGCAGCTGCAGCGGCTGCCCTCCACACACTGGCGGACCTCAAGGTCAAGCCCACCGACAAGGCCGACAGAGCCGAGCTGACCAAGAACTACACGCAGCGCATGTCCCGCAAGGGTAATCCAGGCAGGGACGAGTACGACAAGCTGAAGGCCGCAGCGCCCTTGGGACGCTGCCCTCTGTGCGGTCACCGGGATGTAGAGACCCTCGACCATCAGCTGCCAAAGACGGCGTATCCTCTGCTGTCTGTCGTGCCGTTCAACCTGGTTCCCGCGTGCCACAAGTGCAACACGGTGAAGGGCGAGACCGCTCCGAACAGCGCGGGTGAGCAGACACTCCACCCCTATTTCGACGACGTCGGCAAAGAGAAGTGGCTCTTCGCCCGTGTCCACGAAGTGGCCCCCGCAGCC
This sequence comes from Streptomyces sp. NPDC029292, assembly GCF_055569295.1. NCBI lineage: Bacteria > Bacillati > Actinomycetota > Actinomycetes > Kitasatosporales > Streptomycetaceae > Streptomyces > Streptomyces sp. NPDC029292. The sequence goes on from NZ_JBVHXR010000023.1 coordinate 156,780, forward strand.
GTCGAATTCTATGTGCAGCCGCCGTCCGCGTGGGACACCATCCTCACGACGCGGGTTCACCGGCACTTCCGCACATTCGGACTCGCGTCCCTGTACGGATCTCAGGCAGCTCGGGAAATGAGCAGCCTCCGTTACATCCTCAAACGCAAGGCCCCGTCGATGGTCGGCGATCACCTGCGGGACGAGGCCGCCGGCTTGGCCGAGGAAGATCCGAACCTGTGGCGGGCCGCCATGTACCAGGCGCTGGCTAGTAGTTCCTGGTACATCGATGGCGGCTTCGCCTTGGAGTAGCCGCGCATCCGCAATGAAGCCAGCCCATCCGCAGACTCGCTGCTACCTGCGGCAAGTACACACGGCCGTGTCATCCGGATCGGCCGCGAGGCGTCATGGTGAATGCTCGCCCGCTGCAGCGTCACCTTCCAGTGGACCAAGACGTGGAAGGAGTCCCCGGAAAGGGACGCGGCTGCTTCCCGCCCGATCACCGTGGCGGGCGCGTCGGTGGACATCGCATCGGGCTCGACGCCCCGGGCGAAGCTCGGGAAGCCCGGTGGCAAAGTTGGCTATTGCCTCGTGTCGGCGACCAACTCGCCAACCATAAAGGCCCGTACGGCTTCTTCGAGGATCGCTGTGTACCGCCTGAGTTCGTGATTCTCCTGGGCCAGCGGGCTGTCGCGGTCTGGGTGTGCCGCGAAGGCCTCGTCCATCTCCCGCAGACGAGCCTCAAGTTCCGACTGCTCCGGTGCTCGTCCGGCGGCTACGGCGAGCCGGGCGGCTCGCCGGGCGGCGAACTGCGTGAGGAGTTCCCGCTGCTCTTCGGTGAGCCCTTCGTTGGTGGTGACGTTCTCGTCCTTCTCGTCCATTCCCTCTTCTCCTCACTCACGTTCCCGGTCCCTTGCGCGGTCCCGGGTTGGGTCCGCGGCGCCGGTGATGGTTCTGTTCGTCCTGTGCACTGTCGGCCCGCCGCCGGCGGAGGGCGTCGTCCGCCGGCACGCCAGGTGTGACGGGGGCCAGGCCGCGCCGCGCTCGTTCTGCGTCGCGGTGGGCGTGGACTTCCTCCAGGCGCTGCTGGATGCGGGAGCGCTGGAAGAGCGTCATGGCCTCGTGCAACTCGGTCCACTGCTCACGCTCTTCGGCCTCATCAGGAGTCTCTCCCAAAGGCTCGTCGGAGTCGATCTGGTTCAGCATCCGATAGGCGGTGAGAGCTGCGATGAGTTGCAGCCACTGCTCCTGCTGAGTGGTGTCCTCCGTGTCCGGTGCAGGTATCTGCTCGACCCACTCCTCAAGGGCTTCCTGTCCCTCCAGGGCTTGGCGCAGGGCGAGTTCGGCGAATGCTGCGGCGGCGGCCGATACCGCCTCCCGGTCCTCAGGTTCGGACACGTGGGCGTCGAGCAGTCGGTACTGGAAGTTTTCGGCTGTGCGGACGGCGATCCGTATCCCGCCGGACGGCTCGTCGGGCCGATGCCGCGCGGCGGCGGACGCGCGGGCACGGCGGCCGACCTCGGCGATGCGCTGCTGGAAGATCGACCAGGCATGGGCGTCGCGGGGATCAGCCGGCTGCTCACCAATGCCGGGAACGTCGTCGCCCAGGGCGTGGCGGATGCGCCACACCTCGGCCACCGCCGCCGTGCGCTCCCACTGTTCGCGAAGGTCGGTTCCCTCGACGGGGACCGGTCCGAGGACCCGGGTCCACGGCGGTGGGGACTCGGCCAGAGCAAGTCCCATCTGCTCCAGGCGCTCGGAGAGCACGAAGCGCCGCTCGACCAAGTGTTGACGCCAGCCCTCCGGAGTGTCCAAGTCCCGTACGGCGGCAGAGGGAGCGATCCAGTCGGGCAGGTGACCGCTGTTGTCCAGGACCGGTGCCGGACCGTGCGGGAGCTCGTCGCGCAGCCGCTGTTCGGCTCGGATCTTGGCGGCAATGAGGTGGGCGCGCTTGAGTCGTTCCCGGGCCGTGTCCTGGCGGAGGAGGTTGGCAGTGCGCTCGGCGCGGGTGGCCGCCACCGGCTGGCGGGCGGTGCGGCCGACGCCACGACCAGGTTCACGCTGCCAGTCCTCACGCATCCGTTCGCGCGCGGGCATCGCCCTGCGCAGCTGCTGCTCGCGCCGCAGCAGAGCGTGTTCCACAGCAGCCGCGCGTTCGGTTTCGTGGTCCCCTTCGTGTTCCACGCGGCGGATGCGGGCCCGCACCTGGGCGATGGCCTCGGCGAGTTGGGCTTGCGTGAGGTGTCCGTGTGCCCGGTCGGGCCAGGCGGGATGGGGAAGTCCGTTTGCCACGATGGGCCGGGGCTGGCTGTCGACAGCGGCGTCCGCACGCAGCAGTTCGTCCAGGGCGGTCCGCCGGTGCTGCTCGGCGAGTTCCAGGAGGCGCTGCAGCTGTTCCGTGCTGAGCGTCTTCAGCGGGCGGCTGCGACCCGGCTCGGTCTCCCGGCGCGCGGCACGTTCGGCTGCCTGCCCTCCAACTTCGACGCGGTAGTCGATGCGCCAGGCCAGCACGGCAGCCGGGTCTTCCGCGTCCGCGAAGTCCCGCTCGTCAAAGGCGACCCGGATGAGCCGGCCGAGGTCCCAGCCTTCGGCTTCGGCGGCGCGCAGCGAGCGCTCGGCGACCTCCCAGGCGTCCGCGGCGATGAACATCTCAGCCTCAGGCCCAAGGACACGGCGGGTGAGGCTCTGCAGCCGCTGGCTGGTGGCACGGGCGTAGACGTCGGTGTACTCGGCTACGAGCTGGCTGATGCTGTAGGCGCGTTCCTGTTCGGCCTCGATCATCTCGTGAGCGGAGATGGAGGCCTGGCTGCTGTGGGCCACGGTGTCCAGCACGTCGCGCATGTTCTGGGCGTCGTCGGTGACGACGTAGATGTGGTTGGACTGGCGGCCCCGGGTTGCCTCGACGTACGCAGCCTCCCGCGAGGTGCGCGCGGTGATGAGGCCGTGGGCGGCGTCCACGGTGACGCCCTGGGCACGGTGTGTGGTGTATGCGTACCCGAGTTCGGCGTGCCTGCGCAGGTAGCCGCGCTGCAGAACGATCCGTCCGCCGTGGCCGCTGTGTCGGACGTGGACGTTGCCGCGCCGGTCGATCCGTTCGATCAGCCACTGGTCGCCGTTCTTCACATAGTCGCGGCCCCCGAGCAGGGAGAGTTTGCGCTGGTTCTTGCGGGTCACGATGACGTCGCCGACCGCGGCTTGGAGCTCGTCGCGCAACTGGGCGGTTCGGCTCAGGTCGAGCCGGCCGGAGGCGAGTTGGAAGGCCTGGGCCCGTAGGTTGAGTTCGCGGACCATCTCGGCGTCGTCGGCCATCATCAGCGCTTTCAAACCGGCCTCGACGTCGCGCTGCCACCCGGCGAAGACGGCGCCGAGCATTTCCTCGCGGCTGCCGCCCACGACGCGCCCGTGGTCTAGGTACCAGCTCCAGGCGTCGGCCGGGTCACCGTCGCGTAGGACAAGTGTCGCCTCTCCTTCGCCCTCGATCTGGAAGCGGTGGAGCTCTTCCAGTTCCACCACGACGCCTTCGCGGGCGAGTTGGCGCAGCAGGCCTCCCGATTCGACCGAACCGAGCTGTGCGGGATCGCCGATGAGCCGGACCAAGGCGCCGGCGGACTCCGCTTCGGCCACCACGCGCGCGAGATTCCGTGAACCCGCCATGCCCGCCTCGTCCACCACGATGACGTCGCCCGGGCGCAGCGCGTACTCCTCGGTGGCGGCCTTCCGGCGTTTGCCTCTGCGCCGTTTCAACACGCGGTGGACGATGCTGCCTTCGGTCAGCCGGTCGCGCTGGGCGAGCCAGCCATGAAGCGTGTACGCCGTGGTGTCGAGATCGCCTTCGATGACCTTCGCCGCGCGCGAGGAGGGGGCAAGAGGTATGAGCCGTCCGCCCCCGGCGGCCACGGCGTCGCGGACGAGCTGGAGTGCGGTGGTCTTGCCCGCGCCGGCGGGGCCGATGCCGCCGACAACGAGCCGGTCTGAGCAGGCGAACGCCTTCGCGAGCCGACGCTGCCCGGCATCCAGCTCATGGCCCTGGAAGCGGTCGGCGACCTCCGTGAGCCGGTCCCCGGCGAGCGCGGGGACCACCACGGTGCGTGCCGCGTTCAAGACCCGGTCCTCTGCGGCCAAAACCTCCCGCGAGGTGTAGCGGACGGACTCGCGGCGCCGGTAGATGCTTGTGCCGTCGGCCCGCAGCAGAGGGGCGAACGGCCGGTGCAGGTCGGGCGGTGTGATGCTGAGCGAACCATGAGCCAGCACGCGTTCGGTGATCCGCTCGGCGAGCCCGTCGGCAGCCGAGCTGCGGCCCCGGGTGAGCCGTACGACGTGGCGTCGCGCCTCGGCCAGCACATGTCGCTCGCCCCATACCGCTCGCGAATCGGAGACCACGGCAAGGACATCCTCAGCAGCCTGCACTACGTCTATCTCGGCAAGATCGCTGCCGCCGTCACCTGATACTGACGCCTGGGCCTGCGCTGTACGCAGCAGCGCATCAACCCGTTCCTGGCCGACCGCCGCGACAGCCTGCCTGCGCCACGCAGCACGCAACTGGGCCAGGGACCGTCCCTTCTTCTTGGCCGGCCTGGTCTCCAGCGTGGCCTGCTGGATGAGCGCCATCCGGGCCGCCGTCCCCGGCTCCTTGCCGTGCTCCTCGCGGTAGGCCTGTAGCAGTTCCTCCAGCCGCCTGCCGATGTCTCGCGTGCGTTTCGAATGCGGCTGCAGCACCCCGCGGTCGAAGCCTTTGATCCCCATGACCGGCCGCTTGCCCGGGGTGACCTCACGCTCCTCGGCCTCCAGCCCGAGCCGCGCGCACACCTTCTCGACCACGACCTGGTTGTAGAACTCGGAGGCGGCAACTCCCATCGCGTACAGCAGCTTTCCGTCGATCGAGCGCCACTTGCCGTCGGCCCCGCGGACCTTGTTCGCCACGACCAGGTGATGGTGGAGCAGGGGTTCGCCAAGCCGGTTGTCGTAGTGCTTGAAGAGGGTGGCGACCAGTCCGCCCCGCACGTCTTCCTGGGCAACGCCGTTGATGCCCGTCCGGGTGGCGAGCGCGTGCTCCTCGATCCAGCCGATCGTCTCAAGGACCGCCTCTTCGTCGCACTCCATCGTGATCCGACAGACCTCCTCGTCACCCTCACCGAACAGACCCTTGCCGATCTCCTCCGGAGGACGCAGAACCAGGTCATACGCGACAACCGCCTGCTGCTTCGAAGCGGTGTTGGCGCTGATGTAACGGGCGAGTTCCTCGGCATCCTTGGGAGAGCGGCCGAAGTCCGCCCGGAAGGCGATGGCGCCGGCCTTGGCGCGCACCTTCTTGCGCTCATCGGCCGTGGCCTCCCCTCCCTTGCTGGCTTCGAAGGCCTCGATCTCGTCCTGGATCTTCACTGCGAGGGGGCCGGCGTTCTGGTCGTACCGGTAGAAGCGGCGTCCCAGTCGTGCCCGGCGGGTGGCCTCGGCGGGTGAGAGTCCCTCGGCCACTGCCGCCTTGATGATCTCGTCCGCGTTCGGGTGTAGCCCCTCGCCGTACAGGGCCTCCATCTGCTCCTCGGACACCGTCCCGGAGACGCCGAGTTCCGCGATCCCGCCACCGACCCATACCCCGGGCGGATTTCCTTCCGCCGTGTAGTAATCGCCCAGGTCGCGGTCGGGAGAACGGCGCACATCACCGGTCACGGTCTCGCTCGTGTAATAGCGATAGCCATCCCCAGCTGAGAGCTTGTGGATGGTCATCATGCACTCAGATTACCTTGTGTCATTGTGAATGCAAGAGCTTTGACCGCGAAGAAGGTGGGTGCAGGGATGGGGAGTTGGCGAGCGAGGAACGAGTCGAGCCAACGAGCCGACCTGCACCTTCCTTCTTCGCGGACCGCGAAGCGCCACGGTTTTCCGCAGGTCCGCTCTCCCGAGCGGACCTGCGGAAAACCGCGCAGTTCGCGTTATCCACAGGCAAGATCAAATCATTCTGATTGCCTCTGAATGCCTCTGGGTGCGTCATTCGGAGAAGGCCCCTAATTGCCCATGTGGCGAGGCTGGATTCATCGGCCACAATGGCCCAGAACCCATCGCTCAGGGGAGGCAAGTTCGATGGCTCAACGCAGGCCGAGGAAATCGGCGCGCGAGGTCGAGGCCCGCGAGAGAGTACGCGCGCGCCGGGCCGAGCACTGGGCACGTGAGCGTCAGCTGGAGGACCTTGCGACCGACTACGAAGTGGCGGCGCAGGAAATCAAGGACGTCACCACGGAGGCCGAGGAGAAGATCGCCGCGTACGCCGCCCGGCTCCGCGGCGAAGCCGAGACCGCAAAGCAGAAGCTGTGGGACCGGCAGGCCGAGAGCGTCGGTCAGATGCTCAAGCTCGACGGCGTCCGTTCCGTCGCCGATCGGCTCGGCGAGTCCGCGGAGACCGTTCGCAAGGTCGCCGCCGCCAGACCCGGCGGAGAGCAAGCCGGGAAGCCGGATTACGGCCCGGCAGTGGCGCAGTCGACCGGACAGGAGTCGGCAACGAGCCAGCCTGTTACCGATCCGACCACGCCCGCGAACGCGGCGGCCACGCCGCCTCCCGGTCCGGTGCCGCCCAGGCCGGCCGAGCAGCGCGCGGCCTCGGCATGAGAGGGGAAGGGATGACCCGTAACGGGATGACGGAACGGCCGATCGAGGACCTGGATCCCGAGTGGATCGGTCTCAAGATGGAGGTGCAGGACGAACAGGGGGCGACGATCGGCTTCCGGCTTGGCCGGTACGAGAAGACGGCGGTCGACGGCAAGCCCATGTGGCGCCTCTTCAGCGACCAACCCGCGTGGAGCGTCACGGTGTACGAAGGGACCAAGCTCCGCTACGTATCCCAGCCCCCCAATCCGGCAAGCCAGACCGGCCACTACGCACAACAGCCGGTACCGGCCGCCCACCCGGCGCCGCAGGTACCCCAGTACCCCGTATCAGCTCCGCCGGGGCCGACTGTTCGAAACCCGCAGTCCTGGGTGAACCAGCCGCGCCAGTAGGTGGCGTCGGCACAGGCAGCGAACGAACAAAGCCGCGGCCCCCGTACCGACCAAGAGGACGTCGGTACGGGGGCCGCGGCTTCGCGCTGCCGCCTGCGTCAGCGGCTGGCGCTCATGGCGTTCCGGGGTGTGCAGGGCGCGCGATTGACTGAGGGTGCGAGGGGGGTTTGGCGGTCGGCGGCACGGCAGAAACGACAGCGAGGGCGGTGGCTGTCAGCGGCTGCCGGAGCAAGGCTCGACCGACACCGCCTAGAGAGCGGTCTCGGCGCACGGCGCGGTCGGTGGGTGCGGGCAGGGCGTTGTAGACGGCGCGGTGGAGTGCGGGCAGGCCGGTTGTCGGGCTCAGTGGTGGGGCGGAGTCGTGCACGAGCAGCGCGTGAGACGGTCCCAGGGCACGCGGGGATGCCAGTTGACGCTCTGCCCGTCGGCCAGGGGGTGAAGGTCTTGGGGTGTGATCCACGGGAGGTCTTGGAACGCCAGGAGCGCCACGCACAGACCGCTGATCACGTCGTATCCGAAGGTCAGTTCCCGGCCCTCCAGCTCACGCCGGTTCTCCGGGGTGTCTGGAATCACGGCCGTGAACCCGAACAGGCCACGGACTTGAAGGAACGCGCGGTCCAGGAATTCAGGGGCAAGCCCGTCATGCTCGGCGATTCTGGGCAGGATGTGGGCCCGGTCGCGGGCTATCTCCTCATCGACTTCGCGGAGGAGCTGTCGGTATTCGTCGCTCGACATGAGTGGCATGCCGGTTCTCCCTTCGGTGTGGTGTCCCGGGGCGCGTGCCCCGGGCCGGCTGTCTGCTTCAGCGGCGGGCGCTCATCACGCCACGGGACGCGCGGGGTACGCGGGCAACGGGTGCGGCGGCCGGGCGCGTTGCCGATTCGGCCGTGGCTGCGGGCGCGTGCTCGGGCTCCGGCTCTTCCTGCACGTCACGCCGTGCGGGCGGGTCGTCGTAGCGCATGAGGATGCGGGTGATAGCGGCAGCCGCGTTGCGGTCCTTGGAGTGCAGGTCGCGCTCCCAGAACTCGTACGGCGTGCCACGCCGTCGCTCGAACTCGCCCATGTACCCGAGGTCTCCCCACTCGGCGCCGTCCGGGTAGTTCGACAGGCACGTCCAGCCGTAGCCGTTCAGGTTCTCCGGGTCGATCTCGGTGACGACCAGGTGACCCCATGGCGAGTGGTAGACGACGCACGGCGCCTGTTCGGCCGGGAGGCGAGGATCACGGGGGGCGAGGGAGCGCAGCACGCTCGCCCCCGGGTAGAAGGCGTGGCCGCGCAGCGTGCGCTGCGACTCGAACAGTGGCATGTCGGAGAGGGGGTGGAACTTGGGGATGCGCAGTCGCACGGGGTGTGCTCCGTTCGGTGCGGGCCCGGCCCGGGGGCGCGACCCCGGGCCGGGCGGGCATGGTCAGTAGCGGAGAGGGATCGGAGTGAGGCCGTTGCGAGCTGGTCACCGGCCCGTACGCGGCGCGGGGACTGCACCACCCCGGGGCCACACCGCGTCACACGCGAGCGTGGCTCGGGTGGCGGAGCACGAACAGCGCCTTCGCCTGGTCGGTGGTGGAGCGAACGAGCCGGGTGAAGTCCTCCCCGCCCCACACAGTCCACCGGTCGCCGCCGATCTGCGGCGACCACGCCAGCGCGTACCGTTCACCGTCGGACGTGGTGACGTCCCACCATCCGCGCTGCGTGCGCGCCGTGACGGTGGCGCCGTCGATAGCCGGAATCTCCGGACGCGGACCGTAGCGGCGCTCTACGTACGACAGGTAGTCGGCCGTCGGCTCGATCGCGATACGCCACCGGCGCCGGGACTTCTCGGCCCCTACCTCTGTCCACGTCCAGCCGAGCACGGGACGGAACCCTGCCTTCACCAGCGCACGGGATGCCGCTGCCTCCGCGTCGTCCTGGCGGACGTCGTGGCGGATGTCCAGCCGGATTGCGTGCGCCGTGGTGCACAAAGTGCCGGACTCGTCGAGCAGCCACACCACCGTTTCCCGGGTGCCCCGGTTTCGTACCAGCTCCGCCGTCACCGGCCGCGTGCGCTCCTCCGCCCGCCGGTCGCGCTTCAGCGCCTCAGCCTCCGTCCACTCCCGCCGGTCGGTGCCGTCCGTGGCGAGTCGGTGAGCCGCGCCGCGTTCGTCCTGCGTGGTCATGTCGTGGTGTTCCTCTCCGTGGGGTTGGGGCCGTGCCCCGGATGGCGTGGTCCGGTGCTCCCCGGCCCGACTCGATCGGGCCGCGCACCGTCTGTGGCGGGGCTGCGGTGCCTAGAAGGGGGGCTCGTCATGGCGGCGGGCACGGGCGGTGTGAAGCCGGTTGTTCGCCTCGGCCAACCTCTCGCCGTCCGCGACCTCGAACGCGCTCCGGTCGACCGTGTGACCGCACTCCCACGCCGTGCACACGTAGACCGGTCCTGTGCTCGCGTACAGGCCGGGCACGGGCGTGTAACCGCCGTAGTGGCACTCGGAGCAGATGTGCGGCGTGAATACCTCATGCCCGATGAACAGCTCTCCCGTGTGGCGCTGTTCAGCGATCCGGGCCCGCGCCCGGCCGCGCTGGATGCATGCCTTGTCCTCACACGCCCGGCTGCCGATGACCCCGTCGGTGGAACCGTCGTACAGGGTCACGGTGCCGGTGTCCTCGCACGAGCCGCAAAACGGGGTGCCCTCGGTGGCGTGTCCGAGCATCGCGAGCGCCACCCGCTCAGTCGGTGAGAATTCGAGGTAGCGCACCAGGGCGCCTAGGGTGCCCGGCTCGACACCTTCGGGCCGTCCGTGGCAGGTGTGGCGGCCGGTCTTGTGATCGGTGACGACGTACCAGCGGATCCGGTCGCGCACCGGAAGGCCGTTGCCCTCCAGCCGGTGACCGGTCTCGATGAACAGGGACTGTCCGGCGGTCTGGCCGTCCACGCCCTCACGCGCCTTTCCGGCCGACTGGGGGCCGTCGAGCCCGAGGACGTCACCGGCCGCGTTGAATGCGTGCACCGTGTAGCCGTTGGGCTCGGTCTTGCTGATCATCGTGCGAGTTCCTCTCACTCGGGGGGACTGCCCGGTCGGTCTCCGGGCGGGTGGTGGAGCCGGGGCGGGGCGGCCGTGCCCCGGCCGGTTTAGTGGCCGGGGCACGGCCGCGCAGGGCGGGTCAGTCGCCCTTGCGCAGCGCACGGATGGTGTCGGCGACGCGGGCGGCTATGTCGCCGAGACGGTCGCTGGACCACACGTCGACGACGTCGGTGCGGTGTGCCTCGGGGAGGGTCTCGACGTACAGGACTCCGCTGTCGGAAACGGCGAGGGTGTAGCCGCCGTTCTCGCCGTCTGCCTGGACGTAGCCGCGCACGCCCCACGAACCGGAGTCCGCGAACCACTCGTCGCCGAGGAGATCGGCTGCTGCGCGGCCGATGTCGGAGACGGCGAACGGGTATTCGGTGCCGGGCTCGGGGTGGTAGTGGCCCGCTGCGTCGCGCGCGAGAGAGACGGCGTACGCCTTCTCGTACGCCACGATGGCCTCCAGCGCGACACGGCTGGCGATCCGGCGGTACTTGCGGCGACGGCCGACCTGGGCGAAGCACACGGCGGCGATGGCCTCGTGCACCTGCTTGGCGGTCTCGGCCCAGACCGCGACGTGGTTACGGGCCGCCGCGTACTCCCGCATCACGGTCAGGCGCATGGTGAGCAGAGGGGCCACGCGTACGGGGAAGGCGGTGTATCCGCCGTGTGCGGCGCGCGCCTCGGGGGCGTGCGGGGCGATGGTGATAGGCATGATTGAGTCCTTTCGAAGCAGGCCGGTTGCTCCCCGGCCGGAAGCTGCGGGGCGCGTGGAAGGCGCCCTGGAGGGCGGAAGAGGGGATGGGTGCCGGGCGCGGCGTTCCGGCCGGCTCGTGCGTCCGACGACGTTCACGAGCGAGCTCGCGTGTGGGGCAGCCGCATCCCGGCGATTCGGTGGATCCCGGCTCGCTGCTGACAAGCGGGAGCCGGGCGGCACTCAGGCCATGCTCAGCGGCTTGTCCGGCTCGTTGCGCTCCCAGTCCTCCGTGACGTCACGGCCGTTGCGCATGACGTTGATCGTGTAGCCGTACGGGTGCACCACACCCGACTCGCGGGCCGTCTCCTCGCCGTGCTCCTCGACGTCACGCTTGACGGCGGAGGTCAGCGCCTCGTAGGCGTCGTGGTAGTCGTCGAACGTCTCGATGTCGCCGGTCTCGCACACCATCCAGAACTCGGTCTGCTCGGCGTCCTCGGTGTCCTCGGCCAAGGTGATCTCCTCGGTGGATCGTGGGTTCCGGGGGCCTTGCCCTGCCCCCTTTCGACATAGGTAAATCTATCTTTCTTGGGTGGGTTGGTCAACGTGAAATCCGGCCCAACAGGGGTCAGTCTCTGCGGACTTCGTTCGGGCCGCAGCGCTGTTGGGTTGTGCGGAAGCTCATGTTGCCGCACACGGCTACGGCGCCGAGCCGCCCCCGGTCCGGTGCCGGTGGATGCCCCCCTCCCCGTCCCGGCAAAGAAAAAGCGGGGCCCGAACGGGAGGGGGGGGAAGAAGCGGCGGGGGACCTCCCCTTCCCCCCCCCCCCTCAGGCCCCACCCCCTCTCCCCCT
>NZ_JBVHXR010000023.1:168340-176679 GCF_055569295.1 Streptomyces sp. NPDC029292
AAGGGGGGGGGGGGGGGGGGGGGGGGGGGGGGGGGGGGGGGGGGGGGGTGGGGGGGGAGGGGGGGGGGGTACCCACCCCCCCCCCCCCCCCCCCCCCCCCCCCCCCCCCCGCCGAGGGCCCCACACTCGATCGCCGGGATGCGAAGGTGAGATTGCCGACCGCGGGCTGTCCGACGGGACGCGGCAGTCGGCGGGGTCACGCGGGAGGGGCGAGGAGCTCGGCGATGGCCGTTTCGTTGTAGTAGGGCGTATCGGCCACCGTGATGACGGGGGCGGGGGCGCTCTTGCGCTTGAGGAGGGTCTTCACTCTCTCGCGGCGTTGCTCGGGCGTGAGCGTGGCGGACGTCGTGGGCAGCCGCTCGGCGATCTGGCTGCGGGAGATCAGACCGCGCTCGGGGAGAACAGCCTCGGCCGCCTGCCGCAGGTAGCGGGCCGCGACGTCGGCGCTCACACCGAGTTCCTTGGCCAGCACCTGGGTGGTCAGGCCTTCGCCCTTGTCGATCGCCGCGTTCAGGCGCCTGGTCACCTCCTTGCGGCGGGTGTCCTTCGTGCCGGACTCGGCTGCGATCTCGGCGGGGCGGGGGCCGGTGTATCCCGGGCGGGTGGTGTCATACCACAAGAACCAGGCGGAGACTTCGCTGGCGTCAAACATGCGGTCGAACTCGTCGCGCGGGGGAAACGGGCGCTCGGGGTGGTCCCGGTAGTCGGAGGCAAGCAGCCGTACAGCGGTCGGCGTCACACCGCGAAGACGCGCCGTGTCCACCCAGCGCCACCGTTCGCCGGGCGTGTACGGCATGCGATGGGGCTCCGCGGCGAGCCGGGGACCCCGGCTCACTTCCGGCGCTCGCTCGTCGGGGCCGAAGAGCTGTTCGCGCACCCACTGCGCGCCCTCGTCAAAGGGGAAGAGCTGGACTCGCCGCGGACCTGTCCGGGCTGTAGAAGCGAAGTCCGGGTCGGCGTCCAACCAGTTCCGGACCGTCTTCTCGGCGACGCCGGCGAGGTGCGCGAAGTCCTTGCGGGTGAGCTCCTGGGCGTCGCGCCGTAGCAGCGCGAGGCGCTGCTCGAACTGTTCTCTGGTCGTGGTCATCGTGGCTAATCCTGTCTCATGCAAGGCCCTACACTGTCGGGTACTGCAAGCGGGGCTCTTCCGGGAGATCCGATTGTGGGTTCCAGGGGCCGGCGGCTTTGCCCAAGTCAGCACACTTCGGTGGTGCTGGTACGGACTTCGTCCGTGTCGTCGGCCCCGCTTTCGCCTCCGGACGCCTCGGCGCTTGTCCGGCGCGAGGCAAACCACTCGGCGACGGCCTCCGCGCACGCGGCGGCGTGGGCCATCAGGTCCCATCCGGGCTGTGCCTCATAGACTCGCTCGATATCGCAGTAGTCCGAGCCGTCGTAGCCCTCGTATGCCGTGGCGTACAAGCCGCCTGTGTACTGGGAGACGGGGTTGCTGACGTCGACCCCCCAGGGGGTGTTGATGATGATGTGCTCGCTGTTGAGGGCCTTGTCCTGGGAAAGGTGCGGCGGGTGGGCGATGACGAAATCCTCTTCGAGATCCAGGAACCCAGGGACTTCACTGAGGGCCAGGGCGTGCAGCAGCACGGCGGCGACGGGAATGGTGGCAAGGTTATTCATGGGAGGCATGCCTTTCAACGTGGTCGTGATTGCGTTGCCGGGGGCGAGGAGAAGACGGTGGCCAAGCCGTCCAGCTTGATCAGCCGGGATCTGTCAGCGAGGCCCTGCGTCTACGGGGCAGAGGACGCCGACGCTGATCGCGAGAGCCTCCACGTCGGCATCCGGAGAAAGGGCTGCCTTGGCTGCGGCCCGGGGCCGGGAGGCGATGAGGCGCAACCTGGGTGGGGCGACCAGGCGCATGGCCTGGCGTGCCGCCCGCTCGAAGTCCGCGCCGGGGTCGGCTGGGGTGCTCGCGGTGGTGGTCATAGGAAGACTCCGCTCGGGGCCGTTCCTGGTGGGCGGGTGCTTTCGCCCGCCCACCAGGAACGGCGTGGGTTCCGGGGTCCGTCGTTCGGCTTGCCCTGCCGGACGGTGGACGAGAGGGCTTCGGTCAGCGCGGGGAGGAATCGCTCCGGGTGCTTCCGGGGTTCTCCGGGCGAGGCCGGAGGAGCGTGCGGCGTCGCTCGGCGTAAGCGGCGACTTCCCCGGTGCGCAGGAACGCGGTTTCGAGCGGGTTCTCCTGGACATGCCACATGCCGCTGCCTTCGTCACCGTGCGGCCGGAAGTCAGCGATGAGCTTCAGGTCCGCCAGGGTGGCCAGGGCGATGTGCGCCTGCTGCTCGGCGCGCGGGAGCTGTTCGAACTTCAGCTGGTTCAGGTCGGCCACGATGAACCGCAGCCCGTTCTCGAAGAGGTCCTCGGAGCTGAGGTTGAGCCGCTCGGCGCACAGCAGCAGATCAGCCAGAAAGCGGGCGATGACCTCGGTCACGTCGGAGGGGGCCAGGGCCGCGAGTTCCTCTTCGTCGACGAACCTGCCGAAGTCGAAGATCTCGAATTCCCCGCGCAGTTCCCAGATGCGCTGCTGCAGAAGGTCGAAGTTGTTGAAGCTGCGGCGGGTCCAGTAGTGCAGGACGTCGCCGAACAGGGTGGTGATGGCGGTCTCCGCCTCGCTGCGGAAGGCGGGGCTGGTGCGGAGTACCTCCCACCCGGCCTCCCACTGGTCTCGGCCGTAGAGCAGGACGGCGCGCATGCCGCGGACGGCGGGGTCCTGGTTGAACACGGCGCCGACACATGAGGTGTCGAGGTATTCCCACACGGCGGCTTCGCCACGGTCGGTGCGGGTCTTGATGCGGGAGGGGGTGTCCATGCTTGGTTGCCTTTCGGGTGAGGCCGGACGGCAGTTCGCCGGCTGGAGAAAGTGATGGGCCGATACCGGGACGCGGACGGCCGTGCGCGTGTCCGCGTCCCGGACTCGGGAGATGGGTCAGGTCCTGAGGAGGTGGGCACGCGCGTTGTCGCGGATCCACGACGCGGCGAACTTCGCGCAGTCTGCGGACTCCTCGGCGATGCCCCCGGGTACGTGTGAACCGCTGTACAGCGTGTCGATCAGGTCGCCGTCGGCGTCGTGCAGGGTGATCGTCCACGGCTCGTCGTGGGCATCGACCGGCCGATCGGCGCTTTCGTCTGACTTGACGAACAGGCGCGGGCCCGTGTGGACGTCTTCCCCAGTGGCGGCGATGTCGAGCGGTATCACGCGATACGTGATGCCGCACTCCCACATGGGGTACGACGGCACGCCGTACGCGCCGAGGGCGGCGTGCAGCACGTCGCCCTCGGTCGGCGCGGGCTCGTCGACAGGGCGCAACTCGATGTAGCTGCCGGGCAGAGCCACGGTGTAGGTACACGACGCATCGAGGAGGATCCGCGCCGACGGAACCTTCTGCCACACGCCGAGGACGAACTCGACGCGGTCGGCCGACAGCGAAGCGGGGTGATCGATCGCGTCGCTGTCATGTGAACTGGCATACGTAGCGGTGTAGTTGACGGCGTGCGCGACGGGATTGGCCGGAGCGATCACGGTGCCTCGTGCGGGTACGGGGTGCACCTCGCGGTGTGCCGCGCCGAGGGCCAGCCGGTGGGCGGCGGCAACGACCTCGTAGGCGGCCGTCAGGGCCTCCTCCTCCCTGAGGGCCTGCTCACGGACCGTCCGCTCCACGTCTGCGACTTCGATCCACT
Organism: Streptomyces sp. NPDC029292; assembly: GCF_055569295.1. Taxonomy (NCBI): domain Bacteria; kingdom Bacillati; phylum Actinomycetota; class Actinomycetes; order Kitasatosporales; family Streptomycetaceae; genus Streptomyces; species Streptomyces sp. NPDC029292. The sequence continues at coordinate 172,028 of NZ_JBVHXR010000023.1, forward strand.
TGCTGTTGAAGTCGGAAGGAAGAAGCCGCTGTTCGGAACGGCACTGGAGGAGGCTGTCGTCGGTCTTGCTGATCTGTCGCCTGTGCCTCGCTGCCGCCCTCCGGCGGAGCGCCAGCACGGCCGTGGTCAGATCGAGCTGATGACGTGCGGCTGTGACTCGCTCGCGGGCGGCGGTGCGCATCGCGTGTGTCTGCATGGGGTGCTCTTTCGCGTGGGTGGGTTCGGCTCCGGTGCGCGGCTTTGCCCTGCCGCGCACCGGAGGAATACGGGGGTGGAACGTCAGTCGAGGGCGTCAGCCAGGGAGTCGAGGAGAGTCCGCAGCGAGTGCTGGACGTCTCCGTCCTCGGCTACCTCCTCGCCCGCCAGGGAGGTGAGGAGGATTCGCAGCGAGAGGCCCAGGCCCTCAGCTCCGGTTGCCTCCCACACGTAGGAGAGGAGGTCGGCGCAGATCTCTCCGGCCATTTCGGGGGCGTAGGTGGCGTTGAACGTCTCCCAGCCGTCGGGCGCGTCGGCCCAGCCCGGTGCGATGACGTCGCCTTCGCGGTCGATCTTCGTGCCGTCCTCGCCGACCCAGCGGAGGGCGTAGGCCAGGTGGGCGTGGCCCCGCTCCGGCGGTGTCGACTTGATGAGTTGGGCGTAGTCGGTAGGCGCCTTGATGTCGAGAGGCCCTGTGAAGTCCATGGGTGAGCTGCCTTTCACGGCTGTGGGTTCGGTGCCGGAGCGCGGTTTGCCCTTCCGCGCTCCGGCTGGGAATCGAGACGGTCGGCTCGCGGCCTGACGAAGGTGAGAGGCTGCTTCCGGAGCCGTTAACCCCGTTTCGACATAGGTAAATCTATCCTTCGGGGGGTTGGGGGTCAACGGCGTTCCGGGTCGCCGGACCCCCGAACTGCCGGGTTCGTGGATGATTCCCGGGTAGTCGCCCTGCCGGAGTGAGCCAGGGCGGGATGCGGCCGGGGTGTATCCCTTGGTCCGGTCAGCTGCGGGCAAGTTCGATGATCTGCTTCAGGGTGAGATTCTTCTTGAACGGCTTGCCCAGACGCTGCTCCGCCCCGGCCCACTCCGCGAAGATCTCGCGGTTGATCCGCGCGGACGCGATCAGGTCAGCACGCTTGGCCAGCGGGCAGGCTCGGCAGCTGAGCCGTCCCACGTGCTCGTAAGCCGGGTGCCACGGGATGCCGTGCTCGCGATGGGCCTTCCAGACTTCGTCCGTCTTGAGGTGGTGGACCGGCAGCCAGGTTGTGACGTCGCGCAGCGTCTTCGCGGTCATACGGTGCTGCTCGATGACCGGCTTCTTGGCGCGGGCCCGGGACTCCTCGGCGCGCATGCCCATCGCGTACCCGGCCCGGATGGGGCGGCCGAGCCGCAGCTCGGCGGCGACCTCGTCGACGTAGTCGCGGCCGACGGCCGTCTTCAAATCCGAGGTACAGAACCTGGCAAAGAAGCCTGGAAAATTGCCGTGGTCCATGATCCGGTCCCACAAGGACGGCCACCGCTGACTGCGGCGGACGACGAACGGCACTCCGTACAGGTCCGCGTGGCTGCGGGCCACTTCGAGCGCGCCGGGCCACTCGATCAGGTGCCCGTTCGGCGTACGGCCGAGATCACAGTGCAACACCCTGACCTTGTGTAGTTGGCCTGCCTGGTCGGCCTGCGTGCACACCTCGTGCACGAGGACGCCGCTGTCCTTTCCGCCGCTGTCGCCGACGATCACGACGTCGTTGCGATCCCAGTCGAACCCGGCGGCCGGCGCGGGCAGGGGCGGCGGGGCGAAGAGTTCGAGCTGGGCGCCGCACGCGCTACCGCAGGGCGGAGGGGTGCTGAGGTTTCGGGGCATGGATCTCTCCCAGATGGAGGTGTTCGGTGGGGCTGCCCGGACCCTGGGCAGCGAGGGGGCAGTCCCGGCTGCCTGGCTTCGCCGGGGTGGAGCGTGCCAGGCAGCCGGCTGGATCAGCGCGGCGGGATCTGGGCTGCGTAGGCGGTGATGACTGCGTGCGCCGCTGCCTCGCTGAGGCGCAGGATCTCCAGGTTGCACACGGCGGTCATGTCCGGGCCGGACAGTTCCAGGAGGGCGATCCCCTCCACTTGCCAGCGCCCGGACAACTCCGAGCTGTAGATCGGCGTGTCGGACGCTTCCTCGTCGTAGCCCGGCATCGGGCGGCTGTCGGCCACGCCCAGCAGACCCGCGGTCTGGTCGTCCAGCCACCGGGCGGCCTCGCCCTTGAAGTCGGTCGGGTCGTGAAAGGCGGCCAACTCGCTGTCCGGGGCGCTGTTGACGGCGGCGAGGACGGTGGGCGCCAGGGTGAGCGGCAGGAGCTCGAATCGGAGGCTGTGCCCGTTGCGGTAGTAGGTGTTGGACCACCTGACGGAGGTGGCGCCGTGGGTGAACGTGACGTCCACCCACGGCGCCTCGGTGGGGCGGGAACGGGTCACCTGGGGGCGGATGCCCCGGGTGAGCAGGAGCCGCATCGCCATCTGGGCGGTACGGGTGTGCTGGATGGTGCGAGCGGTATGGGCGATGCGTTCGCGGCCGTCGTGCCGGGGATCTGAGAAGACCATGCGGCGCTCCTTCGGTTTGTGGGCGCCGGGCCCGGTTTGCCCTCCGGGCCCGGCTGAAAGGGGAAGAGTGCGGTGGGGCCGCCGCCGGGGCGGCCCCACGGGGTTTACAGAACGGCGGCCACGCGCTGGCCGAGCCACTGGGCGACGTTGCAGCTCACCGCGTTTCCGGCCTGGACCGTCCGGGCGGCATCGCTGGTGCCCGTGACGATGTAGCCGGGCGGGAAGCGTTGGGCGTTCATCTGCTCGCGCCACTTGAGCATTCGGAAGTGGCAGTCCTCGATGCGTGCCGCCTGCCGCAGCAGACCGGCCGAGTCGTGTGTGGAGAGGGTGTGCAGCGGCTCGGACGTCGGCTTGGCCTTCGCGCCCTTGCGGTACGGGATGACCAGCCCATGGTGGTTGCCACCCGCCATGACCGCGGACAGCGGCCGGTCGATCTTCCGCGCCTTGCCGTGGTTGCGCAGCTCGATGACGAACGGCGGAGCCGCCAGATCCGGCGACGACGTGGCGTACGGGAGGGTTCCGGGCGGGAGGAGCAGCCCTTCCCCGATCTTCGCGCACCGGGACGGAAGCGGGGCCGTGTCCGGCCGGAATGCCCTGCCCTCGTGTCCGCTGTGGTTCAGGGTCACCACCGAGGGGGCCTCGGGGAACATCTCCAGCCCCGCCTCAATGCGAGCAACGGTGCTCTCGGCCAACGGCTCAAGCCCGTGCTCGGCACGTTCGGCGATGCGAATGCCTTCGTCGTCCCAGTTGATGATGGAGGACGCGGGCTGGACGTACGGCTCCACGACCCCGTGGCCGCAAGGGCACGTGTAGTCGTACTGCACGCCGTACTTGCCGACTCCGCTCCTCCGGGGCTTCTGGCCTTTGCGGGGCTTACGGGGCTTGCGCCAGGTCTGCACCGCGTGCACGTCCTCCTCGCAGACCTCGCAGAAAGCGAGCGGCGTCGGCTTCACGTCTGGCAGCCGGACCCCGATCTGCGTGAAAACGATGTACAGCCGGTCGCGCCATTGTGGAGCGGGAAGATTGAACTCGTCTCCGATGTGCGCGGACGAGACACACACGATCTGGTATTCGTATCCCAGCTGTGCCATTCCAGCCAGCCACCAGTCGAACAATTCCCAATCGGTCGCGAACTCGATGACGTTCTCGACCAATACGGCCTTGTAGCGGTGGAGTTGAACGGCACGGATGACTTCGAAGGCAGTGGCCCGTGTCCGCTGGAACGCCTTGTCCGGGAGGGCTTTCCATTCCTCGTCGTCCAACTGCCCCTTGACGCGTGGGCGCCCCCCTGCGGGGCTTATCTCCGTACAGATGGGACTCGCCCAAAGAATGTCCGTCTTCGGGAGCCGCCTCATGTCGTAGTACTCCATCTCGGCGCAAAGATGCTCTGCGTCGGGATGGTTGGCTGTGTGCGTGTCGACCGCAACTTGCCAATGATTGGCCGCGAGTCTGAGTTCAAGGCCTGCGTTGACTAGGCCCGTACTGGAGCCGCCAGCGCCCGCATACATGTCGGTGAAAGTGAGGGTCAAATTCTCTTCCTGCGAGTGTGGGTTCCGGGGCGCGTCAGGCCCGGTTTGCCCTCCGGGCCTGACGCGCTGAAAGAGTTCGGAAGCAGTTACATGCCGACGGTCCGGGACGTGAGCCAGACCGCGGTCTCGATGACGTTCTCGACCGTGACCACCTGGAAGCTGCGTGTCTCCGCAGCGCGGATCAGGTCGTAGGTGGAACGGGTACCGAGTTCGGCCGCCAGGAGGCTGCGCAAGCGGGGGTCCTCGGCGCTGAAGGCGGGCCGTCGGCCTGCCGGGCTCCAGCTCGACAACCAGGGCGGGGACGCCCACAGCAGCGGGGCCGTCTGAAGGTGGTCAGGAAGCGGGGCCGGTTCCGGGCTGCTGGTGTAGCCGGTCAGCGCCAGGCGCCAGTGGTTGGTGGCCGGGGGAATGCCGGGGGTCATGTGTTCATCCGTCCTTGTGGGTTCGTGCGTGGCGGGGCCGGTTTTTCCTCCGGGCCCCGCACGCTGGGGGGGTGCGTTCAACGCCCGCCGCCCTAGGTCCCGACGGACCGCAGTTCTGCGGAAAAGAAGTGGACTATTGCGGTCA
>NZ_JBVHXR010000024.1:0-13204 GCF_055569295.1 Streptomyces sp. NPDC029292
CGTCATCGCGTTCCTGCGCGAGCATGAGGACGATCTGGTGCTGTGCGTGCACAACTTCTCCCGCTTCGCCCAGCCCACCGAGCTGGACCTGCGGGCGTTCAACGGGAGGCATCCGGTCGAGCTGATCGGCGGGGTGCGATTCCCGGCCATCGGTGACCTGCCGTACTTGCTGACCCTCGCGGGACACGGCTTCTACTGGTTCCGGCTCCGCAAGGACGCCGTATAGAACCCCGGTCGGCGGGGCGGTTTCTCCCGCCCCGCCCTGGGCACGCATCAGTAACACCCCGACTCCCCCGGTCTCCGGGCCTCTGGGGAAAGGACGCGACGCCATGTCGGAAGCCGCAACCCACTCTGCCACGGCCCCCGTCGCACGCCCCGAGCTGCTCGCGTCCCTCGATCCACTGCTGCGGGAGTGGCTGCCCCGGCAGCGCTGGTTCGCGGGCAAAGGGCGTCCGGTGACCGGATTCTCGCTGGTGGCGGCGGTGGAACTGCTGCCGACCACAGCCAAGTTGGGCCTGCTCCACCTGCTCGTACGCGCCCATCAGCCGCTGACTCCGACGCAGGGTGCCGTCGCGCATCCCGGCGACTGCTACCAGCTGCTGATCGGCGTACGCGAGGCGCTGCCACCCCGGCTCGCGCCCGCGCTGATCGGGCATCTGGAGGAAGGTCCACTGGCCGGTCGCACGGTGTACGAGGCGCTGTACGACCCGCGCCCCGCCGCCGTACTTCTGGAAGCCCTGCGGACCCGGGCCCGCATCGGCGAGCTGCGCTTCGAGCGTGAGCGGCGCCGGGGGGTCCGGGAGATCCGGGGCGATCTGGTGCCACGGGTGGTGACGTCGGAGCAGTCCAACTCGTCCATCGTCTACGGAGATACGTTCATCCTAAAGCTGTTGCGCAGGGTCGTGCCGGGGACCAATCCTGATCTGGAGCTTCCGCTGGCGCTGTCCCTGGAGGGCTGCGCGCGGGTGCCCGCCCCGGCGGCGTGGATGGTCGCGGACCTGGGCGAGGAGAAGACGTACGTACTCGGTGTGCTCCAGCCCTTCGTGCAGGGCGCTTCGGACGGCTGGGAGCTGGCGCTGCGCGAACTGGCCAAAGGCGAGGACTTCGCCGGCGAGGCGCGGGAGCTGGGCCGTGCCACGGCCGAGGTGCACACGGCGCTGGCCAGTGCGCTGCCCACGGCCACGCTCGGCCGCGCGCAGATGGAGCCGCTCGTCGACGGCATGACCGAGCGTCTGGAGGCGGCCGCGCAGGCGGTACCCGCGCTGCGTCCGTACGCGCCCGGTCTGCGCACCGCCTTCGAGGCGCTGGCCGACCTGGCCGCCGAGGGCCACACCTGGACCGCGCAGCGCATCCACGGCGATCTGCACCTCGGCCAGTGCCTGCGCTCCCCGTCCGGGGAGTGGTCACTGATCGACTTCGAGGGCGAGCCCTCGAAACCGCTCGCCGAACGCCGGATGCCGCAGCCACCGGCCCGGGACATCGCGGGAATGCTCCGCTCCTTCGACTACGCGGCCCACTCCCACCGCCCCCTGATACCGGGCTGGGCCGACGCCTGCCGGGCCGCGTACTGCACCGGGTACGCGGACGTCACCGGCCTCGACCCGCGTACCGACCCCGTACTGCTGCGCGCCTACGAGACGGACAAGGCGGTCTACGAAGTCCTGTACGAGGCCCGGCACCGGCCCGACTGGCTGCCGGTGCCGCTGGCGGCGGTTCGCCGGCTCGCCGCATCCCCCTGACGTTCCCACCTCACCCTGCCGAGGAGGCCCTGCCCGTGACGCCCCGCCCTCCGTCCGACGACAGTCCGAAGAAGACCGGCGCGAAGAAGACGGCCGCATCGAAAGAGACGGCCGCATCAAAGAAGGCGACTGCATCGAAGAAGGCGGCCAAGGCAGCCAAGAAGGCCACGGGGAGCGAGGGGGGCGCGAAGCCTTCGAAAGCGTCGGTGCCTGCGCAGGTTTCCAAGGCGTCGAAGGCGTCGAAGGCGGCACCGAAGGCTTCGAAGAAGGTGCCTGAGCCTGTCGGGGCAGACGTTCCCGAGCCCGTCGTGGGCGACGTGCCCGGTCCTCCCGTCTTCGCCGGTGTGGAACCCGGTGACCGGGAGCGGCTGCTGAGTGGCACGCACCACGATCCGCACGGGGTCCTCGGGGCCCATCCGGTGCCGGGCGGTGTGGCATTCCGGGCCTTCCGCCCGTACGCGCTGGCGGTGACTGTCGTGACGGACGACCTGCGTGCCGAGCTGCACGACGACGGAGACGGTTTCTTCTCGGGGCTGCTGCCGCTGCGTGCGGTCCCGGCGGCGTACCGGCTGGTCGTGGCCTACGAGGGGACGGTGCAGGAGACCGAGGACGCGTACCGCTTCCTGCCCGCGCTCGGCGAGTTCGACCTGCATCTGCTCGGCGAGGGCCGCCACGAGCAGCTGTGGCAGGCGCTCGGCGCGGAGCCGATGGTGCACCAGGGCGTGACCGGAACCCGCTTCACGGTCTGGGCGCCGAACGCACGCGGCGTCCGCCTCGCCGGCACCTTCAACTTCTGGGACGGCACGGGGTATCCGATGCGGTCGCTGGGCTCCTCAGGGGTCTGGGAGCTGTTCGTCCCCGCGATCGGCGAGGGCGAGCTCTACAAGTTCGACATCACCCGCCCCGACGGTACGCACACGTTGCGCGCCGACCCGATGGCCCGGCGCACCGAGGTCCCGCCCAGCACCTCGTCCATCGTGGACGCGTCCCACCATGAGTGGCGGGACGAGGAGTGGATGGCGGGTCGGGGCGCGCGTCCGGTGCACGAGGCTCCGTTCTCGGCGTACGAGGTGCATCTGGCATCCTGGCGCCCGGGACTGACGTACCGCCAACTGGCCGATCAACTCCCCTCCTACGTCGCCGACTTGGGCTTCACGCATGTGGAACTGATGCCGGTGGCCGAGCATCCCTTCGGTGGGTCGTGGGGCTATCAGGTGACCGGCTTCTACGCGCCGACGGCCCGTCTGGGCGCCCCCGACGACTTCAAGTACCTCGTCGACGCGCTGCACCGGGCCGGGATCGGTGTGCTGATGGACTGGGTGCCGGCGCACTTCCCGCGGGACGACTGGGCGCTGGCCGAGTTCGACGGGCGCCCGCTGTACGAGCACGCGGACCCGCTGCGGGCCGCCCACCCCGACTGGGGCACCCTGGAATTCGACTTCGGGCGGCGGGAGGTGCGCAACTTCCTGGTCGCTAACGCCGTGTACTGGTGCGAGGAGTTCCACATCGACGGCCTGCGGGTCGACGCCGTTGCCTCGATGCTCTACCTCGACTACTCACGCGAGCCGGGCCAGTGGACCCCCAACGAACACGGCGGCCGGGAAAACCTCGACGCGGTGGCGTTCCTCCAGGAGATGAACGCCACGGTCTACCGCCGCAACCCGGGCGTGGTGACGATCGCGGAGGAGTCGACGGCGTGGGACGGCGTCACCCGGGCCACCCACCACATCGGCCCCGGCGGCTTCGGCGGGCTGGGCTTCGGCCTGAAGTGGAACATGGGCTGGATGCACGACTCGCTGGGCTACGTCGCCCATGAGCCCATCCATCGCAAGTACCACCACAACGAGATGACCTTCTCGATGGTGTACGCCTACAGCGAGAACTACGTCCTGCCCATCTCCCACGACGAAGTCGTCCACGGCAAACGCTCACTCGTCTCCAAGATGCCCGGCGACTGGTGGCAACAACGCGCCAACCTCCGCGCCTATCTGGCCTTCATGTGGGCCCACCCCGGCAAACAACTCCTCTTCATGGGCCAGGAATTCGCCCAGGGCGCCGAATGGTCCGAAGCCCACGGCCCCGACTGGTGGCTCCTCGACCCCGCCTACGCCGCCGAACCCGACCACCGCGGCGTCCGCGACCTCGTCCGCGACCTCAACACCACCTACCGCCACACCCCCGCCCTCTGGGAACGCGACACCGACCCCGCCGGCTTCGCCTGGATCGCCGGCGACGCCGCCGACGACAACGTCTTCGCCTTCCTCCGCCACGACGCCGACGGCACCCCCCTGCTCGCCATCTCCCACTTCGCCCCCGTGGTCCGGCACGGCTACCGCCTCGGGGCACCCGAAGACATCCCCGCCTGGCACGAGGTCCTCAACACCGACGCCGCCCGCTACGGCGGCAGCGACGTCCACAACCCCGACCCCGTCAAACCGGAACCGCACGCCGCACACGGCCGCCCGGCCAGCATCCAGCTCACGCTGCCACCCCTGGCCACGGTGTGGCTGCGACCTGCCTGAGCCTTTCTTCGCCCCTCAAACGCCGGACGGGGCTGAACTCAGCCCGTCCGGCGTTTGAGGACGAGGCCGTTCAGGCCGATACGGGGGTCTGGGGGCGGAGCCCCCCAGGGACGGGAAGGGTAGGGGCGGAGGGGGCGAAAACCCGCCTTACGCCACCCCCACCCCCCGCAACACCCCAGGCAGCTCCCCCGTATAAAGCACACCCAACGCCTGCGTAGCTCGCGTCAGGGCGACATACAGATCGCTCGTCCCGTACACCCCGGGCTCAACCACCAGCACCGAGTCGAACTCCAGCCCCTTGGCCTGCCGAGGATCGAGCAGCACGACGGTACGGGTCAGATCGGGCTCCGCACCCGCGACCACCCCATCCAGCCGCCCGGCCAGCAACGCATGCAACGCCCGAGGCGCAATCACCGCAACCCTCCCCTCGGCAGGAGTCAGCTCGGCAACAGCCTTGGCCACGGCACCACCAAGATCGTCCCCGGCGTCCCGCACCCACGGCCGCACCCCCGTGGACCGCACAGACCGAGGCGGCTCGAACCCAGGAGACGAAGCCCGCACCACCCCCGCCGCGACCTCCATGATCTCGGACGGAGTCCGGTAGTTGACGGCGAGACGCGTGTGCTCCCACCGGTCCCCGACGTAGGGGGAGAGGATCTCCTCCCACGACCCGACCCCCGCCGCCTCCGCGGTCTGCGCCGGGTCACCGACGAGCGTCATCGACCGTGTAGGACTCCGCCGCATCAGCAGCCGCCACGCCATCGGCGACAGCTCCTGCGCCTCGTCGACGATGATGTGGCCGAAGGCCCAGGTCCGGTCGGCCGCCGCACGCTCGGCGGCGCTGCGGTGGTCGTCCTCCTCGTGCCGCTCGGCCATCCGCTCGGCGTCGATGATGTTGTGCGCGGAGAGGACCTCGGAGTCCTCCTCGGCCTTGTCCTCGAACTCATACGTCCGGGAGGCGTAAGACACATCCAACACACCCTGCGCGTAAGCGACTTGGGTGCGGCGCTCCTGGTCCGCCAGGGCCCGCGCCACCCGGTCGTCCTCGCCGAGCAGCTCGGCGGCCTCGTCGAGAAGCGGAACGTCCGCGGTGGTCCACTCACGGGTGACCGGCCGCCGCACCGCGTCCGCGTCCTTGTCCGACACATACCCCTCGGGCGCGGCGAGAAAGTCCGCGACCAGCCGCTGCGGAGTCACCCGCGGCCACAACTGGTCAATGGCCCCCCACACCTCAGGATTCTCGGCCAGCTCGTCACGGATCTGGGTGATGTCGCTCGCGTCGAGAAGGTTCGAGCCGTCGAACGGATCCGTGCCGATGCGTTCGACCAGCATGTCGGTGAGGGTGTTGAGGATGTGGCCCTCGAAGTGCTCGCGCGCCACGTTGTGGGGCAGCCTGGCCTCGCGCGTGCGCTCGCGGGCGACCTGCACGAGCCCGGCGTCGAGCATCAGTATGTCCCGGTCGTGCTCGATGGCGATCACCGGATCGGGAAGGGCCTGCCAGTCCCGTACGACCTCGGCGAGCACGTCGGCCATGTCGGCGCGCCCCTTCACGGCGGCCGCCTCGGGGGTGTCCGTGGCCGTCGCCTTCACCCCGGGGAACAACTCGCCGACGGTCGCGAGCAGCACGCCCGTCTCGCCGAGCGAGGGCAGCACCTCGCCGATGTAGCCGAGGAAGGCGGGGTTCGGGCCGACGATCAGGACGGCACGCTTGGCCAGCAGCTCCCGGTACTCGTACAGCAGATAGGCGGCCCGGTGCAGCGCGACGGCCGTCTTGCCGGTGCCGGGACCGCCCTCCACCACCAGGACGCCCTGGTACGGCGCACGGATGATCTGGTCCTGCTCGGCCTGGATGGTCTGCACGATGTCGCTCATACGACCGGTGCGCGCCGAGTTGAGCGCGGCGAGCAGCACCGCGTCGCCGGTCGGGTCCTCGTGACCGGTGCGTTCGTGGTCGCCGAGGTCGAGGATCTCGTCGTGCAGGTCGGTGACGTGCCGGCCGTCGGTGGTGAGGTGCCGGCGCCGCCGCAGGCCCATGGGCGTGTGGCCGGTGGCGAGGTAGAAGGGGCGGGCGACCGGGGCCCGCCAGTCGATCAGGATCGGGGTGTGCTCGGTGTCGTCGGCGCGGATGCCGATCCGGCCGATGTGGTGGCTGACGCCGGAGGTGAGGTCGATGCGGCCGAAGCAGAGCGAACCGTCCACGGCGTTCAGCGCGGCGAGCAGGCCCGAGCGCTCGGCGACCAGCACATCCCGCTCGAGCCGTGCCTGCATGGGCGTACTGCCCTGCGCGAGCGCGTCCCCGACGGACGCCTCCGTGACACCGCGCAGCGCGTCCACGCGCGTGTACAACCCGTCGATGAATTCCTGCTCATGCCGCAATTCATCGTCGGGAAAATCTGTGTGCGAGCCCCTGTTTGACAATTCCGCTCCCGCTCGGATATACTGTGGCCAGTGAACTTCTTTGCGACTCAATCCCCTTGAAGTCGCGAATCATTGAATATACGCAAAGAAATCCCCCGAGCGCAATTGCTCGGGGGATTTCTTTTGTTTGTCGGGCCGGGATGCTCAGAGCACGTCGGACAGCTCCTCCAGAAGCCGTCGCTTGGGGCGGGCCCCCACCATCGACTTCACCGGCTCGCCGCCCTGGAACACCATCAGTGTGGGCATCGACAGGACGCCGTACGCGATCGTGGTCTGCGGGTTCCTGTCCACGTCCAGCTGGACGATCTTGAGCCGGTCGCCCTCCTCGAAGGCGATGTCGCTGAGCACCGGCGCCAGTTGCCGGCACGGTCCGCACCAGTCGGCCGTGAACTCCACCAGTACGGGCAGATCCGACCCGATCACCTCCGCCTCGAAGTCCGCGTCCGTCACCTCGGCCACGCCTGCTGCCTTGATCATCGCCTCAGTCCTCCCAGTTCGCATACGGGTTCCGGGCCGCCCGGAACCTCCGCGTCGGCCGCCAGCGCCTCCCGCGCGGCCTCGGCCCGCGCCAGCTGCTCGCCGACCTTGGCGCGCACCGACGCCAGCTCGTCGATCAGCGCGTCGAGTTCGCCGAGCTTGCGGCGGTAGACGGCGAGCGAGGCGGGACACGAGTCGCCCTCCGGGTGCCCGGCCCGCAGACACTCCACGAAGGGCCGCGTCTCCTCCAGGTCGAACCCGAAGTCCTGCAGCGTCCTGATCTGCCGCAGCAGCCGCAGGTCGTGCTCGTCGTACGTCCGGTACCCGTTCTCGCCCCGCCGCGCGGGCAGCAGCCCCCGCGACTCGTAGTACCGCAGGGTCCGCGTGGTGGTCCCGGCCCGCGCCGCCAGCTCGCCGATTCGCATGCGTTGACGGTAATCCTTGACGCCGACGTCAACGCAAACCGTTCTGAGCGAGAGGCAGTGAGGCCCCATGAGCCGTACGACCCCGCCGCGCCCCCTGGACGTGGAGGCGCTCTTCCCCGGCCTCGACGCCCACCGGCGTACGACCACGCGACTGCATCCGCGCCGCGGGAACCCGTCCGTCGCGGACAGCTCGGTCGGCGGGCCGCTGCTGTGGCCCGCCGACGAACCCTGGCCGGTGTGCACGGAGCCGCACAAGCGGAGCAGCGGTGAGCGCCCTGCGGACATCCGGCGCAAGCGGCGGATCCTTGAGGAGGCGTGGGCGCGTACGCCGGGACCCGGCGAGCGACCCGGGCCGACCGACGAGGAACGCGAGATCCTCGGCTCGCTGCGGCGCGGGCGGCACGCGCCGTGGCTGGCGGAGACCGACCCGATCCCGATGATCGGCCTGACCCAGCTGTACCGCCGCGACATACCCGACCTCACCGCCGGGCCCGCCGACCGCGATCTCCTCCAGGTCTTCTGGTGCCCGTTCGACCGACACGGCCCCAACGGTTACGGCATGTCACTCCAGCCGGTCGGGTCGAACACGCCCACCGAGGTCACCGTCGGCCGCTGGGGCACCGGATACCTCTTCGTCTGCCCCGCCGACCCGGCCCACCCCCACCGGATCAGCATCCAGTAGTTCGGATGGCTCAGGCCGGCGGCAGCAACGGCTTCCGTACCACCGGTGACGACAGCACGATCGACGTCGTCGTACGCCCGAGCGCGGAGGTCTGTTCCAGGACGTCCTCCAGGTGGATGGTGTCCTCGACGGCCACCTTGAGGATCCAGCAGTCCTCGCCGACGACGTGGTGCACCTCGACGACCTCGGGGCGGGCCAGCAGCTCCAGGGTCCTGGGGTGCTTCAGGTTGTAGCCGCCATGCGGGTTGACGCGGATGAAGGCCTGGATGCCGTAGCCGAGGCGGGACGGCACGACATGGGCGCCGTAGCCGGTGATGGCGCCCGCGGACTCCAGGCGGCGCACGCGTTCGGCGACGGCCGCCGGGCTCAGCCGGACCCGGCGGCCCAGCTCGCTGAGCTTGATCCGGCCGTCGATCTGCAGCAGTTCCAGGATCTGCCGGTCCAGGGCGTCGAAGGCCACCGACGTTTCGTTGGTGGCGGCTCGCAGATGCCGTGGTTCCTTCGGTGCCGCGGCCGGATCTCCCATGGCTCCCCCTTCAGATGTGACGCGCAGGCCAAGAGAATTATCACCACAAGGCCGGAGGATCGCTGGAGGGGCATCGTGCGTCACATATGTGTCATTGGCGGGAATCGTTATTTCGGGAAGCGCCTGATAACGCGACTGATGGCCGCGGGAGATCAGGTCACCGTCATCAACAGAGGCTCGTCGGCACCGCCCGCGGGGGCCATTCATCTCGTCGCCGATCGCAATGACGAGAAGTCCCTGCTGATCGCCCTGGGCGCACGGACCTTCGACGTCGTCATCGACCAGGTCTGCTATACGCCGAGGCAGGCGGAGATCGCGCGCCTGGTATTCGCCGGGCGCACACGGCGGTACGTCATGACGTCCACCGTCGAGGTGTACGCGTACGAGGACTCGGCCGCCCTCGTACGCGAGGATGCCGTCGATCCCCGTACGGTCGCCGTCGACCTCGAACTCCCCTGGGACGACCAGGAGTTCCTGGAGGCGCACTACGGCGAGGGCAAGCGGCAGGCCGAGGCGGTCCTCGCGGCCGACCCCGCCTTCCCGTACGTGTCCGTACGCGTCGCCCATGTACTGGGCGGGGACGACGACTTCACCGGCCGCCTCGACCACTACGCCGACCGCATCCGCACCGGCGAGCCGATCACCGTACCCGCCGTGAACCACCCGGCGACGTACATCCACGTCGAGGAGATAGCGGACTTCCTCGCCTGGACCGCCGGCGCGGAATTCACCGGGCCGGTGAACGCCGCGTCCCACGGGGTGCTCACCACCGAGGAGTTGTGCGAGGCGGTCGCCGTGCACCTCCCGGGGGGCAGGACGGTCTTCCGGAGTGTCGAGGTCGGGGAGGTCTCACCGTTCTCGTTCGCCCGCTCGTACGCGATGGACAACTCGCGGGCGACGAAGCTCGGTTTTCCCTTCGGTGAGGCAAGGGAATGGCTGCCGCGCGCGGTCGCGGAAACCCTCGGCACGGACACCGTCAGCGCGGGCACCGCCGGCGCGGACACCCTCAGAAAGGGCAACTGACATGATCCATCGCCCCCTTGGAGACCTCCGGGTCGGCGCGATCGGCCTCGGCGCGATGCCGCTGTCCATCGAGGGCCGCCCCGACGAGGCGCGGGCCCTGGCCACGGTGCACGCCGCCCTCGACGCGGGCGTCACCCTCCTGGACACGGCGGACTCCTATCACCTGCCCGGCGACGAACCCGGCCACAACGAACGTCTCGTGGCCCGCGCCCTGGCGACGTACGGCGGCGACACGGCCGACGTCCTGGTGACCACGAAGGGCGGGCGCGGCAGACCGGCAGACGGCAGCTGGACGGTGACCGGCTCCCCGCGCCACCTCAAGTCGGCGGCCGAGGCCTCCCTCAAGCGGCTCGGCGTGGAGGCGATCGGCCTCTACCAGCTCCACAAGCCCGACCCCGCCGTCCCCTTCGAGGACTCGCTGGGCGCCCTGCGCGAGCTCCTGGACGAGGGCAAGATCCGCCTCGCCGGGATCTCCAACACGACCACCGACCAGATCCTGAAGGCCCACGCGATCCTCGGCGACGGCCTGGCCTCGGTCCAGAACCAGTACTCCCCCGCCGTACGGGACAGCGAGCGCGAGCTCCGGATCTGCGCCGAACTGGGCATCGCCTTCCTGCCGTGGAGCCCGCTGGGCGGGATCTCCCGCAGTTCCCTGGACGGACCGTCGAAGGCGGAGTCCGACGACCGTTTCGGCGCCTTTCACGAGGTGGCCCGCGAGCGCGGCGTCAGCCCCCAACAGGTCTGCCTGGCCTGGTTGTTGGCGATCTCCCCGACTGTGATCCCGATTCCGGGCGCCAGCCGCCCCCAGACGATCCGGGACTCGGCGGGGGCGGCGGACCTGGTGCTGGAGCCGGAGGAGATGGAGCGGCTCGACACCGCGGCGGATCGAGCGCGCTAATACGCGTCACCGTCCCCCGCCACATCCAGCCCTCTAGTACTCGTCACCGTCCCCCGCCACATCCAGCCCTCTAGTACTCGTCACCGTCCCCCGCCACATCCAGCCCTCTAATACTGTGGATGTCGGTCGCCCCGGCCCATCTCGACGCGGTGGCTCGAACCCTCGCCGGGCACGACGAGTTGGCGTTCGTCGCGGCGACCACCGGTCCGACCAACCTGGTCGCCCAGGCCCTGTGTCCGAACCCGGCTGCCCTGCACCACTACCTGACCCGCCGTCTGGGCGCGCTCAACGCGATCCGCACGCTGGAGACGGCTCCCGTACTCCGAACGGTCAAAGCGGCGGGCCCACTGGCCGGGCCCGCCGCTTCGCTCCCCCGTGGCGCCTCCCCCGGGCGCCGGCCAGCCCGCTGAAACAGGCTCAGTTGTCCATGGTCACGGCCTTGTTGAGCCGCGGGGCCGCCGCCTCCGTACGCCCTGTCAGCAGGAGCAGCAGCGCCGAGATCGGTCCGCTGACCTCCGCCCCCGCACCGCGCGTCCACGGCACGTCGGTGGCGACGAGCCGGTTGCGCGGGAGGGGCCAGGGCCTGGGCGGGAACCGCATGGTCCACACCCGGTCTGCGGCGTCGCGGGCCGCCTCGACGGGCATGGTGCGCTCCCTGCCGACCGCGAGGGCGATGTCCTGGCCGTGGACGAGGATGTCGAGGAGGGGCTCGCGGCGGGTGGTACCGGGGGCGAGACGGCGGGAGCCGATGATCGAGCGGAGGTTCGCGACGATCTCGGCGACGGGCAGTTCGGCCTCGCGGACCGCCGAGTCGTGGATCATCCGGTCGACGTTCCCCCGAGCGCGGACGACTTCGCGCACTACAGCGCTGTACGAGAATCGCGCGGCGATGCTGAGATGCGCGGCAACGTCCCGCACCCGCCAGTCACCGCACCGCGTCGGCGTCTGCCACTCCTCGGGGCTCAGCCCCTCCAGCAGGTCCGCCAGACTCGCCCGCTCGCGGTCGACGATTCGCCAGCGCTCGTCCGTCCCCAGTACGACACCCATGGGAATCACCGCCTACTGAAGTGGTAAGCTTCTCTGACCAAATTAGTCAGAGTCTCTGACCAATGTCAAGCAGTCGAATGCCGAGCGGTCGAAGGAGTGTGCCGACGATGGTGACGGAGAGCGAGCTCAACACGGGCGTGCTCCTGTTCCTCCCGTACCGGGCCCTGGAGAACCGCGTGTTCACCGCACTCGCCGAGGCCGGCTTCGACGACTTCACGCCCGCCCAGGCCCGGGTCATGCAGCGCATCGGCCCGAACGGCACACGGCTGACCGACCTCGCCGAACAGGCCCAGATCACCAAGCAGACCGCGGGCTTCCTGGTCGACCAGTTGGAGAAGGCGGGCTACGTACGGCGGGTGCCGGACCCGACCGACAGGCGGGCCCGGCTGGTGTGCGGGGCGGACAAGGCATGGGCGGCCAAGGAGGTCGCCGACGCGGTGGTCGCCGAGGTGGAGAAGGAGTGGGAGACCCACCTCGGCAAGCGCCGCATGAAGCAGCTGCGCGAGGCGCTCACGCTGCTGCGGGAGATCACCGACCCCTGGGCGTAGAGCCTCAGACCATCACCCCGGCCGACTCCTCCACCTCCAGCAGCGACGCGCTCTGCCGCTCCGCCTCGAAGGCCTTGCGCCCGCCGCGCAGCCCGAAGAGCCGTTTGGCGAGGGCGATGTAGAGGACGGCGAGGATGTTGAGGACGAGCGTGCCGATCTTCAACCAGCTGATGTGCTCGGTGAGTTCGTAGATCTCCAGCGGGAGGAAGGCGGCGGTGGCGACGACCGTGAGGTACTCCGCCCAGCGCTTGGCGTACCAGAGGCCGCCCGCCTCGACGAGCTCGATCAGGGCGTACGCGAGGAGCAGCGCGGCGACCAGCACGAGTGTGGAGTGCTTGTAGCCGAAGGTCTTCTGGATGGTGCCGACCACGGGCGAGTGGTCGAGGTCGTAGTGGAAGTGCTTGAAGACCGGCCGGAAGACGTCGAGGTACTCGTCGAAGAGCCGGCGCACCGAGGTCTGGCTGTTGCTGAACTTCCACACGGCGGCCGCGACCAGCACGATGAACACGCCGCGCACGGCCCGCTCGATGGCCAGGAAGCGCAGGATGAACAGATCGCGCAGCACCTTGCCGCGCGGCACCAGCGGAGCCTCGGCCGCCGGACCGGAACCATGCGGCTCACCCAGCACGAAGTCGCCGCAGCGCAGACAGCGCCAGGCCTCGCCGAGGCTCGTCTCGGCGCGCAGCCGCTCCCGCAGCGCCTGCTCGGCGGGTGCGTATGTCACGTGCCCACGCCGCCCACAGGTGCGCCGGTCCCAGTCGATCTTCATGCTCCGTATCCTCCGCAGAACGTGCCGTGGGGGGGGGGGGGGGGGGGGGGGGGGGGGGGGGGGGGGGGGTGCGGGGGGGGGGGGTGGGGGGGGTGGTGTGTGCGCGGTCGGGGGACGGGGAAAGGGGGGA